>CAKRGF010000025.1 GCA_934322085.1 uncultured Eubacterium sp.
TTTACCCCATCTACGCTGTAATAACATACGGCAGAATTTTTAGTGAAATCATATTCAATTTTCAAATAAACTTTATTGGTTTTCAAAGAAACCTCGGATTCATCATCCTCCAAAAAACCGTTTTTTCTGTTGCAACTGCTGTTGGCTGTGCAGTCTGAGCCGCCGCATCTGAAACCGTATTTTTCGCAAGTTTTCTTTTTGGCTTTACCTGAACGGTTATTGTTTGTCTTCTGCTTCTTTTACCATTCTTCATTTGAACAGAAATTTTTGCTGCTTTTTTTGTTACTTTCCAAGTAACTTTCTTTGCATTTTTTACTGTCACCCTTTTGGTTTTTCCCATAAAAAGCAAAATACTGCCATTGTTTTCACAATGACAGTATTTTTAGTTATAAGAGTTTGTTTTGAGGGAAAGTAAATATTGATTTACTTGAGTATTAGTTTATCGCATTTATAAGTATAAATCCATGATATATCTTGAACGAAACTTGATTTATCAAGCACTTTTATGGCAGCACCTGATGTTCCTTGCGATAATAACTCGGCGAACACCCTTCATGTTTTTTAAATTGTCTGCAAAAATGCTCTACATTGCGATATCCACACTGCATACTAATTTCACCAACATCAAAGGCACTTCGAAGCAAAAGCATCTTTGCCCGAATCATCCGACTCTCAATCACTTCTGAAATACATGAAATATTTGCAAAATTTTTATACACTTTCTGAAGCGAGCGTGGACTTAGATTTATCCGCTCTGCCATCATTTCCAACGTCCAGTCATATTCCGGATGTGCATAAATATCCCCGCGCAGTTTTTCTAAGAGCGGCTGATACCTGGAGCCTTGCTTAGGAAATGCATAATCATGAAACCAGTGGAAAATAATATGCATTAAATCCGAAATAATATATTCTTCACTTTTACTATGCCAATAATTCTCACAGGCAACCATATGCCAATAAACAAGAAAATAGTCATAATTTGAACAGAAAATAGGAACTCCAAACGGCACATAGCCTTCCGCAAACAAAGGTTCATCACAATCAAATCGTATCCATGTGTATGTTAATCTTCCTTCTTTCGCATGATAATGAACTCTCTGACCGGGCTTATAAATAATTCCGGTATGTGCCGGGTATGGACGCATCTCGCCATCCACTTCTATCATCGTATCGTTTTCAAACAACATCATCTCATACTCACCTTCAGCAAATACAAGATTATCCTCAAATCCCTCCGGCATACTTTCACGTTCGACTGCATATATAATTCGAAACATGTATTAAACACCTCCTCAACTATTAGTGCTATTATAACATGTCATTCTGAATTATAGCAATACAAAAAAGAACAGCACACCACGATCTTCTATGGTATGCTGTCCTTTTATACATCTACAAAACAATACTATTACTTTTTAAAGCTCCAAGAATCCATACGAACATCCAGTGCATCAAACTCAAAATAAATGGTATGCTTTCCTGTCAGCTTTTTACCGAGTTTCTTTGTAACCGTCTGGTAAGAATCCGATGTGGAATCACCAAGTTTCATGGTAATTTCAGATGCTCCATCCGTTCCAAAATCAACATCCGCCACACCAATATAAGCACCAATCTTTCCATTGTATACGGAATAATTTACGGTCCAGTCTTCGTTGGACGCTTTTTCATTATTAATAACAGTTCCTACCGTATCTGCCATCGCAAATGTTTCTGCCTCAACCGTCTGATAAGGATTGATTGTACCAACCGATGATACACCGGTCTTTGTCATCTTTGTATCGGCAATCGTTCCATCCGCATTTGTAAAATCTCCATTGTCACCAAGATTTAACTCATTTACATAAGTCGTACGGTAATCCTCTTTCGTGCCGACTGCTATTGTGTCTTTCTTCGTATGATAAAATGCATACAGTTTACCATTAAACTGTGTAAAACAGTGATGGTTATTACCGGATGCTCCAAAATATGTACCCGGATTTTTCAAAACACAGCCAACATATTTAAAGTCACCCATTGGGCTGTCACTTACCATTACCGCAATGTTTGCCGTCGGGCAGTCTGCACGGTCAATGGCAACACCGTCAATGCTTCCGGTCCAGTTTGTGCAGTAACTGTAATAATACTTATTTCCGATTTTGTTAATACCGGAATCTTCAAACATGAATGGTGCATCAATCGTTTTTGCATCCCCATCTACACTAGTCATATCGTCACTAAGTTTTACAACTCGTGCACATTTAGGATTGCGGATAAAGTCTTCTTTCTTTCCATTGGTACCACCAATACCACCAAAATAAAGGTAGCCGGTTCCATCATCGTCAACCAAAACTGCCGGGTCAAAGAGCCATCCAATTTCAGATTCTGCACAGCCTTTAATGGAGCGGTCAATAATTGGTTTGCCAATTGGATCCGTCCAAGGACCGGTTGGGCTGTCTGCCGTCAATACACCAATACTGCTTGCGTTGTTCGCAAAATACAGGAAGAATTTCTCTTTGCCGTTAATCTTCTTATGACATACTGCAGGTGCCCATGAATTTGCCGACCATTTCGCAGCTCCTTTATTTCCGGATACTGCAATCGTTCCATGATCTGTCCAGTTCACCATATCCGCAGAAGAATAGCAGTTCAATGTTTTAATTTTGCTATAGTTATTATCTGCATTAGCTGCTGCTTCGTACTGCTGGGAATCATTTGTTCCATAAACATACACTCTTCCGTTGTACTCCATCGCCCACGGATCCGCCGTCAAACGGGAAGTCATAATCGGATTGCCGATTTTTCCTTTAACAAGTCCTGTACTAAGATCCGGAAGACCGGATTTTTCATCTGCTGTCTTAGCAACTCCTGTCATGGTTACCTCATCCAGGTAAAAATCCATATCATTATTGGAATTGTACACAGACTGCCAGTAAATCAAGATCGTTCCCGTGTGCTCCGGTACCTTCATAGTTGCCTCACATTTTGTCCATGTAGAATTCGAAAGGTCAAAGGTCTTAATTCCATCGTAATGAGTAGACTCATCATCCCCAACATACTGCATGGAAAGATCCAGTTTCTGATCCTCACCTGTTTCCTGCTTTGCATAAAAGGAAATCGCATATTCATTATCTGTTTCAACCAAAGAGGAAACATCAATAGCAGCACCATGCCAGTCAGATGTACGTCCTGTCACTTTGGCGCTTTTCTTTGTGTTATTTGCTCCATCATCAACAACTGAAATAGAAGCTGAACCACGAGAAGCGATTGGCTCATATTCGCCCTTTTCCATGCCCGCATTAACAAGCACTGCCGGTGTTGGTTCCGGTGTAGCATCTGCAGATTTGGTCGGCTCCGGTGTTGGCATATGTCCAAATCCGTCTGCCTCAGCAATCAAATTAGAATTCTCAATTTCATCCGTATACACTTTTACCGACGTACCTTTTACAACAGGTGTCGGTGTTGCTTTCGCTGTAGCCTTTGCCGTAGGTTTTGTCGTATTTACTACGTTTTTATCCGGTCCTTTTTTCCTCGTCACTGTTACCTTAACAGTTCCAAGTTTTCTGGATTTTCCGTTCTTTTTAAGTTCTTTTACCGTAATCTTGGCTGTCCCCTTCTTCTGACCGGTCACAACACCCTTTTTCGATACTTTGGCAGCCTTTTTCTTGTTACTCTTAAATGTGTACTTGCAGGATTTTTTCTTGTTTGCAATTTTAATTGTTTTCTTCTTTCCTACTGTAACACTAATTTTCTTTGTCTTTAATTTTGCTTTTTTCGCTTTTGCCCCTGCATCCGGCGCTGTCATCCCGCCAAGTGTCATTGACAAAGCTAAAATTCCCGATAAAACAACTCCACTAACTCGTTTCCATTGCTTCATGGCAGTTCCTCCTTTACATTATATAATTATTATATTTCATTTATAATAGCACAAAAAGAAGTTCCCTGCCATGATGATAAACGTATCATTTTTGATATATTCGGCACACTTATTTAAGCAGCAACATCGGATTTACCGTGGTTTTATTTTCCTTCACTTGAAAATAAAGGTTCGTTCCTTCTTCTTTATAATACTTTGTCGGCTCCGCAATTTTGCCAAGAACCTGTCCTTCCGAAACCGTATCACCTTTACTTACAGAAACATCTTTTAACTGTCCATAAACAACAGTAAATCCATCACCAATTGATACCGAAACCGTTCGTCCGGTTTCTTCAGAAGTTGCCACCGATTCTACAATACCGTCTGCACTTGCTTTTACATCCATTCCTTCTTTGGCTTCTAAAAGAAGTGCCGGGTTTGTGCGGTACTGTGCCAGTGTCTTAAAATATACCACTTTGTCTGCACTGTACTCCATCAGCACATCGCCTTTTATCGGCCAGGAAAGTCCCTCTTCCTGATTAAACGATAATTGCTTTTTCACAGGCTTTGCATTGGTCTGCACAGACTTTTTCTTACGTTTTTTCGTTTTCTTTTCTTTTACCTCGGAATTTGCATGATTGCTGGACGCTTCTTTCGTCTCCGGTGTTGCCACCGCGGTCGCCTGTGGGGGATTACTCGCCGAAGCCACCGGCTCCCTTTGTTCACTGCGGTTCATATTGATGCATAACGCCGCAAAGGCGCCAATTGCTGCAATGCCGCAGGCTAATGATATATAGAATCCTTTTTGTTTAAAAAACATACTATCACCTCACAAAAATTGTTTGATGATAGTATGCTCGATTTTAAAATTATTTATTCAATTTTATTACAAGGTAACTTTCTCTAAATGCCAAATCTCTTTCGCATATTCTTCGATGGTACGGTCGGAAGAAAATTTGCCGCATTTAGCGGTCTGGAGCATTGCCATCTTAGCCCAGCGCGACTCATCACGGTATGCTTCTTCTACTTTCTTCTGTGCCGCCTCATAAGAACGGAAGTCTTTCAAAATAAAGTACTGGTCTGCACGCTCATAGCCGTTTGTCTCAAGCAGAGAATTGTAAATCTCGCGGAACAATTCAAGATTTTCAGGGGAATATGTTCCATCAATCAACTGGGTAAGCACGGCACGGATATCCGAATCCATGTTGTAAATTTCTTTCGGATCATACTGGTTATTATGCTCGAAATCAATTACTTCCTGTGAAGAAAGACCGAAGATGAAAGCATTTTCCTCGCCCACTTCTTCTACGATTTCGACATTGGCACCATCCATTGTTCCGAGGGTCGGTGCACCATTTAACATAAATTTCATATTACCGGTACCGGATGCCTCTTTACTTGCAGTTGAAATCTGCTCTGATACATCAGCAGCAGCAAAAATGATTTCCGCATTGGACACACGATAGTTTTCAATAAATACAACTTTGATTTTTCCTTCAATTGATGCATCATTGTTTACTACGTCAGCAACACTGTTAATCAATTTGATAATTGCCTTTGCACGGCGGTATCCGGCAGAAGCTTTCGCACCGAAAATGAAAGTACGAGGATACATATCCATACCCGGATTTTTCTTCAACTGATTATACAAATACATAACATGCAAAATATTAAGCAGCTGGCGTTTGTATTCATGCAGACGTTTTACCTGTACATCGAAAATCGAATGAGGATCCACTTCAACACCATTGTGCTCCTTAATATACTTCGCAAGGCGAACTTTATTCTGGAATTTGATATTCATAAATTCCTGCTGTGCTTTTTTATCATCCACAAAAACAGAAAGTTTGTCAATTTTAGACAAGTCTGTAATCCACTCATCACCGATTTTGTCTGTTACCCAGGCAGCAAGTTTCGGATTTCCATGAAGAAGGAAACGACGCTGTGTAATACCATTTGTCTTGTTATTAAATTTCTCCGGCATCATTTCGTAGAAATCTTTTAATTCCTGATGTTTCAAAATTTCCGTATGAAGTCTTGCCACACCATTTACCGAAAATCCGGCAGCGATAGCAAGATGTGCCATCTTGACCTGACCATCATAAATGATTGCCATACTTTTTACTTTATCCTGATTATCCGGATACTTTGCCTGAATCTCATTCTGGAAACGACGGTTAATTTCCTCGGTAATCTGGTAAATTCTAGGAAGCAGACGGGAGAATAACTCAAGCGGCCATTTCTCCAATGCTTCCGCCATAATTGTATGGTTTGTATAAGCACAGGTACGGGTTGTAATATCCCACGCATCATCCCACTCAAGACCATATTCGTCTAACAAAATACGCATCAATTCCGGTACGGTTACCGTTGGATGGGTATCATTTAACTGGAAACATACTTTTTCCGGAAGACCATGAATGTCATTGTGGTTTTCCATATACTTCATAATCGCACGCTGCACGCTTGCCGATACGAAGAAATACTGCTGTTTCAAACGAAGCTCTTTTCCTGCCATATGATTGTCATTTGGATACAGTACTTCACAAATGGTACGGGCAAGGTTCTGCTGTTCTACTGCCTTCTGATAATCACCTTTATCAAAAGAATCCAGATTGAAAGTATCAATTGCCTCAGCATCCCAGATACGAAGTGTGTTTACAATGTGGTTTCCGTAACCGACAACCGGCAAATCATAAGGCACTGCCATTACGGACTGATAATTTTCCTGTACAAAACGGTCTCTTCCGGTTTTTTCGTCTTTTCTTACCGTTACATAACCGCCAAAACGTACTTCAACGGCATATTCCGGACGTTTCATCTCAAATGGATTACCATCTTTTAACCAGTCGTCCGGTGCTTCGATCTGGAAACCATTTTCGATTTTCTGCTTGAACATACCATATTTGTAGCGGATACCACAGCCATAAGCCGGATAACCAAGTGTAGATAAAGAATCCAAAAAGCAGGCTGCCAGACGTCCAAGACCACCATTACCAAGAGCTGCATCCGGCTCTTCATCCTCAAGCAAGTCTAAGTTTACACCCATCTCGTCAAGTACCTCGCGTACAACTTTGTCCTCTTTGAGGTTGATAATCATGTTTCCAAGTGCACGACCCATCAAAAACTCCATGGACAAATAGTAAACTGTCTTCACATCCTTTTTCTCATAGGCTTTGTGCGTTGCCATCCAGTCATCAACTACGATATCTTTGACTGCATAAGAAACTGCCTGAAACAACTGCTGTGGAGTTGCCTCTTCAACCGAACGGCGGAACAACAATTTCATGTAGTTCGAAATGTTATTCTTCAATTCCTTTTTCTTTTCCTTTTCCGTTACAAATGCCATAAATTACCTCTCTTTCTGTAACAAACTCTTCGTTACGCTTCCACTTTTGCAACACCCAGTGTAACAGCTTCACCGTTAATTTTCCAATCTGCGGTGTAACCTTCTGCTTTATCCAAAATAACCTCATCGGCCAGAACATCGGCTTTAATCTGAGATTCATTTGCTTTGATAATTTCTTTAATCTTATCATTTCCCTGTTCGTAAACACGGATATGGTCAACCACTTCAAAACCGGCATCTTTACGCATGGTCTGGATTTTACTGATAACCTCACGCACAAATCCTTCCTCGATTAACTCTGGTGTCAGATTTGTATCCAATACAACGGTAATACCGTGGTCTTCCTCGCTCACATAGCCATCCATCTGTGCCGTTTCTACCAGCAAATCCTCGGTCGCCAGCACTTCATCCACGCCGCCAACCGTAACAGTCACTTCACCGGAAGCATTCAACGCATCCATCGCAGCATTGCCGTCTAATCCGGCAAGCACTTCTTTCAATTCGTTCAAACGGCTTCCGAAACGGCGTCCGAGAGTACGAAGCTGTGGCTTAAATTGATATGTCGTAAATTCTTTTGTATCATCGGTAAATACAACTTCTTTTACATTCAGCTCATCTGCAATGATTTCTTTATAGAAATCGGACAATTCGCCTTCTGCCTTTACATACATTTTTCCAATTGGCTGACGGTTTTTGATATTTGCTGTATTACGGCATGCACGGCCAAGAACAACAATGTCCAAAAGCTGTTTCATCTGTGTCTCAAGTTCTTTGTCAATCCATTCTTCCTTAACTTTCGGGAAGTCACACAAATGAATACTTTCCGGTGCTTTTGAATCCAGATTGCACACGAGATTCTGATAAATGCTCTCGGTCATAAATGGAATCATCGGAGCTGCTGCCTTACTGATTGTTACAAGTGCTGTATACAAAGTCATGTAGGCATTCATTTTATCCTGCTCCATGCCTTTTGCCCAGAAACGATCACGACAGCGGCGCACATACCAGTTACTCATATCTTCCACAAAACTCTGCAGTGCTTTTGCAGTCTCCGGAATTTTGTAGTTGTCAAGGTCTTCATCAACCTCTTTGACCGTCGAATACAGACGGGACAAAAGCCAGCGGTCCATAATGGAAAGTTTATCATATTCTAATGTATGCTCGGTTGGATTAAACTGGTCAATCTCCGCATACAACACATAAAAGGCATATGTGTTCCACAGTGTACCCATGAATTTACGCTGTCCCTCGGTAACCGCTTTTCCATGGAAACGGTTCGGCAGCCATGGTGCACTGTTTACATAGAAATACCAGCGTATTGCGTCTGCTCCATAATTTTCCAGAGCATCAAACGGGTCTACGGCATTTCCTTTACTCTTACTCATCTTCTGTCCATTTTCATCCTGCACATGTCCAAGAACAATTACATTCTCATATGGTGCTTTGTTGAAAAGCAGGGTGGATTCCGCCATCAGTGAATGGAACCATCCACGTGTCTGGTCAACTGCCTCGGAGATAAACTGAGCCGGGAACTGCTTCTCAAACACATCTTTATTTTCAAATGGATAGTGATACTGTGCAAATGGCATCGCACCTGAATCAAACCAGCAGTCAATTACTTCCGGTACACGGTGCATAACCTTTCCACAATCCGGACAGGTAAAGGTTACTTCATCAATGTATGGACGGTGGAGTTCTACCTCAGCGGCTTTCGGATCTCCGGCACGCTCTGCCAGTTCTTTTCTTCCACCGATACATTCCTGATGTCCACATCCTTCACACTCCCAGATATTTAATGGAGTTCCCCAATAACGGTTACGGGAAATTGCCCAGTCCTGAATATTCTCTAACCAGTTTCCAAAACGTCCTTTTCCAATTGACTCCGGAATCCAGTTTACGGTATTGTTATTTTTAATCAAATCGTCTTTTACTGCTGTTTCACGGATATACCAGGATTCTCTTGCATAGTAAATCAGCGGTGTATCGCAGCGCCAGCAGTGTGGATATTCATGCTCAAACTTTGGTGCATCAAACAACTGTCCTCTGGCATCTAAGTCTTTTAATACCTCAGGGTCTGCTTTCTTTACGAAAATGCCTGCAAATGGAGTCTCTTCTGTCAACTCACCTTTTTCATTTACAAACTGTACAAATGGAAGGTCATAGTTTCTTCCCACATTGGCATCATCTTCACCAAATGCCGGTGCGATATGAACAATACCGGTACCGTCGGTCATCGTAACGTAAGTATCACAGGTTACGAAAAATCCTTTTTTGTTCTGCTTATCAGCACACTCTTTGGCACAGGCAAACAAAGGCTCATATTCTTTATGCTCTAATGCGGTTCCCGGGAAACTTTCTAATACTTCATAAGCCGGCTCATCATCTTTTGCCAGTTTACCAAGTACCGTATCCAAAAGATCCTGCGCCATATAATAAGTATAGCCATCTGCTGCTTTTACTTTACAGTAAGTATCATTCGGGTTTACACAAAGAGCCACGTTACTTGGCAAAGTCCAAGGTGTCGTCGTCCATGCGAGGAAATAAGCATCCTCACCTGTCACCTTAAAGCGGACAATAGCAGAACGCTCTTTTACAGTTTTGTATCCCTGTGCAACTTCCTGTGCGGACAACGGTGTACCGCAGCGAGGGCAGTAAGGCACTATTTTAAATCCTTTATACAAAAGGTCTTTATTCCAGATTTCCTTCAATGCCCACCACTCAGACTCAATATAATTGTCATCATATGTGACATATGGGTCATCCATGTCAGCCCAGAAACCTACGGTATCGGAAAAGTCTTCCCACATACCTTTGTATTTCCAGACAGATTCTTTACACTGATTGATAAATGGTTCCATACCATATTCTTCAATCTGCTCTTTTCCATCCAGACCTAACAGTTTTTCTACTTCCAGCTCAACCGGCAAACCATGCGTGTCCCATCCGGCTTTACGCGGCACACGATAACCTTTCATTGTACGGTAACGCGGAATCATATCTTTGATAACACGGGTCAGCACATGACCAATATGCGGTTTTCCGTTCGCAGTTGGTGGTCCATCGTAAAACATATACGTTGGTGCCCCTTCACGCAGTTTAATACTTTTGCGGAAAATATCTTTGTCTTTCCAAAATTTTTCTACTTCTTTTTCTCTCTCGACAAAATTCATGCCTGTTGATACTTTGTTATACATAGTTACCTCCATAAAAATAAAATAAAAAAGCTCCCATCCAACTAGGATGAGAGCCTAAACTTTCATTATACCACCTGTCTTCTACGTCAGGACTGTGAGTGTTTCACAAACCGAACATATATCCTTTTAACGGGGAATACCGGCGCAGTCTACTGGATAAAAACCGTTCGACTTTGCAGCTAAGGAGTGATATTCGCCTATGCTTACTGGTGCCGGATTCTCACTATCGCCGGCTCACTGAAACACTTCCACACAGGGTACTGTCTCCGTCAACGCTTTTCTCTATGAGCATTTTCATGATAGTACGATTATTTGCAATTGTCAAGAGTTTGATATTTCTTGCCATCCAAATTAAATTCACTGACAATCTGATTTAAATTGTTAGCACTTTCTTCGCTATCCTGCATAAATGTTCCGGTTGCCTCAATCTTCTGAACCATCTCAGAAGTTTTCTCTGCAATGTCTGAAACACCGGTTGCCGACTCATTTACCGTCAGATTAATCTCTTCGATTGAATGAGAAATATCGGTAATCGCATGTACCAACGTAACAATTGACTGATTAATTTTGGTCATGCCATCTTCAAAAGCAGCAGCATCTTCGGAATACTTCTCGCCAACTTCCATAAATCCTTTGTAATCGCCAAGAACCGTATTTTCCAAAAAGTCCATTGCATTCTGTAAACAGTCTACCATACCGCTTACTGCGTTATGTACCTCACCAATAATGCTGTCGATATCACCAACCGCATTCTGGGTCTGTGTAGCCAAAGCACCGATTTCGGTTGCTACAACGGCAAATCCTTTACCGGCCTCTCCTGCTCTTGCTGCTTCAATGGAAGCATTTAAGGCAAGGAGATTTGTCTGAGAAGAAATTTCCATAATATCATGCGTAAGTTCATTAATCTTCTCTACCGCTTCTGCCTGTTTCATCGCAACTTCCGTACGCTGTTTCACTTCTGCATACATTTCATCTGTACGTTTTCCGGCATTTTCCGTCGTTGTCTTTAACTGGTTCGCACGTTCCATCACTTCCGTTGACAGTGTAGCACCACTCTGTGAAAGTGCCTTGATACTTTCGGCATTTTCTTTTACGGTTGCAATCGTCTGATTTACTGTATCCGTTGCACTGGCTGCTTCTTCCATCGCTGCTGCGAGTTCTTCTGTCGTAGCCGAGTTATTATTACAGATATCATTGACCTCTGACATATTCACAGTCAAGCCGGTAACATTATCACCCATTTTAATTCCTGCCTGGTCAATTAACGCTACCATCGCACGAAGTTTACTTCGCATCTGCTGTACGGCACGCGCCATCGCACCGGTCTCGTCCTTCATACGGACTAATTTCTCACCCTTTTCACTTTTTACAAAATTAAGTTTCGCCGTATCCTCAATAATTCCTGTCAAATCCTTAATTGGACGAATCATCGAACCACTGAAGAAAAATCCTGTAATTGCTGCATATAAAGTTGCTGCAACAATCGCAATAATCATCATATACATCAAGCGGGTGGAATTGCTCTGCACTTCTTTATCTAAAACAGCCATTACCAATTTCATGCCATTCTTCAATGAAACAGCACTTAACATTTTCCTGCTTCCATTATAAGTGTACTCTTTTATTTCGCCCGTCTTTCCGGCCTTCACAAATGAGGCCAGTTCGCCATCCACTTTCTGCAAATCCGTTCCCTGTTTTATATCCTTATGTGACAAAACTTTATTCGATGAATCAACCAAGAAAACATATCCGGAATCAAAACATTTGGCTTTGTCGGCAAGTTGTTTTAACTGATTAAAGTTGATATCCATGCCAACAACTCCAATTGCTTCATTGTCAATCATAATCGGAACAACATAGGAAATCATATATACATTCACGTTGGAATTTAAATACGGATCCATCCAAGTTGCCTTTCCATTTTTAACCGGAATATAATACCAGCCCACATGTTCTGCATCGTCTTTGTCAAAACTGCTGAAATCTGTCGGTGTCAATGACTTAAAATCTGCATTCTCACTCTCTTTCGAAGCAAAAATACCGGATGTTGCTTCTGTAAATTCCGGATTATAGCGGATATAATAAGTCATCGCGCCCTTCGTGTTATTCGCACACTGAAGAGCTGTAGTCTCTAACGCCTCCGTACAGGAATCCACGTAGCTGCTGCTGCTTTTAAACTTGTCTACATCCTGAATCTGATTTTTTGTTACATCTGCAAGAGTATCCACCGCAACTTCTACCTGTGAAAGCAGGTTATCGATATCTTTCCCATACCCTTCACTCACTGTCGTCAATTTTTCTTTTGCATCACTGTCGGCAACTGCTCTCGAATTATAATATCCTATAATTCCGCAAATTAAAGCAGCTATAGCCGTTGTTCCTACCAATAGCAACAATATGCGAAATCGCAATGATTTTGATTTCATACACACGCTCCTCCTATCTCATAAGTAAAATCAATGTTATATCTATTTTACTGCTGATAAGGAAAAAATGCAATTATAACTTTATATATTTTTATTTTATTTTTATTTTTTCTTGTGCTCTCCGGTAATTGAGAAAATGACCCATTCCGCAATGTTGCAGGCATGGTCTCCGATTCGCTCAAAGTACTTTGCAATCATAAGTAAATCCGTCGCACAAGCCCCCTCTTCCGGATTACTGCGAATAAGAGAAATTACATCCTCTCTTGACTTAATAAATAAATCATCAATGATGTCATCATGTACAATGACTTCTTTTGCTTTTTTCTCATCTTTTTCTACATATGCTTCCACGCTCTGCACAACCATACAGGTCGTTTCTGCTGCCATCTTCCGAATATGCTCCATATCTCTTTTATACTTAGCATCAATTAAATGCAGGGTTACTTCCGAAATATCTGCTGCCTGATCACCAATTCTTTCCATGTCTGTAATCATTTTCAGTGCCGATGAAATTACGCGCAGATCCCTTGCCACAGGCTGCTGCTGCAGCAAAAGTTTCAAGCAGAGACTTTCTATAATCCGCTCTTCCTCATTAATTTCATCATCATAATCAATTACTTTTTCCGCCTGTTCTTTGTCACGGTTATTCAGTGCGCTGATTGCCATGCCGATTGCCTGGCCAATCATATGCCCCATCTGAATCATGTCCTGATTTAATTCTGTAAGCTGTCTGTCAAATCGATTTCTCATCATCCAAACCTCCCCGTAATATAATCTTCTGTACGTTTATCCGTTGGCATGGAAAATAATTTTTCCGTTTTGTCCATTTCAACTACTTCTCCAAGAAGGAAAAATACTGTGCGGTCAGATACACGCGTTGCCTGCTGCATATTATGCGTTACCATTACAATTGTGTATTTATCTTTTAATTCCAGTACCAAATCCTCAATTCTTGAAGTGGAAATCGGGTCTAAAGCACTTGTTGGTTCATCCATTAAAATCACTTCCGGCTCTATTGCAAGCGCTCTGGCAATACACAAACGCTGCTGCTGTCCGCCAGATAAACCAAGGGCACTTTTTTTCAAACGGTCTTTGAGTTCGTCCCAAATTGCTGCCTGTTTCAGTGACCGTTCAACTATTTCATCTAATTTTGCCTTGGAGTGAATTCCATGAGTTCGTGGACCATAAGCAATATTATCGTACACGCTCATTGGAAACGGGTTCGGGTTCTGGAACACCATTCCAACCCGCTTGCGAAGATGATTGACATCAATGTCACCGTAAATATCTTCGCCGTCTAACTGAAGGGAACCGGAAATCCGACACCCTTCTACCAAATCATTCATCCGGTTTAACGATTTTAAAAATGTGGATTTACCGCAGCCGGAAGGTCCGATAAAAGCGGTAATCTCATTCGCCGGAATGTTCATACTGACATCTTTTAGTGCATGAAAATCTCCATAATAGAGGTTCATGTTTTGTATGCAAAATTTATCTTCCATATTCATTCTCCATTCTAATTGCCATATTTGTTTTTCCCAACTTTTCGGGCGACAAAATTCGACAACATATTGATTACAATTACAAGTACCAAAAGCACTACTGCTGTTGCATACGACTCATCTGTATGCAACCCTTCTTTTGACAAATTGTACATATGAACCGATAACGTTCTTGCCGAGTCAAAAATGCTGCTTGGCACTTTTGCAATCGTTCCTGCCGTATAAATCAATGCTGCGGTCTCACCAACAATCCTCCCGGTAGCCAAAATAACACCGGATAAAATCCCCGGAACGGCACTCGGCAAAACTACGTGAAATACAGTTCGCAGTTTTCCGGCACCAAGCCCAAAGCTTCCTTCCCGGTAAGAATCCGGCACTGCCATAAGTGCTTCTTCGGTCGTTCGCATAATAACCGGAAGCACCATAATTGCCAGGGTAAGAGCTCCTGATAAAAGGGAAAATCCCCATTTGCAGTAACCGACGAAGAACAACATACCAAACAATCCATAAACAATCGATGGGATTCCGGTCAGTGTTTCTGCCGTCACACGAATTATGCTCACCAGTTTGTTTCCTTTCTTCGCATATTCCACTAGATAAATGGCGGCAAAAATGCCAAGCGGAACCGCAACAATCAAGGTTGCCAGTGTCATAAGCACCGTATTAATCAATGCCGGCATCATCGAAACATTATCCGATGTATAAGTAAAAGCAAACAGTGACGGTTTCAAATGTGGAATACCATTTGCCAGAATATAAACAATCAGGTATCCTAACACAAATACCGTAATCGCTGCTGCCAAAATTGTAATCAGGTAAAGAACCAGAGAGGACTTATGTTTTGCAAGTGCTTTCCATTTCTGCTTTTGTTTTTTCAAACCATTTGCCATCTAGTCCACCTTCTTTCTCTTTAAGAGTGAGAACAATAAATTGATAATCAGGATAAAGACAAACAGGACAACACCTGTCGCAATTAACGCTTCGCGGTGTAAATCTGCCGCATATCCCATTTCAATTACTATGTTTGCTGTAAGTGTACGAACACCCTTTAACAAACCGGCAGGCATTCTTGCCTGATTTCCGGCAATCATAATGACTGCCATCGTCTCACCAATCGCACGTCCGACACCAAGAATGATTCCTGCTAAAATTCCGGATTTCGCTGCCGGTACAACCGTACGGTAAACACTTCTCTCATGCGTGGCACCAAGCGCCAGTGCTCCTTCGTAATATTTATCCGGCACCGCCTGAATAGCTGCCTCTGATGTCTCAATAATCGTTGGCAGAATCATAATACCAAGCAAAAGAGATGCCGTTAAAATACTGTTTCCATTTCCGCCAAAGGTGTCGCGCACCATCGGAACCAGAACAACAAGTCCAAAAAATCCGTAGACAACGGATGGGATTCCGGCAAGCAAATCGACGCCGCCTTTTAAGATTCGATACCATTTTTTCGGGCAGTATTTTGCTAAAAACACCGCCGTCAAAATGCCAATCGGAACTCCTACAATAAGAGCTCCGGCGGTCACATATATACTTCCTAATATCATCGGCAAAATCCCAAATTTGTGATTTCCCGGTTTCCACGCCGTTCCCGTCAGGAAATCGAACAAGCCGATTTCCTTAATTGCCGGGATACCATTTGCGAAGAGAAAGATACAAATTAATGCTACAGCGAGAATCGAAACACAAGCGGCAATCAGAAACACTACTTTCATTGCCTTTTCTTTCATGGCTGCCTCCTTTATTTGATGGCACTCCAGTCTGTGATTGTTCCGCGGAACACATCATTTACCTGTGCTTTTGTCATGTTATCTACTTTGTTTTCGTTATTTACGATTACTACGATTCCGTCTTTTGCAATTACTGTAGGTGTAAGTCCTGCACCAGTTTCACTGTCTTTTAAGTCACGGGATGCCATACCAATGTCACAAGTTCCTTCTGCTGCTGAGTTCATACCCGTTGTAGAATCACTTTCCTGAATTTCAATTTCAGCTCCACTGTTTACTGTCTTATAACTTTCCGCAAGTTTTTCCATAACCGGTGTAACCGAAGAGGAACCGGCTACTACAATTTTACCTTTGGCACCGTTACTCTTGAAAGCACCTGCATCACTTGCTTTGATGTAACCGTTAGACTCAATTACTTTCTGTCCGTCTTCACTCAGGATGTAGTTGATGAAATCCTGTGTTACTTCACTTTTCTTATCCTTTGTTGCAATGTTAAATGGACGGGAAATTGCATAACTTCCATTGTTAATGTTATCAACCGTTGGCTCTGCACCGTCAATCTTAAGTCCTTTCACGCTGTCATTTAAAGAACCGAGTGAGCAGTAACCAATTGCATTTTTATCACCGGCTACGGTTGTCATTACGATTTCCGTGCTGTTTGCGATTGTTGCTTCTTCTGTCGTCTTGTCTACTTTTTCTCCGTTCTCCTCATCTTCAACACCAAAAAGCTCTACGAAAGCACCTCGTGTACCGGAACCATCTTCACGTGATACAACGGAAATTTCCTGTGCTGCATCTGCTGATGTATTTCCTGCATCACTTGTTGTACTGCTGTCAGAGCCTCCACAGCCGGTAAGCATCCCCACTGTCATAACCCCGCATAAAACCATTCCTAATACTTTTTTTGTTATCTTCATTTTCGTTTTCTCCTTTCAATCTTTTCATCTTTCTTTTTCTTTCTTACAAGTCCTAGTTTAGGGGGCGAATGTAAAATCTGAAATCATTTCTATGTAAAAAGTTCGTAAAGATTTGCAAAAAAATACAACCCATTGACTGCACGCTCCCGCTTAACAGCCGCGCAGGGGTATGGGCATGCTAAATACGCATGCCTCATTCCCGCGTGGCTGTATGCAGTCAATGGGTCGTGTTTTTTTGCTACGGAATGGATTGGGGATTAGGTTTGAGAAAAATAAGAAAAAGGTTGTGTTGCGTGGGTACAAGCACGTGGGTATCCGGCATGCGTATTTAGCATGCCGATACCCCTACGCGCTTGTTAAGCGGGAGCGCCCACAAAACATAACCTTTCTTTATTGACTGGAAATTCCAAGAATATGTATATTGCTTTACATATTAAATTTTTCCATCGTCTCCTGCAAAGCATTTACGCTTTCCATCGCATTCTTTGTTTCTTTCGTCATACTTTCACTTGAACTTGTCATGTTCTGTAAATTATCATTTACACTTACTACCGCGGATACAAGTTCTGTCTGCGCTGCACTTACATTACCTAAGACAGTGGAAATATTTCGTACTGCGTCCATTACTTCTGCCGCATTCTGCTCCATCGAGTCGCTAGTTGTTTCATAATAACTAACATCTTCCCGGTACTGATTTGCCAGACCTGCAAATTTATCATAATCCGAAAGAACCGTTTCATCTAAGAATACCAGCAAATCATTGCTTTCTGCAGAAAGCATCTTCACGCTCTCCAGCACTTTTTGAGTCAGTTCATTTACTTTCCGGATTTCATTGGATGTATCTTCACTTAATTTCTTGATTTCTTCTGCCACAACAGCAAAACCTTTGCCTGACTCTCCAGCCCTTGCCGCTTCAATTGAAGCATTTAAAGCAAGAAGATTTGTCTGTGAAGCAATTTCTTCAATAGATGCTGATACGGTTGTAATCTCCCCAATAATCTGTGTCTGTTCAATCGCTGTCTGCATACGTTTTCGGCTTTCAGTTGCTGTTGCCACAGCGCTGTTTTTTCCATTCATCAAATTCTGAACGGCTTCATTTACGCGCTCCACAATCTGCTTCGCTTTATCCGACATTTCCTCTGCATAAGCCGCAAGCGCATTAACTGTACTTGTTGTTTCTTTGCACGTTTCATCAATATTTTGAATATTTGTTGCCTGGGAATCTATATTGGCTCCGGTTTCTTCCATTGCTGCACTGATTTCCATAATATTCTGATTAATTAAGGAGACCTTGTCATTCGTATTTTCCACTCTGGTATGAATGACATTGGATTCATCTTTTGTTTTGCGAATCACACCAATAAAACGCTGCTCTAACTCCTGTAATAAATAAGAGATTTCCTCAACCTCATTTTTATGTACATTCTTTTGAGAATCACCGATGACTTTCTCCCGGATAAATGTCTTCATATTTTCAAGTGGCTTCAAATTTTTCTTCACACTGGCAATTGTAAGAAGAACTACGAGAATCAAAAGGACAACCCCGATTCCGATAACTAAAATCACACTCTTCACCACTTGTGTTGTTACTACTGATTTCCGCTCCGTTACACCAAATGTCCATCCGGTAGCTGTAATCTGCGCGGTATGAATAAATTTTGAATATCCATCATAATCTGTTATCTCGGAAGCCTCTTTTACATTAACAGAAAGTGCCTTTGCCAAAGAAGTATTTCCTTCCTCTTTCGGCAGATAATCCTTATTCTGATGCGAAACAACCATGCCATCGGCATCTAACAAAAAGCCCTGAATGTTTTCATCCGTACTTACATTAGAAACAAGTTTGGTCAAAGTATCAATCGTAATATCCGCCAGCACAACCGCCTGTTCGCCTTTTATTTCCAGCGGTTCTGCAATGGTAACAATCATTTTCCCGGAAGCAAAATCTTTATATGGTGCCGTATAAATCAAACTATTTTTCTTAATGGCCTGCTTCCACCAGTCTCTTGTCGTTGGATCCAGATCTAGTTTAGAATGGTTTGCAGGAAATACTCCTCCATCATATCCAAAGCACAAATAATACATCAATGCCTCTTTATTCTCACTCAAGGCTTTTTCCAGGTAATCCATCACGTGATCCGTATCTTTTGTGTTCATAAAAGCAATCGTATTCGTAATTGTATGCACCGTGTTTGCCTGCCCCTGCAGCCATTCATTAACCACACGTGCATTGGTCTGTGCCTCTCTGCTGACATATTGTCTTGTCTGATTTGTCATGTTTGTTTTTAATGCATTCACACTGACAATTTCGCAGACAATAATTGCTGCAACAATAAAAATTGCTGTGTTTAGTGTAAGTTTCCCCTTAATTGTTTTTTTCATGTTTCCCCTCCTTGACATATAAATAATTTATTCATTGTAAGATGTTTTCTCCATCTTCTCCATCAATTCAAGTACCCTTTCTTCCGTCTCCTCGCACTCATCTGCAATCTGTGCAATGTTTTTCCCTTTTTCAAGCTTCTTTTTTATCTGCCTGCCTTATGACCCGCTTCATATCTTTCATCCAATTTCATTTCCCACGTCATATAATTTTCCCTCCATTCTGTGTCATCGCGCATTTCCAGCACACGATGCTGAAGTTTATGAGTGTATTCATCCGTTGGCTGATTCGTACTCAGATAATCCAGATTTTGCCCCATGCCTTACTTATCTCTTATAGTCTAACATCATTTTCTATAACACGCAAGACAAAACATATCACATGCGTGCCCCTATTCATCCGTTTTCATCAGCCCTTTTAACAACTTCTTATCCGAAATCGTTTTTACTTGTTTTGCTTTAATTGTAAACCATTTTTCCTGCTTCTCAAGCGTTCTATACTTGCCGGTCACATCTTCAATCCGGCAATTTCCTTGTTCGTCTCCACAAAAAGTATACACTTTATCCGAGACTACCTTTTCCTGTTTGTCTTTTTGCGCCACACGCACAACTCTTTTATCCGGTGTCGCATTATCCTCATACATATAATCAATTGCCATTTCTACCATGTTCGTTTCCTTTTCAAGTGTAAGCCATTTTTCCCGATTTTTCATATATGTCTTTCCTTCCACATAATCAAAATCAATATAACTGACACCTGTATTCACCGTCTGCGTCTGCTTTGTTTCCACATCATAGCAATAATAATTTTCATAATCCGGCATCGGCTTTCCATACCGGTCTTTCAGTGGTTTCTCTGACAAATAAACGGATACCTTGTAAATAATTTTCCCCTTTTTTTCCTGCCTTACATTACTTAAATTTTCATACTTTAAATCTGCAATTTCACAATACCGCCCTACATGCTTTAACACCGTTTTTTTGTTGTCTTTCACCAAAATAGCGAGAAATTCTTTTTTCGATGCGGTGTAAATAACTCCATTTTCCACAGCTCCCGGAATCGCCTTGATTTTTTTCTTTTCATACGTTCCATCTTCATGGAATTTATAATACAATATCTCAGCAATTTTTTCGCCAATTTCAATTCCCGCTGCCACTTCTTTTGTATCCTTATCAAAAGAAAAGCCGGGCATTTCGTCCATGATTTTTTTCCACTCGCCATTTTTTAATGATATCTGCCACAACCAACTAAAACTATGATACTTAGCAGGCACAATCATCGATACATAAACATAATCTCCACAGGAAAATAAAAATTCTAACGACCATCTATCCTCCTCGGCATTCTTCTTTTCCTCTTTGTCAGAATTGCTTCCCACCTTATGAAATCCCAACTGGATACTGCCGGCATAAAGCGTCGATGATGTTAAAATGTATTGTTTTCCATCCAGTTCCATGATATCTGTTGGCCGGCCTTCTTCAATTGAAATCTCCTTCATGACCTTTCCAAAAAAATCAAATACAATTAACTTTTCAGCAATCTGCGCAATCACATACTGTCCGCTCTCATTCACTGCAAATAACGAATCATCATAATTTTCAACACTTTCACGATATGTATATACAGCCGGAACCTTCATCGTCTTTGGATTCCAAAAATAAATCTTTATTTTTGATTTTGTTCCCGAATCAAAAGACACAAACAAGTCCCCCACACGATAACACTCATCAATTGTATTGAATGGAATCGAAAAAGACTCCTGCGAAAGACTTTTCTTAAACTCCTGTTTTTCAATGATAAATTCTTCCCCTCTTTTTAATCCCGCCCTTGATGTGGAAGAAAGGTTCGCCGTTTTCGCTACATTTTCCTTTTTAACAATAATCCCCATATATTTTCTACTCGCACAAAAAATACCAATAACAGCAAGAACCTCTAAGAAAAAAATAACGGGAACCCCCACATAAAACTTGGCCTTGCGTATTTTGTGATGAAAAACATGCATTCCGGCAAACGCGCCTATCACGCCAAAGACAGCGGCAATAAGAAGGGTAGTTTCCGGGATTCTCCACTTATTGTGAACTGCTTTATACTTGTCCACTCCGTAAATCAAAAATACAATTCCATTTAAAATGGAATATGCTGCCAAAAAATACGCTATCATACGTTCCTCCTATTTCTCAATCCGGCTGTCTCCCCGGTCAGTCACAATCCGGTAGCCAACCGATTCCACACGCCTGCTTAAACAATCTTTACACTGTGCCGACTCTTCCCCGGTACATATTTTATTATCATACAGCTCGTACTTTTTCCGCACAGAAACCGGTGATAAATTTGGCATTAATACATTCGCTCCTGCCAATAATCCCTGCTCCCGTCCATCCGGTGCAATTGTTCCAAGTGCTGTCGTCGCAGGAAGTAACACCCCCGGAAACATCAGACGAAGAATACTTAATAATAAAAGTGTCTGCTCATAGGAACCATTTTCTTCTGCACCAAATGGTGTATCCTGATGGGCAAGAAACGGTCCGATTCCAATCATATGGGGTTTCAGTTCCTGCAAAAATTCAAAATCTTCAACAAGACACTCCACCGTCTGTCCCGGCGAGCCTACCATAAAACCAGCACCTACTTCATATCCAAGTTCACGTAAGGTAAATAAACATTCTTTACGATTTTTAAGTTTCATTTCCTGCGGATGCAATTTTCTATAGTGAGCATCGTCCGCCGTCTCGTGGCGCAGAAGGTAACGGTCTGCCCCTGCCTCACGAAAACATTCATATTCCTCTTTGGTGCGCTCTCCGATAGACAACGTCACTGCACAATCCGGAAATTGTTTCTTTAATTCCCGGACAATCGAAGCCACCCGCTCTTTTGTAAACCAGCCATCTTCGCCGCCTTGCAGCACAAAGGTACGAAATCCTAGTTCATATCCTTCTTTGGCGCAGGACAAAATTTCTTCCGGCGTCAGACGGTACCGCTCCACTTTTGCGTTACTTTTGCGTATCCCGCAGTAATAACAATCATTGCGGCAGATATTTGTAAATTCAATCAGCCCCCGTACAAATACGTCCTTCCCATAAATCTTCTCCCGGACTTCTCTCGCCTGTGCGGCAAGAAACTCTCGGTCCTCTCTATTTGCTGTTTCAAGAAGTTGTATCATTTCATTCCTGTCTAATTTCTTCTCCTGTCGAAGACGCATAATCCTCTCGCGGTTGTTCATCTTCTGATTCCTCCATCTCTTCCGAGGAAGCGTGCAGACACACTTCACTCTGCCCGTGTAATTTTTTTGCTAAGTCAAACTTCAAAATCTGCTTTCGTCTTACATTATGTCCAACAACTTCCCGATATTTTGCATTTACAAATCCAAGAATCTTAGGAAGAGCCTCGCCGACACCCGGCACATCATAATACACCGCCACTACTACATAATTCATCGGCCCAGTCTGGTAAAGCTGCAAATCGGCAAAAAATTCACCACAATTCTCCTTCAGATATGCATCAAGATACTTTACCAGTGCACAATAACGCTCCTGCCATCCGGCATTTACATAGGACATACTGACATCATACAAAAAATTATTCTTTTCTGACATATAAATCCCCAAAGAAATATCTTCACACTTATTATATGAAACTCCTCTGTTTTTGTCATCCTTTTTTCAAATGTTTGTTGCTTTTAAAATTTTTAGGTTTCAGTAAATTAGCAGGAAAAGTTTGTGGTGCGTGAGCGCTCCCGCTCAACAAACACGTAGGGGTATCGGCATGCAAAATACGCAATGCCAGATACCCACGTGTTTGTACTCACTTACCACAAATCTTTTCCTGCTAATTTACTGAAACCTAAAATGATAAGCAACTAACATTTGATGCAAACCAACCCTATGGGGCAAATCAAGGAAAAAAGCGTTGTTTTAAAACTGCGCACCTAATTCATGCAGGGAAGATTCACTAACAAGTATCTGCTGGCAGCTTATTAGGCTTGCATTTAATCATCAAGAAAAGTTCGTGAAGAGCGGGTACAAACACGTGGGTATCTGGCATTGCGTATTTTGCATGCCGATACCCCTACGCGTTTGTCAAACGAGAGTGCCCGCGAAGCACAAATTTTTCTTGATGATTTATGGAATCCTTAACAACTGCCAACCCCTGATTTGTCAACACTTGACATCTATTTATGCTCTGTAGTAAAATATTGAGGTTATGAAAAAGGAAAGAGGAAGCATTTTAATATGAAAGCAAAAATACGAATAGCACGACTTCTTCAGTACCTGCTGTTTTTTATTCCGGT
Organism: uncultured Eubacterium sp.; assembly: GCA_934322085.1. Classification (GTDB taxonomy): domain Bacteria; phylum Bacillota; class Clostridia; order Lachnospirales; family Lachnospiraceae; genus Eubacterium_F. Next base: position 23,619 of record CAKRGF010000025.1, read on the forward strand.
CAAAAAAAACCGGATTATGTTTTATGCAAATAACCGCAAGGGCTATGTGTGCAACCCAAGTGTTCTTATGGAGTCGTTTTGGTTAAAACATCCAGGAGAATACGAACTAATCTGGGTCACCCGTTTTCCGGAAACCTGTACGATGCGGACCGGAATTACAGTCGTTCGCCAGCGAAGCTTAAGCTATTTTAAATTATTTCTGCGCTGTGGTATTTTTATCACTAACGATATGATTGATGAGGCACTTGTCAAAAAAAGAGGACAGACATTTTTGACAACCTGGCATGGTGGCGGTGCTTATAAAAAAGTCGGCAAAGAAACAATAAACGAAGATAAAACATTTGCCGCAAATTTTGACAAATGGTATAAACGGTTAGATTACTTTGTGTCTTCCTGTCAGGCATGCACCGACATGTACGCCGAAGCATTTTCGCTAGACCGAAAAATCTTTCTGGAAACCGGAACACCAAGAAACGATATTTTCTTTTCGGAGCATCCGGAAATCAAAAAACGTGTACAGGACTTTTATCATATAAGCGAGCAGACAAAAATTTTGCTTTTCGCGCCAAGTTTTCAGATGACTGCTCCGGAAAAAGAGCAGTATGATTTGCGCTATTTATCAGAAACAATTGACCGTTTAGAAGAAGCGACCAAAAGCAACTGGATTGTTCTTTACCGCTCGCACTATTTCCGTGAGGAAACAAGCGAATCTCTTGATGAGCGGATTCTTGATGGAAATTCCTATTACGAAATGCAGGATTTACTTTACACCAGCGATTTACTGGTAACCGATTTTTCCTCCTGCATCTGGGATTTTGCCCTGACCGGGCGCCCGGTTTTCTTATTGGAAAATCGCCTGAAAGAATACGAACAAATGGACCGCGGTTTCTTTGTTCCATATGACACATGGCCGTATTTGAAATGCAAAGACATTGCAGCACTTCCCGACATGGCAGTCAAATACCGGGATGAAGACTTCACAACTTTGTACAAACAGCATTTTGAAACCATGGGTTCTTTTGAAAAAGGAACAGCATGTGAACAAATTCTTCATATATTAGAGAACTAAGAATGTAAGGAGTAATAAAATGAGCGAACAACGAGATAAAAATTTATGGATTTTTAATGCCGGAAATAGTTTTGCCGGCAATCCAAAATGGATGTTTGAATATATCATAAGACACCATAAAGAAATCAAACCGGTCTGGATGTGCTACAATGCAGACACGATGAACTACGTACAAAAACTTGGTTACGAGGCAGAACTTTACCGCTCTTCCAAAGGAAAAAGTGTTATGGCAAAAGCCGGTGTCTATGTCGTTGAAATGTGTAAAGAAGTATTCCAGCCGGAACTGACTGGCATTACCGTTTTGAATCTGTGGCACGGCGTTGGCTGCAAGAGTATCGAAAGAAAGGTAACCGACGGATTTCTTCAAGAGCGAATTGCGAAAAAATACATTCAAAATAATGACATTCTCCGCAACAACCAGCTCTTTTTGGTTACTTCAGAAATTATGGAAAAACATTTCAAAGAGCAGTGCGGCATTGATGATGATAAAGTAATCCGTGCCGGCTATCCACGCTGTGTTGTGAACGATAACATTCAAAGTTACGACCATGATATTCGCAAAAAGAAAGGGCTGCCTGCCGATACCAAGCTGGCAATTTACTGCCCGACTTACCGCGACAATAATGGCGCTAATTTTATGAAGTCCGCTCTTCCAGATATGAAACGTCTGGCAGAAGTCCTTCACGAAAACAACATTCTTTTGATATTAAAAATGCATCCTTTAGTGGAAAAAGACACCCAATATCTCGCAATGAAAGAAGTATATCGTGAACATCCGAATTTTTATTTTTGGGAAAATGAAGATGATGTGTACGAAATTTTTTCCGATATTGATATTGCCATTATTGACTACTCCTCCATTTTCTATGATTTATTAGCGCGTGGAGTAAAAACTTTTATCCGGTATTTTTATGATATTGATAATAAAGAAAATTTCCGCGACTTCGTTTTCGATGTGCGCGAAATGACTTGCGGAACCGAAGCTTCTAATTTTGATGAATTACTTGCTGCACTTGCTTCCTGCAAAGAGACAGAGAAAAAAGAGGTCGACCGCATTAACCAGTTGTTCTGGTCTTATTCGGATGAAAATGACTGCGAGCGGATTATCGACACCGCACTTTCTTTCACCCCAGAAAAACGAGAATTTCCGAAACTTTACAGTTTCGATATTTTTGATACTCTATTTTCGCGCCAGTGCTGCCATCCTTCCAGCGTTTTCGACAATGTCCGCAAAAAACTGGAGCAGTCTGACTACGGCTATGACAGTTATTTTATCCGTAAATTTTCGCAGATTCGCCGTTGGTGCGAATCCAATGTGCGCGAGTTTTATAAAAAGTCGGTATTAATCCGAAACGACGACCATTTAGAAATTCAGTTGTCAGAAATTTATGACCACATGGCAGCACTGTTTCCGCTCACCGATGAGCAGAAACAGCAGTTAATCACATGGGAGTGCGAGGAAGAAATCCGCTCCGTCATTCCTTTGACTGACCACATTGATATGCTCAAATCTTACCTTGCTGAGGGAAATGATGTCGTATTAATCAGTGATATGTATCTGCCGAAAGAAACAATTCAGAAAATGTTAGCAAAAGCGGACCCGCTTCTTGCCACACTTCCGCTGTTTTTATCAAGTGATATCGGCTATCAGAAAACGACAAGAAAATTGTTTTTGGAAGTATATAATTCTCTCGACTACCATTATTCGGAATGGATTCACATTGGCGATAACAAATTTGCCGATGACACCCAGCCATCCCGTCTTGGCATTCACACACAGCCGGTATCGATTCCGGAACTTGACGGCTACGAAAAACAGATGGCTGCCTATATTGAAGAATACGGTGTGCACAGCGTCGTAAAATTGTTCCGCAATTTCCGTCTGGAGGAGCACACGGACAAAGAGAATTTTGCCTACAAATATGCCAGCCTTTATTTCGTTCCTTATGTCCACTGGGCAGTACACGATGCCTTAAAACGAGGTTACAAAACCCTTTACTTTATTTCCCGTGATGGCTATTACTTGAAACTTATGGCTGATGCCGTAATTGAGAGTAAGGGACTTCCGCTGCGCACAAAATATATTTACGGTTCACGAAAAGCATGGCGTGTGCCATCGTTTATTGACAAAGTCGATGAGGAATTTTTTGAAATTTACGGGAACTTCAGTGGTGTCCGCAATTTTAACAAATTGCTTTCCGCCCTTTTGATTAATGAAGAAACATTTGATAAGTTCTTCCCAGAGCTTAAGTTTTTAAAAACAACGAAACGTTATTCAGACCAGTTAATTTCTGATGTCAGTCAGAAATTGAAACGTTCCGATGCCTACAAAGAACATTTGCTTGCCGTTGCCAAAAAGCAGCGTGTCATCGTTTCCGACTATCTCCGTCAGGAAATTGACTTCAATGAGCCATTTGCCTTTGTTGAATATTGGGGCCGTGGCTATACACAGGACTGCCTGACAAGATTGTTAGCCGATGCCGCCGGTCACGAGGTGGATGACCCGATGTATTATGTACGAAGCATTTACCCGACCATCGGCAAATCCATTCGCTACAACTACACTTGCAACACACATTCCGTTGTTTTTGCAGAATCCATTTTTGCAAATCTTCCGTATCGTACCATCGAAACTTACGAAGAAAAAAATGGACGCATTGAACCAGTATTTAATTCCTGTGAAAATGACGAAGAAATGAATCAGGCATTAGAAACTTATCTGGTTCGCTTCGCAAAGGATTTCTGTGCACTCAACTTAGAGGATGAATTTACAACCGGCCATTACCTGTATGACTTTGGCATGGCAAACTTCAAGCAGACAACCGACGATCCGATTCTGCTGAATGTCTTTGGAAGCCTCAAGGATGCCGTGGCACTTGGCGAGCGTGCTGAGGAGTACGCCCCACCGGTAACCTTCCGTACAATTGTTGACTGGATGCACGGAAAGTCATACCATACAAAATCGTTTGAAATGTCGATGAAAAAATCGAAATTTATTTATCGATGGATTTATAAGAGTTACTGTTATTACTGTGATAATATCAGGGGGAAAATATTTAAGAAGAAATATTAAAACAGTTTACGAAAAAAGAAAGTTTGTGCACTCAAATGCACAAACTTGCTTTTTTCGACTTTTTTTGCAATTTAAAGACTTAACTTTATGGCTGATATTCTTCTAAAATATCCAATATCCTTTTACTATGAATATTTCCATTTAAAATACTTCCATCCGGCGAAAAGCTAATTGCCCTTATATCATATGGGTCTTCATCATAGGGCGAAGAATACGAAAGTTCCTCATCAAAATATTCCCCAAGATATTTTAACGCATTTCCACTCGGGAAAATGACATTTCCTGCTCCAATGGGAATTTTTAAATCCTCAAATTCTTTTAATACTTCTTTTGTCCTGAGATTATACGGATTGTCATCTTCTTTGCTAACAAGCCATGCAGGACCTAACTCAATATGCATCTTTGAATTTGAAACACACTTAGCAAAATACTTTACTGGGTCAATGGGTATTGTTTCCTGATGAAAAGCATCAACTGATAAAAGCAGGCTCTCAACACCACTTTCTTCAAGACTCTTAACAACTTCTTTTATCCGCTCTTTCTTGCTTGAAAAATAACCATTTGTGATTAATTCCCTTTTTTTAATTCCCATCTCCGTTGCCATTTTATGAATCGCACAGACAACTTCCGGATAAATAAGTGGTTCTCCACCAAATGTCATCAAAGATTCAATTTTATATTGTCCACATATTTCACGAATTGATTTTACGGCAAGTGCTGTGTCTATATGCCCTCTGCAATTTGTATGTTCCCCTTCTGAACAATGTTTACATTTTCCGGTGCATGCCATTGTTACAACAAATTCAATTCGATTTAAATTTTTTACATATTCATTCATAACGAAACTACATCCCCCTTTTTTATAATTTATAAATCTCCCCCGCCATCAATACCTTTTCCAAAAATCATACGAAATCAATTCACCGCTGTTTTCCTGAAAGTCTTTCACAGTTTTTTTATACTTGCCTGCAAGCAGCCAGCCCATTTTAAAACATCTGCCAATGGTTGCAAAGAAATCTTTTGCTTTTCGTTCGACATAAAATCCGCGGCTTGTATCCGGGTCGTATAAAAGAGCCGTTTTTCTGCGATACAAAGTATCCGGATGCACGCCCATAGGAAGCACTGCCGTCTCTTTTTTCGCCGGAAGGAGCCATCCGTTCACAGACAGCAAATGTTTCTTTGCAAAACCACCGTCCTCATATAAATGCAAAGGCTGCGGCTTTGTCTTTTCCACATCAACGCCAAATTTGCGTAAATCATCGGAAACATCCTGCATGGCATAACCCATTTTCATGATTTCCGGATGAAGTTTTGTCGGGTCTAATTCCTTCAAAAATTCCGTTCCCTTACAGAAATCTTCGACGCCCTTCATCGTCAATTCCTGATCTTTCACGCGAAGATGAAGCATTTGTCCAATAAGATGTCTCGCAACACGTTTTATCATGTGCAGACGAGAATACTCCGGATGATGGATGGCACAGGCAATCAATGTGTTTCTCATATCGTAATATTCCATGGAAGATGCCTTTCTATTATCAAACGCATCATGCCACACACCAATGCCGTTCAGTGTCATAATATTTCCATCGAAGCGCAGACCATATTCGATATCGTCGCCATGAATAAAAATTGGAAGTGGAAAGCCACGAAATTGTGCTGCTAACGGCACACAGCAGTACCACCAGCCATTATATTCCATCGGAAGATTTTCCTCGTTTTGAAGAACATACGAGGCTTTTCGTAAATCATAGCCACGCTTAGTAAAACCAATGCGTCCGCCCTGCCAGAGTTCGCCATTCGCATGCTGAATGTAAGGGATATCAAGGCGCAAAAGCCCCCCGCCAAGCATAGCCCCTTTCCGCTCCTCTTTTAAGAAACTAAGAAGTGTATAAGTTCTGAAAAGTGACTCCGGTTCCAGTACAATATCATCATCCATCAAAAGAATATGTGTGAGACCATACTTTTTCTGGGCTTCGTATGCCTCTTTCATGCAGCGGCCAAAACCACCGGAGCCACCGGTGTTTCGATTTGGCATCACAAAAATCCTATCGTTTGACAACTCTTCATAAGGAAGCGTCTGTCCATTATCCGACACATACACATAAATATTCTGATAAAGCGGTGAATCCGGATTTTCCATCGTTTCACGCTTCAAAGTTTCCAGCGTTTTCTTCACAAATTCTTCACGCCGGAATGTACAGATTCCAACTGCTATCTTCACCGGTAAAACGGGTTCATGAACTGTCTCAAAACTTCCGCCAAAAATCACGGTATCAGACTCTGCCTTTATCACTGCATAAACAATTCCTTTTACATCGTGCAGGGAAAAACGAAGCACAACCTCATCGGCACCGCCCTCTTCATGTTTTGTGCTGGCAAAACTGTGAGCCGCCGGATCTGCTCCATCTTCTACTTTAGCATCCCACAAAGTAATCTCACAATTTCCGTGACAGCGCAGACGGAAACAAACCTGCTCCACCGTCGTATACATTTTCCATTTATAAGCCGAAAAACTATTAAAATAAGTAAACAAATCCGCTTCATTTCCAGCCGGTATCTTACCGTCTGTTGTGCCATGGAAATAAAGCTCCGGCTCATTGCAAATATTCTCTTTTGGAAAAACTAAATTCTGTAATATCATTTTTATCCTCTATTTCTTCTGGGTTGCCATATAGGCATCGCACACTTCATTTACTTCGCCAATCTGCATAATCTGTCCCTTATTAATCCACACCGCATGGTCGCAGAGTTTACGCACCTGGTCAATCGAATGAGATACAAACAAAAGCGTTGTTCCGCCGCCCATCATTTCATCCATTCTCTTCAAACATTTCTGCTGGAACGAATAGTCGCCAACCGCCAGAATCTCGTCTACAATCAAAATATCCGGACGCACAATCGTCGCAATCGAGAAACCGAGCCTTGCACGCATACCGGAGGAAAAGTTTTTCACCGGCGAATCCAAAAACTTATGAAGTTCTGAAAACTCCACAATTTCATCAAAATGCTCCTGCATATATTTCTTGGAATGTCCAAGCACCGTACCATTCAAGAAAATATTTTCTCTTGCCGTTAGATTCATATCAAATCCGGCACCAAGCTCCAACAATGGAGAAATCGTTCCATTTACAATAATCTCTCCTTTGTACGGTTTCAAAATTCCACTGATTGCCTTCAAAAGTGTCGACTTGCCGGAACCATTGCTTCCCACAAGTGCCCACGCCTCTCCTTTACGGATTGTAAAAGAAGCATCCCGGACGGCAAGAAACTCCTGAAAGAGAAGTTCATGTTTGATTAATTTCACAAAATATTCTTTTAAATTATCGATTTTTTCCGATGCCAGATTAAACCGTATCGTCACATCTTTTACATCGATTGCAATATCATTCATGCCATTCTCCTCCTTAAATATACAAAATAAATTTATCCTGCGTCTTTACAAACACCCAGAGTCCGATAATAAGCATCAGAAATGCCGACGCAATCCCCATTATAATAAGCCAGGGAATGGTAATACCCGCTGGCACAAATCCAGGGAGTGTCAGCATACGAAACTGCGAAACATAGGAGTACATCGGATTCAGATGAGATACAATGTACTGAAGATTCTGCGGCAGTGCCTCAATCGGGTAGAACATCGGCGTCAGATAAAGCCACGCCGTTGTAATCGCATTGTAAATATACTGGATATCCCGGAAAAATACATTCGTTGCTGCCAGGAAAAGTCCCAGCCCCATCGTAAATACAAAGTTCTGTGCAAGCACAAGCGGAAACAGGAAAAGCCGCCATGTAAATTCACCGCCGGTAAATAACATAACTATTAACAGTGCTCCCATTGAAAAAATACAATCGATTACACCACTAATAATCTTAGATACGGTAAATACATACTTCGGCACATACGTCTTTTTCAGGAGCGATGCACTTCCATTAATGGATTGAATCGCTGATTTCGTGGACAAATTCATAAAATTAAACATAACCTGACCACTCATCAAATATACCGGAAAGTTTGTGATATTCCCTCTGGTAAACATTTTAGAAAATACAATTGCCATAATAATCATGATAAACAATGGGTTTAATACACTCCACAAATAACCCAGCACACTGCGGCGGTATTTCAATTTCAAATCCCTGCTCACAAGCTGTCCCATTAAATCTTTGAACCGCACAAAGCCTTTCACTCTGGCAACAAATAACGACATACACTACCTCCAATCTTTAGTCGCAGCCATATGCCTTTCGACATAAATACGACGCTAAACGATACAATACATACCCACTATGCCGCAGCATTTTCACGGCACGGTTTGTCACGCTGTGATAAATATCCGGAAATTCTTTTTTAATTCGTTTATCCCAAGCCACAATTTGATTTTTGTGGACCGCCTCTGCCGGATAACTCAAATAAATTTTATACTGGCTTGTCAATATTTTTGCTACGCCTTCCGCCACATATGCTTTTTTCTCCGGCGTCAGACGCCCAGCTTCTTCCTTATAAAATTCCAGCAAATGTGTCAGCACCATCTCATGGTGTGCGCAGTTTTTCTGCATATTTCGGATGTTCATACTCTGCGTCTCCATCCCAAGCCGGTAGCAGTACACCTGCTTTTCCAAAAACGCAATTGTTTTGACAAACGGAATCGGATATAAATTATACTCGGCGTCCACATAAAAACAATGTTCATCCAGACGTCTTCCCATTTTTTTCAGCAATTCCGTGCGGTAAGTGGCAGCATGCATGTTAATGTAAACTTTGCCACAGACTTCCTCAAATGCATACGTTTTCCGATACTCTTTACCCGGAAATTCATGGTGCATCTCACTCACCATTTCACCGGAAGCATCGTTAAAACTATGGTAGTCATTCACCACCAAATCGGCCTCTGCCGTCTGAAGATATGAAAGCAGCTCTTTTAATCCTTCCGCAGACACATAATCATCCCCGTCAACAGTTTTAAAATATTTACCCGCTGCCTCTTCAATTCCGCGGTTTACCGTCGAACCATGACCACCATTTTCTTTATCAATCAAACGGAATACATCCGGATAATTAGCCTCATATTCACGGGCAATTTCATTTACCCCTTCACCGGAACCATCATTTACAATCAGCACTTCTAACTGATCCGTTACTTCCGGAATCAAAAAACTGTCCAATGTTTCACGAAGATAATCTTCCACATGATAGGCAGCTATGGACACCGTCAAAAGTTTCATTTCGATTCCCCGCTTTCTGCCTCTGCATAAATTCTCCGCATTTTTTCTTCCACCAAATCAATCGAAAAATCCTGCACTCTTTTTTTGTTCCATTCACCCATCCGTTTTGCCTCTTCCGGGTAATCTAGGAAAAAGGAAAGACCTTTTGCATAATCGGATGCATTTCCCTCTTCAAATAAAAATCCGCCTTCTCCATCGGAAATCAAATCATGGTTTCCGCGGATATCTAAGGCAAGCACCGGAAGTCCGGCACGCATAGCCTCCATCATCGCCACCGGAAGTCCTTCCCGCCTCGACGGGAAAGCAAAGCAGTCTGCCTGCAAAAGAACATCCGGAATTTTCTCACAGTAACCGGCAAATACCACCTGTTCGTCAAGATGCATCTCCCGCACCACATTTCGCAGATGTTCTTCCATCGCACCCGTACCGCAAATAAGATACGTCAGTTTTTTTCTGCGGAAACGATCCATCGCCCGCAGCATAACTTCATTATTTTTCCCTTCGGTCAGCTCGCCAACACTCACAACTACTTTGTGGTCAACTGGGATTCCGTATGCTTTCCGCATATCAAAATCAGGGTCTTTTTCAGGTGCCGGTTTCAAACCAACTCCCTGCACATATTCCACATTTCCACGAATCGGGAATTTTTTTGCTCTCGCATAATCTTCCTGATTAATCACCAGCAGTTTATCCGTATATCTCGCATAATGCTTTTCTGCCACATAATATTTCCAATTGGAAAGCGGTGCGCCCTCATAAAAATGAAAGCCATGTGCGGTATAAATAACCGGAACTTTTCTTCCTGTCATTTTGTAAACTTTCTCTGCCGCTTTGCGTGTGAGAACACCCGTCATCGGCATATGACAGTGAATCAAATCAAACTTTTCCTCAAGCATCAGTTTTTTTAATGCCAGATAGCACGTCCGCACATCCTTGGAAAATGGCGAGCGTCCAAACGGAATATGATGTCTGTGGATTCCAGTCCCCATCAGGCGGGAATTATCTTTTCCATACACAACGACATCAAAGTTTGCCGCATAATGGATTTCATATCCCATTTCCTGTAATATTTTCACGTTATTCATTTCAAACTGTGGCACAAAGCCGCTGACTCTCGTTACCAGTAATGCTTTTTTACTCATGATGCGATTCCTCCCTGGATGTATATTCCTGAATCTTGCGTTCGACCTCTTCGTTGCCCTCGGTGTGTTCTTTTAATCCCGTTGTCTGGTCGATATCCACGCCCTCTGTCGAATCTTTTTTCAAAACGGTTTTTACTGTCATAAGAATCAGTTTCAAGTCCATCCACAGAGAGTAATTTTCAATATAAAACAAATCCAGTTTCAGTTTGTCATAAGGAACGGTATTGTATTTTCCATAAATCTGTGCAAATCCGGTCACTCCGGCTTTTACACGGGTACGGAAAACAAACTCCGGCATTTCTTTCTGGTATTCTGCAATAATTTCCGGCCGCTCCGGTCTCGGTCCGACAAGCGACATATCCCCGGAAAGTACATTAAAAAGCTGTGGCAGTTCATCTAACCGGACAGCACGCAAAAAACGGCCCACTGGCGTAATCCGCTCATCATGCTCTTTGGCAAGAACGGCTTCTCCCGACTTTTCGGCATCCACAATCATGCTGCGGAATTTTAAAATTGAAAATTCCCGATTGTCTTTCGTGCACCGCACCTGCCTGTAAAAAACCGGACCTCCGTCGCAGCATTTTATCGCAAATGCCACCAAGAGCATAATCGGCGATAATAAAATCGTAAGCGGCACCGCAATGAGCAAATCTACCGTACGCTTCCAAAACCGCTGGTCAAAACTCAAAGAATATCCCTTAGACAGCAAAAATGGGGTGTCAAACACATGAATTTCGTCGCCACCCATCAAAATAATATCGGAAATTTTCGGCATTACATACGCCCGGATTCCATTTCCATAACAATATTTTAAAATTTCATTTCTTGTTTCCGCCGCGATATCTCCAATCAAAACCGCCTGATAATCTTTCACCGTCTCGGCAATGCGGTCGATTCCGGCATGGGCATCAATTGCCCCGTAAATCGCATACTTATCACGTCTTGTTTCCAATTTGTCCACTAACTCCGACGCCGGTCTGTCACCATAAATCAGAAGAATTTTCCACGGCTGGAAAATACGGTTATACAATCGTCTTGTCACAACTGTCCAGACAACCGCAATCACGCAGTCAATTAACTGCATCAAAATCATGTATCCCGGATTGACAAGCCCAAATGCCAGCAGACAAATCACGAAATACATCACAATATTTGCTAAAAATGTAGCTAAAAACTGCGACAACACCACTTCCATCCGCCGCAGCTGTCCAATTCTGAGTGCCCCATACATCGTTGAAAAAAAGTACACTAAAATTGCGTAAAGCCCAATCAAAGCCCAGTTACCTCTGCGGTAGAAATGGAAAAAGTACATCGTATCCCAGTACACCTGGTACCAGAAATACGCAAATACTGTCGCCATCAATGCCACACTTATTAAGGAAAAGAAGAACAAAATCGTCTTCTTGTACGGATCGTAATTTTTATTCATGACAACCATCCACCTCCCAAACTGTCTGTCATGCACAAGTACAGTAATTTTACCATAGATGGAAAGTTATTGTCAATGTAGGGGGAGCGGTTGTGGCAGGGGGCGGTACCGATTATTTAGGATTCCATAAATCATCAAGAAAAGTTTGGGCTTCGTGGGTGCTCCCGCCTAACAAACGCGTAGGGGTATGGGCATGCAAAATACGCAAGCCTCATACCCACGTGTTTGTACCCACTCACCCCAAATCTTTTCTTGATGATTTATTAGAAAACAAAAAATCGGAAGCAAACCCCTGTCACAAACTACGCATTTGAAACTTAGTATGATTTTCTCTTACAAAAAGAAAACCTTATGCAACCCTATTGGAAAAATTAATGCAAAAAGGTTGTCCCAAAACCACCAGACCAGCATTTGCATCTTTCACCTCAATTTCAAAGCCAAATTTAAACAGCAAATGACTAGTTTGTGTCAAGTGTTCGTTGGCAATCTTTTAGGATTCCAGAAATTTACCAACGCCCCCTAACACAAACCAAAAATCAGTTTAACTTGAAAGATATCTCTTTTTCGACTAAAATAAGAATTACGATTGAAAAGCAAACGCGCACTTTTTGAATTTTGCGCAGATTGAGAGGTTAGTATGGATAATCGAAATTTTACTCTGCTTACTGATTTTTATGAAATCACAATGATGCAGGGCTACTTTAAAAATCATGCATCAAATCGTGTTGTTTTTGATTTGTTTTACCGTCAGAATCCGGATGAAGGTGCGTATGCCGTATGCGCCGGACTGGCTCAGGTAATTGACTATGTCAAAAGCCTTCACTTTGATTATGAGGATATTGATTACTTACGCGGTCTTGGCGTGTTCGATGAAGACTTTTTGGATTATCTTGCAAGTTTTCATTTTACAGGAGATATTTATGCGATTCCGGAGGGTACGGTAGTCTTTCCACGCGAGCCGCTTTTGAAAGTTGTCGCACCGATTTTAGAGGCGCAGTTAGTGGAAACAGCACTCTTAAATCTGATTAACCACCAAAGCCTGATTGCAACAAAGGCTTCCCGTGTCTGCTATGCGGCAAAGGGCGGCGGCGTTATGGAATTTGGTCTGCGGCGCGCACAGGGACCGGATGCCGGTACATTCGGGGCACGTGCGGCTGTCATTGGCGGATGTATTGGTACAAGTAACGTAATTTGCGCGAAAGAATATGACGTTCCCGCACTTGGCACGCATGCACACAGCTGGATTATGAGTTATGGGGATGAATTGACTGCATTCCGCAAATATGCCGAATTGTATCCGAATAACACGACACTTCTTGTTGACACCTACGACACCCTTCGTTCGGGCGTACCGAATGCCATCCGTGTATTTGAAGAATTAAGTGAGCAGAACCGCATGCCGAAAAAATATGGCATTCGTCTCGACAGCGGCGACCTTGCTTACCTTTCAAAGAAAGCAAGAAAAATGTTAGACGACGCGGGATTTCCGGATGCCGAAATCTGTGCTTCAAGTGATTTGGATGAATACCTGATTGACTCCCTGCTCTCACAGGGTGCCTGCATTGATTCCTGGGGCGTAGGAACAAACCTGATTACATCAAAAAACACACCTGCGTTTGGCGGTGTATACAAATTGGCTGCAGTAGAGATTGACGGAAAAATGATTCCGAAAATCAAATTATCTGAAAACCCGGCAAAAATCACAAATCCGGGCAACAAAACGGTTTACCGCATTTACGACAAAGAATCCGGCAAAATCCGCGCCGATTATATAACACTTGCGGACGAAACCTTTGACGAATCCGAAGATTTGCTTCTTTTTGACCCGAATGCTACTTGGAAAAAAACGCGTCTTGAAGGCGGCACCTACACGATGAAAGAAATTTTAGTTCCTATTTTTAAAAACGGACAGTGCGTTTATGAATCGCCATCTGTTATGGAAATTCAAAAGCACTGCAAGGAGCAATTGGAGACGATGTGGGAAGAATCAAGACGTCTGGTTAATCCTCAGGAAGTATTTGTTGATTTGTCTGACAAATTGTATGAAATGAAAAAAGAATTATTAAAGACGGTGTGAAATTCTTTCTGTAAATTCAGATCTTCTATGATAATTGATACGGCTTAACAGCAGGTTTCTGTGGTTA
>CAKRGF010000026.1 GCA_934322085.1 uncultured Eubacterium sp.
ATAAAAATTTGACAAAAAAATAAGCCTGTTTCAAGGCTTTGCAGTACTTTTTTTGATTTCAATGTGTCAAACTCCCGTTCACAAACATAATCGAATATTTTTTGCTCTAACACCTTGAAAGATAGTAAGTTTTCGTCTACAATTAATTTCATCATACAGTCTCCTTTATTGTTTTTCTAGCAACTAACATCATAAAGAAAAACTGTATGATTGGGAAGAGGGTATTTCCTTCTTCCCTTTATTTTTGCCAATAAAAATTATACACTAACGTGGCAGGTGATCGTTGGCGCTTTTTTGGTTTCCGTAATTCCGTAGAAAAGCTTTGTGACTCATGGGTACAAACACGTGGGTATGAGGCTTGCGTATTTTGCATGCCCATACCCTTACGCGTTTGTTAAACGAAAGTGCCCATGAGTCGCAAAGCTTTTCTACGGAATTACTGGAATCCAAAGGAACCGGCAACAAACATTTGCCACAGTCCCATCATCCCATATTCATTTTTCTTCTATGTATCTCCCTATTATTCTTTCAACCTTTTTATCCGTTCCATACGACCGCACAATTTTCAAAAAGTCGTCTGTTGTTACGATTTGAAATTGATACGTCTGATAATATTTATGCATCATTTGAAAGAATGTTTTATCACCCATTGTTTTCCACAGTTCATACAGGAATAGTTCGCCGCCCTCGTAAACAGAGTTTGAGTATTCGTCCGGCTTGTCCTGATAATCGCTTACGCTTCGGTTGATTGCTTTGGTGCGGGAAGACTGGGGGATGACGATTTTTTGGAACCATCGGTCCATGTCTTTGCGGGTGGAATACTTTTCGCTCCACAATTTTTTCTGTGATTTCTTATTTGCATAATAAGGGAATAACACGTCTTCACAGAACTCGCAAAAGCCCTCGTCAAGCCACGGCTCCTTGTACGAGTCGTTGCCGATTGCAGCGTAAAACCACTGGTGGGCGATTTCATGCGGAACATGCGCTTCCAGTCCCCCGTAAGAATTCTTGTCAATTTGGCGAAAGTCCTTCACATCCGGCATGCCAATCATGCAAAGCCCCGGATATTCCATTGCGCTGTTCATAAAACAGTGCACGATTTTTAACTGTGAAAACGGATACGAACCTATCTTTTCCGAAAAAATGCGGACTGCCTCTTTCGCAAGCTGCATGGAATATTTGTAATAACTCTGATTTTTCTCATAGTTTGGTCCCAAAATTGAAATCGTTGTGCTGCCGGTCTTCGCATCCAGCTGACAAAAATCATCCGACAAAACCGCCGCAAACTCTCTTAACTTTTTGCCGGTAATCGTTGTTCCATCCTGCACAGAGTGCTGCGTGCCGGTTGCTGCGATTGTGTATTTTTTCGGATGTCGGAATGTAACTTCATAATCTGCTGCCTCATACACATACGTCTCATCGTTGTCACCCACATAAGGATTTTCGTTCCACGCCCCCTTTTGATAACGGGAGATACTCGGAAAACAAAACGAAAGCTGATACATTTCGTGCCCGTCATAAGAGATATAGCCAAACCGGTTTTTCTGTTTTGGAATCTCGGTGCGGAATGAAAATTCAACAGTTACACACTCGCGAGCCGGTGCTAAAACCCGGTTCTTATCGGATAAATAAAGAACCGATGCATCTTCTTTTTTATCTATCTGCAAAATATGTCCTCCGATTCTTGCGGAGGTTATCTCGGTTTTGCACGCTTTCTTTCCCCGGTTCGTTTTCTCCTGCAAAATAGCTGCTGCCCAGTTGCGCACACAAATACTCTTCAAATCATCATCGGTCGCATTTTTTAGTGTCGCGTGGACCGTTCCGGAAAGAACCTTGTTCTTGGTGTCAAGCGACACGTTCATCCGGTATTTGCCAGCATACGCTTTCCCTTCCTTTTTTATCTTTTCGTGTTTCTGTTCTACTTTTGTCGTCTCCGGATGCCTTGTGCTAAAAACACCCGCGGCAACCGCCACGCCTATTACCGCCAGTATTATGACTGCTATACCTATTTTCTTCATTCGCTGCCTCACTTTCTATCTGGTTTACTTCTTAATTTCCCCTACAAAATATCCACACAAAACTGATACTTGGAAAGTTTTTTTGCTTCTTTCCTTGTTTTTGCGCGATACAATTTGAGGTTATCTGCCGTTGTGACATAACCATACAATTTCGTTATCACACGCCCTCTCCTTGCATAAATTTTCTGCTCCCATGGACCTTTTTTCTCGCCAATTTCTTCAAAAGAAATCTTCTCACCGTTCTGGTCAAACAGTGCAATCTGGCTGTGCACGCCCCCGCTCTCCTTTGTAAATACAACAATCTGGTAAGGGGAAACAAACACACTTTTTACTGCCAAATGACTGTTTAGCTTTTTATTGACTGCAATCTCTCTACTGCCTTTTTTATAAACCGCATACGGGATTTCAAAATTCCATGAACCGCAGATAGACTGCTCTTTATCCTGAAGATAAACCGTCAAAATCCGAATCCGAAGAGTTCCGTCTTTCTTAATGACATCCTCTTTATCAAATTTCATCATTCCGATAAACGTATGCTTGTCAACACATTTTCCATCCATCAAAATGTCGGAATCTTCTTTTGACATCTGTTTTCCAAAACTATACTGCGCTTTCACACAGATTCGATTTCCTTCCTTTGAAAAATCCATCTGCTCTGCCTGCATTTTCATCGTAACATACACAGAAAATCCATCGCAGTAAACTTCCGACGCCATCAGTTTGATTCCTTGGCTTTGTGCACTTAAATGGTTTTCCTTTTCCTGCGTAATCTTTTTCGCATCCTTATACTCACCGGAGTAAATAACTCCCTTCTCCACCTTTTGGAAAATGGTTCCAAGAATCGGAAGATTTGCCGCAAGTGACGGATTTACCGCAAGCACGCTGCCACATATCAAAATAACAACACAAGCTGCCACCGCCACATGTTTCCACGCACGGTTTACAATTTTTTTCTCCGGTGCATCCGGCAGATTCTGCAATGTATCACAAACTGTCTGTTTTACCGCATCCGGCACCTCATCCGTTCTCCGAATATTGCCAAACCATTTTGTAAATTTATCCATAATAAATCCCTCCAATTCATAAGCGTCCGTCGCTGTCAGGCGATGCTTCTTTCCCAATCTCATAAAATTGCTCCAAAGTCTTTCTCGCTGACTGCAGCCTGCTTTTTACCGCACTTTGTCCAATTTGCAGTGCTCCCGCAATTTCCCGGACTTTAAACTGCTGCCCATAATAAAGTTCCACAACAATCCGCTGCTTTTCATTTAGAAAACCAAGCATTTCCTGCCACTCGATTTCTCCGTATTTTTCCGAGCAGTCCATGACATCCGGAAAACTGTCTGCCGTAACCGTCCGCTTATTTTCATTGTAAATCGCATAACACCGGTGAATTAAAATCCGCGTCATCCACGTTTTAAAAAATTTAGCATTTCGCAAAGAACCTATCTTTTCCCAGCAGATAAGAATCGTTTCCTGTATGGCATCTGCCGCATCCTCGTCATTTTGCAAAATAGCAATTGCGGTCTTATACATACTCACCTGATAATTCTCCACCAGTTTTACAAAGGCTTCTTTGTCATGCTTTTTCGCTTGTAACACAAGTTTTTTGTCCATGGTATGTTCCTTTCTTCCAAGGCCTTGAAATTAAGTACTACAACTATTAGATAAAAGAATATCACATTTGGTCGGTTTTTACTTCAAAAAAAGCCACATCTACCTGTAAGAACAAGTAAATATGACTTTCTTTTTTATGAATTCCTATTTTCTACTCATACCGAAGTGCTTCGATTGGGTCGAGTCTCGCCGCCTTGTTCGCCGGATAGTAACCGAAGAACACGCCGATAATCATGGAAAATACAACGGAACCAATGATGGCAGCCACCGGAGCGGATGCCGCATAGCCTAGGAATGAAGCGGCGACGGCTCCGAGAATAAATCCTAAGATAATCCCAAAGACGCCTCCCAGCAAGCAGAGGATAACCGCTTCTATAATAAATTGCAAGCGGATGGAGCTGTTCTTTGCGCCAAGCGCCTTGCGCGTACCGATTTCTCTGGTACGCTCGGTAATGGAAACAAGCATAATATTCATAACGCCGATTCCACCTACTAAAAGGGAAATGCCGGCGATAAACGCAATCGCAATGGAAACCGTATCAATCATGTCGTTCATGGAACTTGTCATACTGCTCATCGTCGAGGTGCTGATTTGATAATCTTCATTCGACGCATAATACTCGTTATTCATATACGTTTCCAGTTCATCTGCAAAATCGGTAACACTTGCCACCGAAGAATTTGTCACAACCGTAAACTTCTCATAGCCATCATCTGTGTGCATTTTTTCTTTTCCTGTAGTAATCGGAAGATAGGCACTTGTTGTCACATCGGAATCGGAGTCAGAGGAAAATGAATTGGCATCCTCCTCGTACTCATAAACACCGACAATATAAAAACTATAATATACGTTATTGATGTCAATGTTAATTTTCTGGCTGAGCGCCTTTGAAGTGTCGCCATCAAATATCGCATCCACCACTTTGTCAGATACCATAATGACACTTTTCTTTCCCTTTACATCTTTGTCGGTCAGATAACGTCCGGCTAAAAGTGTAATGTCATTCGCATCAAAATATCCGGTATTAATGCCCGATAGAGAAACATTTGCCGTATCTTCTCCTGATTTCACCGTTCCGCTTCCCACGGATTCTTCGAGAGAAATAGAATCTACGCTTGTAAAAAACTTCTTTTTCAAAGCGGTAATCATATCATCGGTGATACGGTCATCTTCTTCGAGTGAAATCTGGCGGTTGGACGCACCAAACTTCATTCCGTTGCTTCTCGTTTCCTCTTCATCGGACTGCTTTTTCAGACCGACTGTAATGTTATTTGCTCCCATCTGTGCAAATTCATCGGTAATCGATGTCGTCAACGAAGAGCTCACCGTCATAATTGCAATTACCGAACCGATTCCGATAATAATACCCAGCATCGTGAGAAGTGAGCGCATTTTATTTCCTAACAGGCCGCTGAGAGCCAGCTTTACATTTTCCCAAATTAACATGCAAGCCCTCCTTTTCGTTCCCCGGTTATCACACCATCCTTTAGAGTGATGATGCGCTCGGTCTCTTCTGCTAACTCCTGCGAGTGTGTAATCAGTACAATGGTTTTTCCCTGTTCGTGATGAAGTGTATGAAATAAATCCATAATTTTACGTCCGGTTTTGGAGTCCAGTGCACCGGTCGGCTCATCCGCAAGAATGATGGACGGGTTGTTTGCCACCGCTCTGGCTATCGCCACACGCTGTTTTTGTCCACCGGAAAGTTCATCCGAATGATGGATCATGCGGTCGCCCATGCCTACCAACTGAAGCAGTTCTTCCGCACGGCTGGTTCTCTCACGCTTTGGCATCCCGGCATAAAGCATCGGCAGTTCCACATTGGCTAATGCCGTTGTGCGGGCAATCAGATTGTAAGTCTGAAATACAAAGCCAATCTGCTGATTTCGGATTTCGGAAAGCCTTTTATCCTTTGCCTTGCCGATATCAACGCCATCTAACATATATTCGCCGGATGTCGGGCGGTCAAGCGCGCCAATAATATTCATTAATGTCGATTTACCGGAACCTGACTCGCCGACAATCGAGACAAACTCGCCCTCTTTGACCTGCAAACTGATGCCATGCAGAATTTCGAGTTCATTGGGCTGCCCGATGTAAAAACGCTTCACAATATCGTGTAAATCAATCACCGTTTTCTGTTCTATCATAAGGCACCTCCTACATTCCCGGACCGCCACCGGATGGGCCGCCGCCATTACCGCCCGGAGCACCTCCACGGCCACCGCCGCCGGACATTCCGCCCATCATATCCGAAAGACCACTTGATGATTTATCCGAGTCTGATGACGATTTACTGCTCGTCGTATCAGAAAGAAGAATCACCATAAGACCCTCGCTCAATCCATCTCCGGTCACCTCGACATAATAATCACTTTCCATGCCTTTTGTCACTGTAATTTCCTTCTTCGTGTTGGTCGAAGAATCTTTCACATAAATCACACTGTCTCCGCTTGTATTCTGGTGAATCGCATCGTATGGCACAGCATACACATCACTTGCTTCCTCTAAAATGATGCTGCATTTTGCTGTCATTCCGACACGAAGATTTTTATTTTCTTTCAAAATCTGAATCCG
The DNA here is from genome assembly GCA_934322085.1 of uncultured Eubacterium sp. GTDB lineage: Bacteria > Bacillota > Clostridia > Lachnospirales > Lachnospiraceae > Eubacterium_F. The sequence continues at coordinate 6,211 of CAKRGF010000026.1, forward strand.
CACTTCATATCCATCCGAAGAAGACGAGGTGCTGCTTCCATTGGAACCACCGGCATTTCCACCTGCCTCTGTAGACGAAGAACTCAAGGAACTGCTTCCCGTGGTAAGTGCCACATAAGTAATCTTTCCTTCGATTTCTTCCTCATCCGTAGCATCGGTTAAAATAACAACTTTCTGTCCTTTTTTCACCTTGGTAATGTCATACTCGCTTACAGTTGTAGAAACCTGCAAATCCGTACAATCACTGATTTCAAACATGTCACCGCCGCTATAAGAATCGCCGGCTTCTACACCAACTGCCGTCACCGTTCCGCTCATTGGTGCTGTTACCGCACAAGCTGCTAATGTCTCACTTGCCTCCGTTACAGATTTCTGCGCTTCTCTAAGCGTCTTTTTGTTATTTGTCTTCGCATTCGTCACGGCTTCTTTTGCTGAATCGATATTCGACTGATTCTGTTTATTTGTATTTTCTCTCTCAGAAACCGCCTGCTCATACGTTGTCTTTGCCTTGTCTAAGGTTTCTTTTGCCTTCTGCTTTTCCTCTGCGGATTTTGCATTCTTATACTCTTTCTTTGCCTGCTCATACGCACTCTTTGCCGATGCTACTGTGCTTTTTGTCTTTTTATTCTGTGTGGAATATGTGCTTTTTGCTTCCGAAAGTTTTCTCTGTGCCGAAGATAATTCGGATGCTGCCTGTGTTTTGGCATCAGATAAATTGTCCTTTGCTTCTGTTAAAGCATCCTGCAAATCAGATTCGTCAAAATTTTTACGGTGTCACCTTCCGACACTTTCACACTTTTCACTTTCACATTTGTGACATCCGCAGAAACGGTTTTCGACTTTGCACTCTCAATCGTTCCGGTTGCACTCACAGAACTTGTCAAATCCATTTTAGAAAGACTGACTGTCGTCTCTTTTGCCGCCTGCATTCCATTTTCCTTTTTCCCCAAAAATTTCGGAACAAGAATTGCCGCCGTAATCAAAAGCACAATTATGATAATCAAAAATATCGTAAGTTTTTTGTGCTTTTTCATCCCCCGTCCTATTTTTCCAAAAAATTTCTTCAAACTTTTGTCCTCCTGACTCATCGTATTCTTTACATTTTCTACCTTTAATCTAAAGAAAAAGTATGAACAGCCTGTGTTCATACTTCGATAATTCGGACATAAAGTTGTGATTTTTCTGTTAAATGGAAAACAGTTCCTCTAACTGCTCATACGTCTCCACCGTGTTCATTGCACGACGCAGAGAAGCCGAATGTGGGTAACCTGCGGTGTACCACGCCGCATGGCTCCGCATTTCCCGCATGCCGCGTTTTTCGCCTTTCCACTCAATCTGCATTTTTGCATGGCGCAGAATCATCCGGCACACTTCGGAAAAAGGTGGTTTTTCCGGTACCATTCCCGTTTCTAAATATGTCTTAATCTGATGAAAAATCCATGGATTTCCCTGTGCGCCGCGGCCAATCATCACACCGTCACAGTTTGTCTGCTCCATCATATTTTTCGCATCCTCCGGCGTGAAAATATCTCCATTTCCAATGACCGGAATTGACACCGTATCTTTCACTTTGGCAATTATTTCCCAGTCAGCCTTTCCGCTGTAATACTGCTCTCTCGTTCTGCCATGTACTGCCACTGCTGCCGCGCCTGCTGCTTCTGCCGCCTTTGCCATCTCGATTGCCTGCACTTCGTCTGCGCCAAATCCCTTGCGAAACTTCACCGTCACCGGTTTGTCAATCGCTTTTACCGTTTTCTCAATAATTTTTGCCGCAAGCGGAATGTTTTTAAGAAGAGCGGAACCCTCGCCATTGTTTACAACCTTTGGCACCGGACAGCCCATGTTGATATCTAAAATATCGAAATTCCGATGCTCGATTTTCTTTGCCATCTCACTGATAATATCCGGGTCTGAGCCAAATAACTGCAGCGATACCGGACGTTCCCTATCATCAATCCGAAGCAAATCCTCGGTATTTTTATTATTATAAAAAATGCCTTTTGCACTCACCATTTCCGTGCAGATTAAATCCGCTCCCTGCTCTTTACAAAGCAGACGAAATGGCAGGTCCGTAACCCCTGCCATTGGTGCTAACACAATATTGCCGTCTAAGCTTACATTGCCGATTTTCAGTTTGTTACTTCCCATCTTCACTCTTTTTCGTCCTCTCATAAATCAGGCGCATGCCCTGTAAGGTCAGCTCTGAATCATAAATATCAATCTTATCGGTGCCCTCTGAAATAATGCGTCCGAGTCCGCCGGTTGCAACTACTTTCATATCTTTATAACCCGATTCCTCGCGGAACTTATCAATGATATATTCCGCCTGTCCAATCGTTCCGTACACAAGGCCTGCCTGCATACTTGTAATCGTGGTTTTCGCCATAATCGACTCCGGTTTTATAATTTCAATTTCCGGAAGTTTCGCCGCATTGCTCCAAAGTGCTTTTGCACTGATTCTTATACCGGGTGCCGTGACACCTGCGACAAACGCACCGTCTTCCGTCACCAAATCATATGTTGTAGCCGTGCCGTAATCAATGACAAACACCGGCCCGCCATACAAAAAGTAAGCACCGACCGCATCCACGACACGATCTGCTCCGATTTCCATCGGATTTGTCGTTGCAATACGGATACCCGATTTTGTTCCATTTCCTACAATCATCGGATCACAGTCGAGATATTTTTTTACACCACTTGTCAGAGAATACATAATCTTTGGCACAACGGAGCAGATAATGACATCCTCAACGTCGTCTGCCGACACATCTTTGTGAGATAACTGCTCCACAATCTGGACACCAAACTCATCCGAAGTTCTCGGCAGACTGGTTGTCAGCCGGAACTTATGCAGAATTTTATCTCCTTGAAAAAGTCCAAATGTCAAATTTGTATTTCCGATATCAATCGCCAGTAACATAATAGCCCCCATTCAGAGTAAATGGTTTCATTCGTTCACTCCGTCAATAAAAAATGTTTTATAGTAAGTCTCTAAATTCTCTAAAAGTTCTGCGTATTTTACGCGGTATTGTTTGATTTTCAAATGGCTTCCGATTTCATCATAGAAGAAATCATTTTCCTTTGCCGTCGTAGACATATAAAGGGATCCATCTTCATCAAATTCCATGGTAAATACACCGCCAACATCTTCGGTCATCGTCACCGCCATAATCTGCAGTTCATCCTGAATTGCAGACGGAAGCGATGCATAACGCGGATTTAAATAGTATTTCTGCTCATAGGCACTGCACGCGCACAAAATCTGTTCTTCCTGCATGGAAAACCTCCTAATCCCGTTCACTTAACGGTGTATATGGTTTGTGTTTTGCCACCGCTTTATAAGCCGGACGAATGATTTTACCGGCATTGACAAGTTCCTCTAAACGGTGTGCACTCCAGCCGGCGATACGTCCAATCGCAAAAATTGGCGTATAGAGCTCGTGCGGAATCCCCAGCATGCTATATACAAGTCCGCTGTAAAAATCGATATTGGCACTAACACCTTTATAAATATGACGCTCATTCGCAATGACTTTTGGTGCCAGTTTTTCAACCAGATTGTAAAGGGCAAATTCTTTCTGCAGCCCTTTTTCATCGGCAAGTTTCTGGACAAACTTGCGGAACGTTCTCGCACGTGGGTCAGAAATCGAGTACACCGCGTGTCCCATACCGTATATCAAACCGGCACGGTCAAATGCCTGCTGATTTAGAAGGGCAATCAGATACGATTCTACTTCGTCCTCATCTTCCCAGTTTTTTACTTTCTTTTTCATATCGTCAAACATCTGCGATACTTTTTTATTTGCTCCACCATGTCTTGGTCCTTTCAACGAACCGAGTGCTGCCGAAATAGCCGCATAGGTATCGGTTCCGGATGAAGTTACTACATGGTCAGTAAATGTCGAGTTATTACCACCGCCATGCTCCGCATGAAGCACAAGGGCAATATCCAAAATCTTTGCCTCTAACGGTGAAAATTTACTATTTGGACGAAGCATATGCAGAATATTTTCTGCGGTGGAATACTCCGCTTTTGGCGGGTGCAGGAAAAAACTCGTTCCTTCATGGAAATAGCATGCCGCCTGATAACCATATACCGCAAACATCGGAAACAGTGCTACTAACTGCAAACACTGGCGCAGCACATTTTCCGTAGTAATATCGTCTGCTCTGTCGTCATAAGAATATAACGTAAGAACGCTTCGTCCGAGTGTATTCATAAGGTCAACACTTGGTGCTTTCATAATAATATCGCGCACAAAACTGGTTGGCAGACTCTGACGGTAATTGGCTAACATGTCTTTGAGTTCTTCTAATTGGGATTCATTCGGCAGTTTTCCAAAAATCAGAAGATACACAACTTCCTCGTATCCAAACCGTTTTTCGGACAAAAAGCCATCCACGATATCTTCGATATCAATTCCCTGATAATATAATTTACCATCACAGGGAACCTGTACTCCATCTGAAATGGTTGTTGACTGAATCTCGGAAATCTCTGTGAGTCCGGTCAGTACACCACGTCCATTCAAATCGCGGAGTCCGCGCTTTACTTCATATTTTTCATAAAGAGTAGAGTCAATGGTGCTGCTCGCTTCACACACCGATGCCATCTTATGTAACCAGTCACTTCGATATCCGGCGTTTAAGTTATTGCTCATATTGGCTCCTTTCGTTGCTTTACCTTGGAAGTGTCACATACATAACCGCTTTGATTGTGTGCATGCGGTTTTCTGCCTCGCGAAATACCACGTCAGCATATTTTTCAAACACTTCATCTGTTACTTCCATTTCTGTCAATCCATATTTTTCATAGATTTCTTTTCCAATCTTCGTTTTCAAATCATGGAATGCCGGCAGACAATGCATAAATACTGCGTTTTCTTTTGCATTATCCATTGCCGCTTTGTTAATCTGATAAGGGCTTAATGCCTCAATTCTTTCTTTCCAGACTTCATCCGGCTCGCCCATAGAAACCCACACATCGGTATAAAGAACATCTGCATCTTTTGTTCCCTCTTTTACATCTTCTGTGAGAGTAATGCTGCCGCCGCTCGCTTTTGCATATTCCTCACACTGAGCGACCAGTTCTTTATTTGGAAAATATTCTTTTGGTGCGCAGGCAGTAAAATGCATTCCCATTTTGCTGCACGCAATCATCAGAGAATTTCCCATGTTATAGCGGGCATCGCCCATATAAGTCAGACGAATTCCTTCCAAATGTCCAAACTGCTCCTCAATCGTAAGAAGGTCAGCAAGCATCTGGGTCGGATGATATTCATTCGTCAATCCGTTCCATACCGGCACACCGGCATACTCTGCCAGTTCTTCAACAATTTCCTGTCCAAAGCCGCGGTACTCAATACCGTCAAACATACGTCCAAGCACGCGTGCCGTATCCGCAATACTTTCTTTCTTGCCAATCTGGGAACCACTTGGGTCTAAGTATGTCACACCCATTCCCAAATCATGTGCTGCGACTTCAAATGAGCAGCGTGTTCTCGTACTTGTTTTTTCAAAAATGAGGGCAATGTTTCGTCCCTCAAATTCTTTCATCGGAACATGATTTTTTTTCTTTTCCTTCAAATCTTTTGCTGTATCCAGAAAATAGCGAATCTCTTCCGGTGTAAAATCCTTTAATGTCAAAAAGTTTCTTCCTTGTAAATTCATTTTTTTCACTCTTTTCTCTGTGTTATTTTTCTTTACATGTTTCAATCACGGATTTTGCCAGTCCGGCAATTCCCTGAATTTCCGATGGAATAATAATTTTGGTTGCCTGACCGTCACTTGCTTTTTCAAACGCTTCCAAGCTCTTTAAGGTCAGAACCGGTTCCGTCGGTGCAGCTTCATTTAAGTATTTCAGACCTTCTGCTGTCGCCTTCTGGACCTCTGCAATTGCCTGAGCCTTACCTTCTGCCTCGCGAATCATCGCTTCTTTCTTCGCTTCTGCGCGAAGAATTGCTGCTTCTTTTTCTGCTTCCGCTTCCAAAATCGCAGACTCTTTTTTACCTTCTGCTACAAGGACTGTCGATTTTTTCTCACCTTCCGCACGAAGAATGGATTCACGTCTCTCACGCTCCGCCTTCATCTGCTTCTCCATGGAATCCTGAATTTCTCTCGGAGGAATGATATTTTTCAATTCCACACGGTTTACTTTAATTCCCCACGGGTCAGTCGCAATATCCAGATTGGAACGCATATGCGTATTAATTGTCTCACGTGACGTAAGTGTCTGGTCTAATTCCAAATCACCAATGATATTTCTAAGTGTCGTCGCCGTCAGATTTTCAATTGCCATAATCGGATTTTCCACCCCGTACGTAAAAAGCTTCGGGTCCGTAATCTGGAAAAATACAACGGTGTCAATCTGCATCGTTACATTATCCTTTGTAATTACCGGCTGTGGCGGGAAATCCATCACCTGCTCTTTTAACAGAACTTTTCTGGCTACCTTGTCAATAATCGGAACCTTAAAATGCAGTCCAACCGACCACGTACACTGATAGCCACCCAGTCTCTCAACAATAAATGCATGTGCCTGTGGCACAATTTTAATACAAGATGCCAGTACACAAAGAATAATTACTACAATCGCAATAATAATAATTGGTACCAGGCTAATCTCCATTTCACTTCCCATAATATGCCTCCATTCCGCGCTTTCGCGCTGTTTTTATCACTCTTTTACCAGTAACTTGACACCGGAAACCGATTGAACCGTTACTACTTTTCCCCCTTCAATCACCGTGTCATCCACACTGCGTGCCATCCATTCGACACCACGAAGACGTACCGTGCCGCTTCCTTTTGCATTATCAATTGTTTCGATGACTTCCGCTTTCTGCCCCGGCAGTTCATCAATATTGGTCTTGGCACGATTTTTGTCAAGCACTTTTACAGCAAACGGTCGAACTAAAACCATAACCACAACCGACACGCCGGCAAACAAAACAATCTGTAACCACAAAGGTCCGTTAAGTCCTGCCGCAATCGCCGCTGCCACACCGCCAAGACTAAACCAAATCGTCGTAAGACCCAGTGTAAAAATCTCAATGATTAACATAACAGCTACCAGTACAAGCCAAAAAATCGTCAACATCGTCTCGAATCCTCCCTTTCATTTTATTCACTGTTTCTCCTTATCATACTAAAAAATTAGGTTTTTGTCAAAATTTTAACAGATTTTGTTTGTGGCGTGGGGGTGTCAATTTTTTTGGTTTCCGTATTTTATTCGAAAAGTTTGCATGGCGTGGGCGCTCCCGCTAGACAAATACGCAGAAGTATCGACATGCAAACTACGCATGTCTCATACTTGCGCATTTGTACCCACGCCATACAAATCTTTTCGAATAAATTACTGGAATCCTAAATAAGTTGGCAACTACCTCTTTACGCAAATCTTTTCTTCATAAATCACTGGAACCACAAATAAGTTGGCTGCCACCAATAGTATAAGCAACCGAAAGCGAAATAACTCTCGCTGTAATTTTAAACAGAAAAAGAGAGCGACGATTCATCATGAGGGACTTTGAACACCGTCGGTGCGTAGAGGGCGTATTCCGCCCTCATGCACCGTTACGTGTGTTCACCTAAGCGCAAGCGGTCCCGAATGAGAATCTTACGCTCTCTTTTTCTATTTACCCTAATTACAGCGAAATTTATTTCCATTTCAGTGCCCATACCGCTACGCAACTCAACGAGCGAAAGCGGCCCATGAGGAACAAACTTTTTGTACTAAATTACGGAAACTATAGATATTGCTGTAATTGCTTGCCGCGAGCGGTCCCGAATGGGAATCTTTCGCTCTCTTTTTCTATTTACCCTAATTACAGCAGAGTTTATTCCGCTGCACCTCATACATCAACAACGCAGCCGATACTGCTGCATTCAACGACTCCAGTTCGCCCTCCATCGGAATGATTACTTTTTTATCGGCGAGGTTGGTGACTTCATCACTCAGTCCATTTGCCTCGTTGCCGATTAAGATGCCGATGCGTCCGTCATACGTTTCCTCGCGGAAGTTTTTCTTACCCTGCAGGTGGGCGGCATAAAAGTGAAAAGACTGTTTTTGCAGCATTTTCATCTCCTCGCTCATTGACTCGCAGATATAAAACGGAACACGAAACATTGCTCCCATCGTTGAACGCACAACTTTCGGATTAAACAAATCTACACAGCCGGACGATAAAACGACACCTGACATACCGGCTCCCTCTGCTGTCCGAAACATTGTTCCCAGATTACCGGGATCTTGTATGTTTTCGAGGCAGAGAAGTTTACATTCATCCGAGGAAATCATTTGCTCCTTGTCATAGGACGGCATTGTGATAACCGCCAAAACACCCTGTGGATTTACGGTGTCTGACATCTGCTTAAATAACGCTGTCTTAAGCACCTCAATCGCCGGACGTTTTTGCAGTTTTGCCAGTTCTTTGGCTAATGCCTGTTCTTCTTTTTCATCACAGTACAATTCCTGCACCAAATTTCTCTGCAATGCCTCACGCACCATTTTCCATCCCTCTACGACAAAGACACCTTCTTTTTTTCTTGCCCTTGCCTGCTTCATCAGTTTCTGGATGCGCTTAAATTTTGCATTTGCTGCTGACTCAATCATTCTTTCATCTCCCGTAACTTCTGTATCTCTGTATTATGTCCCAAAACAATTAAAACATCCTGTGGATGCAGTGCATACGATGCAGGTGGATTCACATTGGTCTCTTCCAATCCACGGATACCGATAATACTGATGCCATAGCGCGAGCGGATATTTAACTGCTCCAATGTTTTTCCTGCCCAGTTTGACGGCACTGCCATATCCACAATACTATATTCATCCGAGAGTTCAATTGCCTCAAAATAATTACCATTCATAATATCGTTGCCAACACGGATTCCCATTGCACGGTCAGGAAAAATTACTTTGTCTGCCCCGATACGGCTCAAAATTCTTCCTTCCATATCAGTGGATGCCTTTGCCATGATAAATGGTACATTCAATTCTTTTAACTGCATCGTAATCAGGGCACTGGTCTCCAAACTCCGTCCGACGCCGATAATCGCACCGTCATAATTTCCAATTCCTAACTGTTTGACCGCTTCCGGGTTCGTGGCATCCGCACAAATTGTATGCGTCACTTCCGAAGCAATCTGCTCTAACCGCTCCTCATCTTTATCCACTACCATCACGGTAGCACCGGAATTGGCAAGGGTTTTCGCAACATACATACCAAAATCACCAACACCAAACACAACAAATTCTTTGCGTTTCATCGTATTCCTCCTATCCAACAGAAACCCGCTCTTTCGGGTACGTTTTTACATTCACAAAGCGCTTGGAGTTAAAAAACAGGGCAAGCGAAATCGGACCGATTCGTCCAATATACATTGTTACTATAATAATTAACCGCGACACCGTAGTCAAATGCGGGGTAAAATCTCTGCTTAATCCAACCGTCGCAATGGCAGAAACAATTTCATACAGACAATCAATAAAATTGCCCGGCTGAACTGCCGCTAAAATGACTGTAGCTCCTAACATTACACTGAAACTCACGGCAAAAATCGACAGCGCACGGCGCACCGCCATATCACTGACTCTCCGTCCAAACATTTCCGTATCACGACGCCCCTTAATAATGGAAACAACCGTTAATACAAGTACCGCCATCGTCGTTGTTTTGATTCCTCCTGCTGTACCGGACGGTGACCCGCCAATAAACATTAAAAGACAGCACACAAGGGCAGTCGACTTATTTAACCCTGACTGTGAAATGGTACAAAATCCTGCCGTTCTTGTCGTTACTGACTGAAAAAAAGCTGCCTGAATTTTATCAAAAAAAGACAAAGGACCAAGTGTTGCCGGATTTTGATATTCAAGAATTAATATCAAAATAGCACCAACCACAATCAAAAAAGCTGTCATAAAAAATACAAGTTTTGCATTTAACGATAAATAATGTAAAGATTCCCTTCCGGTTCGGCGTTTTCTTTTTCTCTGTTTCATAACATCCAATACATTCCACCAGACCGGGAAACCTAGTCCTCCTAAAATAATCAGCACCATTGTTGTAATATTCACAACCGGATTTCCGACATAACGGCTCAAACTATCCGGTCCGATTACATCCATCCCGGCATTGCAAAATGCGGACACGGCATTAAAAACAGAATACCAGATTCCCGCCAAACCGTAATCCGGAATAAACACTGTCATATAAAGAAGGGCACCCACTGTCTCTACGACAAGGGTCCCCTTTAAAATTTTTTTCACCAAAACAACAAGCCCCTGAATCGTATCAAGGTTATACGCATCCTGAATCAAAAGTCTTTCTTTCATGCCAATCCGTCGGCGCAAAATCAGCATAAACATCGTAGTAAACGTAATTACACCTAAACCGCCAACCTGAGCCAAAAGTGCAATCACAACCTGTCCAAACAAACTCCAGTGTGCGTATGTAGGCACCGTCACAAGACCGGTCACACATACCGATGTAGTCGAAGTAAACAGTGCATCCACAATTCCCGTTACTTTTCCTGTTTTCGAAGAAAACGGAAGCATCAAAAGAAATGTTCCAATTACAATAGCAACAAAAAATCCAACTGCTATAATTCTTGTCGTTGTAAATTCTTTTTTCCTGCCAAAATGCTTCACTAATGAATCACTTCCCTTTCCTTATGGACATAATACAGTACATATTTACCTCTGCCACGTGTCTTTGCTTTATAAAGCGAGTCATCTGCCTGCGTATACATCTGTTCAAACGAAACCGGAACTTTTCCTGCCACTGCAGCTCCGATACTGCAAGTCATATTGATATTTCCATTCTCATTCGATATTGCTTTAATTTCGTGCTGAATACGGGAGCATTTTCCAGCCAGCCAGTCCTCACTCTTTAAGTTTCTGACATAAACCATAAACTCATCCCCTCCGACACGTCCAATGATATCTGAGCCACGGAAAATACTTGTCAAAAACTCCGCAACATTTTCCAAAAACATATCGCCGACAAGTTTACCAAGTTCATCATTCATGCGCTTCATATTATCAATATCAACAAGAAGAAGTGCACATTCATGTGTCTCATCCCTTGCATTTAAAGTGTCACGCAGAGAATTTTCAAATGAAAACTTATTCAAAATTCCCGTAACAGGGTCTACCATACAGCGTCTCTGATACTCACGCTTCGCATTGTTATCACGGATTCGAAGCTGCACAATCGTAAGTGTCATCATATAACCAAGCACCAATCCAATAAATGCCGTAAAGACGTCAGATTGGGCAATACGCGGAACTTTATACCAAAGAGTAACTATTGAGTAAACCAAATCAACAATTGCCATTAATGGTATAATCAATCGAAAGCGAAGAATAAATACCGTTGGTGTTACAATCAGTAACAGCGGCACAAAACTAGCCGGGACATTACGGAACGGAAAAATGTCAATCCATGCTGTTATTATAAACATCCCCAGTATAAATAATGTACAAATTGTATTTGCCACACGATAATGAATCTTTGGTCTCGAAGCATAAAAAATTGAAATTCCTGCTGTCAAAACAACAAATCCAAACAATACATAATACGGTAACGAAATAGTCCATCCACGAACCAAAAATGGCGTAAAGAAAAATGCAAACAAAATAAAAGGCACCAAAAAAATTGTAACTTTTTTTAACATTCTTAAATTCTGTCTGCCACTCTCTTCCCTGCAATCTAAAAAAAACTGTCTTCGTTCGCGGTTATATCTGTTAAAAAGTTCCGAATACAATTTCGTACGTGTCATAATCCCCTCTCCTTTTTACTTAATTCTGATTCATTTTTGCCAGTTTTGCTGCCTGATCCGCAGCAATCAAACTATCAATAACTTCATTCAAATCCCCATTGATAATCGAATCCAGTTTGTGAAGCGTAAGTTTAATTCGGTGATCCGTCACCCTTCCCTGTGGATAATTGTAAGTACGGATTTTCTCCGAGCGGTCTCCGGTACCAATCTGGCTTCTTCTCTCCTCCGCTTCCGCATCGTGTGCTTTGGCGCGCTCCAGTTCATACAGTCTCGCACGAAGCACTTTCAGCGCCTTATCCTTATTTTTCAACTGTGATTTTTCATCCTGACATGAAATAACGATGCCGGTCGGAATATGAGTTAAGCGCACCGCTGAATCTGTCGTATTGACACACTGTCCACCGTTTCCGGAGGCACGGAACACGTCAAATTTACAATCATTCATGTCCAATTCCACTTCCACTTCCTCCACTTCCGGCATAATTGCCACAGTAGCTGTCGAAGTATGGATTCGTCCGCCGGACTCTGTTGCCGGAATTCGCTGCACACGGTGTACGCCGCTTTCATATTTTAATTTTGAATACGCACCGGTTCCATTAATCATAAAAACAATTTCCTTAAAGCCGCCGATACCATTTTCATTCGAGTTCATCGTATCCACTTTCCAGCGGTTTGTCTCGGCAAATTTACAGTACATACGGTACAAATCGGCAGCAAACAGCGCAGCCTCATCACCACCGGCACCGGCACGAATTTCCACGATTACGTTTTTATCATCATTCGGGTCCTTTGGCAGAAGTAAAATACGAAGTTCATTCTCAATATCGTCAATTTTGCTTTTGCACTCATTGAGTTCCTCTTTTGCGAGTTCTCTCATTTCCTCGTCAGTTTCCTCTTCGAGCATCGCCAAACTATCTTCAATTCCCGCTTTTGTCTCTTTATATTCGCGGTATTTTTCCACAATCGGCTCCAAATCTGACTGTTCTTTCATCAGTTTCTGATATCTCGATGCGTCATTTAACACCTCCGGCTCACTTAATTCTTTGAGCACTTCATCATAACGAAACAAAATATCTTCTAATTTGTCAAACATATGCTTCCTCCTAACGAACCATTTCCGTCTGTAAACCAAACACTATCCGGTTTCGTCCACAGTAATCTTTTTTTATTGTAATTTCTTTGAACCCTGCCGCTTCCATCAGTCCGCTTACTGCGTCTGCCTGTTCACAGCCAATTTCAAAGAACAAATAACCATTTTCCTTTAAATATTTCGGTGCCTCTTTTATAATGCGCCGATAAAACAAAAGACCATCCGCACTGCCATCTAAGGCAAGTCTTGGCTCATAATCCCTTACTTCCGGCATCAGCATCAAAATCTCATCACTTTCAATATATGGCGGATTCGATACAATTACATCAAATGTACCTTCGATGTCCGCAAATAAATCACTCTGAATACAAGTGACATCCACTTGATTTTTCTTTGCATTTTCCTTTGCTGTAAAAAGTGCTCCCTCCGATATATCCGAAAGCGTTACACTCTTACAGCCACCTAGTTTCCCCAGACTAATTCCAATGCATCCGGAACCCGTACACAAATCAAGTACATCTGCTCCTTCACATTTTTTCAGGACTTCCTCTACCAGACACTCGGTATCCTGCCTCGGTATCAGGACATTTTCATTGACCAAAAACGGAAGTCCCATAAACTCCGTTTTGCCTAACAGATATTCGAGTGGAATCCGCTCACACCGTTTCGCAATCAGTGCAAGAAACCGCTCGGTTTTCTGTCTTTCTGCCTCCAATTCCCGATCTAAAAAGAAACCGTTCTTTGACGTTTCAAAACAATCCGAAAATAAATACCATGCATTTAATTTTGCCTCTGGTACACCTTTTTTCGATAATCGTTTTTCGCCTTCGTTTAAAAGTTCCTGCCACGTCATGTGTCTGATTCCTTCTTTTCTTCGTCCGATGGTTCCGGTGCTTCAAAATAACGGTCAAGAGCATTCAAAAATTCATCTTCCTCTTCGTTATCCTCATCATCAATGCTGAGAATCTCGATTTCGTCCTCAATCTTATCCTTAACCTCTTCTACCGGTTCCTCTTCGTTTTCTGTTTTTTCTTCCTCAAGAAAGGCTCTCCAGTCAAATACTGCTTCCACTGCCGCAATTGCCACTTCAAGCATTGAGTCATCCGGCTCTTTCGTCGTAAGGCTCTGCAGCATAAGTCCTGGTTTACTGAGCACATTAATAACTTTATTATCATGCTCTCCCGCATAGCGGATAAACTCATAGGACAAGCCGGCAATAACCGGAATCAGCAAAATACGCAGCACCATACGGAGCCACACATTTCCTACTACAATAAACATGAAAAACAAAATACTGACAAACATAACAATCAAAAGAAAACTTGTTCCACAGCGTTTGTGAACCGTCGTCTGCATACGAACATTTTCTACCGTTAATTCTTTGCCATTTTCCACACAGTTAATCGATTTATGCTCCGCCCCGTGATACATAAACACACGCTTAATATCTTCCATACAAGAAATCAATTTCACATAAATAACAAAAAGAGCCACACGAATGACACCCTCAATCAATCCACGCAATTGAGGCGAAGGCACCGGGCGTTTCAATGCTTCGGAAATGAGAAATGGAACAATCACAAAGATTCCAACCGCCAGCACAATGGCAAGCAGCATAACGAGCCCCATAACAAGACTTTCTTTTTTCTCATTTTTTTCTTTCGCCTCTTTTTCCTCCTCTTCCTCAAAAAAAGAAGCCGAATAATTCAATGTTTTCATTCCCGTCGACAAAGACTCAGCAAATATCACCATTCCACGAATAATCGGCAGAGACGCTATTTTATACTTATCCCGAATACTCGACGTCGCTTTTTTCGTCACTTCAATTTCACCATCCGGCTTACGGACGGCAACCGAATATTCTTTTTCATGTTTCATCATCACGCCTTCGATGACTGCCTGACCGCCAAGCTTTGAATACCTCATGAATACTCTCCTTTCACTCAAATATGGAAAAAAGGGCAGAGTCACGTCGACTCTGCCCACATTCTCAATCCACTATTTCAAGCCATACTTACGATTGAACTTATCGATTGCACCACGAGCTGCTACCGACTTCTGCTGTCCGGTATAGAATGGATGGCACTTAGAACAAACTTCAACGTGAATTTCTTCTTTTGTTGAGCCTGTCTCAAACGTATTACCACAGTTGCAAATCACTTTTGCCTGGTAATATTCTGGATGAATTCCCTCTCTCATGTTCATTTCACCTCACTACTTGTATTTTCCTTATATATAAAAGGATAATTGTCTTGCTCAAAAACTGCTCGCTCATTATATCATGTCCTTATTATAATTGCAAGCATTTTTTACTTATAAATGCATTTTTTTGACCGTTTCAATAAATTCTTCATTATTCTTGGTCCGTTTAAACAAATTCAGAATCTGCTCTAGGGCAGGTTCCGGTTTCATGCCACCAAGTGCTTTCCGAATTTTCACTACCGCTTCCTGTTCCTCACTGTCTAACAGCAAGTCCTCACGACGTGTACTTGATTTCTGAATATCAATGGCAGGAAAAATACGTTTTTCCGATAAACTGCGGTCTAATACAAGTTCCATATTACCAGTTCCCTTAAATTCTTCAAATACAACATCATCCATACGGCTTCCGGTATCAACAAGTGCTGTAGCAAGAATCGTCAAGCTGCCGCCCTCACGCATATTACGTGCTGCACCAAAAAAACGTTTTGGCATATGCAGTGCCGCCGGGTCAAGACCACCGGAAAGCGTACGTCCGCTTGGCGTCACGGTCAGATTATAAGCTCTCGCCAGACGTGTAATACTGTCTAACAAAATCATAACATCTTCCCCACTCTCCACAAGACGTTTGGCATGTTCAATTACCATTTCCGATACACGCTTGTGGTTTTCCGGTAATTCATCAAATGTAGAATAAATTACTTCTACCTGTTCGCCCTCAATCGACTCTTTAATATCTGTAACTTCTTCCGGTCTCTCATCAATCAGAAGAACAATCAGTTTCATCTTCGGATGATTTTTCGTAACTGCCTTAGCTACCTGTTTTAATAAAGTTGTCTTTCCGGTTTTGGGCTGTGAGACAATCATACCACGCTGTCCCTTACCGATCGGTGCAATCAAATCCAGCATTCGCATTGACACACCCGCATCCGGCGTTTCCAAATGAATTCGGTTATTTGGGAAAATCGGTGTTAAATCCTCAAATTTTTTACGATGATACAAATACGTCGGCGAATAACCATTCACCTTTGTCATATACAATAGGGCACTAAACTTTTCACTCGGATTTTTAGTTTTCAGATTTCCCTCAATAATATCACCCGTCCGCAAACCAAACCGGCGGATAAACTGTGGTGCCACATAAACATCATCTTCTCCCGGAAGGAAATTATCACAACGGATAAATCCATAATTTTCCGGCATAATTTCCAAAATACCATTTTTCGTGATTCCACTATCTAATTCTTTCAGTTCGGTCGGTTGCACTTCCGCAATCTGACGATCTTTAACGATTGATATTAGTCCATCACTTCCATCGTGATACTTCTGTGGATGATTGTTATAATAATAATTCGGCTGACTCACACGCTCATGCTGCTGTGGTTTCTCCGCATGGTAACTTCTCTCATGCTGATTATAATATCTATCCCCATGCGAATCGTTACGCCTGTCGCTGTAAGACTCATTTTTTCTTTCACTGTAACCATTGTTATTATAACCGCTGTTGTTATAGCTATTGCTATATCCACCATTACTATATCCGTTTTCACTGCGCCGCATCGGACGACGTTCAAATCTCTCTGGACGCTCCGTCCGCTCTACTCGTTCTGCTCTTGGCTGCCTTGCCGGACGTTCAATCGGTGATTTCTGGGAAATCAGTTTTCTTTCCACTTGTTTTCTATCGGTCTGCTTTTCTATCTGTTTTTCTTTCTTTTTAGGTGCTTCTTCAGAAACTTCTGTCAATTTCTGAATCAATTCCTGTTTGCGCAGTGCTGTAATACCTTTCAGCCCTTTTTTCTTCGCAATTTCGCGCAATTCTACCAATGTCTTTTTCGAAAAATCCATACATTACTTCCTTTCTCTGCTACTACTTCTCAACCACTCTTTTTTAATCCAGTCTCAATAGGAATTTAAACGCTCGAAATTCAGATAATCGAATGTCACATGATTATAAATTATGTACTATGATTCTGAATTTTCATTATAACGGATAAAAAAACGTTCGTCAAGAACTTAACAAACAGAATTACACGCTTCCTAAAATTCAATCCGATTTTTTTTCATCAAATCCCTCGCCGTATCCAAAGAATCGACACCAGTTCTGTTTTTAATCGGTGCAAATTCACATTCTCTCTCAACCTCAAAAGATAAACAGTTGTCCATCATCCGAATCATATCCAAAACAAGAAGCTCAAATTTGTAACCGTTTGGCTCTTCTGGTTTCATCATCTGTCCATCCTCTGCCATGTATGGAATTTTTTTCTCTACCACATGCGTCGGCATATACTCATTCATGATTTTCGTCAGTGTTTTGACATCAAATAAATAATTCAAAATAACACCGTAATTATATAACAGTCGTCCGTTTTCATCTTTGGAATGAATCATTTCATCAGTCATTTCATAATATTCCACAATCGATGGTTTTCCATCTTCTAAACAAAGTACGCCAACCTTTTCATTTGGGTCCGCTTTTGCTACTACTTTCGAGCCGCACACACAGCCTGCCTCAATCGTTGCACCCACAAATACCGGGTCAGCCATCTTCTGAAGTACATTATCCACAGAAAATACGTTCAGCCATTCCACTCCAAACTCATTGATTTTATCCAAAAGACCAGCTTTTGCCAAGGAAGAGAACCAGCCGCCATTTCCGTTTGGTGATGTTGAAAGTTTCGCTTTTCCTTCCATATAAATCTTTCCGTCATAGCTTACCGACGGTGCCATTTCCTGAATGAAAAAGAATACATAGTCTTTGTTATAACCAAAATAATCGTGTTCTTTGAAAAACTGTGTCGTATCATCATTGTTTTTTTCACTTGTCATCACAAATAATGGAATCCATGCACCTGCTTTTTCCTTCACCTGCATTAAATTATGTATTAACTGTTCAAACAGATATAATTCTTTCGTTACGCCGACATTTAACATACCTTTCGGCTTATCCAGACCAAGTCTTGTTCCCTGTCCGCCTGCCAAAAGAACTGCTCCCACTTTACAGTCGCGAATTGCCTGCAGTCCAATTTCTTCATAATGCTCTCTCTTTGCCGCAATCTCCTCTAATGTCACTGCACCGAGTGGCTCTAATTTCCCTTTTGGAATCTCTTTTACTCCGCCCTGAATCAAATCAAGAAGAGATAAATCCAAATCTTCAATCTGTTTTAACAGAGCTTCTTTCTCCTCTTCTCCCAATTCCTCGTAATATTGTAATAAATGCTCCTGACCGGCAGGTACTAATTTCTGCTTTGCTTCTTCGTAGGTCATTCTCCATTCTCCTTTCCTTGGCACTACAACGCCATCTTATCCTCATTGTACCATTTTCCATAAAAAGTACAAGAGAAACTTATTGTGTTTAACAGGGAAAAATGATATCATTATTGTTATATGTTTAATGGATTTGTACAAGATAGAATGGAGGATATTATGACACAGAGTGAAAAAGCATTGAAGCTGCATGAAGAATGGAATGGAAAAATTACAACCACACCAAAGTGCGAGGTAAAATCAAGAGAAGACCTTGCTATTGCCTACACACCGGGCGTTGCAGAGCCATGTAAAGTAATTGCCAAAAACAAAGAAGAAGCTTACCGCTATACCATCAAGTCAAATACAGTTGCCGTTGTTTCTGACGGAAGTGCCGTTTTGGGGCTCGGCAACATCGGTGCAGAAGCCGCTATGCCGGTTATGGAAGGAAAAGCTGTTTTATTCAAAGAATTTGGCGGAGTCAATGCTTTCCCAATCTGTTTAGATACACAGGACACAGAAGAAATCATTAAAACCGTAGTCAATATTGCCCCTGCTTTTGGCGGCATTAACTTAGAAGATATCTCCGCACCTCGTTGTTTTGAAATTGAAACACGCTTAAAAGAACTGCTTGACATTCCCGTCTTCCACGACGACCAGCACGGAACAGCTATCGTAGTTCTTTCGGGAATCATCAATGCATTAAAAGTAGTAAAGAAAGAAAAAGAGGACTGTAAAGTCATTGTAAATGGTGCCGGCTCCGCAGGAATTGCTATCACAAAACTTTTACTCCGCTATGGATTTAAGGATGTGACACTCTGCGATAAATCCGGTATTTTGAATAAAAACAGCAAAGACTTAAACTGGATGCAGAAAGAAATGATGGAGGTTACCAATTTGTCCGGCAAAGAGGGAAGTCTTGCTGATGCCTTTGTCGGTGCTGACATTTTCGTGGGCGTTTCCGCTCCGGGAATCGTAACAGAAGAAATGGTTGCCTCAATGAATCGCGACGGTATTTTGTTTGCCATGGCAAATCCGGTACCGGAGATCATGCCTGACCTTGCAAAAAAGGCCGGTGCAAAAGTTGTCGGAACCGGACGTTCCGATTTTCCAAATCAGGTCAACAACGTAGTTGCTTTCCCTGGTATTTTCAAAGGTGCCTTAGAGGGACGTGCCACACAGATTACCGAAGAAATGAAATTAGCAGCCGCTCTTGCGATTGCATCTTTGGTACCAGAAAATGAGTTAAACGAAGATAACATTATGCCGGAAGCTTTTGACCCACGCGTTGCAGACGTTGTAAGTGCAGCCGTAAAAGCACATATTGCAGACTAATCATGGAAAAATGGGGCGATAAACCGTACCACTCTCTGGATTACGAGAACAAAAAACGTTTTGGTGAAAAAGTATATAAGATTTCCCTGGCTGGTGGAACCACCTGCCCAAACCGCGATGGAACACTTGGTACAAGAGGCTGTTGTTTTTGCAGCGGCAGTGGTTCGGGTGATTTCGCCGCCACCAAAGGAAGCATTACCGAACAGATCGAAGAAGCCATTGCCCGTGTTTCCCGTTACAAAAATGCTGGGCGTCTTTTTACCGCTTATTTCCAATCTTTCACCGCCACATACGCACCGGTTGAAACTTTGCGCGTAGCGTGGGAAGAAGCAATGGCACATGAATCGGTTGCCACGCTTGCAATTGCAACGAGACCGGACTGTTTAGGAGACGATGTCCTCTCGCTGTTAGCCGACTGCTGTAGAAAAATACCGGTAACTGTTGAACTCGGTTTACAAACCATTCATCCGGACACCATCCGCTACATCCGGCGGGGTTATCCAAACTCCGTATACGAAACAGCAGTAAAAAACCTGAAAAATATCGGTGTGAATGTTGTAACTCACGTGATTGCCGGTCTGCCGGGTGAAACAAAAGAAAACTTTATCGATACGGTAAGATATGTTGCTGATATAGGAAGTGACGGTATTAAGCTCCAGCTTCTGCATGTACTGAAAGGAACCGACTTAGCGTTAGATTATGAAAAGAAAATGTTCCGGACGCTGACTCCGGATGAGTATTTAGACTACATTACCGAAGCGCTTTCAATTCTTCCACCGGATATGGTGATACACCGTGTGACCGGTGACGGACCAAAGGACTTATTAATTGCTCCT
The DNA here is from genome assembly GCA_934322085.1 of uncultured Eubacterium sp. Lineage (GTDB taxonomy): Bacteria > Bacillota > Clostridia > Lachnospirales > Lachnospiraceae > Eubacterium_F. The sequence continues at coordinate 26,701 of CAKRGF010000026.1, forward strand.
CTGTGGAGTGCCAACAAGCGAATGGTTTTAAACTCCCTGCATCAGAAAATGAAGCAGGAACACATTTTTCAGGGGAAATTTTACCACGGGAAATAAGGAGGGATTTGCTATGCCAAATGGCTCAATTACCATTTATAAACTAATTATTTTATATACACTGAGTAAAGTAGATTCTCCACTGCCACCCGGCGTGATTTCTGATTACATCACAGACCGCGGCTACACAAATTATTTTAATTTGCAGAATGCTTTTGGGGAATTATTAGAGGCGGATTTAATCAAAGAGGACAGCACCTATCATTTAACGTACTACACGCTGACCGATGCGGGTGCCGAAACCCTGGAGTTGTTTGGTGCTCCTTTATCAAGAGAAATCCGGGATGAAATCAATCATTACTTAGAAGAACACAAATTTGAAATCATTGATGATACATCTTTAGTGAGTGACTACCATGCAACAAACGATGGCACTTATCTCGCCACTTGTACGCTGCGCGACGGCAATCATGTTCTCATGCAGCTGTCTTTGGACGTTGCCACAGAAGCAGATGCTATCAAAGTATGTGAAAACTGGCAGTCGAAAAGTGATATCCTTTATCAGACTGCCATGCAAAATCTTCTTTCTTAACTTGTATGAGGGAGTGCCGCATCAACCGACGCCGGTGCTCCCCATTTCTAAATATTTCAAATAAGCACCATATGTCATCGTAACCGCATTATCGCCGGTTCCAACTGCTACCGTAACTTTTTCAAAATCTGAAGCCGTCGCTTTTACTGCAGTCGTATCAGTGGATTGTGACGTTGTTTTCTTCTCTTCTACACCAGTAGAAGCACCACTTCCCTCATATGCATCGGAAGTAGTCGAAACCTTACGGTTCGGAACAGTAACGCCCTCTTGCATAAATTTCTTTATCTTCTTCACATAATTTGTCGTCTCTTTATACGGTGGCACGCCGCCGTACTTTTTCACCGCGCCGCTGCCTGCATTATATGCGGCTGCCGCCAATGTGTAATCACCGTTAAATTTCTTCAAATGCGCTTTCAGGAGTTTTGCCGCTCCCATAATATTCTGCTCGGCATCAAACGGGTCCTTAATTCCTAACCCCTTCTGTTCTTCCGGCATCACCTGCATAATTCCCTGTGCCCCGGCAGAGGAGACACACTTTGTGTTAAAATCTGATTCAGCCTTTGCCACGGCAACTAAGAAATCATAGGAAATATCATATTTTTCTGCCGCCCTCTCAAAGATACTTTTTAACGTGGTACATCCTGTACTCTCGGAAGTATCATTCAACATTTTGTTTGTCTTTGATGCTGACGATGTTTTTTCTGTCGTCTTTGCTGTCGTCTTTTTCACCGACGCACTTTTTGTGTTTTCCTCAGAAGCCGCATACAACGCATTTTCCTTTTCTAACACTTTCTGAAACGGAGTAATGGATGTCTTTGTACACGAAGCGGACAGCGATACACCTGCTGCCTGATTGGTCCGATTTGTAATATCCTGAACATACATCACCGACATCTTATTTCTCCTTTCACAAAAATCTCCAAACTTAATTCCATTATACCGAAAGCTGTTTTAAAAAGCAAGACAAGCCTAGCGGTATTTTTCCAAAAATTCATCCATCTTCTTCATAGATTCTGTAAGAACGGATACCTCCGGCAGATAGACAATACGGAAATGATCCGGATTTGCCCAGTTAAAGCCGCCGCCATGCACCAAAAGCACATGTTTTTCACGCAGAAAGTCTAACACAAACTGCTCATCATTTTGAATTCCAAAACGCTTTGCATCAATGCGTGGGAAGATATAAAAGGCCGCTTCCGGATGAACAACAGACAAGCCATCCACACCATCAATCGCCTCGCAGATGCATTTTCGCTGCTCATACAATCTGCCGCCCGGTAATAAAAGCGGGTCAACATCCGGTCTGTTTTTCAATGCCGGTGCCACCACGTGCTGCGCTAACACATTGGCACACAAACGCATGGATGAAAGCATGTTAATTCCTTCTATGTAGCCTTTGCCTTTTGACAAGTCTCCACTAAGCACCATCCAGCCACTGCGGAATCCCGCTATGCGGTCTGATTTAGAAAGACCATTAAAGGTAACAACAAACAAGTCCGGTGCCAAAGATGCAATCGATGTATGCGTTTTGCCATCAAAAACAAGTCTGTCATAAATCTCATCCGCAAATAAAATCAATTCATGGCGTCTTGCCAGCTCCACAATCTGCTCTAACACTTCTTTTGGATACAAAGCACCTGTCGGGTTATTCGGGTTAATAATGACAATTCCCTTTGTTCTGGAATTGATTTTTTTCTCCATATCCGCAATATCCGGATACCAGTTGGATTTCTCATCACAGATATAATGAACCGGCGTTCCTCCTGCCAATTTTGCCGCAGCTGTCCACAATGGGTAATCCGGTGCCGGAATCAAAATTTCATCACCATCATTTAACAAGCCCTGCATCGCAAGGGAAATCATTTCACTGACCCCGTTTCCGATGTAAATGTGGTTCATCTGCAAATTCGGCAGTCCCTTTGACCGGTGATAATCTAAAATTGCTTCACGTGCCTCAACAATACCATTGGACTCGCTATACCCCTGACTCATCGGGTCATCCAATGCATCGCGAATGGCGTCCAAAATCCACGAAGGTGCCTGAAAGCCAAACGGCGCCGGGTTTCCTATATTTAACTGGAGAATCTCCATGCCCTGGCGTTTCATCTCATTTGCCGCGTCCAGAACAGGGCCTCTCACATCGTAACATACTCCATGTAATTTATCTGATTTTGCAAAGGTTCTCATCCTTCCACATCTCCATTCCTTTTTCTAATTTCATCATATCGGTTCGGCAGCCGGCGCAGCGAATAAATGCTTGCCGCCACAACCACAATGCAAAGCACATAAAAAATCACATACCAGATGGAAGCAATCCGAATTTGCCGGTAGGCTAACCACTGACCGATTCCACTGATTAGATAAGAACTTAAATTAAATGCCATATGCATAAGGGTGCTTCCCCAGATACTCTGTGTTTTTTCAAAGATGTACGCCAAAATAATACCAAAAGCAGCCGCATACAATCCCTGAACAATATTTTTATGGTATATACCAAAAATCAGTGCCGAAACAAGTGCTGACACATCAACCGGAAAACAAGTTCTAAGTCCACCATAAATCACGCCGCGGAACAATAATTCCTCCGCAATCGGTCCCACGACAACGACAAGAAGCAGCACAGCAAACGGCGAACCGTTTTTCAAGCTTAAAATTTCACTCACATTGTCATAGGAAGCAAATATGTCTGGCAGAAGATACCGCAGGAATCCAACGGTGATGCCAATCGCATACTGTCCAAACAGCCCAATCGCCGTCAAACCGGCGATGCGCTTTACCGTAAACAGCGGGCGGTAATCCGGTCTGTAATGCCATTTATTTTCCCGCACGGCATACCAGAAGCCAAATACAAACAGAACAACCAATTTCAAAATAAAATTTGCCATAATCTGCACTTGAATTTGTTCCTGCTTTGTCATACCTTTATGTAACGCAAGTCCAAACAAGGCACGAAACAACACTTCTAAGCCGTAGCAGACAAGGAGGGCAAGCAGCGTCCAGCCAATTGTCTTTATTATTTTTTTCAATCTGCCATATCCCCCTTAAACTAATTTACCGTTTCGTTTCTATTTCCAACGGCATTGATATTCATTTTACCACGCCGCCTCCAATCGGTCAATTTTCTATTGCTAATTTTCTTTGTAAATGATAGTATGTTTATGATGCTGTGGGAGGACATCTGTCGGATGTAACATTAAATAACCGCCTGCTTATCAGGCTTAAGAATGGAGGATACTTATGAAACTCTGGGGAGGACGATTCACCAAAGAGACCAATCAGTTAGTACACAATTTTAACGCTTCCATTTCCTATGACCAGAAATTTTACAAACAGGATATTTTAGGAAGTATTGCACATGTAACAATGTTGGAAAAACAGGGAATTTTAACTGCTTCTGAAAAAGATGCCATTGTTGATGGCCTACAGGGAATCCTGAATGATTTAGAGAGCGGTGCTTTAGAAATCACTGCGGAACACGAAGACATTCACAGTTTCGTGGAGGCAAACCTAATTGAACGCATCGGAGATCCCGGCAAAAAGCTTCACACCGGACGCAGCCGAAACGACCAAGTTGCTCTGGATATGAAATTATATACAAGAGATGAAATCGTTGAAATCAATGATTTGCTCAAAGAATTGATGGTGGTAATTCACCGGATTATGTCAGAAAATATTGATACTTTTATGCCGGGCTTTACCCATTTGCAGAAGGCTCAACCGGTAACACTTGCGCACCATTTTGGTGCTTATTTTGAAATGTTCCGCCGTGACCGAAGCCGCCTGCGCGACATCTATGACCGCATGAATTACTGTCCACTCGGTGCTGGTGCTCTCGCCGGAACAACCTATCCTTTGGACCGCGAGTACACCGCTTCTCTTTTGAAGTTTGACGGCCCTACCTTTAACAGTATGGATTCGGTTTCCGACCGTGATTACCTCATCGAACTGCTCAGTGCTCTCTCGACGATTATGATGCATATGAGCCGTTTCTGTGAAGAAATCATTCTGTGGAACTCAAACGAATACCGTTTTGTTGAAATTGATGATTCTTATTCCACAGGCTCCAGTATCATGCCACAAAAAAAGAATCCGGACATCGCCGAACTCGTCCGCGGAAAAACCGGTCGTGTATACGGCGCTTTGATTTCGATGCTGACAACCATGAAAGGTATTCCGCTTGCTTACAACAAAGATATGCAGGAAGACAAGGAATTTACTTTTGATGCCATTGACACCGTAAAGGGCTGTCTGGCACTGTTTACCGGCATGATTGACACAATGAAATTTAATAAAGAGATTATGGAAGACAGCGCAAAACATGGTTTCACAAACGCAACCGATGCCGCTGACTACTTAGTCAACCACGGCGTTCCTTTCCGTGATGCACACGGCATCATCGGACAGTTAGTGCTGCTTTGTATTGAGAAGAAAATTCCACTTGACGACCTTCCATTGGAAGAGTATAAAAAGATTTCTCCTGTTTTTGAAGAGGATATCTACGAAGCAATTTCGATGAAAACATGCGTAGAAAAACGTAATACCATCGGTGCTCCGGGCGAGGAAGCTATGAAAAAAGTAATTGCTGCTAACGCTCTTTATTTACAGGAAAGCTAATTTTTAATGATTCAAAAAAAATCCCTGTCTTTTCGGTTGAAAATCTCATCCGAAATTGACAGGGATTTTTCATATGTGCACTGCTTATCACATGATAAACCATTTCATTGTTTCATTACTTTTTATCGCCGTATTTTTTCTCATAGTTGGCAATACATTTTTCAATGACCGCAATCGCTTCTGTCGGACCGCCAAAGTCCTTGACGTCTGTTTCCTTATTCTCTAAATCTTTGTATACCGAGAAGAAGTGCTGAATCTCTTCAAAGATGTGCTCCGGCAGCTGCTCAATGTCTGTATAGTAATTGTATGTTGGGTCGTTGTACGGAATCGCAATAATTTTCTCATCCATATCGCCATTGTCACGCATGTACATAACGCCAATCGGGTAACAGCGAACCAGCGACATCGGCTCAATTTCCTCCGAGCAAATCACAAGCACATCAAGCGGGTCCTTGTCATCGCCGAGCGTTCTCGGAATAAATCCGTAGTTCGCCGGATAATGGGTCGAAGTGTAAAGAATACGGTCCAAAATAATCAATCCCGTTTCTTTGTCTAATTCGTATTTTTTCTTGCTTCCTTTCGATATCTCAATTGTCGCAATGAAATCGGTCGAAGAAATCCGCTCCTTGCTGATATCATGCCAAATATTCATGTGTGGCCCTCCTAAATTTTTCTTGTGTAACCCCACGCATTATTAGCGAATATAGTTTGTACGGATTACCGGTTCTCTCTCCGGGAATGTAATGCCCTTCTCTTTTCCTGCTTCAATGCATGAAAGAAGCCATGCCATATTGTTTCCGAGCGTCCGCATCGTCTGCATTCCCTCTTCGTCCTGCTTCACTTCTTCTGCCTTGCCCCCATGCACCTGATTCCAATATTGGGAACCAACAACCGGCATACAGTTAATGGTAAAATACTTATTAATCTGGTCGAATGCCGCCGACGCTCCTCCACGACGACAACTTACTACAGCTGCTACCGGTTTTCCGGTCATTTTACTGCCACCGCTGTAAAACGCACGGTCCATAAATGATGTCAGTGCACCACTTGCCGCAGCATAGTGTACCGGCGAACCAAATATATATCCGTCCGCCTCTCCGGCCTTCGCAACAAATTCATTTACAACGTCCTTGCGGAAACATCCTTCTCCTGTCTTTGCACAGGCTCCGCATCCGATACAACCGGCAATTTCTCCGTTTCCAACCCAGAAAATTTCCGATTCAATGCCATATTTCTCTAACGCACCAGCCACTTCTTTCAGCGCCGTATACGTGCATCCTTCTTTATGAGGACTTCCATTTACCATCAGTACTTTCATGTCATCCTTCCTTTCCAATGAATCAATCACTGCTCTTTTTGATACATTTTATTATCTTATCTTGTCTAGTATAACAGACCATTCTCCAAAAGGAAAGTAAGAAATGCTTCGCATCCCTCCACAACATCATCATATGTTTCGTCAAAATTGCCGGTATACCACGGGTCTGCGATGTCTCTTCCGTCTCCACTCCACACTAAAAGTTTGCTGACTTTTCCCTCCGGGTCACCGCCTAAAATCCGGTTTATGTTCTTCATATTCCATGTATCCATGCCAATGATGTAGTCAAATTTGTCGTAATCGCTGTGGCTTAACTGGCTCGCTCTATGTGGCAGAACCGGCACTCCTACCTGACTTAATTTGCGCACGGTTCCGCGGTGCGGCGGGTTGCCTAGCTCCTCCGTGCTCGTCGCTTTGGAATCAATTGTAAATTGGTCGGAAAGACCACGCTTGTTTACCATGTCTTGGAAAACAAATTGCGCCATGGTGCTGCGGCAGATGTTGCCGTGGCAGATGAAACATACTCTAATCATAATTTTTCATATCCTTTTAATACCTTTCAATACTCAAAAGTTCTGTACACATCAATAATATTGAAACGATATATAATTTTTATTTTTTTCTCATTACACCTTATATTTTGCCATTTCTTTTCTCGCAAAAGGTGTAAAAACATGGTGTATTCAGCACAAACACCCTAAAGTGCATTTGCCTCATCTAAAAACTGTTCAAATAATTTTCTTTTTATTTCAACCCGATTTCCCACCATTAGTACATACGGTGCATATGGATTTTCTGCTACAAGTGCTCTCATACGCGTTCTTCCTATATGAAAGTATGCTGCAGCCTCCTCTATCGTCATCGTATACTTTTGCCAAATAGGAATTTCCAAACGGTCTACTTTCATAGCACTCATTCACCTCCGTCATCAATCTGGCAATTTTTCAGAAAGTCCTTCTGCTAGCTTTTCCATTTCCAAACGATAGATCATTAGCCGAAGAAGATATTCTGCTATATGCCGAACCCCCCGTTCCCAATCTTCTAATGTTCGGTAAGGAATTCTAAAATACTCAGCAAATTGTTTCTGTGTCATGCCTGTTTGTTTTCTTGCTTCCTTTAATAATTCCTTTAGTTCCATACTGTCTCCTAACATACTAATTTGTATAGTTTATATACTACCACGCATTGTGTATATTGTCGAGATATATGAAACAATTTCTCCAGTTGAAATCACCGGTCACTGTGGTCAGCAGCACACTCTGGACTCGCACCATCTCTTATAGACCATAAAGGGAGTATCGAGTATCATTATCATAGAACAGTCGCAACCACGGAATCACCACAATTCCTCTTTTGCATGGATGTTATCGCTCCCGGCATCTCACATCAGGCAGATGGATCAAATGTATATTTCCTCTCCATCACTTCAGCCTTACCGATCCTGGCGCATCTGCGGCACGGCGCAATGCGTAACTGTTCCCTATGTCCAGTGAAATCATCGTATTCAGTTGTCCGTGTCTGAAAGGATTATTTCCTGTGGACACATCTAAATTATAAAAGTGAATTTTGAAAAATGGTAGACTATTTGTTCCGATATAAATATTGATTTTGTCACGGTTTAGCGTTAAACATCATTTTCACATTACGGATTATATTCTTATCCTTAGTCTGCTCCTATAAACAAAATAAAAAGGTAACTAAGAATTTTTTCTCAATTACCTTTCATTATCGTTCCATACAACTTATGATGGATAAAAACAGGCTATACCCTCCTACAGATTTTTATCACAACTCCTATCCTCCCCTACAGGAATCATCATTCATTTTTTTGAAGTTCTTTCACCACTTTTTGTGGGATAACAAAATGAAGTGTTCCCATGGAAGCCGGTGCTACATCCCCCTCTGCAAAGCAGATCACTATTTCATCTTTTCCATTGATATAAAACTGTTGGTTTTCATCAATCTTGTCAAACAATGCTACCGGTGTATCTGTATCCAGAAAATACACATTATTTTCATCCTTTTTCATATTTTGGCGCATCTGTTTCTTGATCTGTGCCGTAAGTACATCTACATAATCCGCATTCTCCGGGAACAGATTCGATAATTCCAGCAGGTTTCCGGTACTCTTTTCTATCGTATAGAAGGCATCCGCTTGGTATCCATCTGCCTGGGAGGAGAACGCAGACAGCATAACACAATAATATTTCGAAGAGTTCGTGACCACCTTGCTATCCACGGTCAGAGAGGAGTAGCCCAACGCCCCGACCTGCTTCTTAAATTCTTTGAGCAGCTTCTCGGTCTTTTGCTCCATCTGCGCATTGATCTCTTTGACTGATTTGTGCGCCTGTTTTCCGGTTTCCTCGGAGTCATCCATCCCTGCCCTATCTGCATAGATTTTATTCCATTTTACGTCTGCACTATGCCTTCCATCATCAAACCGGTATTCCCGGAATGTAACCAGCTTAAAGTATTCTCCTATCACTGGCAAACTCTGCATGGCATAAGCCGTTGCTTTATTAAGATTTGGAAGCAGAATACTCAATGCTAGCATGGCTGCCATGCCGGCAGCAACATACCATCTGTGAGGTTGTTTCTTCGTGACAGCACAAGCAGCATAATCTGCCTCCTTCACATAGCAGTCCCGTATTCCTCCCATTGCCTGCAGCAGTTCCTTGCTGCTGATTGTATTTTTGATCCTTCGGCTCATCTGATTCCTCCATTCCATGCATTTGAAAATTCGTTACTATCCGTTCTATCGGTCAGACACTGCATGATATTCCTTCATCAGCTTTGTATTTTCCATAATAAATGGCTTTGCCGTATCCTGCCCCCATTCCGTGTCATACATTCCCATCAGATAATCATTCAGCTGTTCTTTGCTTTCAAAACGGGTTACCTGATAAGGAAGTTGGAATGACAGCTTTTCAATAAACAGATATTTATGATTCTTTGTCGGCACCAGCACGCCGGTATGACCCACAAACAGTTCATTTTCCGTTTTGCTGAAACTGGAATGCAAAACGACGCTGATCAGAGTTGCCTTTGTCTTGCCGGAAACAGAAATCTTTTTGTTTTTCCAATCCTTTGCCCAAATTGCTGCATGTGTTGCCACATTCTTCGTATATTTCGTCTGCACCGTAGAAAATATACTCTCAAATGCTTTTCTCTGCTTTCCTGAAAACTTCTTAGTCGGTGCATTCTTTAACGCATCCTGATCCATAAACAGCTGCGACGGATTCGCTTTTCCGGTATTACCGACCTTAATATAGTCCTTCATCAGATCATAGGCAGTAATCCTGCAGTTATAACCGATAAACAGTTTATTTTTCTTCAGCCAGAGCTTACTGATCCGGTTTTCATTATATACCGGTGGCTTTTTTCCCATCTTTTTGAAGCTCTTTTTTACCAGACTGGTATTTTTGATGGTTTTATTGTAGCTTACAACATCCTTCAGCCAGGCATCCGCTGTTTTGGCAGAGATTCCCGCTGACAAAAGGGCACTCCTTACTTCTTTTCGTGTCTTTACATCTGCAAGATTGGAATATGCCGGCTTCTGTTGTTCTGCCGCCACAGACACCTCTCCTGCCGCAAACATACTGACTAACATTGCAGTCAATAAAACATAACACAATATCTTTTTCTTTGACATAACTATTACCTCATTTCTTAATTCAGCCCTGATTTTTTCACAGGCTTGTTTCTAAATATGATATCCTTCCTTTTGCAAATGTATCTTTAAGGACTTCCGCATACGGTGCAATCCCACCTTAACTGCGGACTCCGTCATATGAAAATGCTCTGCAATCTGGTATATCTCATCCAGATAAAAATACCTTCGGACAAAGATCTGTCGTTTTTTTGACGGCAGCCCGTCCAGATACCGGTTGATTGCTTCCTCAAGATCCCTCCGGTCCATTTCCTCTCTCACATTATCATGTGCCAACGATGCACACTCCTTTAATTCCTCCAACGACTGATCCACACTGTCCCCACAGCGTTTTCCGGCATGCAGATGATCATATCGGTTGATTGCCAGATTTCTGGTTATTTTGCCCACATATGCCGACAAAATTTCAGGTACTGTCGGCGGAATGGACTCCCACAGTTTCAGCCAGGTATCATTCAAGCACTCCCTAACATCCTCTCCATTTCCTAAAATACGATAAGCGATGGAACTGCAATATCTTTCATACTTGTCCGCAGTATTTTTAATGGCAGCCTCATCACGGCACAGAAATTGCGCAATAATCTCCCG
>CAKRGF010000027.1 GCA_934322085.1 uncultured Eubacterium sp.
CCGTAGGGGAATCGAACCCCTGTTTCTGCCGTGAGAGGGCAGCGTCTTAGCCGCTTGACCAACGGACCATCAACAATTGCTATCATACTACAGACGAAAACAAATTGCAAGTACTTTTTTTATTTTTTTTCATCTTTTTTGTTCTTTCTAATTTGGGGCAAATAATGAATATTCTGTTTCGGACAAATCATAGTACATTTCAGGCAACTGATACACTCTCCGTCCCGCAATGGATTTTCCTGCAATTTTATTGATACCGGGCAGTTTTTTCTGCATGCCTGACAGCCATTTAGACAGCTTCTTCCCCTCCTTAGGCGGAAAAATGGAAACTGTGGCAACAGTGAAAAGACAGCACCCATTGGGCATAAAAACTGACAAAAGAAACGTTCTTTTACTGCCATCCCTGCCACAATAAAAACAAGCAAAAGAATGGCACACAAATTAGAAACAGCCGAAAAATTCCCAGCACGCAGCAATGAAAATATTGTCCATGGACTATTTTCATTCAACAAATTTTCTTTTTTCAAAAAACACAGGCATATAATTCCAAACAGCAATACATATTTTATCTTTTGTAAAATCAGGGCAAAACGCTCTGGAATTTCAGGGATTTTTTTCTTTGTTTTTCTTTGCAGCCAGGATGACACATAATAAATCCAGTCTCCAATTGCTCCAAATGCACACATAAAACCGCAAAAAAAGCGTCCAAAAAACATAGTAAACAAACATAATAATAAAAGTATTACAGAAAAGTCGTTTAATACAAGCGGAGTACCCTTTCCCATGGAAACAAAAATATTTTTTATTCCTAAAAATGCCTGCGAAAACAATGCCGGGAAATAAATAAAACATATTCCCTGAATGATAATTCGTATCCATTGTAATTTCTTAATCTTTTTCATTTGCTTCCTCCAATGCCTGTTTTGCTGCATTTATAATTCCCCTCGAAGAGTAGGTAGCTCCAGATACCACATCCACCTCTGTGCTCTGCTTTTTTGTAATATCATCCAACAGGGTGGCTGCCATATTCCAATACTCTTTTGTCTCCTGCTTTGCAGAAATTACGGTTATTGACTTAATTTTATTACTTTGAATTATAACTTTAAGCTTAACCGGTCCTCCAAAACCTTCTGCTTCTCCGTAATAAACACCATTTTTCCACTTTGTCGGCAATTTCTTTTCGTTTTCCATTTTCTGCTGTTTATAATCATCTCTTTTCTTTTGATTTCCCAGTGCTATCCACTGATAACCAAAAAGTACAGCTAAAACGAGAAACATATTTATCCACTTTATCACTTTTGTTTTCACTGTTTTCTCGCCTCCGCTAATGCCAATCGATACAAAGTAAGGAATGCATGAGACGAACAGGTCGCCCCTGTTACTACAAGTGCATCATCTTTTTGCACACCTATTAATTGATTTAGTAAGCCTACGCTTTTCCTTGTACCATTTAATGCCCGATTCGTATAAAACTTGTTCGAGATATCTGAAATCTCCACGTTTTCAAAGCCCGCAAATGCATTTTCTTTAAAAACAACATCTGCAGACAACCGATAACTTGAAAATTCACGATCCTCATCCGGCAAAACCTCCGTTGTCTCTGAATAACTTCCATTCTTTAATGGCTGTAAGGGAGCATAGGACGGTTCAGGCGTCGGTACCAATGTTTCTTCCGGCTTAGGAGAATTCACAACCGGAGTCTCACTTGGATCCACACTGTTTTTCTTATCATCTGTGTTCGCAGCCAGCAAAAGAGCCTGTCTGTATAAATTACAGATTGCCTGTGACGAACAAGTTGCACCGGATACTGCTGAAATCCCCTCAATTTTCTGCTTTTGCAAAATCTGATTAACAACACCCTGTTCTTTTTTTGTTCCATTTGCTGCCTTTATGTAATATAGCTGGTTATCTTCACAATCCGACGAAAAATTACTAATCGATACACAGCGTCCTTCACGGAACACAACCACTGCCTGTAATGTATATGGTTCAAACTCCATGTCCGCATCCGGGCTGCAAATTGTTTTCACCAAATAACTTCCATCTTTAATTTGACCGCCGGAAACATTTTCTGTGGAATCCGGTAAAATCGGTGTTTTCGTAGCTTTCGGTTTTGAATTCTTTTTCTCTTTTTTCCCAATTGCTTTCGCATATGCATTCTGGTAAGCTGCCCATACCGCTTGCGATGAATAGGTAGCCCCTGAAATAACATCTACATTTTTATTTTGGCTCTTTAAAATTCTTCTGACCATCCCTTTCCATGCTTTCTTCATATAAGAAACATTTTCTTTTGTTTTATTATGCAGCATTTTCATCTGGTAAAGCGCTACAACTTTTCCATTTTTAAATTTAGCCTTTAGCGAAATCCCATAGCCAAACTTTTCACATTCCGCCGTCCCGGTATAAACACCATCCTTTGGAATTCCTTTTAGCGATGTAACCTTATTTTTTGTTTTTTCTTTTTTATCTGTTTTCTGAGCCGTTATTTTCGCTGATGATTTCTCTTTTTTTCCTCCCGCTTTTCTAAGTGCATTCTGAACAGCCTGTAAAATTCCGGATGAAGAAAAGGTTGCTCCGCTTATCGTATCCACGTCCGTTGACTGACTGCTTAAAATCAAGGAAATTACTTTCTTTGCTTTTGAATAATATGCCGGTGTCTCTTTTTCATGTGAAACTACATCAATGCTCTTTATTTTTCCCTTAAGGATTTGCACCTTCACAACAATCAATCCACCGAAACCTTTTGCTCTTCCTGTATATTCTCCATCCTGCAGTCCCTTTTGTTTTATTTTCTTTGTCTTTTTTTTCTTGACGGCATTTTGCTTTTTCTCTTTTGCATCCACCACTTTTTCCAGATTTCCTGCCGGAGAATTTCCACTAAGTGCCGGAAATATCGGTTGATTACAAAGCAAACCAAAAACGGCAAATACTGCCACACAAACTGCCGGGGTAAAAAAGAACAGACTTTTCCATTTATTATTCATCTCTTACCACCTCATAGTCAAAATCCGATGTAAATATTTTTTCAATACCTTCGCTAATCACAATGGTTCCATCTTTAAGCAGTAAAACAAAATCAAATTGTTCTTTGTGTTTTTTCCAATATTGTACCGCCTTTTCTTTTCCCATAATAAATAGAGAAGTTGACAAGCCATCCGCAAGTGTTCCATCCTTGCTTACAATGGTTGCACTAATCACACCATGATTCGCCGGTTTCCCGGTTGCCGGGTCTAAAATATGATGATAGGTTTTACCATCTTTTTCAAAATAACGTTCATATCCACCAGAGGTAATTACCGCCATATTTCCTGTTTTAAGCACTCCAAGATAGTCTCCCGAAAGTGGCGAATTACTTGGATTTTCTATTGCAATCTTCCACTTGCTTCCATCTTCTTTTGTTCCATATGTCTGCACATTTCCTCCCAGAGAAAGAACCCCGCCTGTCAACTGATATTCTTTAAAAATCTGCGTTAAACGATTTGATGTATAGCCCTTTGCAATTCCACCTAAATCAATCTCCATTCCTTCCGGCAACGCGACTAAATTTGTTTTATTATTCCACTCAATTTTAGAGGCATCAATATTCTTTAATAAATGATTTATTGTTTTGTCGGATGGAACTTTATATTTTTTTGTCGTAAATCCCCACTCTTTCATCAGAGGATAAATGGAAATATCAAATACGCCATTCGTGTCTTGATATAATTCCATGGATTTTGCAATTAACTGAGCCGTATCTTCCGATACAATCTCACTTCCGTTTTCATTTAAAATTGCAATCTCACTTTCATTTTTTCCTGTACTAAGAAGATTGTCCAAGCGTTCAATTTCCGATACTGCCTTTTTTGCAGCTTCCTCTGCCTTCTCGCCATATGTGGTAATCGTCATATAGGTATCCATAGCAAAGATTTCTTTCGTTGCTTTTTGGCTTTGTTTTTCTTTTTGTCCGCTTTGCTCTCCACAGCCACACAAACACAAAAGTGCAAGCAAAAGAAGCATCACTGTTTTTTTCATCCTAATAATCTTCCTTTCTATCTTCCTTTGTACAGCAAACAAAGGAGACTACACTTTGGTAGTCTCCCCGGGCATCCATTTAAGGATTATTTTTTTACTTTTACCTTCTTTACGCTTGACCATTTGCCAACCGACTTTTTGCCCGATTTCGTTTTTACGGCACGTACCTGAATATAATAGGTCTTTCCGGCCTTTAATTTCTTAATTGTTACTTTCTGAACATTTTTTACCGATTTCGTTTTCGATTTTTTCATGTTCTTTTTCAGTGAATAACGAACTTCATATCCAGTCGCTCCATTCACTTTTTTCCATGTGATCTGAGCTGTTTTCTTTTTCTTAGAAACTGCCTTCTTGATTTTTACAGCTGCCGGTTTTGTCACACTCGTTTTACCGGTATCTTTTTTCACCGAATCGTTTTTCTTGTCAGGAGAATTTGTCGGGACCGGTGTTGCCGTTGCTACCGGCGTCGCTGTATTGGATGGTGTTTTTTTAACCTTTTCCAAAGCATCCACCGCTGCTTTCAAATGAGTATAAGCCTCATTTACCATGGATTCATAGTGAGCACTTTTTGCGAGTTCTTCCTCTGCTTCTGCCAGTTCTCCCTCTACTTCTTTCCATGAAGCAGTTGTATAATCAGCAGCCTTCATTTTCTTGACAGAATCAACTAATGCCTGTAATGCGGAAGTATCTACAGCCTCCGAAGGCGTTACATTTTCAGAAATTCCATCTTTTGTTACCTCAACGTCATAACTTGCATCTTCATAGCCAAGTCCATAAATCGTTACATTCCAATATCCGGTTCCATCTGTTCCATTTGGCAGCTCGGAACGATATGACTCAGTAAGACCAAGCTGAATTCCCTTTGTTTTGTGCATCCAGTTATCAGCCGCAAATTTTGTACCATAGGAAGCAATTGCTTTTGTACGAGTACTGTCCGTACCATAATAGGTCCATTTAACAGCCTGCATTCTTGAGCCAAGTGGTCCATAGCCTTCATTTGCTGCCGCACCGTCTTCACTGTTTATATCGACACGAAGAAATTCTCCATAACTTCCTTTCTTCTTTTCATCAGTCACAACGGATGCCACTGTCTTTGATGCCTTAGCAAGAGAAACATCTTTTACACCAGAATCTGTTCCTGTTTTTCTCTTTCCAAATGTATAACTTCCATCGGCCTGCTTTGCAGCAATTTTCAAGCCATTGGTATTTGCTGTTACCGATGCAGTCTCTTCATAAGAAGACAAAGCATTTTCAGAACAACCGCCAACCAGTTTTCCACCATTTTCTACAACTTTATATTTACTCTTGAAGTCTTGTAAATCTGCTGTTTTAACCGCTACCGGTACATATTTAATTCCAGTCACCATGTAACTTACGACTTTTGTTGTTGAAGCATCAGGAAGTGTCATAACTCCTTTTGCAAATCCGATCTTCTGACCATCTGTCGTATAAAAACTCTGGTTTTTATCTTTATCTTTCTCCCAATAAGACACCGAATAATTTTTTCCATTATCTGCCGTAATTACGGCGTCACACTGGAAACTTCCTCGATGCAGACCATGAGTCATTGTTGCACGGGATACCGCATCAAACGCCCCCTTATCCAGTTCACCACGGGCATCTTCTGTTTCATTGGAATCTGTCATATTTTTTCCATCTTTCAAATAAACATCCTCCGCAGCCCAGTACTCTGCCCAGTTAAGATCTGCATACAAATAAGTATATGACTCATCTGCCGCTGCACTTTTTGATGTTGTTGCCTTATCAAAAGGACCGACACCAAACAACATGGCAGCTGCCAATCCGCATGCTGTCATTTTCTTTGCCAGTAAAACAATTTGTTTACGCATAACTTATCCTCCGTTCAATTCGGAACAACTAATTGTTGTTCGTATTATCTAACGTAACAGATTATAAAATCGATATTCTATTCTGTCAATCCCAATTTTATCTATTGATAATTCTTTTCAACTTGGTTCTCTATTGACAATTCCCCCCTCTGCAAATATACTAAAAAGGCGGCAAAAGCCGCCCTACATTTATTATATTTAAGAAAGAAGGGATACGATGCGTTCTTCCAACGACCGCGAATCAGCCACTTACACACGCAGTGCTCTCATCTGCTTTGTCTGTGTGGGCATCTGTCTGTATTTTGATATTCAGAAATATACTAAAACCGGCTTTACCTTTGACCGGGAATTTTTCATATCACTCGTTTTTTATGTTTTGCTGACCGTCCTTGGTATCCGCTCCATCCTTAAAGGACGGAAACTGAAAAAAGACGAATAGTTATCACATAAAATCTAACAATGACATCTGGTCGCTGAGCGGGAGGTCGCCGAGCATTCCCATCTCCCGCATCTTATCTACAATCGTACCGCTGACTTTACTGCGGTTTTTAAAATTTTCACATGAAGTAAATGGACCATCTTTTGCGGCTTCCACAACACCTTCTGCCGCCTTATCACCCATTCCGTCAATTGTATTTAATGCCGGCATAAGTTTCCCGTCAATAATTTGAAAATGTTTCGCCTTTGCCTGAAAAATGTCAATCGGCATAAAATCATAGCCTCTGGCATACATTTCCTGAACAATTTTCATATCACCATACGCTGCTTCTTCTTTGGGAGACAGCTGCTTTGCGGACAAACGCTTTTTGTAGTCTTTCATCGTCGCCTCTAACCGCTCTCTCCCCTGACACATCAACTCATAGTCAAATGCCTTTGCACGAATGCTGAAGAAAGCCGCATAATAAGCAAGCGGATAATACACCTTAAAATATGCAATACGAAATGCCATCATGACATACGCAACCGCATGCGCCTTCGGGAACATGTACTTAATCTTTCCACAGGATTCAATGTACCAGTCCGGTACTCCTGCCTGTTTCATAGTCTCTTTCCATTCTTCCCACTGTGGTACTTTTCCCTTTGCAACCAGTCCTTTACGAACCTTTTCCATGATATTAAATGCCGTGCCGTCTTCCACTCCCGTGTGAATTAAGTACGTCATAATATCATCACGCGTACAGATTGCCGTAGACAGTGTACAGTCACCTCTTGCAATATAATACTGTGCATTATTAAGCCACACATCTGTACCATGCGACAGACCTGAAATACGCACGAGGTCAGAGAAGTTTTTCGGCTTCGTATCACGAAGCATCTGCATAACAAATTCCGTACCAAACTCCGGTACACCAAGGCTTCCCAAATCCAGTCCCATCAAATCATCCGGCGTAACACCAAGTGCCGATGTATTGTTAAACAACGACAACACCTGCTCATCATCAAGCGGAATATTTAAGGCATTGACACCGGTCAAATCCTCAAGCATCTTAATAATGGTAGGATCATCGTGTCCGAGTATGTCAAGTTTTAACAGGTTATGGTCAATCTTATGATAATCAAAATGCGTTGTAATAATGGATGTTGTCTGGTCATTTGCCGGATGCTGCACCGGTGTAAAGGTGTCAATCGACCATCCCATTGGAAGAACAACAATTCCTCCCGGATGCTGTCCGGTCGTTCGGCGCACGCCGACACACCCCTCCAACAGACGCTCAATTTCCACCGTTCGTTTAGGAATTCCTTTCTCCTCAAAATAATTTTTCACATAACCGTATGCCGTCTTATCCGCAAGTGTACCTACCGTACCGGCACGGAATGTCTGTCCGGCACCAAAAATAACTTCCGTATATGCATGGGCTTTACTCTGGTATTCACCGGAAAAGTTCAAATCAATATCCGGCTCTTTATCCCCGTAAAATCCAAGGAATGTTTCAAACGGTATGTCATGTCCATCGCGCACAAGTTCTGCCCCGCAATTCGGACATTTCTTCGGCGGCATATCAAATCCGGAACTGCCGGCAAACGCTTTTACCTCGTCCGAATCAAAATCCGAATAATGGCATTTTTCACAGTAATAATGTGCCGGAAGCGGATTTACCTCTGTGATACCGGACATTGTAGCGACGAAAGAAGAACCAACGGAACCACGCGAACCAACAAGATATCCGTCCTCATTCGATTTCCACACAAGTTTCTGTGCAATGATATACATTACGGCAAATCCGTTGGAAATAATGGAATTTAACTCCCTCTCCAGCCGCTCAGAAACCTGCGCCGGTAAATTTTCCCCGTACATACTGTGCGCCTTATTATAACAGATTTCACGAAGTTCCTGATCAGAATTTTCAATAACCGGCGGACATTTGTCCGGAAATACCGGTGATATCTTCTCAATCTGGTCAGCAATTAAATTCGTATTGGTAATAACAACTTCTTCTGCTTTTTCCTCACCTAAGTAGGAAAATTCCGAAAGCATCTCTTCAGTTGTCCTAAAATAAAGCGGCGGCTGTTTGCCATCATCCATCTTTTTCCCGGCAAGCAGAATTGTCCGGTAAATATCATCCTCCGGGTCAAGGAAATGGACGTCACAGGTAGCGCAGACAGGCTTGTTATATTTTTCTCCAAGCCTTACAATCCGACGGTTCATTTCTTTCAAATCATCCCACGTATTAATGTTTGCATAGGCACCTTTTTCCTTATCAAACATAAATTCATTGTTACCAATCGGCTGAATCTCCAGATAATCATAGAAATCCACCAATTCTTCAATTCTCT
This sequence comes from uncultured Eubacterium sp., assembly GCA_934322085.1. GTDB lineage: Bacteria > Bacillota > Clostridia > Lachnospirales > Lachnospiraceae > Eubacterium_F. Next base: position 8,640 of record CAKRGF010000027.1, read on the forward strand.
CCTCATCCGCATCATCTAATAGTGCACGGTACAGTTCGCCCGCCTCACATGCCGAGCCAAGAATCAAGCCTTCCCTGTATTTCATCAACTGGCTTTTTGGAATACGTGGACGTCTGGCATAATAATCCAGATGTGCCATCGATACCAAATGATACAAATTCACACGTCCAACTTCATTTTTTGCCAAAATAATCGCATGGTAACTTGGCTTTTTTTTAATAATTTCCGGAGCCGAATGTGTCCTCTCATACAACGCCTTTAAATCTGTAATGCCCTGCTTTTCTAACATTCGAATCATTTTCTCAAATATTTCTGCGGTTGCCTCAGCATCTTCGACCGCGCGATGGTGATTGACAAGTGAAATCTTCATCGTCTTTGCCACATTATCAAGCGTATATTTCGCCAGATGCGGAAATAACACACGTGCCACACCAACCGTATCCACAACCGTGTAATGAATGTCTCTGCCCTGCTCGGCTCCTTTTTTGCAGATAAAACTATAGTCGAATCCGGCATTGTGGGCAACTAACACGCACCCCTCACAAAAATCAAGAAATTCCGGAAGTACCGTCTCGATTTTTGGTGCATCACTTACCATGTCATCCGTAATACTTGTGACATCTGTAATTCTAGGAGGAATTGCCACCTCCGGATTTACAAAGGTGCTGAAACGGTCCGTAATTTTCCCCTTTTCTACTTTCACCGCACCAATCTCAATAATACGGTTTCTCGTTGGCGAAAAACCGGTTGTCTCCAAATCAAAAACGACAAATGAATCCTGCAGGGTCTGTCCATCTTCGTTGACAACGGTATCATCTAAATCGTCTACTAAGTATGCCTCGCAGCCATAAATTACTTTGAAATTATCATCCTTAATAGCATGTTCTGCGTCCGCAAATGACTGAACAACACCGTGGTCGGTAATCGCAATAGCCGGGTGTCCCCACTCCTGTGCTCTTGTCACCAGTTTCTGGCAGTCTACCACAGCATCCATATCACTCATCTGCGTATGTGCGTGAAGCTCCACACGCTTTACCGGTGCCTCGTCTTTTCTGCCAACACGGAAATCCTCGATTTCTTTAGCACCATCTATATTTTTAATTACAAGTTCTTTTGAATAATCATCAAAGGCAGCATATCCTTTAACTTTTACATAATTTCCTGCCTTTATAAATTCGGAAAGAGATAATTCCTCAGCCTTTGTTTTTTTCACAAACATAAGACAACGAATGGTATCTGTAAAATCTGTCAAAGCAAATGAAATGATTAATTTTTCACCATTACTAAATTCTCGTTCGTCCACACTTCGAATCATGCCTGCAATGACAACTTCTCCAATTTCGTCCACAATATCGCTGATTGGCATAACTGCTCCTTCCACGTTGGAGCCAAAAAACACACTGGGATCTCTTGTCTTTTTTTTCTTTGCCACATACGTTTTCTTTTTTTGTATCTGGCGTGCCTCTTCCACCGCTTCTTCATTTTCTTTCTCTTCTTTTTTTCGTACTACGGTGTAAATTTCCGGCTTTCTATCAATCTTTCTTTCCTTTTTCTCATAGCGAAAAGAAATATTGACTTCCTGACCAAAACTGCGTTTTAATCGTTTGGATAAAAACTCTTTAATTTCTTTACTTTTTTCATGACACAGAAAATCATCATCACAAGTTAAAACAATCGAGTTTCCCTCCACTTCAAATGGATGGCTGCAAAATTTCATATGTTCAACCGTGTCATGTTCTTTTAACTCTTCTTTTAAAATATCTTCGCATTTTTCCACCAGTTCATCCACATCATAAGACGCCGCAAACGGGTAATACATCTCTAACTTTGGCTGCACTCCCATTTTACGGAACACCTGCGAATACAAAGCGTGCTCCATCGTATGTATCGTCCGTCTGTGGAGAAGCTGGTCACTTTGACAGTAAATAAAGGCCAGCATCTTCGTACGCGATGCGCTGACCTTCTCTACCATAGTTCCTGAAAAATAATTATATAAGGAGTCCTCGATTGATAATTCCGGAAATGCCTCAAAAAAATGTACCACAAAAATCAACCCTTTCTCAATCTTTCCAGTGTAAAAGTTCCTGCCGCAAAGTTTCTAATAATTCGCTTTCCGGCACTTTCTTTATAATTTCGCCCTTCTTAATCAGTAATCCTTCGCCAATTCCTCCTGCAATCCCGATATCCGCTTCTTTTGCCTCACCCGGACCATTCACTGCACAGCCCATAACGGCAACTTTGATATCTAAATCAAAATCTTTCACCATTTCTTCTACTTTACCAGCCAATGAAATCAAATCAATCTGGGTGCGTCCGCAGGTCGGACAGGATACAACCTGTACACCACCTTTATAAAGTCCTAATGTCTGCAAAATCAGTTTTGCTGCCTGCACTTCTTTAACCGGGTCTCCGGTAAGAGAAACACGGATGGTATCACCAATTCCCTGATACAAAATCGTACCAAGACCAACTGCCGATTTAATACTCCCTGAATACACAGTTCCTGATTCCGTAATTCCTACATGCAGCGGAAAATCCGTCTGCTTTGCCAGTTCTTCATGTGCTTTGATACACATTAAAACATCGGAGGACTTGATGCTGATTACAAGATTATCATATCCCATGTCCGTAATGATGGATACCTTGTCAAGTGCACTCTCAACCAGCCCCTGCGCCGTGACGCCGCCATATTTCTCAACCAGATTTTTTTCCAAAGAGCCACTGTTTACGCCTACACGGATAGGCACCTGACGCTCTTTACAGCAGTCAACAACCGCTTTTATTCTCTCATTACTGCCGATGTTTCCCGGATTAATTCTAATTTTATCCGCTCCATGTTCCACTGCTGCAATGGCAAGGCGGTAATCAAAATGAATGTCCGCCACCAAAGGAATGTGAATCTGTTTTTTTATCTCTTCCAAAGCTTTTGCCGCTTCCATTGTCGGAATGGCACAGCGGATAATTTCACAGCCAGCCTTCTCCAGCTGTAAAATCTGAGATACCGTTGCGTTCACATCTTCTGTTTTCGTATTTGTCATAGACTGAATGGCAATCGGATTTGTACCGCCGATTGTCACTTTTCCAATCTGAATTTCCTTTGTTTTATGACGCATTCTTTTCAACCCATTTTACTAGAACAAATTGATAATATCATGCCCAAGAATGACTACCATTAACAGCATCAAGAGCATAAAACCTGCCATATTAACATAGCCCTCATATTTTGGATTCATCGGTTTTCTGCGAATCCACTCAATAATCAAAAACAGTAACCGTCCGCCATCTAATGCCGGAATCGGAAGTAGATTCATAACGCCAAGGTTGGCAGAAAGCATAATGCACCAGTAAATCATGCTCATAACCATCATGCCCGGTCCGCCGCCATTATCCTTATCGCCACTGGCTTCGATGTTTTTACCCATCGTCGAGACAATACCAACCGGTCCCGACACGTCGCTTGCCTTAAAACGCTTTGTAACCAGTCCCTGCAGACTCTTTACAACCGTTTCAATCCAATACTTCATTTCGTAAGTGGAATACTTCAAGGTGCCAAGGACGCCTACTTTTTCCCATTTTCCGTGATTAATTCCGATGCGGTAATTTTCATTTCCACTTGCATCTTTCATAAGTTCCGGTTTCATGACAATCGTTTTCTCCTGACCGTCACGCTCTACAACCATCGTCACATCTTCACCCTCAGGAAAACCATAATAAGCGGTATACAGACTGATATCACCATCAATCGTCATCGTTTTACCATTGATTTCTTTAACCATATCGCCAACCTGCAAACCACTCTTTTGCGCCGGCGTGTTGTCTGCCACAACCGTAATCTGCGGACTTTGATATCCCATTACCGCAGTCAGTATAACAGAAAATATAAATGCCAGAATGAAGTTAAAAAATGGTCCCGCAAAAATAATTGCCATCCGCGCATAAACGGATTTCCTGCTAAAGGAAGAATCATCTTCGATGTCCTCTTCCTCACCTAACATCATACAGGAACCGCCAAAAGGAAGCAGTTTCCAGGAATAAATTGTCTGTTCATTATACTCCGGGTGTTCTTCTAAAAACGCGGAAGATTTCAAAAACATGATTTTTCTACCCTCACTTGTTTTCACCCATGAAATCAAACGCGGCCCCATGCCAAGCGAAAACTCTAAAACTTTTACCTTATTCCATTTTGCCACGATAAAATGTCCAAATTCATGAAACAAAATAATCACACTAAAAACTAAAATTGCCAAAAAAATGGTCCATGCACTCATCTGCTTACATTCCTCCAATCCTTATTTAATCGTTCATACGTTTCCCTTTCGGTTTCTAAAATCTGAGACAAATCAGGATGCTTAATTACCTCATGTTTACTCATAGCATATTCTATCATATCATAAATTTGTAAAAAAGCGATGTCTTTATTCAAAAATCTCGCAACTGCGTACTCATTCGCCGCATTCATCGCCGTCAGCATACTACCGCCAATCCGGCTTGCCTCCACGGCAATCGGGATTCCCCGCAGCACATCCGTATTTGGTTTTTCAAACTGAATGTCCGCTAATGCCTCAAAATCAAGTCTATCTCCCCCCAAATAATTGCGCTCCGGATAATATAGGGCATACTGAATCGGAAGCCGCATATCCGGGGTTCCAAGCTGCGCCATCACAGCACCGTCTACAAAGCCCACCATGGAATGAATCACGCTCTTTGGCTGCACTAACACATGAATTTTATCGATATCCACATCAAACAGCCACTTTGCCTCTATCATTTCCAGACCCTTATTTATCATTGTGGCAGAATCAATCGTAATTTTTGCCCCCATACTCCAATTCGGATGCATAAGTGCCTGTTCTACCGTTACCTTTTCCAGTTCTTCTTTCGTGCTGTGGCGGAACGGACCACCGGACGCTGTCAGAAAAAGCGTTTCAATCTGTGATTTTTTCTCACCGTTTAAACACTGGAAAATAGCGGAATGTTCACTGTCCACCGGAAGGATTGACACGCCATATTCTTTAGCAAGCGGCATAATGATATGTCCTGCTGTCACCAGTGTTTCTTTATTAGCAAGGGCAATATCCTTTCCCGCACGGATTGCCTCCATGACCGGACGAAGTCCAATCATGCCAACCATCGCAGCAACTACCACATCCACATTTGGCAGGGTAGAAACCGTAACAAAGCCATCCATTCCATATAAAACCTCACAGGAATGATTTGGCAGCATTTTTCTTAATTCTTCCGCTTTCTCTTCATTTTTCATAACGGCATAAGACGGACAGAAACGCTGAATCAATTCTGCCATTTTCTCTACACTTTCACTCGCCGTCAGAGCAACCACTTCAAAATCATCCGGATTCTGTAAAACAACATCAAGCGTCTGTGTTCCAATCGAACCAGTCGCTCCAAGAATCGTTACTCTTTTCAATTCCAATTCCTCCCAATCAGCCAAGATTCATTGTAAGGGCTAATAAATAATAAACAAAAGGTGCTACAAATATTACACTGTCGAACCGGTCTAATACACCGCCATGTCCGGGAATTATCTTACCATAATCCTTGATTTCATAATTTCTTTTAATCGCAGAGGCTGTTAAATCACCAACCTGCGAAATCAACGCTCCAATCACTGTAACCAACGGAAATACGATATATGGATTTGCTGTAAAAGCGGCATATTCCGGAAAGAAAAAGGCATAGAAAAAGCCAAGCAGTCCGGCACCGACAACACCACCAATGCAGCCCTCAACCGTCTTTTTCGGACTCAGTTTCGAGAAATGATGTTTCCCAATCAGAACACCGGTCACATAAGCAAAGGTATCAGAACCCCATGCAGAAATTATAATCAGCCATACCAGCCAGTTTCCAGCCACCAATTCTCTCGTTCTTGCAATATAACTGAACAAAACACTTACATACAAAAAAGCAAAAACAGCTTTCGTAATATCTTCAATTCGTAACTTTGGATAAGAAAATACATAAATCACTAGCAGGGCAAGCATCATGAATATGAGCAATCCAAACAGCAGCCAGTCAATTCCTCCATAGATACAAAGCATACCATAATAGACAGCAGTTGTCACATACGCCACCACTGCCAGAGAAGTTTTTTCCATCCGAAGCACACGCAACAGTTCATATACACCAAGAAGCGACAAAACACCGAGCGCAAAAAGCAGAAAATTGCCTCCCATAACAAAGAAGAAAATAGCGGCAAGCACTAAGACAATCCCACTGATTAAACGAGTAAAAAACATGATTTGCTCCTCCTAAACTCCTCCAAAGCGACGTTCTCTTTTGTTATAATAATCAATCGCTTTTTGTAATTCTTTTTTATTAAAATCCGGCCACAAAACATCCGTAAAATAAAATTCGGTATAAGCAAGCTGCCAAAGCATAAAGTTAGAAAGTCTTTCTTCCCCACTTGTGCGAATCAACAAATCCGGATCCGGAAGACCCTTGGTATCCAAATATCCGGCAAACATTTCCTCGCTGATATCCTCAGGCTTTACTTTACCGTCTTTAACATCCGCTGCCATCTTTCGCATCGCGCGTGTCATTTCATCCCGGCTCCCATAGTTTAAGGCAACCTGAAAATGAAGTCCGGTATTATCTTTCGTTGCTTCTTCTAGTTCTTTGATACTCTGTTTCATGTCCTCTTCTAACGGAGTAATATCACCAATTACACGAACGCACATATTATTTTTTGTACTTCTCTTAATGCAGTCTTTCAAATACTGTCTGAGAAGTTTCATCAGCGCATTAACCTCATCCTCCGGCCGTTTCCAATTCTCCGTGGAAAACGCGTATACCGTGAGATAATTTATCCCCAGATTATAGGCATCCTCGCAAATCTGCTCCACCGTTTTACTTCCGGCAACGTGCCCTGCTTTACGAGGCAGCAAACGCTTTTTTGCCCATCTTCCGTTACCATCTAAAATAATGGCAACATGGTTTGGCGCATTTAATTCTGAACGTTCCATAAAAAATTCCTCCATCTTCTAAAAAAAGGAAGGACAGACAAGACTCCTGCAAAGCAGGAACAGGCTGTCCTAATATCCGGCACATCTGCACCGAAAGTCCTTCTATACGGTCATTACTTCTGTTGATTTTGCATCAATTGCCTGATCAATTTTCTTTACATACTCATCGGTAAGTTTCTGAATCTTATCTTCTAACTGTTTCTGGTCATCTTCTGAAATCTCATTTGCCTTTGCTTCTTTTTTGACAGCATCATTGGCATCTCTACGAATATTTCGGATGGCAACCTTAGCTTCCTCACCTTTTTTCTTAACGTCTTTTACCAATTCCTTACGGCGTTCCTCCGTAAGTTCTGGAAATACCAGACGAATCACCTTTCCGTCGTTTGCCGGTGTAAGTCCCAAATCTGAAGCTAAAATTGCTTTCTCGATATCCTTAATTAGACTGGCATCCCACGGCTGAATCTGAATCATGCGGGCTTCCGGTACAGATATGTTCGCAACACCCTGCAGGGAAGTCGGTGTGCCATAATAATCCACCTGAATACGATCCAAAATTCTTGGGTTCGCACGTCCGGCACGAATGGCACCATATTCTTCTTCCAAATTAGCAAGTGACTTTTTCATCTTCTCTTCATATTGATTTAATTCCATGACTGTTTAACCTCCATTAATCCACAGTAATAATCGTACCGTTGCTCTTTCCTGCTACGGCATTGGCAATACTATTCTCTTCATTCAAACCAAAAATCAGCATTGGCATTTTGTTCTCCAAACAAAGCACGGCTGCCGCCAAATCTACGACACCAAGTTTGTTGTCAACAATGTCTGCCATCTGCATCGAATCATATTTTTTTGCATCCGGATTCACCGCCGGGTCGGAGTCATATACACCATCAATGGATTTCGCTGCGAGAATAATATCCGCATCAATTTCAATCGCACGAAGCGCCGTTGCGGTATCGGTTGAAAAATAAGGGTGTCCGGTACCACCGGCAAAAAATACTACCATCCCTTTTCCGAGATACTTATTGACGCGGTCTTTGGAAAATAACTTTGTAAAAGAACCACATGAAAACGGTGTTAATACTTGTGTCATAAGTCCAACAGAACGACAGATTTCTGACATATAAATACAGTTCATAACCGTAGCCATCATACCAATCTGGTCTGCTTTAGTACGGTCTATCGTCTCACTGGAACGCCCCCGCCAGAAGTTTCCGCCGCCAATTACAATAGCAACTTCAGTTCCGGCATCCACCAAATCTTTAATCTGTTTCGCAACCGGTACACAGGTTGCTTCATCAAAACCGGTTCCCTTATTTCCTGCCAAAGCCTCACCGCTCAATTTCAATAATACTCTTTTATATTTACTCATTGCTAAAAAGCCTCCTGTTATTCTTTTTACTCAAAGAATGAATCCAAATCCACATCGGCATATGCCAAAGAGCAATGTCCATCAATAACGGCTCCACTGTTAATCTGAATGGATTTTGCTTTAATATCACCTTTTACTACTGCCGTGGAATCCACGATAACCGGACCATTTACTTCAATATTTCCTTTGACTGCTCCGGCAACCAGTACAGAAGTACAGTTAATATTACCGATTACAACCGTTCCAACATCAATTTTTACAATACCACGGCTGTTAATATCGCCTTCCAGTTTTGGTGTGTTTACATAAATCTCAGAAGCAATCGTATTACCTGCTACTTTACCAGTAATCGTTAATTTGCCCTCACATTCAACATCACCCTCAATGGTACCTTTTACAACAAGGGATGTATCCGATTTGATGCCACCATTGATGGTTGTTCCCTTCGTAATTACAGTAACTTCCTGTGCCTCATCTTCGAGCTCTTCTACTGGTGTATTATCAATGTTTGTTTCTTCCATTACTTCTTCATTCATGACCTGTTCCTCCTCGTAATCTTCAACCGGCTCTACAATTTCTTCCGGCTCTTCTACCACTTCTTCCACCGGTGCTTCCACAGGTTCCTCTATTACTTCTTCCGGCTCTGCAGCCACCGCAATTTCATTTTCTTCTGTCTCATTATTTTCCACAACTAATTCTGGAATTTCCTCTGCCGGCTCTTCCAGTGGAAAATCGGTTGTCAATTCACTCATCGGAACTGTCTCTTTTGTTTTCTCATCATCCACTGCCAGATTTTCATCCAGACTCTCTGTCAACTCATTTACGGACTGAGCGATATCCTCTTTTAAGTCCTTAAAAAAACTCATTTTCCTTCCTCCTAATTTCCATTGTTGTGCTGAATGAATATCATCGACTCATCCACCGGCAACAATTCATAATTTTTAGCCTTAATTTGTTTTATAATAGATGGCAGTGCTTTTACCGTCATCGGTTTGTCTGCCACATCATACATAAGTACAACTGCTGTATCATATGCATCAACGCCCTGCATAACGCCGGTTACCACTTGTTCTTTTGTGGCATTTGCATTATTGATATCAGGACTGATGACATTCCAGTCTAAATACAGATAATGATTTTTATTTAACACATCAATAAAATTCTGGATTGGAAGAGATGTGTTCTGTGTGCTGCTTCCGCCCGGAAAACGATAAAACTTTGTGTGTACTCCGGTCGCTTCATATAAGCAGCGGTTAATTTGTTTTAAGTCTTTCTCAAAGGCCTCTTTGGAATCATAAATCACATCCTGAATATGTGAATAGGAATGCATCGCTAACGTGTGACCCTCTTTTACAATCCGCTGATACATTTTTTTCGACGAGGCATCTTCCTTTCCCGTCACAAAAAAAGTTGCTTTCACATGATTTTTCTTCAGCACATCCAGAATTTTTCCGGTCTGGCTTCCCGGACCGTCATCAAAAGTCAGATAAACTTTTTTCCGATTTGTATCATCCGTCGGTTTTGCCGTTGGTTTAGCGGTCGATGTCTTTTCTGGTTTCTTTGTTGTCTGTGTCTCTTTTTCTTGTGCTTTGACAACATCTGAATTCGACACTCTCGTGATTGTATCAATCTGCTTTTCCAGAGAATGAACCTTCACTAATAAAAACAAACACATTATCGTAGGCAGTAACAAAAGTACAATAGCTGTCCCTACAATAATTCGCTTAATTCTTTTTACCCTTTTTTTCCGATAAGCAGCCTCTGCTGCACGAACTGTATTTCCTGTCACTTTGCAGCGACCTCCTTATCTCTCCATCTCACGCAACACGTTATCCAAATTCTTTTTCTTCTTGTCGCGCTTATACTCATACAATTTACCATCCGCCACATTCACGCAGTCCTCTAAGTCTCTCTCTTTCTCAGATTCCAAAAGGCAGTAACCAACACTTGCCTTTACCAGATACGGTAGTTCACTCTCTTCATTAAAGTTTGCCAGATATCCGTTAAAATCTTTCACGAACTGCTCTGCCATCTCTTTTGTATAACCAATTCCGACGACATTATACTCATCGCCGCCGACACGGGCACAAGCATCTTCTTTTCCTGCCACTGCCTGCATCGCCTCACCAATTGTCCGCAGTGCCAAATCTCCATTCATATGTCCAAAACGGTCATTGACCACTTTCAGATTATCCATATCAATAGCAAATATTACAAATGACTTCTTCTCCTTTTTCGCCTTTTTATATTTTTCAAGGGAAACGGAATCAAATCCTCTCCGGTTGTATAAACCAGTCAGTGCATCGTGAACATATAAATTGTTCAATTCCTGAAGAAGTCCCTGGTTTTTCTGTTTAATACGAATCATCTCTAACGCATTGCCAAGAATTGCAAGCCAGTTATTAAATGTCTTATTTGTGCTGTAATTGTCCTCATAAGACACAGCCAGGTAACCATAAGAAAACTGGTTGTTATGAATCGGGAAGAAATAATAAATCATCGGTTTATCTTCCGATACATCTTTCGGCAAAAGATGCGAAGTTTCAAACACATCAAATACACAGGATCTCTTGTGGAACACACCACCAACCACTTTACTCTTCTTAGCAAAACCGTTTGCCGGAGAACAGTATTTCGGATACTGCTCGCCGCGTCCTTCACCTAAGCAGATAAAAAAGCTGTCAATATGGTCATTCGCACCTACACGGAGTGACTTTTCAATGCCGTCCACATGATCAAGATCTGACAAATCAATAAACATATATGTGTTACTCTGATTTGACTCCATAATACTCTGGTATTCATTCATCTGACGGACACGTTTTGCTAACATCGACTGCATATTAAATGTCTCACAGCCACAGGAGTTACGGAAAATCACTTCGGCATTCACATAACTTTTCTGCGGTACTGTTTCGCCACGCCACATAGCTTCAATAAGCCCCACCGCCTGTTTCACCATATCATGAACCGGCACAGAAACTGTCGTAATCGGTGGAAGGGTAATCGAAGATTCCCATATATTATCAAAGCCGGAAACGGCAATGTCATCCGGTACCAGAAAACCTTTAGCAATCAGTTCGTTCATTAAAGAACTTGCCATATAATCATTTGCACACACAATTACTTCTGGCTTTTCAGCCAGTTCCATCGTAAAATAATCGGCTGCTTCTTTCGCTTTCTTCGTCCAGTAATCCCCTTCATATACCATGCGTTCATCAAATGGAATCCCGCGGCTTGCCAAGGCTCGTTTATAATCAGCCAGTCTCGTAATCGTATCCGGATGGTCAAACGGTCCCGACATAAATGCAATTTTTGTTTTATGGTGTTCATCCACAAAATGGTACACCAAATCTTCTATGCGGTGTTCCTGATTCACTAACACCGCCGGGTAATCCTTTAAGTCATGACGCAGTGTAACAACCGGGCAGTCACATTTTTTCTCAATACTGTCAACTACATAATCAAGCGCCGGTTTATTCACCAAAGTATCGTGGCATAAAATAATAGCATCCAATTTCTCAAACGGAATCAAATGAACAATATTTGCTTCTCCTCTGCCATTTCTTGTTGTTTCGGTTCCATAGCACGAAAAGAATGTAAAATACGCCAAATTATAATCTGCCTCTTTTGCATACATCGACAACGTCTGGCAGATTTGTTCCTGATAATGTGATGACACATCACAAAGAATTACACCAATCGTTTTTCTCCCATTTTCAAACATATGGTTTCTCCTTTCCGTACTTTGCACACACTTACTCATATTATATCATATTATAAAAATATTTCCACATGTTTTTTCTCATTTGTCGACGCCTGCGCTGCTTATTTTTGTGAATTCAGGGACTGTTTTTGCGAGTTTTTCCACTGCCTCTTTAATTTCATCCGAAAAATCCATATACCACTGCCGTGTTTCCAGAACATACTCTCTTCGAAACGTCTCATCCGCACAGAAAGCTGTTCTCAAATTATGTAACCGGTCAGCCGCTTTTACAACAAACGCAATTGGATTTGATCGGATTCCCGCCACATATTCAGCCATGACATATCCTTCTTGTTTTGTCAAAAGGCGCACCGCTTCTAACACCCGTGCCCCACCAAGAGAAAAAATCTCATCTTCGGTCGCATCGGTGTCCTCTAATAAATCATGAAACAAAGCTGTAATCTGGTAGTCCATCCCATAGCCTTGATTTCTCACGATTTCCGCCACCGCTAACGGATGTGTAATATATGGTTCGCCGCCAATGCGGAACTGCCCCTTATGTTTTTCTGTTGCAAAAGCCTCAGCTTTTTGGTATCGTTCCTTCTCATCCATGCGCTTTTTATCCATGCCCCTCATTTATAATGTATGATACATAAATTGTAGCATATTTGCCGGAATAGTTCAATGATAGGTGGATGTTTTTTATTGCCGTAGTTTAGAAAGCAAAAAGACATCATCGTCTACATCTTAGCAAACGATGATGTCTTATCATTCAATAAAATAATTAAGATTAGTTGCCCATCTGAGCAGCAACTTCTGCTGCGAAGTCTTCTTCTTTCTTCTCAAGACCTTCACCAGTCTCAAAACGAACGAAGCTCTTAAGTGTCAGGTTGCATCCAACTGCTTTTGCAACAGATTCTACATACTTAGCAACGGTCTCTTTGTTCTCAGCTTTTACATAAACCTGCTCAGTCAGACATACTTCTTTCAACTCTTTGTTCAAACGTCCAATAATCATTTTCTCAATGATGTTATCCGGTTTGTTTGCATTTTTAGGGTCATTTTTCGCCTGAGCAAGAAGAACTGCTTTTTCTTTCTCTTTGTACTCATCGGATACATCATCCGATGAAAGATACTGAGGATTCATAGCAGCGATCTGCATTGCTACGTTTTTCAAGCACTCAACTACTTCTGCTCCTGTGTTATCTGTCTCAGCAGCAATCAAAACGCCGATTTTACCGCCAGCGTGAATGTAATCTACAACAATACCGTTGTCGCAGGTTACTTTCTCAAAACGGCGGATATTCATGTTCTCACCGATGGTAGCAACCATAGAAGCAAGTTCTTCTTTTACTGTTTTAGAAGAATCGCCAGCCCATGGCTCAGCCAAAAAGGCATCGATATCAGCAGCAGAGGAAGCATTTACCTGGTCTGCTACAGCAGCAACGAAATCCTGGAATTTCTCATTCTTTGCCACAAAGTCAGTCTCACTGTTTACTTCAACGATAGCTGCTTTCTTGCCATCTTCGCTGATGTTTGTCTTAACAATACCCTCAGCAGCGATACGTCCAGCTTTTTTCTCTGCCTTTGCAAGACCATTCTCGCGAAGCCATTCAACAGCCTTGTCCATATCACCATCTGTATTTGTAAGTGCCTTCTTACAATCCATCATGCCGGCACCTGTTTTTTCTCTTAACTCTTTTACCATTGATGCTGAAATAGCCATTTTTAAATCCTACCTTTCTCTTTCTTACTCTGCTTCTGCCTCAGATGCTTCTTCTGTCTCTTCTGCTAAGGACTCGCCCTGATTTGCTTCGATAACAGCGTCTGCCATCTTAGAAACAATCAATTTAACGGCACGAATTGCATCGTCGTTACCAGGAATTACATAATCAAGTTCTTCCGGATCACAGTTTGTATCTACAATACCAATCAAAGGAATACCAAGGATGTGTGCTTCCTGAATACAAATTCTCTCTTTTTTCGGATCTACTACAAAGATTGCATCCGGGATATCTTTCATATCTTTGATACCGCCAAGGTTCTTCTCAAGTTTTGCCCATTCTTTCTTAAGGTTAATAACCTCTTTCTTAGGCAGAACATCGAAAGTTCCATCTTCTGACATTTTCTCGATTGCTTTTAATCTCTTAATACGAGTCTGGATTGTCTCGAAGTTTGTAAGCATACCACCGAGCCATCTCTCGTTTACATAGTACATACCACAGCGCTCTGCTTCTGCTTTAATAGAATCCTGAGCCTGTTTTTTGGTACCTACGAAAAGGATTTTGCCGCCTTCTGCTGCAATATCTTTTACTGCATTGTAAGCTTCATCTACTTTACCTACAGATTTCTGAAGGTCAATGATATAAATACCATTTCTCTCTGTGTAGATGTACTCAGCCATTTTAGGGTTCCATCTTCTTGTCTGATGTCCAAAATGAACACCTGCTTCCAGTAACTGTTTCATTGAAATAACACTCATTATTTCGTACCTCCATTTGGTTTTTTCTTCCATCCACTTCTTCTTTTTGTTACACTGCCTTTGCAAAAAAAGACAGCACCATAGCAAAAATCGGTGAATGTGATTTTTTCAATCCGATTTATATTATCATAAACCGCAAAAAAAAGCAAGTATTTATTTTTTATTTTCCACCGGTAATAATCCGCGCAACTTCTTCCTGCGATGCTCCAACCGGTATTTTGTAGTCACCGGCAATTAACTTTTTGGCTAGACCGCTTTTTTCTAAATAACGGTCAAATTTATCGGCATCCTTGATAAAACCTGCCCTCTTTAATTCACGAGATACAGAACTTGACAAAAGACCGCTGCGCACCGTAAAGAAACGTGTTTTTCCACTTGGTTTCTGTGTTAGTTTTTGTATTTCTTCCGGCTCTTTTGTTGCTTTCTGCGCAGCCGAAGGAGCTGGTGTTTTTGTTTGTGCCGGCTTTTTTGACTGCACTGACACTGCCTGCCCCGTTGACGCCTGTGATGGCGTAGCTGACGGCTGTATCAGCGTATCCGGTGTTTTTTCCGGGAACTGCATACCAAGTTCTTTTGCCTGTTTGATAATCGAATTTTCACTATTTTGTCCGCGGTAACTAATACACAACAACAGTGTTGCAAGTAAAACACCTACGCCAAGCCCCCGCAGGAAATACTTCATCTTCATTTTTTATTCCCCCCATAAAGTGCAAGAACGAGTTTTACTTCACCCTGTCCGATATTCAGTTGTTTCGATATTTCTAAAACAGATTTTCCCTGTTTGTGTAATTTCTTAATCTTTTCATTTACATCATCCTGCCCTGCCGCCGGCATTTCCGGTTTTGACGCTTCTCTTTTTACCGTCTTTTTCGGCTCTGCTTTTTTTACCGCTTTTTTCTTTTCTGCTTCTTGTGCGTTTGCAGTCAGACGAGAAATTGCTGTCTGGGAATCCGCAGCTGGATTTGAAACCGTCCGATTTGAAACTACCGTTTCCAGTGCCGTATGTGTATCCGGCACAGATTCTTTCTTCACTGTTTTTGACATAAATTCTTTCAATTCTTTTTCTTTCTCACTCAGCATGTTGTACATAAAAACAACTTCCTGATGATTCGCATCAATCTTTTCAAGAATCTGCTGTGAAAATTCATCCACAGCCATAATTTTATCATTGCAAAGCCGGTTCATGCGATCTTCCGTTGTGTCTACTAACTCACTTTGTCTCTCCGATAAAATTTCTCCGACACGCTCTTTGATTTTTTCTTCTTCCTTCTCTGTCCAAAGATCAGAACTCCGGTTTTCGTTTTCCTCTTCTGTGGAACCGCCCGTATTCTTTTTGGCCACAAAGCAGCTTGCACACAAGCAGATAAAGCCAATAATAAGCAATATGATTTCTATCGTTGTCATAATCCATCCTTCTTCTTAAATCGTAATATCAAAGCTTCCGGTCGAACGAGGTGCTAACCGTTCTTTTTTTTCCTGTTTTTGTTTCTTTTTAGAAAAATTTCCTGCACCTGTTCCTTTTCCATTTCCTTCCTTATTGTAATCCTTTGTCTCGCTTTCCTGCGTTTCTACTGTTTGTCTGCTTTCACGTCTTACCTCCTGCTGAAACTGAATTCCATTCTGATCGTAAATATGCTGGTTCAGATTCATTTCACGGCCTTGTGCATCTGCCGCATTCAGCGTTCTTGGCGCCATAGTAACCGCATCAATTGAACCCAATGACATAGTAAACGCCTCCTTTTTCGTTACAGCCCAACAACACGCACATCCGCACCATCTCTTATAAAGCGGCAGTGGGAAACCTGTTCATGCTGAATTTTGCTGACATCTTTTACTGTAATATCAATTCCTGAATACACGGCTCCTTCTACCCGGATACAGGAATGTTTATTTTTTTCAATTCTAACTAAGAGTTTTTCTCTTTCTTCACGCAGTTCCCGAATTTGTTTCACAAGAAGCGGCTTATTTACTGTCGCCTGCTTCAAATAATTCATCTGCTCTGGCAATACTTCCTGATTGGACGCTAACTGCTCTTTCACCCGCTTTACAACTTCGTCAATTTTGTTTAGTGTCTCTTCTTTATTTTCCACTTCTTCCTTGATTTCATTCGCACGGATAATCAACTCTTTATCAGAAATAATTTTGATTTTTGTAGAAGCGCCCATCGTCGAACCAAGTGTCGTCGCATGAACATCTGCATATGTCGATAAACTTCCGCCGTTAATCAAGCCTTTTTTCCCTAATACATCAATATTTTCCTGACATTCCACATCACTGTGCAAAATCGCATCTGCTTTGAGCATGCCTTTACATCGTACCTTGCAGTTTTCCAAAAATTTTGCGGTAATATTACCTTCCGCCTGAAGCATACCCCGGTCCATTCCCTGCATGCCTCGTTTAAGAACAATATTTCCACCGGAAATAAGCGTTGCTCCTTCCACAACACCATTCACAATAATATCGCCTTCGGCTTTAATGGCAAATCCGGTTGTGACATTTCCCGTCACTTCTACCGTTCCTTTATAATCAATATCTCCCGTTGAGGAATCCACATTTGCCGGAACACGATAAACATCGGAAACCATAACCATATCATCAACTAAAGTTACGTGTCCAGAAACTTTTGAATAAATGGTACATTTATCCTCCGAAATCCGTATATTCCGTCCAAAACGAAGCGCACGGTTTCTCACCTTTTTCGGCATCAGTGGTTTACCTAATACGGATACACCCGCTTTTCCACGATACGCCGGCGTAAGTGTCGCAAGTTTATCTCCTTCTTTAACCGACTTAATATTTCCCAATTGGTGAAAATCAACACTGCCATCTTCATTTAATTTCGGACGGGCAGTTGTATTGATATCAAAATAATACTTGATTTTTGCACTATATCCCTGAACCGGCATCGTTGCCTCGGCAATCAGGTAGTCCTTTTCATAAGCATGATTCTGCAAAAAATGTTCAATTGCCTTTTTGCGGATTCCATGACAGATACCAGCCATCTGCAAATCCGAAACAATATCATCTTCTGTCAGACTTGCGCCCCCCGTTGTCGGCGGATAAAAACGTGCAAACGCACGCTCACCATTTGGCGTAATGGTAACGATACATTTTTCACTTTCTGGTATAATTTCTCCTTCGTACAGCATAAACATCGCATCAAATTCTTTGCGCTTTAAATACTGATCAAGTGCCACCTGGTCATAATCCGGAAAAGAAATGGCATCTAAATATTTCATCACCATATCCGATGAAATCTCTGCTTCTCCCTCTTCCGGTGCAAAGATCTTCAGCCACATTCTTCCATCTTCAGCTACTACCTGAAAATAACCATTTGCCGCCATAAGTATCCTCCTATTCTGAATCAGAACAAGCTAAGTAAGTCTACGGAATCTCCTAACTGTTCCTTAATTTTTTTCAATGCTTTTGTGTGAAGCTGGGAAACCCTCGACTCCGAAACATTTAATATCTGACTAATCTCTTTCAGTGTCAATTCCTCGTAATAATATAACGTAATAACCTTCTGCTCTTTTTCAGTCAGTTTTTTGAGAGCTTCCACTAGCATTTCCTTTAATTCCTGCTTCTGAATTGCATGATCAGGCTGCTGGAATTTTGCTCCCATCGTCTCTAAACGTCCCTCATTTCCTTGTTCCAGATAATCATCTAATGATATTAAATTAGTAAATTCTGCTTCCGCCTTCCAATTCTCATATTCTTCTACAGAAATTCCTAATTCATTGGCAATCTCATTACCTTTTGCTGTTCTTCCACATTCTGCCTCGATTTTTGCCGCAGCTGCATCCATCTTTTTCTGCTTCTGTCTAAGCGTCCTTGGAATCCAATCCATCTTACGGATTTCATCCAGAATTGCACCGCGAATCCGCAAACTGGCATACGTTTCAAATTTTACATTTTTGGTCATATCATATTTATCAATGGCATCAATCAATCCAAAAATTCCATATCCTACCAAGTCATCATACTCAACCGTATACCCCAGGTACATACTCAGTCTGCCAGCCACTAAATTAACTACACCGGCATATTCTAGAATAAGCTGTTCGCGTAATTGCGGGTTTTTTTTCTTATGATACTGTTCCCACAAGCGGTTTCGTTCTATTTCCCTCATCCATTATGTCCTTTCTTAGGTCATGCCTGTTCCGGTTGTTCCGTCGGTTTTTCTGCTTCTTCCTTTTCTCTTTCCTCGGCCTCCTGCTGCTCCTTTAAAAGACGAGCCTGCTCTTCAGCCTCCTGACGCTTTTTCTCTGCCTCAATCATAGCCAGATGTTCCGCCTGTACTTTTCCGACAATCTGAGCAGCAATCTGCCCAATGATATAAAAAAGAAGTAAAACGATGACTAACGCAATTAAACTATTTAAAACAGGCCACTTTTGTACCACACATAAAACACAACACACAAGGCCGGCAACCAACATAATAAAAGCAGGTATATAACGATTTTTCATATCCTACACCTCGTCAAATCACATATTCATTTACACCAGCCACCGAAATATGCAGTAACTCACATTCCGGGTCAAATACAATCGTGCGGCTGAAATCTTTTCCAGAATCATCCGCTACAATTGGAATATTTTTTTCATTCAAAAATTTTCTGACTGCCTGATTGTTGTGATGTCCAACATTCAGCAGTTCATTATCCGAATGATGTGCAAACATTTTTGCACCGCCTGCAATTTTAGCACGCAGATTTTCTTTCAATCCTCCGCGTGCTAAAAGTTCATGATACATATCCAAAAGGCACGTATCTGCAAACTTCATTCGGTTTTGATTATGAGTAATTTTTGTGCTGTCCGGCAGCATAATATGTGCCATTCCACACAGCTTTGTCTTCGTGTCATAGATTACAACCCCCATACACGAACCAAGCCCTAACGTCGAAATCTTATCCGGCGGTGAACACAGCTTATAGTCAGCCATTCCAACACGAATCATTTCACTCATACTTCCTTCTTTTCCTCAATTACCGCATTCATATCCAATAAAGAAATGAGTTCCTCACCTTTTTTCCCAATACCTGCAAGGAAAGAAGCTTTTTCCTCTTCCAGCTTAAACGCCGGTTTCTCAATGGATGCCGGATTGATATTTACCACTTCCTGCACTTCATCGACAATCACACCAATCATTGACTGATCCTGCATGCGGATAATAATAATTCTTGTTGCGGATTGATAGACATCATCCTCTAATCCGAAACGTCTGCGCAGACTCATAATCGGAACGACTTCACCACGCAGATTAATCACACCAACATAATATGGCTGTGACTTTGGAACTCTTGTCATGCGCTGCATTCTTACGATATTATCCACACAGGATATATCAATTCCATACTTTTCATTTCCTAATTTGACAACAATATACTGAATTTCATCCATCGTTGTTTCCATTCCATTCACCAATTCTTCCATGTCGTCACCCCCTACATTAATGTGTTTGTATCTAAGATTAACGCCACTTCACCATCACCAAGAATGGTTGCTCCACTAAAGAGTTTATCGCAGGTGATGTGGTGTCCAAGTGACTTAATAACGGTTTCCTGCTGTCCAATCAGTTCGTCAATCACAAGACCAACCTGCTGTTCAGCCTTCTGCATAATAACAACAATCAGTGATTCCGGATCTTCTTCCAAAGGCTCCGTATCAAGAATATCATGCAGACGAAGAATCGGGATGACACGTCCTCGAAGATTAATTACCTCTTTGGACTGTACTAAACTGATATCTTCTTTTGCAATATCCTCAATTCCGTTAATGCTGCCAAGCGGAATTGCATATTTTTCTTCTCCGACTTTCACCATCAAAGCCTGAATAATTGCCAATGTCAAAGGAAGAGAAATTGTAAAGGTACTTCCTTCACCGGCAACTGTTTTTGCTGTAATGTTACCACCAAGTGCCTCGATTTTTGTTTTTACAACATCAAGGCCAACACCTCGTCCGGAAACATCGGTAATCTTTTCTGCTGTTGAAAAACTTGGCAGGAACAACAAATCAATAAAATCTTTGTCCGTCATTGTCTCTGCCTGTTTTTCTGTAATAGAACCTTTATCAATTGCTTTCTGACGTACACGGTCAATGTTAATTCCGGCACCATCATCGCGTACTTCAATAACAACATTGTTACCATCCTGGTAAGCATCCAAAAAGATGGAACCAACCTCCGGTTTACCAAGACGTACACGCTCTTCGTTGCTCTCTAAGCCATGATCAGCCGAGTTACGCAGCAAATGCATAAGCGGATCTCCAATTTCATCAATTACGGTACGATCAAGTTCTGTCTCTTCACCAGTCATGTACAATTCCATTTTTTTATCCAGTTTACGGTTCAAATCACGAATCATACGCGGGAATCGATTGACAACACTCTCGATTGGCACCATGCGGACTTTCATAACGGATTCATGCAGATTTGTCGTCACACGCTCCAAGTATTCAATCTGTTCGTGGAATGCTTGTGAATTTGTCATCTGTCCTGCTGTCTCAACAGCACTTGCGGATACAAGACCATTCTTTGCAATAATCAACTCGCTCACAAGGTTCATCAGAACATCCAGTTTATCAATGTCAACACGTACGGAACGGCTGCCCACTTTTCCTTTGGAAGCCGGTACTTTCTTCGGTTTTTCTTTGGCATCCGGTTTTGCAGCTTCCTTCTTTTCCTGTGCCGGTTTCTTCTCATCCGAAGCACCTGCAGCCGACGCAGCCGGAACCTCAATATCATCAATATAAACCTCTGCAATTTCGGATACACTCATAACAAGTTTTTTAATATTTTCTTTGGAATCGCTCGACGCAAAAATCCAGCTGAAATCAAAATCAAATTCCTCATCCTCAATCTGCTCTGTCGAAGGTACGGATTTAATCAGTTCGCCCTTATTCTCAACAGATTTGAATACGAGGAAAGCTCTGGCTGACTTCAGAATACAGGTCTTTTGCAGATATACGGTAATTCCATATACATTCTTTCCTTCTGCCCTTGCCGAATTAATTGCTGTTGTCTCATATTCAGAAATCGGAATCTGCTTAAACTTGCATTTTTCATCCGAAGCACTGTCTTCTTCCGGCTCAGCTTTTTCTTCTTTTGCAGGAGTCTCTTCTTTTTTCGCCTCTTTTTGCACCGGCGCAGCTGCACCGCCGCCACTCTGTTCCTCTAACAGAGCATTCAAATCATTAATAATATCTTCGTTATCTTCCGTTCCTTCATTTCCCTCAGAGGAAATAACAGCCAGATAAGACTCCAAAGCATCCAGTCCACGGAACAATACATCAATCAGCTTTTCATTCGCCTTCATATTTCCGTTGCGGATTTCCGAGAACACATTTTCCAAATCATGGGTCAGACGCTGCATGCGGACAAAGCCCATCGTACCGGACATTCCTTTCAGCGTATGTGCTGCACGGAAAATCTCATTGATGGTATCTTCATTTTCCGGCTCTTTCTCCAAGATCAAGACATGCTCATTCAAACTCTGCAAATGTTCTTTTGTCTCATCAATAAACAAATCTAAATATTGACTCGTATCCATCTTTTCACACTCCTATATGTTTTATCATGGTGTCTGCCACATCTTCGAGTGGCACGACTTCATTTACAATTCCCGCCTGTACTACTGCGCGTGGCATACCATATACCACGCAAGTGTCTTCATTCTGCGCCACAACTTGAATGTCCTTGCTTTTTTTCAATGCAAGAATTCCTTTGCAGCCGTCGCTTCCCATCCCAGTCAGAACACCACAGACAATGTGTTCCACCGAACAAGAAACCAGTGATTCAAAAAAAATATCTGCACATGGCTTCAATCCACCTCTTGCCGGCTTGTCATTTTCCGCCAAAATCAGATTTCCCTGCGCATCTTCTATGACTTCACACTGTTTGCCTCCCTGTGCAATATAGACCGTACCCTTTTCCAGACAGTCGCCATCCTGTGCCTCCTTTACCTGGAGATTACTAACCTCATTCAATCGGTCTGCTAACGACTTTGTAAATCCTGCCGGCATATGCTGGACAACGACTAACGGTAATGGGAAATCCTTTGGAAAATACGGAATCACTGACTGTAACGCCCTTGGTCCTCCGGTTGAAGAAGCAATCACTGCCAAACCGCCGCTTCCCCTGCCGCTTTTTGGCACCTGCTTTTTCGCATTTTTCTTCACTTTCTTCTCTGTCTGGCTTTCCACATTTTTTAACTGGCTCTGAACCTGTAACTGCTGTTCCAAAATGGACTGCTCAACCTTCTTAGGAAGAGGAAGCTTGCACGCCATATACGTTCGCAGCAATACCTTTTTTCGGAATTCCTGATACCCTCCGCCAATCGATCCATTTGGTTTTTTTACAAAATCAAACGCACCCAGTGCCAATGCTTCAATTGTCTCATCTGCACTCTGGCTGGCAATTGAGCTTACAATCAACACCGGAATCTGTAGCCGGTATTTGTTTAATTCCTTAAGAAGCTGCACACCATCCATCTTCGGCATATTAATGTCGACCAAAAGAATGTCAGGACGACATCCCCCCTGCAATAGGGTAAGTGCCTCAAGCCCGTTATTCGCTGTCTTTTCGACAACCAGTTGTTCATCATCATTTATTATATCAGAAAGGACCCTTCTTATAAGTGCAGAGTCATCAACAATCAATACTTTTTTCATCTGTGACATCTACTCCTTTCTCATTCTTCGACGCTGCTCTTCAAAAACATACTTAATGACTGTTTCACGCTCTTTCTCATTAATGTTTAAAAATTCGCCTCTTGTCTCATAGGCGATATGGCTTCCCTCAAAATGAACACATGCAACCACTTTCATATACAAAGAAAGCGGAACAATTCCACTCTGCAAAGAAAGAGGAAGAACAATCTCTACTAAATCTTCTTTTTTACATTCTATATTTCCATGAAAACGGATTCCGCCTCCACTCAAATCTGAAATTGTTCCTTCTTCCCACAAAGACTCCTCATTTTCCGTCTCCTGCTCTTCTTCGTTTCGCTTTTCGAACTGTTCCTTGGAAACAATTCGATAACGAATCGGAAATAAACACTCCAGACGATAAAATTTTCTTCGCTGGAACTTTTTCAGCGGCGTCAAAAAAATAACATCCATCACGTACATGCGGTTTTCTATGTAACGTTTCTTAATCCGTGCTGTACACTGATACAACCCAGAATTTGTAAAAAAACACAGATTATAATCGTCATCAATTTCCAATGGAATTACTTTCCCCTCGCTAATGGGCATTGCGATTTTGGCGGTTCTGTCCCCGTCAAAATCCAATACCTGGCTGCCATATTTTTTTTCAGAAACCTTACGTCCTATCGCGCTCTTAACATGCATCAGTTCAATCCGGTCTCCAATTGCAAATGTAACTTTCACGGGGTTCCTCCTTTCTAACGCCGATTAAATTTCATGCGGATTACACTGGAGAATAACTGCTTAATTCCAACAGCACGCGGATTTTCTTTCTCCATATCGAGTAAAGAAAGTGCAACCTTCTCCACGGACTGGGAAGCCAGTGCATCCGGATTGGCCACGCTGAGTGGCTTCTGGTGCATGACCGCCTTCTGCATATTCACATCATAAGGAATAGCACCCAGATAATCAATGTCAATGTCTAAAAACTTATTGACAACAACACCTAATTTCTGGAACAATTCATCCGCTTCCTTTTTTCCACGAACCTGATTTGCAATCATCTTCACAACCGTTTTATTTGGCATATAGGAAGAATTACGGTTCAAAGCCTTTAACAGGGCATACGCATCCGTAATGGAGGTCGGCTCCGGCGTAGCTACCAAAAGAACTTCTTCACTGGCTGCCACAAATTCAAGAACAGAATCCCCAATTCCGGCACCGGTATCCACAATGATTACATCTGCCTGTTTATCCAATTCTTCCATCTTCTGAATCAGCCAGAAAACCTGTTCCCGATTCAGATTTGCCATCTCATTGATGCCGGAACCACCGGAAAGGAAACCAATTCCCTCCGGTCCATAAGTTATTACATCTTGTATATTTTTACCTCGAAACATCAAATCAGCCAAATTATACTTCGGACGAATTCCAAGCATAATTTCAATATTTGCCAAACCAAAGTCGGCATCCAGAACAACCACTCTCTTGCCGAGTCTGTGAAGCTGAATTGCCAGATTTACAGAAAAACTTGTTTTCCCGACACCGCCTTTACCAGACGTGACCGTAATGACTCTGGCTGTCCGGTTTTTGGCATCAATTTCCTGCTTTTTAATGATATTTCGTAAGCTTTCTGCCTGATCCATTCCACACCTTCCTTTCTCGCCATAGAATTAATTCGTATGATTATCACTTAGTAATTTTTTAGCCACTCTCTGCGGATCCATCTCACCGATGTCTTCTGGAACATTCTGTCCCCAGGTAACATACGATAATGGACAATTTGTTTTCACTCTCATATTTAACATAATACCTGCCGAAGAAGTTTCGTCAAGCTTAGTAAAAATAAGACTAAAATCCGTAAGTGCCGAATAAACCGAAGCAATCTTTTGTAAATCACTGTATTTTGTACCGGCATTTAACACCAAATAAGCCTGACGCTCATTGACAGGAATCTGCTCCAGCAATGTCCGGATATCTTCCATCTGTTCTTTGCTTTTGTGGGAACGTCCCGCAGTATCAATCAAGCAGACATCATACTGTTTAAGTTTTTCAAGATTATCTCCCAATTCTTGAGGACTGTAAATTACCTCAAGAGGTACTGATAAAATATTCGCATAAGTCTTTAGCTGTTCCACCGCTGCAATACGGTAAGTATCTGCTGTTACCAATGCAATTTTGGCATGCTCCTCTAATTTTAATTTGGAAGCAATTTTGGCAATCGTCGTTGTTTTGCCAACTCCGGTTGAACCAAGGAAAAAGATAAATTTCGTCTTCGTATTTTCCCCCGTCTTAATCCCATAAGGCTGTCCTAACATCAAAATAATCTTTTGGTAAATATTTGCCAGAATCTGGTCTAACGGTGCATTTTTTGCGAGCGAACGGTTCACCTCATCCATAATGGATTTTGCAATTTCTTCATCCACCTCGTTCTGGACTAACTGCTGGTAAATCAAATCTTTATAAGCCTTCGTCTTTTCATCCTCCTCATCCTCTTCTTTAGACTCGGAAGCATCTTTTGGCTCTACGGTCTCTTTTGGTTCCGAAACTGGCATCTCAATGTTTTTTTCTGCTTTCTCCGTCACTTCTTCCTTCTGCGCCATTTGTTTTTCAAGAAGGGATTGCAGCATACTGATACGTTCCTCAAGGCTGCTGTTATCCGGCGTATCTGCCTTTTTCTCTGTTTTCGAAAACTTGCCCGCCTCGACCGGCTTTTTCTCTTGCGCTGTCTCGTCCTGTGAATACACTGGTGTCTCATCCAATGCCGCTGTCACTTCAACTTTTCCACGGACAAATAATTTAGCAAGTCCTTTTGGCTTCACTTTCTTAATATTCATAACAATGGCGTTATTTCCTAATTCGCTTTTTGCCATTTCAATTGCATCTTTTTCAGATTTTGCTAAAAACTTTTTGATAATCACTCTACTGTCACCATCCCAACTGATTGTAATTCAACATCGGAATCAATCTCATTGTATGACAATACATGAAGATTCCTAAATTGCTCTTGTGTTAATTTTTTCAGGTACATACGAACAATCGGCGAAGTAATAATAATCGGCGTTCGTCCCAGTTCCTCTAATTTGTCTGTTTCTTCCCGCAGAGAAGTCATCAGCCGGTTCGTATAATCCGGGTCAAGTGCCAGATAAGCCCCCTGCTCCGTCTGTTTTACCGAATCCATAATAACCTGCTCCACATTCGGGTCCAATGTCACAACGCTGGTCGTTTCATTGTTATTAAAATACTGGTTTGAAATCGCACGTTTCAAACTCTGTCTGACATACTCCGTCAATACATCGGTATCATGTGTTGTCGGTGCATAATCGGCTAACGTCTCAAAAATGGTAACCAAATCTCTTATGGAAATACCTTCTGCCAAAAGATTCTGCAACACCTTCTGGATTTCTCCAACATTTAATAATTTTGGCACCAGTTCCGATACCAATGTATCGTTTGCTTCCTTCACATTCTCAATCAAGTTGTGAACATCCTGTCTGGTAAGAAGTTCATCCAGATGTGAACGGATAATTTCCATCAAATGGGTCGCAATAATTGACGGCGGGTCAACTACCGTATAGCCAAGGGATTCTGCCCGTTCACGCTGACTTTCCGTAATCCAGATTGCAGGCAGATGATAGGATGGCTCAAACGTTGGAATACCAGAAATTTCTTCTTCTACATATCCCGGATTCATCGCCATATAGTGATCAAACAAAATTTCTCCCTCGCTGACCGGCACGCCTTTTATCTTAATCAGATACTGATTCGGATTCAACTGAATGTTATCACGCAGTCGAATCATCGGAACTACACATCCAAGTTCTAAGGCAATCTGTCTTCGTATCATAACCACACGGTCTAACAAGTCACCGCCCTGATTAACATCGGCAAGTGGAATAATTCCATAACCAAACTCCAGCTCAATGGCATCCACCTGCAGCAGCGAACTGACATTTTCCGGTCTCCTGATTTCTTCTGCAGACTCCTCTTCTTCCGAAACCGCCTCGTCGGTCTCTGTCATTTCCAATTGGTTTGCCATCATTCTTGCCGTCAATAAAAACATAATTCCATACGCACAAAAGACCAGCATATTCAGTGGCGTAAATAAACCTAAACCAATCAAGGCAATGCCGACAATATTAAGTACTTTCGGCGTAGAAAAAAGCTGTCGTTTCAATATATTGCCCACATCGGCTTCTTTGGAACCTTTCGTTACCAGAATACCAGTGGATAACGAAATCATAAGGGATGGAATCTGGCTTACCAGACCATCACCAATTGTCAGAATCGAATACCTTTGAACCGCCGCGTTAATATCCATGCCATTCATCAGAACACCAATGGCAATACCACCAACAAAGTTCAAAACGGTAATTACTAAACCTGCCGTTGCATCTCCTTTTACATACTTTGTAGCACCATCCATGGAACCAAAGAAAGCCGATTCCTGCTGAATCTTTTCACGGCGTTCTTTTGCCTCCTCATCGGTTATGGCGCCTGTATTCAAATCGGCATCAATCGCCATCTGTTTTCCGGGCATCGCATCCAGTGTAAAACGCGCTGTTACCTCCGACACACGTTCGGAACCTTTATTGATAACAAGTAACTGCATGATAACCAGTACAAAGAACACGATGGCACCAACAACTAAATTACCACCACCGACAAAGTTACCAAATGTATCAACTACGTTACCGGCATCTGCCTTTAATAAAATATTTCTTGTAGAGCTGACATTCAACGACAATCGAAACAACGTCGTCAAAAGCAATAACGTCGGAAACGCCGACATATCAAGAGGCTCTTTGGAAAACAATGCATTAAACAAAATAATCATCGAAAGTGCAATATTTAATGCGAATAACAAATCCAGCAAAAAGAGCGGGACCGGAATAATCAAGCATAAAATAGGTACTAAGATAAATGCACCTAACACCATATCTTCACGACGCATTGTTTTTCCTCCTTTACGTTTTTTCTATCAAAATCAACTTACTTTTCCTTGTAATCCATATACATAAGCCAAAATTTCTGCAACCATCTGGTACAATTCCGGCGGAATCTGTTCTCCCAATTCCACATTGTGATACAACATTCTCGCCAAAGGTTTATTTTCTACAATCTCAATCTTATTTTCTTTCGCCACTTCACGAATACGTCCCGCCAGATAATCAGCACCCTTTGCCACAACAATTGGTGCCTCAGCTACTTCCTTATCGTATTTCAGTGCAACCGCTAAGTGAGTCGGGTTCGTAATAACTACATCCGCCTCCGGCAGTTCCTGCATCATACGTCGTCTTGACGCCTCCTGCATCTTTCTTCGAATCTGGCCTTTAATCTGTGGATTTCCTTCTGTATTTTTATATTCATCTTTGACTTCCTGTTTCGTCATTTTCATGTCATTGTTAAACTTGCGTTTCTGGTACATCCAGTCCGCAAAAGCAATGACAAAGAAAACAGCCGTAATCTGAAAGGCAATATTTAACACGGTACTAACAATCAGGCTAACCGCTGACCAGATATCAAGCTGATAAATGTTGACAATCATGCCCCATTCATCTTTTAGCGCCTGATATACCACGTAGAACAAAATTCCTACTTTAACAACCGCCTTAATC
>CAKRGF010000028.1 GCA_934322085.1 uncultured Eubacterium sp.
AACAGCACACGCTATTCGCTCCGCCAAACAGCACACGCTATTCGCTCCGCCAAACAGCACACGCTATTCGCTCCGCCTCCGGCTCCGCTCATAGAGGCTGTCGCCTCATACAAAAAGAGATGCGCCATGGCATTTGCAAGCGAGCTTGCATGCCATGGCGCATCTCTTTTTGTGCGTGGCTTGTAGCTAACTAAAGTATACAACTTCCTCTTGTGGGGGAGTGGTTTTTTCGACTTTGTCAGCCCAAAGCATTGGCACTAATGCTTGTTGTTTACGGCTAAATTCCGGTTTTACTTTTACCGTTACCATAACCCAGTCATTGGTTGCAAATTTATCAGCCTCTGGATAATGGCAGATAAATCCGATTTTTGCGATATCGTCTGCACAGCAGGTCATGGCCGCACGCGATGGCACAAAGGCATCTTTCGGGAAAGTTCTATTTCTGTATACCTGTCCCTTAAATACAATTGTTTTTCCCTCGTATTTTTCCGGATGCTCACTAACATCCAGATACCAAAGTCCAAAATCGTCATCTTCTAATACAATTTCTTTTGCAGTGACATCAAACGGTAATTCTTCTTCAATATTACTCTCAACCGAGCCATCCTCTGATTCAAATAAAACCTGGGCACGGCGGTTGATTGCTTTAACATTTCGGCGCATGGATGCCTTATCCATATCGGACGAACAACGGTTAAAAATAACCAAATCCGACTGCTGAAAATGCGACATAATCAACGATTTCATATTATTGATATAAACAGAAAATGTTTCCGCATTGACTGTTGTAAATGTCTGCACAACAATCCAATTTTCCGGAATGGTTTCATTGATTAACTTAACCAAATCCCACATACCGTTTACCTCAATAACAATTCGTGCCGGCTTATATTGTTTCACAAGTTCTTTACACTTATCTTCCGTCAAATCTTCCTCGTCTTCAATCAAAGCCGTATCTACTTTATTATGGCGAAGCAACATTTCATCGACTTCTTTTTCTCCCTCTTCCGTCATCAGATACAAGGTCCGCAAGCCATCTTCAAAATTTCCTTCTTCCAGTATTTCCTGAAAACATGTCGATTTACCGCTTTCCAAAAAACCGGTAAATAAATAGACCGGAATATCCCGATTTCCAAACATAGTTTCCTCCATTCCTTATCCTAAAAACAATTGCTTAATTTCACTTTCCTTCAGCTCTGCTCCAATAACACAGATTCGTCCGGTATAATCCGCACTGCCTCGGCGCACTTCGTACTCACCCGGAACCAAATCAAAGTGGAACCATTCACCTTCCGTTGCCGGTACAATTCCCTTCGCACGAAGGATGTTTCCATAGCCATTATCCTCAGCAGACAATTTTTTCAAAATACCAGTCAATTCTTCCTCGCTGAATTTGTGAGCACTCTCAATACCCATGCTTGTAAATACATCGTCCGCATGATGGTGATGATGTCCATGCTCATGGTCGTGGTCATGTCCACAACAACACTCGCCATCCTCGTGATGATGATGTTCATGGTCATGATCGTGATGATCACACTCACCGTGGTCATGGTCATGGTCGCACTCATCGTCCTCATGGTGATGATGGTGGTCATGATGATGTCCACACTCCGGACATACATCCTCTTCTTCCATCAATTCTAATTCCAGTGAATTACTCTCCTCAATCGCACCAAGAATCTGTTTTCCATCAATCTCATCCCATGGTGTCGTAATAATTGTTGCCTTATCATTTTTCTCGCGAATCAAAGCCAACGCAGCATCTAACTTTTCATCCGTAATTTTACCGGTCCGGCTTAACACAATTGTCTTTGCACTCTCAACCTGGTTGTTGTAAAATTCACCAAAGTTTTTCATGTACATTTTACACTTCGTTGCGTCTGCCACCGTAACATACCCATTCATCTGCACATCGTCATGGCTCTCCATTACACCGGAAACAGCCTTAATAACATCCGACAATTTACCAACACCGGATGGCTCAATAATAATGCGGTCCGGATGATACTTCTCAAGTACCTCTTCCAATGCGGCACCAAAATCACCAACCAATGAACAGCAAATACATCCTGAATTCATTTCCGTTACATTAATGCCGGCATCTTTCATAAAACCGCCATCAATACCAATCTCACCAAATTCATTTTCAATCAGGACAAGTTTTTCTCCCTGAAAAGCTTCCTTTATCAGTTTTTTTATCAATGTTGTCTTACCGGCACCAAGAAAACCGGAAAAAATATCAATTTTTGTCATGGTAATAATAACCTCCTTATTCTTATGTTTCTCTGCTACTAGTATTATACTCGTTTTTCAAAAAGTTACAAGAGGTCACTCTTCCCCTGCTCCCGGGCATAACAGTTTCTGCTGTTTCGTCAACCATTCATCCGCCTCTAAAAGCCCCTCATCCGAAAAATCAAACGCCATCGTCACCGGCTCCTCCTTCGTCTTTTCCAGTATAAACGGACCTTTCCACGCAGTCGCAAGAAGTTTCTTTTCCTCCTCATCGCCGTCTTTCGAAATTCTGAAATTCATCCCCCGGTAACTGCCTTTAAAAACACTTTTTTTATAATAATCAATGGAATATAATGTAATTCCTTCCATACAAATCCTCCTCTGTAAAAATTCTTTTTCTTATTATATCACAAAAAACTCTTGAAAAATACCAAAAAACATGGTTTACTATAATCGTGTGTCTGTAAATCTTTGACACAAAAAAAATATATGGAGAGATGTTTCATGAAAAAAGTAGTTAAGTTTGGTGGAAGTTCCCTTGCCAGCGCAGAACAGTTTATGAAAGTTGGCGCTATTATTCGTGCAGACGAATCCCGCCGTTATGTAGTCCCTTCCGCACCGGGAAAACGTTTTTCCGATGACACGAAGGTAACGGATATGCTGTACCACTGCTATGAACTGGCAGAACAGAGCAAGGCATTCAACAAGCAGTTAAATCAAATCAAAGACCGCTATAACGAAATTATTAATGGTTTGAAACTCGATTTTTCTTTAGATGAAGATTTTGAAATCATTAAAAAACAGTTTGTAGCAAAAGCAGGTTCTATGTATGCTGCTTCCCGTGGCGAATATTTAAATGGAAAAATCATGGCAAAATACCTCGGCTATGAATTTGTCGATGCTGCGAATGTAATCCGTTTTAACAAAGACGGGTCTTTTGATTCCGAAACCACCAACGAGCTTCTTGCGACTTATTTAGATAAAATTGAACGCGCTGTCATTCCGGGATTTTACGGTGCCATGAAAAATGGTACAGTCGTTACTTTCTCCCGCGGCGGTTCCGATATCACTGGTTCTTTGGTTGCCAAAGCAATCAATGCGAATTTGTATGAGAACTGGACAGACGTTTCCGGCTGCTTAGTTACCGACCCACGTATCGTAAAAAATCCGGAAGTCATTCATACCATTACTTATATGGAATTACGAGAACTTGCTTACATGGGTGCTTCCGTACTCCACGAAGATGCAATCTTCCCGGTACGAAAAGCCGGTATTCCAATTAACATCCGAAATACAAACCGTCCGGAAGACGATGGAACGATGATTGTAGAAAGCACCTGCCGGATTCCTGCTTATACCATCACCGGTATTGCCGGAAAAAAAGGCTTTGTAGCCGTTAATATTGAAAAAGATATGATGAACTCCGAAATCGGTTTTGGACGCAAAGTCCTCAGTGCTTTTGAAGACAATGGTATCTCTTTTGAGCATATGCCATCCGGTATTGATACTATGACTATTTTTGTTCATCAGGACGAATTTCAGGAAAAAGAACAAGAAGTCATTGCCGACATCAACCGTTTAGCAAAACCGGATACCATTCATATGGAATCGGACTTAGCTTTGATTGCTGTCGTAGGACGCGGCATGAAGAGTACACGTGGTACTGCCGGCCGTTTATTCTCCGCTCTTGCTCATGCGCATATCAATGTAAAAATGATTGACCAGGGTTCGAGTGAGTTAAATATTATCATCGGTGTAAATAATGAAGATTTTGAAGATGCAATTCGCGCTATCTATGATATTTTCGTAGTTGCAAGATTATAATTGCAAATTGAAAGAGGCTGTCATTTTGAACTGCTTCCCGTCAAGTAGACAATTGAAAAAATATAAATTTTTCCTGCCAGTAGAGTGAACTACTGGCAGTTTTTATGCAGCTTGTAAGTAAAGTGTGTGTTTTTCCATAGGAGTTAAAACTCCAAGATTTCTTTGCAATCGTTTATTGTTGTAGTAATCTATATAATCCTCAATCATTTTTATGAGTGTTTCTTTATCAGTGAATCGTTTTCCATAGTAACGTTCTCTCTTTAAAATTCCCCAAAAACCTTCCATCGGTCCATTATCGATGCACCTGGCTACTCTTGACATGCTCTGCACCATACCTGCCGCCTCGATTTTCGCGTGGAATGCCCTGTTAGTATATTGGAATCCCCTGTCGCTATGAAACAATGGATGTGCATCAGGGTTTTTTGTCACCGCATCCTCAAAGTTGCTAAATACAAGATGATTGTTGTTCGAATCCCCAATCGTGTAAGCTACAATTCTTCGGTCATATAAATCCAAAATTGCACTTAAATAGACCTTACGTTTCTCAATCCCGATATAATAATGGAACTCTGTTACATCTGTGAGCCATTTTTCATTTGGTGCATCAGCAGTAAACTCCCGGTTAAGTATATTTTCTGCTATATATTGGGAATTTGAAGCCTGTCTCGTGCATCCATTATTGGAGTACTTGATAGTTGATTTAATATTAAGTTTGCGACAAATACGTAACACACGTTTGTCATTAACATCAATGTTATGATAACGTTCCAATTCATCTCTGATTCTGCGATATCCTTTGTCCGGCGATTCCGTATGAATCTTTTCTATTTCATCTGCAATTCGTTTGTTTTTTCGTTCGTTTTCTGGAATTTCTCTATGTAACCATTTATAGTAAGCTGCTCTAGAAACTCTACCGAGTTTGCAAAGGTCAGTGATGGGATAATTATGTTCTTCGTGTTCGTCTTTGATTGCCTGATATACATATTCATGACGGACCAGGCTTAGCCCCGCCTCCTTTCTATCTCTTCGAGTTTTTTTAGGAAAGAAGCCTCCATTTCAGCACGTTCTTTCTCTGCTCTTAAAATTTTAACTTCGGCACGCAAACTTTCTAATTCATTCATCTCGTCAGGATTTTTCCGTTTTCCACGTTTATCTCTTAAAGCTTCCACTCCGCCAGATTCATATTTAATAGTGTAACTACGTGCCTGTTGATAAGATACCCGATGGTTCTCTGCTGTTTCAGCATAATTATGGTTATGTGCGATGCAATATTGTACTATTTCAACCCGTTCTTCAAATGTGGTTTTTCTTCCTTTGGTCATGATAATACTTCCTCCTGTTCCAGAAGATTTTAACTCTTCATGACCATTATACTTCTTTATCCACTTTTGTAACTTACTTTTTGAACGAATACCATATTTTTTACAGATATCTGTTTGTGATCCTTTTCCAGACAGATAGTCTAGAACTGCCTTCCTTTTTAATTCAGCAGAATAATGCTTATAACTTTTCATCAAGAATGCATCTTCTCCCATACTTTCATAATTAGTAATCCATTGTTGAATGGAAGCTTGAGATATACTAAACTCATTTGCAAGTATTCGTTGGCTTGTCAGACCGTTCAAGTATCTTTTTACAGCATTTATCTTATCTTGTGCAGATATATTTCTTTTAGACATAAAATATGCTCCCTCCTAAGTAACAAGTTTAATTATTTCACTTGTCTACCTAGAAGGGAGCATATCATTTTGGCAGCCCCTTTTTTATTCCTGTCATTTTTAAATTTCTACATCAGCACTATAATCCACATTGTCATAATGGAAACCAAACATGTGATAAAAATCTTCCCAGTAACCTTCAATGTCGCCAAGTTCGCCAATGTTTTCTGTCGTAACTAAGCCCCAGAGCTTTGTTATTTCATTCTGGACTTTATCTTCCATTTCCCAGTCATCAAGACGGATATAGCCTTCTGCATCCGTTTCCTTTGCAGGCAGTTTATCGATAAACAAACGGTTCATCTGCTCAATGCATCCCTCATGCAGTCCTTCTTTCTTCATAATCTTATAAAGAAGAGAAATGTAAAGCGGTACAATTGGAATTGCCGCACTACTCTGGGTAACCAGCGCTTTATTTACTGAGATGTAAGCCTTCAAGCCTTTCGCCTCAAACTCTTTTGTGAGTTTTTTCGATGTCTCAAAAAGATGTTTCTTTGCCTGACCAATACTGCCTTCTTTGTAAATCGCATGAGTCAGTTCCGGTCCGATATAAGAATATGCTAGCGTAACCGCATTGTCACTCAAGACATCTGCATCCACAAGTGCCTGAATCCATACTTCCCAGTCTTCACCGCCCATAACTTTAACCGTATTTTCAATTTCTTCTTCGTTGGCAACTGGTACTGTCACGTCTTTAATTTCATTGTTTCGCAAATCAATCGTTTTATTTGTCAGTTCTTTTCCTACCGTTTTCAATACGGAGGATACTGTCGTTCCATCCGGCATCGTTCTTCTTGGAGCTGCCATACTGTAAACAACCATATCAACTTTTCCAAAATCTTTGCGAATCGTCTCTATTACCTGATTTTTCATTTCTTCCGAAAAACCGTCACCATTAAATGACTTTGCATAATAGCCGTCTTCTTTGGCAAACTCTTCAAATGCCTTTGTGTTATACCAGCCGGCTGTTGCAGTTCTTCTTCCATTCGACTCTCTCTCAAAAGCCACACCAATTGTATCTGCCCCGTAACCATATGTTACTGCGATACGACTTGCCAGACCATAACCGGTTGAAGAGCCAATTACCAATACTTTTTTCGGTCCTTCCACCATGCCTTTTTCTTTACAATAAGCAATCTGTCTTCTCACACTCTCTTTGCAGCCAGCCGGATGCGCTGTCGTGCAGATAAATCCTTTTACTTTTGGTTCTACTATCATCTCATCCTCCAAATTCTTTTGCATCAATCAAAAATACTAATCAACTCGCATCCCCCATTCACAGGGGAACACTTTATGCTATAGTATAACATAAAACAAAATCATAAAAAAGTGCAAAATACTTCCCGCCACTACGAACAAGTGGAAAATGGAATGCACATATTTTTTCTTTTTACCAATACCATACAAAATCGCACCAATCGTGTAAGCAACACCGCCGGCAAACAAAAAGACAGTTCCACCGGTACCAAGACACTGCACCGTCGGTTTGATAAAGAAAATAATACACCATCCCATCGCAAGATAGCATATCATTGACAAAATCTGATATTTTTTCAAATCAATTGCCGTCAAAGTTGCTGCGATGAAACAGCACACCCACACAATACCAAAAATCACAAATGCCTGTACCGGGTACTGTGGTCTCAACGCCGTCAAAGTAACCGGCGTATAGGTTCCTGCGATTAGAAAATAAATTGTACAGTGGTCAATAACCTGAAACACCTTTTTAGGCATTTCCGGTTTCAAACCATGATAAATACTCGACATCGTATAAAGCACGACCATTGTGGAGCCATAAATAGCCGCTCCTACAACACCCCATGCATCTGTGTGTATTACTGCGAAAATCACACAGAGTACCAGTGCCGCAATTGCCAGCGCACCACCAGCAATATGCGAAACCATATTAAAAATTTCTTCTCCTTTTGTATAAGATGGAAGAACACGGTCTTCCAAATGTGTTCTAACTTTTTTCATGCTAAAACCTCCGATGAATTACATTTTTCTCCGAAGCACCATCGTTACCAGTATTCCTGATAAAGAACAAAGAAATACAATCGCAATTGGCAGAAGCGGTGCTGTATCGCCAGCAGCCGGTGATGGATCTGTCGCAAGTACATCGATGACACTTACTTTTTTAAACGAACTAGTCTGTCCTTTTTGCACAGCTTTTGACTTATTAACAGCGGACTTAGCAGAAGATGATTTGCCAGCTGTCGATTTCTTAGTTTTTGATTTTTTTGTTGTTCCTGTAGTCTTTGCTGCTTCATCTACTGTCCGATAGGCAAGTGCATAAGTAGAAAAGTAATCCGTCTTAAACGTAATCGTATTAATTGCTGAATCTAAATCCTCCAATATGGAAACTTTTCCTTTATGAACTCGAAGCACCACAAATTCACGTGATTCACTTCGTAAATCAGCAGGAACTGATACCGTTACCGATATTGGTGTGGCAATATTAGTTACTGTCTTCTCTGAACTGCTTCCAACTCTCTTCCATAGTGTAATATCCAAATATTCACCTACCGAATATCCGGATAGATTCGCAATTATTAACTCCTTGTCTGTCTGCGAAACACTACTATCAATATTCTTAATCCTCAGCTCAATATTCGCATTACTGCCATCTTCTACAGCCTGCTGTTCTCCATTCGTTAATACCGAAAGCATCAAATCCTCTGTACTGGTTACAAGCGACGTGTTTGGTGCCCCATCTACCACCTTTACATTTTTTCTAACCACACCAGCTGTTGATTGGGATGGTGAGGCAGACGGTGCTGCCGTATTCTGATCCGTATCATCATCCAGATATAAATCATCATCTGATGCCGGCAAAGACGCTGGCTGCTTTAACGTAACCTTACAATCAGACATGTTACCAGCGCAGTCTGTCGCCGTAACCATATAAACCATCGTTTCCTGATTTGCAGTCAAGGTAATATTTATCGTGCTGTTTCCTATTCGCTGTGGCTTTCCATTCACAGTAACATTCGACAAATTGTCATCAGAAACCGTTACTACAAGATTATTTTTCTCATAAGT
Organism: uncultured Eubacterium sp.; assembly: GCA_934322085.1. GTDB lineage: Bacteria > Bacillota > Clostridia > Lachnospirales > Lachnospiraceae > Eubacterium_F. The sequence continues at coordinate 8,817 of CAKRGF010000028.1, forward strand.
TGCGTCTTTTTTGACACCGTTGATTTCAGGCTTCTTTGTATCTTTTTTGTAATTTAATACACTTTGATAATAAATTTCGCCCGAAGTCTTATTCATAATATAAAATTTTTCTTCTCCACAATCCGTATCTTTAGTCAATGAAATTTCATCTAATGCTTTGCCCTCTTCTTCGGTCATCAACTCGTATCCTTCTTTTGGTACAATTTTCAAATCGGATACATACCAGCCAGTGTCTGATACACTTCCTTCAATACGATACTGTCCGTCTTTTCCAGCACTGGCATATCTGCGGTCAACCAAGAGCAATCCGGATACATACTCAAAAGTATAGTTATCCGCCTTTCCTCCCGTCGGCGTTAATTCCTTTGTTGCCTTTGCTCTCTGTGAATAATCAACAGTAGGTGCTACATAACCGGATGCGGTCTCCGGCGTCTCAACAACACCCTTTTGTGATACAAAACCAGTAACTTTCACAGATCCTTTTTCCAGTTTTTCATGATAATATAAGTCATCTCCAGAATATGTTGCCGTCAAAACCGCTTTTTCTACATTAAAACTGCATGTTGTTTTTGCTTCCTTATTCTCATTATAAACCAAAGTAACATCCGTTACATACTTACCATAAGAAAGCCCCTCTTTTGCTGCAATCCAAAATTCATTATCGGATTTCTTTACCTTAAAATTCTTATCATCACTAAGAATCACCTTTTGTATTGTAGCATCAGCATTCGCTTTCTCCGTGTTTTTAAAACTTATCCTAGTCTGTGGCGTGAAAGAATAACCATACGTTGCATCCGCAATTTTTAACGTATCCGCTGTAATATCATAAATTGGCTTCGTAATTGTAAATTCACGTTCTGCATTATTTCCAGCAGCATCTCGTGCCACCACCGTATAAACCTTTGAGCCTTTTGACGGACAGGCTATTTCTTTTTGGGCCGTTTTTATTCCCTGCGCTCCATCCGTAATTGTTAATGAGTTTCCTTGAGCTGTAACATCTGTTCCCTCGTAAAGCGTTGCACTACTCAGATTACTATCCGAAACTTTTAGCAATAAACTTTCCGTAATGTATTCTTTTTCATCAACGATTCCCTGTTCTTTTCCATTTTCTACTTTGTTAATTTCCGGCTGCTTGTTATCAAACACCAGACCATTCGAAGAAATATAAGTTTTCAAACCGGCATGATTCGTTATTTTTGCATAAATAACCGCATGCTCATATTCCTCTGGCGAAATAGAAAATCCATCCTCATAATTCTGCCATTTCAGTTTTGTGTCCAAACTTTCTACAGTTCCATCAACTGCCTTTTCTGACACACAATATTGGATTGATTCAATCCCACTCTCCTCATCGGTTGCTCGAATAGATACTGCTTTTGTCTGGTTAAAGAATAATCCAAAACTTATAGAATTACAAAATTCTGCCCATAAATTAGACGATACATTAATTCCCTCTCCATTTCTAAAATATGGTGCCGTATTATCAATTTTAATTGTTTCTTTCATCTTGGCAGATATTTCACCCGTTTGCGTATTCATAACATAAAAACTTTTTTCTACACTATTTGTAGTTGGTCCAGCAACCGAAATTGATTGTGCTGCTGTCGCAAATGAATCTACCTGTTCAGAATCACTTATTTGGTAATTAGCCGCCGGACGAATGGTTACATAATCGGACACATACCAGTCATATCCCGTTATCTTTCTGCCTTCAATCACGTATCCGGAACGAAGTTCATGATGTTTCACTTCCAATTCTCCTGCCGCATAAGAAAACTCATAATCGTGCGATTCACCGCCATCCGGAATCAGCTGCATGGTTTCCATTGCACGTTTATCTTCTGTAAATTCCTGCATAATATCATTAGAATCTTTATAGTACAATCTCGGTGCCACAAAATCAGCATCCGATTCAAAGACATCTTTCGTGTCTCCATTTTTGAAATCTGCCTCCGTATACTCAATCGTTTCCTTTAAATCCGGCAACGTGTGATAACCAACATCTTTCTGACCGGTATAATACACTAACATATTCGCCTTTTTAACCGTTACACTACATTGGCAGGTAACCTCTGATTCAGCCTCTCCATTATAAGAAATACGAACAACCTCCGTATATGTTCCCACATGAAGTCCCTGTTTTGGCCGTACTTTCGTACCATCTACAACTTCAAAATACTGCGCAGCTCCATTTATTCCTTCTATCGATATCGAATCTACCGCTACCGGCTGATTATTATTTTTATTCGTAAGACTAACAGGCCTTGCTGCCACTTCTCCATAGCCATATACCAGCGCCGAATCACCACTGCCAAAATTAAGATTTTTGGCATCTACCTCCTGCACCGGATCATGAAGTGTCAATGTTGTGACTTTCTTATTTCCAGCCTTATCCTCTGCCGTAATTTCGTATACTATATCATCCTGTGTCGACGACCGTCTGTCAAGACTAAAGGATGTACTGCCATCCACAATACTATTCTGTAGTTTTGTTAATACAACATTTCCATCTCTACGCACCGTTACCTTGGTAAGATATTTATCTGTAACCGTAATTTTTTTACGGTCTGCTGTATACTCTTTGGAATCACCCAGCTTTTTCTTTCCACAAAGAATTTCCGGATTCGTCATATCCAGAGTAACCTGATTGGAAGCAGCATAAGCAATATTGCCTGCTTTATCAATTACACGGAAATACAAAATTCTTGTTCCTTCTTCACTAAAGGAAACATCCATATTACCATCCTCAAGAGAAATCCATGCGGCTGATTTTAACTGATTTGCCGTCACCGCCTTTGTGGCAAGCACATATGCACGGCTGTCTACCTTACTTGTTTTGTCATCAGCACTCAGCGAAAAACCAACCTCCTGATTATAACAATCTTCTGTCAGCTCATGGTCAGTGTCTGAACACTGCTTTCCTTCATACGCGATAACCGCCGTCGGTTTTGTTTTATCAATATTAATCTGCTTATCAGCCTTTTCCTGCACAGAAACAGCATCCGTTATTCCATTACTATTTATATTTTTTAAATAAATTTTAGCTGGTCCCTGATCCAAACCATCTGACGAATAAGTAAGGGATTCCTTAAAATCACTTTCATTCGTAGAAATTAAATAGCCCTTCAGCGGTACAATTTTAACATCTGAGGTATACCACTGTGTTCCGCCTGCCATCTTCCCTTTTGTTCCACTAATCGTGTACGGTTTCTTAGGCGTTGGATATCGTTTAATAAGTATTGTTTTATTCAAATCAATGGTTTTTTTCCGGTAATTAATGCCATCACTGACATGCAGATAAACAGCATATGGAATATCGCTGTCCGCTATTGGACGAACTTCCATCGGACCATTCATCACAACAAGATACGCTTTTCCCATTCCCGCTCTTTTCGATACAATATCCGGATCAATAGATTTTCCGGTATAATAATATTCATCAAGAACCGTACTAATATCAAAATCACTAAGTTGTGGTTCTCCTTTCTGAATACTTACCCGTATATCTTCACTTCTGACTTCATCTGAATCATAATTATACTGCTCCAGATCAACACTTTTCACAATACAATAGTAATAATAATCGCCTGCTCCTGTATCTTGTGGAACCGAATAAGTTCCTGTCTTTGCACCGTGTCCACTTAATGCCTCACCCGTACCGTTTGCCGTTTTACTCACATACCATTGATACTCGCAGCTAGCCCCCTCCGGAACTGTCACTTGTACACTCACTTTAATAACTGAATCAAGCGGATATGTATAAGATCCATTCAATGGTTCAATTTCACACTTCGGACTATCCAGCTTCTTCGCTGCAGCAGCTTTATTTCTCCTAATTACCTTTTTCTTTTCGTCTGGCAGGTTCTCCGATTCATCCTGCTCTGATGCCGCTTGATATTCTGGCACTTCACTTGCCTGCGGCTCAGCTGTGCTTTCCATTTCATCTTTTTCTTCTTGCTGCATTGCCTCTTCGGAATCTGTTTCTTCTGCTGGCTTATCCTGTTTTGGCTCTTCCGTCGCAATCGGCTCCACGGTAACATCTGGTGTCATCGTTGGCTCAATCTCCTCCTCCGATACCGTCTCGGTCTGTCCCTCGCCAATCATTTCATCTGCCAAAGCCGGCAGCACAAGAACGCCCCCCACAACAACGGCTAAGCAAATACCACATGTCACAAGGAACTTCCATTTATTTTTTACAGAAAATATATTTTTGACGGTATGATAAATTGTCAAAAAAGCAACGACAACAATCATGACCGGATATGTCAAAACTTTACATTTTCTTCCAATTTTAATTAAAAAATCCAAAATCCTTTTCTTCATAAAAAATCCCTCCATGGGTATAATATCGGCACATTAATGCAGTATTATTATACACCTAATGGAGGGTGTTTTGCAAGATAGTAATTGGTTTAGTCCATGATATCGACGTCTTCACCGCGAAGAATTTTATTAATATTTCTTACGGCACACATTTTACCGCACATCGTACATGTATCTTCTTTTTCCGGTTTACTTTCGGCACGATAACGGCGGGCTTTTTCCGGGTCAATGGCAAGTTCAAACTGCTTCTCCCAATCGAGATTGCGGCGTGCTTCGCTCATTTCAAAATCCCAGTCTTTTGCACCCGGCAGTCCTTTTGCCACGTCTGCCGCATGCGCCGCAATGCGGGAAGCAATAATTCCTTCTTTAACATCTTCGAGTGTAGGAAGGCGCAAGTGCTCTGCCGGTGTTACATAGCAAAGGAATGATGCACCATAAGTCGCAGCAATTGCTCCACCAATCGCACTGGTAATATGATCATAACCCGGTGCAATATCGGTTACCAAAGGTCCTAACACATAAAATGGCGCTCCCTTACATACTGTCTGCTGGATTTCCATGTTTGCACGAATCTGATTGAGCGGCATATGACCCGGTCCCTCAACCATAACCTGTACATTGTGATTCCATGCACGCTGTGTCAGTTCACCAAGTGCAACCAATTCTGAAATCTGTGAAATATCTCCGGCATCTTCAATACTTCCCGGACGGCAGGCATCTCCTAAACTAATTGTCACATCGTACTCTTCACAAATATCCAGAAGCTCATCATATCTCTCATAAAATGGGTTTTCATTTCCGGTTAATTCCATCCATGCAAAAATAATGGAACCGCCGCGGGATACAATATTCGTATGGCGCAGATTCTGTTTAAAACGGTCTGCTGTAGCACGGTTAATTCCACAGTGAATAGTCATAAAGTCAACACCATCTTTGGCGTGCATTTTTACAACTTCCATCCACTCATCGGAAGTAATATCTTTTAATGCTTTGTTATAATAAACAACGGCATCATAAATCGGCACGGTACCAATAACCGCCGGACATTCACTTGTCAGTTTACGGCGGAATTTCTGTGTATCACCAAACGAACTCAAGTCCATAATTGCCTCAGCACCCATATCGACAGCCGCCTGTACTTTCTTCATTTCCACATCCAAATCAAGGCAATCCTTACTCGTTCCAAGATTAACATTGATTTTTGTTTTCAAACGGGAACCGATTCCGTAAGCTTTTAAGCATTTGTGATTTTTATTAGCAGGAATCGCAACCTGTCCTTTTGCAACTAATTCGCGAAGTTCTTCCACATCGAAATTTTCATAAGCGCTGACCCGCTCCATCTCTGGTGTGATAATTCCCTTTCTCGCTGCATCCATCTGTGTCGTATAATTGCTCATTCTTATCCTCCATTCAAAAAAAGAAGACCACAAATGTGGTCTTCCATAGATTCTTCCTCCGTTGGCATTACCCACATCAGGTTTCGGGTCGAAGGTGTCACCTTCCTCTCAGCCTGTCTGCAAGCTCCCCGGATTTATTGACATACCGCTATTATAGCTCATGTTGCTCCGCTTGTAAACAAGATTCTTCCAAAAGATGAAAGAGAGCAATTTTGTAAATCAAAACAATGCGGATGTCACGGTCACAGTACCGGTTTTTCACAAATTCACACGTCTTATATAAAAAAACAAGTCCGGCAGCCACCGCCGTTATGACAAATACAATCGTCGGGAGCTGTAAGAAAGCAAGAGTAAGCACCGTAACCGCAAATCCCGCCACAATATAAATAAAGTTACGGCTGATTCCAATTGACTGCTGCACGGTATCCAAAAGTCCTTTTAACGCCAAATCCAACTCTTCTTCCGACGAATGACTCAGTTTCTCATAAATATCGCAAAACACGTCCATACTTTGTTTTCTTTTTAATTTATCGGTATAGCATACATACCGTTCTTTTCCAAATTCTCTTTGAATCAATTTTCCCAATACACTTTTCACCATTCACTCTCCTTTAGTAAAATCAAAACTGCCTTTTTATCCTATAGTATTCAACCATATCTTGTTTCGTTATTCCCGTAAAAAAGAATTACCGTAAATTTCCCATGTTAACAAAACGTTTACATTTTCGCAAAACTATCCTAACATCTAACCACTATACTAACGATTGTAACATGAATTTGCTTACAAGATTCTTTTTTTCATAAATTGTTTTGGTGTTTTTAAACCAAACTTTCTCCTCTTTTTAATGCAGAAAGGAAGATGGTTCCCCGCCATCTTCCTTTTTGTTATGCAAAACCGACAAACACCATCACTTATCAAAAAGCTTAGTATTTGCCGGTCTTAAGTATTCCCTAACTAAAAGGAAAATTTATACATTGTTTCGGATTCAAAGGTTTCGCCTGCCTTAATCACGCATGGCGTAAAGGACTTAACATTAATGGAGTTCGGGAAAAACTGTGTTTCAAAACAGATACCGGTTCTCTTAGTATAAGTCTGTCCGTCCTTTCCCTTCTCATTCTCAATAAAGTTTCCGGAATAAAGCTGCATACCAGGAAGGTCTGTGTACACTTCCATTGTTCTGCCACTTTCCTTTTCTGTCACTTCTGCTACTTTTGCAAAAGTTCCTTCCGGCTTATCCAAAACATAATTGTGATCGTAACCACCTGCCAAAACAATCGGTGGGTAATCGGAATCAATATCATCACCTACACATCTTGGCTTTCTGAAATCCATTGGTGTGTCTGTTACATCTACAATCGTTCCGTCCGGAATCAAATCATCACTTGTCGCTGTAAAACCATTTGCCTTAATCGTCACAATATGGTCGGTAATTTCTCCGCCCTTGTGGCCTTTCAAGTTAAAGTAACTATGATTTGTTAAGTTGCAGAGTGTGTTTTTGTCTGATTTTGTCACATAATGTAATTTTAATTCATTGTCATCTGTCAGCGTATAAGTCAGGCTCACATCAAGATTTCCCGGATATCCCTGCTCTCCATCCGGACTTACACGGGTAAATATGACACTGTTGTCCTCAACTGCTGCCTGATACATAACCTGATGATAACCCGGTGTACCGCCATGCAGATTGTTCTTTCCATCATTTTTTTCAAGCTCATACGTTACACCATCTAACTCAAATTTTGCATCGCCGATACGGTTTCCGTGACGTCCGATGAAAGCACCGAAAAAGCATCCATTCACTTCATAACCGGCAACCGTGTCAAATCCAAGAACAATATCCTCTACATTACCGTTTTTATCCGGCACCATCAAAGATACTAAGTTTGCACCATAATCAATAACGCTTACCGATACGTTGTTCTTGTTTGTAATGGTGTAAAGAGTTACCTCTTCACCATTTTTTGTTGTTCCAAAACTTTTTTGTGCTACACTCATTCTGCCTGTTCCTCCTTTTCTTCAACCATAATACCTAATTCATCTAACTGCTTTGCATCTACCGGACTTGGTGCATTTGTCATCAGACAAGAAGCATCTTTTACTTTCGGGAATGCAATTACTTCACGAATACTGTCTTCTTTTGCCATCAGCATAACCAGACGGTCCAGACCATAGGCCAGTCCTGCATGAGGTGGAACGCCGTATTTGAAGGCATCTAACAAAAATCCGAACTGCTCATACGCATCTTCCTTGGAGAAGTTTAATGCCTCGAACATCTTCTCCTGAATATCGTTCTGGTGGATTCGGATGGAACCTCCACCGATTTCCGTACCATTCAAAACAATATCATAAGCCTGTGCACGAACACGTCCCGGATCACTTTCCAGATATGGAATATCCTCTTCCATCGGCATTGTAAATGGATGATGCATTGCCTGGAAACGGCCTAACTCTTCATTAAACTCAAGAAGCGGGAACTCCGTTACCCAGAGGAACTTAAATTCATTTTTGTCAAGCAAATCCATCTGTTTTGCAAGTTCCAGACGAAGGTTGCCAAGCACATCCCAGACAACTTTATTTTTATCTGCCGCAAACAACAGCAAGTCGCCCGGCTCACCAGCCATTGCCTCTACTAAGTTTTTCAATTCCTCTTCTGTCATAAATTTTGCAAAGGAAGATTTATAACTGCCATCCTCATTGATACACAGATAAGCAAGTCCTTTTGCCCCAAAATCTTTTGCAAAGTCAACTAATTTATCAATCTTCTTACGTGGCATAGCGCCCTGTCCCTTCGCATTAATACCACGCACGGAACCGCCATTTTCAATGGCACCGGTAAATACGCCAAAACCACAGTTTTTAACAACTTCTGTCACATCATTAAGTTCCATGCCAAAGCGGGTATCCGGCTTGTCCGAACCAAAACGGTCCATTGCTTCCTGCCAGGTCATACGCGGAATTGGAAGCGGAACATCCACATCAATCAAAGCAAACATTTTCTGCAGTAATCTCTCATTGACATCCAAAACATCGTCCACATCAACAAATGATAATTCCATATCAATCTGTGTAAACTCCGGCTGTCTGTCGGCACGCAGATCCTCATCACGGAAACATTTTGCAATCTGGAAATAACGGTCATAACCGGAACACATAAGGAGCTGTTTTAACACCTGTGGACTCTGTGGCAGCGCATAAAAACTGCCCGGATGCACACGGCTTGGCACAAGATAATCACGTGCACCTTCCGGTGTACTCTTAATCAAAATCGGTGTCTCAATCTCCAAAAATCCCTCATCTGCCAAAAACTGGCGTGCGACCATAGCAACTTTGCTGCGCAAAATCAGATTACGCTGCAAATCCGGACGACGCAAATCAAGATAACGGTATTTCAAACGAAGTTCATCTTTTGTTTTTGAATTCTCCTCAATTGGAAATGGCGGTGTTTCCGATTCGGAAAGAATCCGGATATCTGTGGCAACCACTTCAATCTCACCGGTTTTCAGATTCTCGTTGACCGCACCGGAACGTTTCGTAACGGTTCCTGTAACGGCCACAACAAACTCACTTCTTAATTTTGCTGCTTTTTCAAACCCTTCTTTTCCAACATTACTTTCCTCGAAAATAAGCTGGATGATACCGGAACGGTCTCTTAAATCCACAAAAACAATTCCGCCTTTGTTACGGCTTTTCTGAACCCATCCCATCACGGTAACGGTTTGAGAAATATTCTCTGTTGTTAATTCTGCGCATCGGCATGTGCGCTTTAATCCTGTCATTGACTCTGCCATAATAACCTCCATAGATAACCCGATTGTATCGGTTTGTTTTGCTAATTAATCTGCATAAATCATTTCAATCTCTTCATAGCCATCTGCCATGAGCTGTTCCTTTTGGAATTTCTTGTTCTTTTTCATAATATTAATGGCAACAATAATTCCTTTTTCTCTCTCGGCTTTTGCCTTTTCAATTACTTCTGCGATTACATCCGCAGATGCTTTTTTATCAATCAAATAGGCTTTTTTCTGAGCTGCCGACGGCACTTTGTAATCACGCTCTAAAAGCAGCATAACAATACGCTCAAATCCAATAGAAAATCCACAGGCACATGTGTTATTTCCGGTGAACTTTCCAATCATTTCATCGTAACGTCCGCCGCCACCGACAGAACCACCAAACTCATCCATCGCAATTTCAAAAATTGGTCCGGTATAATAACTCATACCACGGACAAGTGTCGGGTCAAAAACAATTTTAAAGTTTGCTGTCTTGACTTTTTCTACTGTAGAAATAATGGTCTCCAAATCTTCGGCAGATCCCTCTTCCAAAAACTCGCCAAGCGTATCTTTCATATAGCGCACGCCCTCAATATCACTTGTTACTGTCTCAAATAAAGTCTTACATTTTTGTACGGATTCATCGGCATAACCGGCCTCTAAAAGTTCTGCCACAACGCCGTCCATGCCAATCTTGTCCATCTTATCAAGAATGATAAACACTTCATCGTATTCTTCTTCCGGGAATCCGCAGAAAGCAGCCATTCCTTTTAAGATTTTACGATTATTAATACGGATGGTAAAGTTTTCAAAATCTAGTTTACCAAGCAGCGTCGTCGTTGCGAGAATCAATTCAATTTCCGCTAAGTTTGACGGCTCACCCAAAATATCAATATCACACTGCATAAACTGACGGTAACGTCCACGCTGTGGTCTGTCGGCACGCCATACATTTCCCATCTGAAGTGCCTTAAACGGAACTGGCAGTTCATTTGCATTATTCGCATAATATCTGGATAACGGCACCGTAAGGTCATAACGCAGACCGCCATCAACCAAATCACTTTCGGTTTCTGCCGTTTCCAAATTCAGTTTCTGACCACGTTTCAAGATTTTGAAAATGAGTTTTTCATTTTCACCGCCCTGTTTATTATTCAAATTTTCAATATGTTCCACACAAGGGGTCTCAATCGACTGAAACCCAAAGGTACGATATGTCTCTTTAATCTGTCCGATTACATAATCTCGAATCTCCATCTCTCTTGGCAGAATGTCTTTCATTCCGGTTGTTGGTTTTTTCTTTAATGCCATAATTTCTTTTTCCTTTCTATCATCTCATCAATGCGGTGAATATAATCATCCACACTTTTTACGTTTTCAATGCGCTCCATACGGTTTTCTTCATGAATGACATACTTTGTGGAGCCGCCGCTGCCAAGTGCTGCAATCGTTTCCCATTCTTCCATGATTAACGTATTATATAAACACTCCTTACCTGGTTTTGCATAGGCAACATTTTCCTGATTTGTATTTCTTGTGGTACCTGCCTTGTTTTTCTGGCGGTACATATAATAAGGCAGATATCCGTAATCTCTTAAGATATCCTCGCTTGCCTTCTGAATAATCGGAATCAGTGTGTCTTCTGGGCGAATTTCTCCACCACTCTCCATCTGTTCACGTCTCATTCTGGACGCCCTCTTAATCACAAGCGTATGCACGGTAACACTGTCCGGGTCAAGTTCATGGATTTTATACATCGTATTGCAAAAATCTACTTCGTCTTCTTCCGGCAGTCCGACAATCACATCCATATTAATGTTATCAAAACCAGCCTTACGTGCCATCCTAAATGTCTCATTCACTCGTTCTACCGTGTGATTTCTGCCGAGCAATTCTAACGTATGCTGCTTCATCGTCTGTGGATTAATGGAAATACGCGTCACACCGGCACGTTTTAAAATTTCAAGTTTTTCCATTGTAATACTGTCCGGTCTCCCGGCTTCCACTGTGAACTCAAGTGCCTTTTTTACATCCAGATACTTTTGTATCATATCCATCAGTTTCTGCAGCTGCCATTCATTCAGAGATGTCGGCGTTCCGCCCCCCACATAAATGGTATGCAGCGGCCTCTCTCCGGCCTGCAGACTAAAAGCAGCCATCTCTTTTTCCAGCGCTTCTAAATAAGCGTCCACCTTTGCAGCATAACTCTTATAATCATAAGAAGAAAAGGAGCAGTACTGGCAGATGGAAGGACAGAACGGGATTCCAATGTAGACACTGTATCCGTTTATTTCATCCAAATCTTTTACCATCTCATATTCTTTCTCTGCAACATCCATCACAAGAGAAATCTTTGCTTTGCTCACCAGATATTCTTCTTTTAAACATTCGCGGACTTCTTCTTTTGTTTTTCCCTCAAAAAGCATGCGAAGCGGAATTTTCGCAGGACGAATCCCGGTAAGAATTCCCCATGGCAGTGTCTTATTTGCTTTTTTTGAAAACTGTCTGTACACCGCAGCCTTTACACTGTTTTTATCATAGTCCGCCGGCAAATCCAAATGAAAGAAAAGCTCATCTCCAAAATAACACGACAAGGGATATCCCTCTTGCTCTTTCCAGTCTTCCCTCTCTTTGATTTCACAAGGGTGCTCCGGAAAAAAGTTCTGGGAAAGTGCCCTCATATCATAAGCAAATTCCAATGGCTTTTCGTCATTTTTCTTCATTTCAAAAGTAATCATACATAAATCCCCTATGCATATGGATTGTTTGCCGCCTCATAGGCAACCGTCGTTTCCGGTCCGTGCCCCGGATAAATTTTAACATCATCCGGCAGTACAAGCACTTTATTCCGCACCGAATCTAACAACTGCGCCGTATTTCCGGTCGGCAAATCCGTTCTGCCAATCGATTCCATAAAAATGGTATCTCCGCTAAATAAAGCCTTCTCTTTTTCCTCATAGTAACAGCATCCGCCTTTGGTATGCCCCGGTGTATGCATCACACGAAATACAAATCCGGCAATCTCAAGTTTTTCACCGTCACGCAGTAACATCTCAGGCTCGATTGCCACCTCGTAGCCAGCCATCGCACTGGCATTGAGATGTGGATCTTTCAAAACGTCAAATTCTTCCTTACAGGCGTACACTTTTCCACCAACATAAGAGACAAGGTCGCTCACGCCGGTAATGTGGTCAAAGTGTCCGTGTGTCAGTAAAATCCCCTCACAATCCCAGCCTTTTTTACGAATCTGATCCGCTATTTTTTTTGCCTCATCACCCGGGTCAACCACGACACATGAATTGGTGCCTTCCTGATGAAGTATATAACAATTCGTACACACCTGACCTACGGTCAGCATAATGATTTCCATAATATTTCTCCCTTTTTAACCGTTCGTGCTTCGCTCAATGTCGTTTACACTCTCCACGGATTTTAATTTACTGATTAACCGGTCTAACTGTTCCACACCATGCGTTTCAAATCCAACGGTAATCGTTGCGCGCTCCTGCTTGGTTGTGCGCACATTCATGGATTTCACATCAATGTTATTTTCCGTAAAAATACGGGAAATATCAAACAATACACCACTTCTGTTATAACAGTAAATAACGATTTCAACCGGATAAACTTCACCGCTGTCTTTTGCCTCCGGACTCCATTCGGCTTCAATCAGGCGGTTTTTCTCCGAGACAGGCAGATGAATCATATTCACACAATCGGTACGGTGAATTGAAACACCACGGCCTCTCGTAACAAATCCAACAATTTCATCTCCCGGAACCGGGCTGCAGCATTTTGAAAAACGAACTGCCAGATCATCCAAGCCTTCCACGATAATACCGCTTTTGCTCTTTAGATGTTCTTTCGATGAATGTTCCGCAACCTGTTTTGCCTCTTTGGCATTCTCAATTACTTCATGCACCTGGGCATCCGAAACAATGCGTTTGTTTTTCTTGTTGTACTCGTCTTGTAACTTATTAACAACCTGTCCTTCTTTTAATCCGCCGTGCCCAATTGCGGCACACACAGACTCCCAGTCGCGGAATCCATATTTGCGGATGCAGGCTGCTGTATATTCATTTCGCAAAAGAACCGAAAGGTCAATGCCTTTATTTTTGCAGTAAGTATGCAAAAGTTCTTTTCCTTTGATAATATTATCTTCCTTAAACTCGTTGCGGAACCACTGGTTAATTTTATTCTTTGCCTGACTGCTCTTGACAAGATTTAACCAGTCACGGCTCGGGCCACGGCTGTTTTGACTGGTAATAATATCAATGCGGTCACCATTTTGAATCTCATAATCCAGTTTCACGATACTGCCATTTACTCTGGCACCCACCATCTTATTTCCCACTGCTGTGTGGACAGCATAGGCAAAATCAATCGGTGTAGAACCGGCAGGAAGATTTTTTACATCTCCATTTGGTGTAAAGCAGTAAATTCGATCGGAATACAAATCCAAATCACTTTTAATGGAACTTAAAAATTCCTTATTATCATCCATGTCATGCTGCCATTCCAAAATTCTTCGCAGCCATGCCATCTTCTCTTCTTCTCTCTGGTTTTTGGAGCTGTTGCTTCCACCGCTCTCTTTGTAACGCCAATGAGCCGCAATACCATATTCTGCCGTTCGATGCATTTCATACGTACGAATCTGAATTTCAAACGGCTGTCCGGTCGGACCAATCAGTGTCGTATGCAGAGACTGGTAATGATTCGGTTTCGGCATCGCAATGTAGTCCTTAAAACGTCCCGGAATCGGTTTATACATCTCATGAATAATACCAAGCGCCGTGTAGCACTCCTGATCATTGTCCACAATAATACGAATCGCAAACAAATCATAAATCTGGTCTAATGTCTTATGCTGTTTGGACATCTTGCGGTAAATACTAAACAAATGTTTTACGCGGCCGTCAATGGTCGCCTTGATATTATTTTCAATCAGCCGCTTATCCACTTCTTCCATAATTTCTTTTACGAAATTTTCCTTGGATTCCTTAATAGCATTAAACTGTTCGCTCAAATTCCGATAAGCTTCCGGCTCTAAATACTGCAAAGACAAATCATCCAATTCAACCTTTACTTTGGATATACCAAGCCGGTCCGCGATCGGCGCATAAATCTCCATCGTCTCTTTTGATTTTTCTTTCTGTTTCTCCGGCTTCATAAACTGCATCGTCCGCATATTATGAAGGCGGTCAGCCAGTTTAATAATAATTACACGGATATCTTTCGCCATCGCAAGAAACATCTTACGCAGATTTTCCGCCTGCAACTCTAATTTATCAGAAGAATAATTCAACTGTGTCAGTTTCGTAACGCCATCCACCAATGCCGCAATCTCCGCACTGAACATCTCTGTCAAATCTTCTGTCGTATATTTCGTATCTTCAACAACATCGTGAAGCAGTCCCCCCACGATGGTCTCTTTATCCATCTCAAGCTGTGCAAGAATTATCGCCACACATACCGGGTGAATCAAGTATGGTTCGCCGGATTTTCTCTTCTGGTCTTTATGGGCATCCTTCGCCAGTTCATAAGCTTTGTTAATCATATCCAAATCATTGGAAGGATGGTAACTGCTGACCGTTTTTTTCAAGATTTCAAACAAATCATCCGGATCCGTAAAATTCGGCGGAATCAATTCCGTTGACAATTCACCGGTATCAAACGTTTCAACCAATCCGACTGTCTTTTCTTCCTCCATATGGCTCCTCCTTCTTATGTGGTATCTTACTTATTATAATGGGATTCCCTTGAAAATGCAACTATCAACTATTCGTTTGTTTTCCCATTCTCCGTTTCCATATGAATCTGATTCCCATCCGAAACTGCCTCAATCGTTCCCATCGTATCCGTGCGGTATATCTGCACATCATCATCTTCAAGTTTAGCAAGAGTAGCCGCATGAGGATGTCCATAAGAATTATCCTTTCCTGCACTAATAACGGCATACGCCGGATCCGCTTTTACTAAGAAGGCATCCCCCGTTGCCGTATAACTTCCATGATGCCCAACTTTTAGCACATCACATTCGAGGTCATAATTCTTTTTTATCATATCCTCTTCTGCTTTTTCTTCCGCATCGCCCATAAATAGGAAGCGGTTTTTCCCATAGGCAAGCTGCACCACCAAAGAATTATTATTTGCTTCCTTATAATTTTTGAGTGGTCCCAAAAAGCGAATCACCACATTTTTTTCAAACCGGTATTCCTTTCCGATTTCCGGCATCTGTGCCGTCTTATTAACACTCTTTAAGGCACTTTCCACATCCCGGTACGTTTTCGTCTGTTTTTTTGCCTCAGGCAGATACACCGTGTCTACCTGAACATTGTTAATGACATCATCAAGACCTCCGACATGATCACTGTCTGGATGAGTTCCCACTAATATGTTTAATTTTTTAATTCCCTTTTTCTTCAGATAAGAAACAACTGTCTGCCCTTTTTCATTTTTCCCGGCATCAATTAACATACTAAAGTTTCCTTTTTGAATAAGCGTAGCATCCCCCTGTCCCACATCAATATAAGAAACCGTAAGGCTGCCACCATCCGCCTTTGTCTCAACAGACTTTTCCTTTGATACAAAAAGACCTTTTACCGGCTGATACAAAAGCGCCGCGATAATCAAAAATATTGGAATTAAAAGCTGTCTGATTACAGCCTGTTTTTGTTTTTTCGTTGGCATAACATCTCCCTTTCTTAACTAGCTGCACACCCGACAGCTTTTTTCTGCATGATAAAATGTACCATATTCCTCCGCTACTGTAAAGAAATCCTTGCAATTTAGAGAATTTCTAGTAAAATAAAATAGATATGTTATGCCTTATGGCAAAAACTTTAGTATGAAACAAACATGGAGGAAATTATGATTCAAGCAAGTAACATCTCATTACGTTTCGGAAAAAAAGCGCTTTTCGAGGAAGTGAATATTAAATTCACGGAAGGAAACTGCTACGGTATCATCGGTGCCAACGGTGCAGGAAAGTCTACTTTTTTGAAAATTCTTTCCGGCGAATTAGAGCCGACAACCGGTGAAATCAGTTTAGGACCCGGCGAGCGTCTTTCCGTATTAGAGCAGGACCATTTTAAATATGACGACCAAATTGTTTTAGACACTGTAATCGCAGGAAATCAAAAACTGTATGACATCATGAAGGAAAAAGATGCCATTTATGCCAAGGAAGACTTCTCCGAAGAAGATGGTATGCGTGCAAGTGAACTCGAGGCCGAGTTTGCTACCATGAACGGATGGGAAGCAGAAGCTGACGCTGCCACCTTGTTAAACGGACTTGGTATTGCCACGGAAGTTCACTACAAACAGATGAGTGAACTGCCAGACACAGACAAGGTTAAAGTCCTGTTAGCACGTGCCCTATTTGGCAACCCGGATATTCTTCTTCTTGATGAGCCGACAAACCATTTGGATTTGGACTCCATCCGCTGGTTAGAAGAATTTCTCATTGATTTTGAGAATACAATTATTGTAGTATCCCATGACCGTTATTTCCTCAACAAAGTATGTACACATACCGTTGACTTAGACTACGGCAAAATGCAGATTTATGCAGGTAACTACGATTTCTGGTATGAATCCAGCCAGTTAATGATTAAGCAGATGAAAGAAGCCAATAAGAAAAAGGAAGAAAAAATCAAGGAATTGCAGGAATTTATCCAGCGATTCAGTGCAAATGCTTCCAAATCCAAACAGGCAACTTCCAGAAAACGTGCGCTGGAAAAAATCGAGTTGGACACTCTGCGTCCATCCAGCCGTAAATATCCTTATGTTGACTTTAAACCGGACCGCGAGATTGGAAATGAGGTTCTTACCGTTACCAATCTTTCAAAAACGATTGATGGCGAAAAGGTGCTTGACAATGTTTCCTTTACCGTCGGCCACGATGATAAAATTGCTTTTGTTGGTTCTTACGGCATTGCGGCAACAACTTTATTCCAAATTCTTGCCGGTGAAATGGAGCCGGACGAAGGCGATTATAAATGGGGAATTACGACTTCCAATTCATATTTCCCGAAAGATAACACAGCATACTTTGACAGTAACGATACCATCGTAGACTGGCTGATGCCATTTTCTCCGGAAAAAGATGCCACTTATGTCCGCGGCTTTTTAGGACGTATGCTCTTTAAGGGTGACGATGGATTAAAGAAAGTCAATGTACTTTCCGGTGGTGAGAAGGTTCGTGTTATGCTTTCAAAAATGATGATGCTTGGTTCTAACGTCCTTTTAATGGATGAACCAACAAACCACTTAGATATGGAATCCATCACTTCCGTAAACAATGGTCTGATTAAATTCCCTGGTGTTGTTTTATTTACTTCCCAGGATCATCAGTTTATCCAGACCATCGCCAACCGTATCATTGAATTTACGCCAAATGGTATGATTGACAAAGTAACAACGTACGACGAATATCTCGACAGTGATGAAATGGCTAGAAAACGTCAGGCTTTAAGCTGATTTAGTCAAAGACATTAAGCTGATTTAGTCAAAGACAAAACTTGACAATATTCACCCAATCAGATACAATGATTGGAAAATAATCCATAACGACCCTGGATACAAAAGGAGATGAGGACTTGGGGCCCAGTGACGCGGTAAATATACTTATAATTATAATTTTACTCATATTATCCGCATATTTCTCTTCTGCAGAGACGGCATTAACAACGGTAAATAAAATCCGCATGCGCTCTTTGGCAGAGGAAAATAACAAAGCAGCAAAACGCGTTTTGAAGTTAATCGAAGAACCTTCCAAAATGCTGAGTGCTGTACTGATTTGTAACAACATTGTAAATCTTTCTGCTTCTTCGATATCAACATCCTATGCATTTTCAATATGCAAACGGATTGGTATGGAAAACAGCACTAGTCTTTTTGCCGGTATTGCAACCGGTATTCTGACTGTATTGATTTTGATTTTTGGAGAAATTACGCCAAAAAGTCTTGCGACCAAAAATGCAGAAAAATTAGCACTCTTCTATGCGAGTTCGATTTCTGCCATCACTCACATATTGACGCCGGTTATTTTTATCGTCAATCAATTTGCGAGATTTTTAATGTTTTTACTGCGTGTGGACACTTCAAAAAAATCAAGCAGTATTACAGAAGATGAGCTGCGTACCTTTGTTGATGTCAGTCACGAAGAAGGTGTCATCGAAAGCGAGGAGCGTAAGATGATTACCAATATCGTAGACTTTGGTGATACACTTGCCAAAGATGTTATGATTCCACGTATGGATATTGCCATGGTGGAGGCAAACATTTCCTATGACGAACTGCTGACGGAATTTACGGAAAACAAATACGCAAGACTTCCGGTATACGAAGAAACCATTGATCACATCATTGGTATTATCAACTTGAAAGATTTCGTTTTTTATCAGGGCGACAAAGAAAACCTAAATATCAAATCTTTGATGCGGGAAGCTCATGTCACCTATGAATACAAAAATGTCTCCGAACTTTTCATGGAAATGCGGAAGGAATCCATTCCGATGACCATTGTTCTGGACGAATATGGTGCTCTTGCCGGTCTGATTACCATGGAAGACCTCATTGAGGAAATCGTTGGCGAACTGCGTGATGAGTACGACACAGATGAAGAGGATGACATTCAGGTACTTTCTGATTCCGTCTACAAAGTGCTTGGTTCTACTCCGTTAGATGACATTGCCGAGGCACTCGGCGTACCGCTTAAATCCGATGATTATGACTCGATTGCAGGACATGTCATTAACCTGTTGGAGCATTTTCCAACCGAAGGGGAAACAGCCGAAGATGAATTTGCCAGGTACACAGTACTTAAAGTTGATGGAAATCGAATCGATACAGTAAAACTTGAACTCAAGCCAAAAACAACCGAGGAGCCGGAAGAAGCCGAATAGTTTCTTTCGGCTTTTTGCCATTTAATCTTTTTCAAAAACAATTTTTCTTCTCACTCTCACCATTTGTTCCTTCTCCTCATCCAAATTCATTCTGCCACAAACCTCCACATCCATCTGCCTCTTATCATAATCCATTTTATGAACCAGAACCGTCAAATCAATTTCATGATTCCATTTTTCAATCATAGACTGTAAAAAGGCAGCTAACATCTCATTGCGGTTTTCAATTCCATAATGACTTTCTTCCATCACCTCCAACATTGTCTGCTCCATAGCAGATGACAAGGAATTTTCTGCCCTTTCATATGACCACATTCGTTTTGACGCCGTATGCTGAATCATAACAACAAATAAAATAGAGCCAATCCCAATCATCGATATCACAATTGTCCTCACTTAAATCACCTCCTATCCGGCATATCCATACCCATCAATCACATATTCTTTTCGTAAGCCAAAAGGAAAAATCACATCATACCGCAAAACAACCCGGACATAGCCTGCCATTTTGCTTTTTATCTGCACGTGATAGCCTCTATCTTCTGCCTCCTTATGACATTGTTTTTTTGCTTCTTCCGAATAATCACTTTTCTGCAATTGATATACAATCTCCCGGTAATATGTTCTAGCACTTCCATATCTCACATTCTGAGAGAGATAGAACACCCCAAGAAAAGAAAACGCTATAAAGAAAAACATAAGTATAAATTCATCCACTAATCGGCTCATCTCACCCTCCATTCCAAATTGCCATCTGCCGAACAAGAAGAGAAAATACCAAAGCGCAGTCCCACAAAATTTTCACTCCGGCAATAAGAATTGGAATCTGGCGAAATGCACGCAGTCGCAATGCACGTTTTTTGCTGTTACTCTGCTCCTTATCATCATACTTACGATACAGCTGTTCCATAAGGAAAAATATCTCCTGTTTTGCCCGCTCACAGCCATCAGCATTTGCCCTTCCTAATATTCTCATTGCACTGCGAAACTCCATGTCATCAAATCCCTCACAAAAAGAATCGTATGGTTTATAAGAAACTGGATCTATCCGGATATTTTCTAATAATGTTTCCAGTTCTTTTCGAAACCACCCCTCCATTTCCTCCATCGACAGTATAATCATTTGATAAACACCTTTTGTCTGCAAAGAACAGGCTGCTGACATAAGCCAGTAAGAAGCCACCTGTCTCATCTCCTGCTCTAAGATGGTATTTCTCTTTTCCCTCTTCTTCTTCCAAAGCCATAGCAGAAGACACGATACAGTCAATAAAACCACACCACAAGAGACAGTAGCAGACCCAAGTATATTCGTTCCTTTTCCAATCAACATGCAAGAACAAAAATACAGCATAAGAGAAGAAAGTATACAAAGAACAAGTGCCAGTATCACCGATAATAAATACTCTTTTTTTATCTTTTTTACTATCTGTTTTCCTTGTTCTCTTCTCCTTCTCCACGCGTCAAAATCACGTGTTATAAAATCAAGCACTTCTCCTTCCATCGTTTCTGTTCGTTCATACAAATGGAGAAAACGGTAAATCGCTGCAATCTCATGATAAAGAGATCCATCACACACTTTCATGAAAGCCTCCAATCATTTCCGGGAACAATTTCCCCAATTTGAAATTTTCTCGACAGACTTTTGGGAAGACGGTAATTAACAACTTTTCCATCTTCAACAAGCATAATCACCCGGTTCGCAGTTTCTCCTCCTCTTACCGGTTCCCGCTCAAACACACCAATCTGGTCAATAAACCGATGTAAAAGTCCTGTCTCATCCCGTTTACTTTTCACTAAAATGCCAATATCCAAGTAACGATACGTGTCATTTTCAATCCATCTGCTATCTTCTTTTTCCCCTGCCATAGCTAAGATTCTCTCCGGAATACTCCTCACATCCTCTGCAAGCATTGTAGTCATACCACAAGCACCGGTACGAATGGACTCTAAGAGATATTTCACCTCCCCAGACTTGATTTCAGACAAAATCAGCCAGTTTGGCAATTGTTTCATACATGTTTGGATTGCCTGCGTATAAGAAAAGTTTTCTGCCACTCTCATCTCCACACAATCTTTATTAGGATTCATTTTCTGATAATGAATCTCTAACACATCCTCTATCGTAACGGCCCGTTCTGCAGTCTTTATATACTGAGTCAGATACTTTAATAATTCCGTTTTTCCAGAACCGGAACATCCACATATCGCAATACTGCAATGCGCCGCCATACATTGAATCAGAAATTCAATCACTCTTTCATCACAGTATCCATTTCCTATCATATCCTCTTTTTTCAGCCGGCGCACAGCAGGCGTTTTTTTCAGTGAAATCGAAAGCCCGGAACATGCAACACTTGGATGTACCAGACAGATACGAAGTTCCTCTGTTTCCACTTCCATAACCGGATTTTCTCTGTTAAATGACTTATTAGATAAATTTGATAACAACATAGAAAACCGATTAGCGAAAGACTCCGTTAAAATCTCTGGTGCCATATACCGTCCCTTTTCCAAATCGTCAATCCATAATTGTCTGCCATTCCAATGAATATCCGTAACCGTTTCTTCCATCACATAAGGATATAAAACGCCATAGTCCTGGCGCTTTAGCAAATAATCTTTTTGAAACTCATTCATTTTTTACCACTCCTTTTTTGCCCTTGCAAACTGTCTCAAAAAATCCTCATTTGCCGCTTTGCTATAAGGCTTTTCCTGACGGTGTATAAACTGTCGTGCCACCTTCAGCTCACCTGCTGAAAAATACCATTCCTCTTCAACAAAATCTGTATTCTCCGGCTCGACATACCGAATCCGCCCATTTATTTCTTCCTTTTTATCGATAACCGGCGTTATTGTTTTTTTATGCCCTGCCGAACCTGCCTTTTGTTGTTTTTCCTTTTTTATGGTATCTGTCTTTTCCGGCTTTTCCGTCTTTGGTTTTGGCGTTTTCGTTTGTTTAGGCTTATGTTTTTGCTGGTTTTCATTTGATTGCTTTGGCTTAGTTATCTCTGGCTGGTTTTGCTTTGACTCCTTTTTCTTTAACTTCTTTTTTTTCCAGCCGGTAACCTTGCCATCGGCATAAATCTGCTCCTTCCTTTCATCCAGATTATTGATCAATTTGCCGCCCTGAACAAATAACGAACCACCTTTTGCTACATAAACAGCTCCACCGGCACCGCCATAGCAAATACCTTCTTTTCGATAACCTTTGGCTGCATTTCCTGATATTACTCCACCTTTGAACCAGACACTGCCTTCCGAGTAAATTGCTCCACCTCTCCCGTCAAATCCATCCACAGCACCGATTCCTATTGTTTTATTACCAGTAATTACACCGCCCTGTATCACTAACCGGCCACCCTTTTTTACATAAAAGGCAGCTCCACCGGAAACATTCCTATTGTTTTGCACTCTCCCTGCTTTCATAATGCAAATCCCCCCACTGCCAATTTCAACCGCTCCACCTCCATTGACCGCAAGCGTTTCATTCACATTATCCCGCAGAGAGCATCCTTTCCCAATCACCAATGTCCCCTGTCTGACTTCGATTAGTCTTCCAAATATCTTGGATTTTGTATTTTTTCCTGCGCTGCCGGAAACCGTCAACTGGCTCCATTCACATCTTTTTCCCTGCACCAAAAACAGACATCCACCATAAACTTTCCCAGACAAAGCACTCCGGATCAAACGGTGCCCTCTGCCATAAATTGTTTTCTCTCCCCGTATCACAACCGGCTCATCCACGATTATATCCGAAGCCAATTCGATTATTTCCTTCGTATCCGATTCACACAACTGCTTAAATTCCGAAAAATCTGTCACCATTCTTTTTGCCAAAACCGGTCGTACGCTCACACAGATCAAAAAAATCAGAAAAAGTGCAAATCCTTTTCTCATTTTCTTCATACTCAACCTCCCCTTTCATCCATGCTGCCGAATCTGTTCCTGCAGCAAAAATACAGTCTCTTTCACTGCCTGCATAAACATCTCATGGGAAGGAGAATTTCCAGGCATATAATTTTTCAGCAAAAAAGGAATCAGCTGGCCCCTTGACATTGCATCGGAAAACCCAGTATCATGCGGAATCGTCCCAATTTTTGCGCCAGGTATATGAAACCGTTTCATAATTGCCGACTTTGTAAGTTCTGACTTTCCATCATAATTTCCAATTAGATAAAATGCCTTTTCCTGTATGGATGAATAATTTCGAAAAAAATGAGAAAGCAACGGAAGATTCTGATTTAAATTTACAACAACCAAATCTGCCTGTTGTAAAATTTTACGCGAACTTGCTAACGGTGCAGCCGATGTATCGACCATAACCATATCACTCATACGCTCTAAACATTCCATCGTCCGAACCGCTTCCCGTTCTAAACAATACTCCAGATAATCAGAACTCTTTACTGGTTCTGAAGGAAGATAAAAAAGACGTTTTCCCAAGTAATCCTTAGTCAAACCATATAAATTTTCTTCCGAAAGTTCTTCCCCTTTTTCAACTAATTGAAGAACCTTCTCCAGACCGCTTATGGACTGGTAATACATGGGCTCTCTTATACACCCGGCAGACTGCGGATGATAATAAGTACTCCCCAGATTCACAATATTTTTGTGATTTTCAAAGACAATTGTCCGCTCATTCGGACAACTCAATGCAGATAATACGCTGATACAAGCCAAATTACTTGTAACACCGGAATGTCCTCTGACATTGCTCCAAAAAGCAATTTTCATTTTTGTACCTCCTTTTTGTTATTGGAGGTGGAGTGTTTCCTATCTTAGCACCTTATTTTCTCCTTGTAAATTATCAATTAGTACCAAAAAAGAAATCAAAAGTTTGTTCAAATACACGTTTTTTCAGCGAAAAACGCCGGGAATACAAAATTCCCGGCGTCATGCGACAAGTTTTCTAATCATTTACTTTTGAACACCGTACTTCTCATAGTACGAATCGATGGATGCCTTCATTTTATCATCAATCACAATTTTTCCAAGACATTCTTTATTATACAGACGCTCAACTACCTCTTCCATCGAAACGATAGCAGCCGTTTTGAATCCATATACCTCGCGAATTTCATCCAGCGCACTCTTTTCTTTTGTTTTTCCCTGCTCCATGCGGTTTAAGGAAACCATAAGTCCGACAATTTCCACATCACCCTGTGCCTGAATAATCGGGAATGTTTCTTCAATGGATTTTCCTGAAGTCGTAACATCCTCAATAATTACCACTCGCTCTTTGTCGTTAATTTTGCTTCCAAGCAAAATTCCGGTATCACCATGATCCTTAATTTCCTTGCGGTTTGAGCAGTAGCGAATTTCTTTTCCATACAATTCATAAAAAGCAATTGTGGTCGCTACACTAAGGGGAATTCCTTTGTATGCAGGTCCGAATAAAACGTCAAAATCATCCCCATACTGGTCATGAATTGCTTTTGCATAATATTCGCCTAACCGTTTTAACTGAGAACCGGTTACATAAGCACCTGCGTTCATGAAAAATGGTGATTTTCTTCCGCTTTTCAGCGTAAATTCGCCAAATTTCAAAACATCGCTCTCTACCATAAACTCAATAAACTCTTCTTTATACTGTTCCATTTTTTCTGTTCCTCCTTATTTTAAGCCATTTTTAGGTATTTATTTGATTTATTTTTGTGCTACTGTACCACTACTGTACCAATTTGTATTTACCCTACCTGTCTTTCCTCAAACTGTTCCAATCCTTTAAACAAAGAATCTGTTGTGACGTGCATATATAAATCTGTTGTTAATTGTAATTGAGAATGTCCAAGTATTGCAGATACGGTCTTTATTGGCACTTCTGCCTCAAGCCATCTTGTAGCAAATGTATGTCTAAAGCAATGAGGTGTAAATTTTTCAAAAACTAAATCTGGATAGGCTTTGTGTATTTTTTTCATAATTCCTTCTATACATTCAGAAACTAAAAATTGTGTAGTCGGTCTATTATTTTTAGTAACAAATACCAAATCTTCAAAACCTTCCATCGGTTCTTTATCACATACAGACTTTTTCACAAAATACTGTCGTTTCAATGCCTTGATAGCCTTCTCTGTCAAAGGAATAACTCTCATTCCCTTATTAGTTTTTGTTGGATGAAGTTCAAAAGTATATTTCCCATCTTTTGAAAAATATGTCATAGAATGTCTAACATGGATAATTTTATTTTTATAATCCACATCATCCCATTGCAACCCAGAAAGTTCACCTATTCGCATTCCAGTTTCAAGTGCAACAACGAAAAGATTATAATAGAATGTGTTCTCTGCATATTCTAAAAATAACTTTGTCTCTTCCACTGTTAATACTCTTCTAGGTTTCTTATCTTCTTTGGTTATCTCTGTAGTAATTTGTTTTGCAACATTTTTGGTAATGAGTCACTTGCCAATGCCTTTTCAAGCATATCTACAAGTATTTTCTTACTGTTTTTCCTCTCATTATCAGTCCTCAATTCGTTAATTGCATCCTGCATAACAACCAAATTCAATTTATTAAGTTTTCTCCATCCTAATGCTTTTCTTACACGTTTATAATGTCTGACATATGTATCTTTTGTATTATTCCTACAATTCTTTTTACAAGTTGCCATCCATTTTTCAAACCATTCATCAAGTGTCATATTATTACTGACAACATTTATTGCTTTATCATCAGCAACTATTGCTTCACGCAATTTTTTCTGAACACCATTATAAGTTTTATCGGATATTACTTGTCTCTTGCCAAATCTATTTGTAAATCGTGCAATGTATAAACCATCTTCTTTCCTCTGGCTGATACCTTTCCCCAGCTCTTTACCATTTAATGATTTACCCATATATATATCAATCCTTTCTGATCTGTCAGCAAATCAAAAAGTCAAGCATAGATATACTTTTTTAGTATATCATCCTCTTGTTGCTTTTTCAACTAACAAATCCGTATAACCTCAATATTTTCTACCTTTGTGCTATTTATGCTACATTGTTTCGTTGTCTATCCATTCGTCCAATTTTTTCTTATTGGCATACCAACGATTTCCTAGCTGAACTCCAAATCCGTTATAACCTCTTAAAAGCTCTCTTGCCTTAGTCTTTCCGATTCCTAAATAATCACATACTTCTTGAATGTTTAATAAAATTCTGCCATTCTTTATTACTGCACTTTCTATAATAATCACGCTCCTTAACATAAAAGGCAGAAGTCATTACAACCTCTGCCATCAATTTTCACTCTTAATCAACTATTGTTTATCTGTATATTATCTGTTATCTATCTGTACTATCTCATTACCCACGATAACGATTTTTTCAAAAATTTTATTCACATAAAAGTACCTACTCCCCCTATGGGAAGCATATAAAAAATAAGGATTTCTTTTTTGAGTTTTTCTGTGTCAATAGTCCCGACTTTTATGTACCGATAGAGTATCTACTACCTCTTTGCTACATTTTAATCCTACATTTTGTGCATACAAATAAGGACTCGGATATTTCACCAAGTCCTCACATATACACAAAAGCCTTATTTATTCGGTCTTTTCGCCCTTTTCTACTGTAAATTCAGTCTTTGGTTTTCTACCCTTATTACTCTTTTTAGGTTGCTTCGATACCACCTGCGATAAGACTTTTTTCATTATGAAACTCTTCTACAATGGCTTTTGCCACATCTTTACTATCCATCTTCTGCATAATAGGAATAATATCAACCAGCTTATTTACTGCCTCATAGTCAATATCTCCTCTATCCGCAAATGTATTAACCGCATTTGTTAAAGCCTGTAAAAGTTCGTTCATATAATCTGGTTTAACAACAAACTCTCTGACCACCTGTAATAAATCCTCTATCTCGTCTTTCAAGTCATTATAGTGTAACTTTCTGTACTCAATAGCTTCATTACAAGCTGTGTCAAGTTCTGCTCTTTCTTCCTGTGGAACATTTTCACGTATTACATCAAGAACATTTTCCTTATTATCTCTGATAAACTTTTCAACCTTATCAAGACTGAATGCCTCTTCATTTTCAAACAAAACAATATTTGTATAGTATGTAATAAGGCAGTATTCAAACATAGGTTGTCTTAATACAGGAGCATAACCGACTTCTTTAGATACAACTGTTCCTGCCACTTCAACCACAAAACTCATTCTCTGACTAAGGGATAACCCCTTTTCTAATACATATTCAACCTTTTTTGGTCCTATGTCAAGATTTAGTACAAGTTAAAATGAGAAATTTCTCCCATTTTAACCTGCCAAAAGCTCAGCCTTAGTATGTGACTTCTTGTATACTCGTTCAAATTCATCCGGCGACATGTAATCGCAATGGCTATGAATTCGTTTCGTGTTGTAAAAAGCTTCCAGATATTCAAAAATCAAACGGTATGCTTGCTTGTAATCGCGAATTTTAAAGCGATTGAGCCATTCACGTTTGATAATGGAATGGAAGGATTCAATGCATGCATTATCCCATGGAAATGCTTTTTTCGAGTAGCTGCGCCGCATGTTTTCCGTTGCTTTTTTATATTCCTTTGCAACATACTGACTACCACGATCCGAATGAATGATTAATGGCTGGTCAATAATTCGGCGAGCTTTGGCTTTATTGATTGTATCAATCACGCAAGATACCTCCAGTGTTTCGGAAAGTGTCCAGGCTATGATTTTTCTGGAAAATAAATCCATGATACTGGTCAGATAGACAAATCCGTCTATTGTCCA
>CAKRGF010000029.1 GCA_934322085.1 uncultured Eubacterium sp.
GATTCGAAAGGCTGCCCACAAGGCATACGAAGAATTGCAAAAAACAAGAAACGACATTCGATTAGAAGGTGAACGCGTATTAAAATGGATGGCAGATAACAACAAACGTGGTATTGTGTTAGCCGGTCGTCCTTACCATATTGACCCGGAAATCAATCACGGTATTCCGGAATTGATTACATCTTATGATATTGCAGTATTATCCGAGGACAGCATTTCCCACTTAGGAAAGGTTGACCGTCCAACGATTGCGATGGATCAGTGGATGTATCATTCCAGACTTTATGCCGCTGCCAGTTTTGTACGCACCCAGAACAATCTGGATATGATTCAGCTTAACTCCTTTGGATGTGGACTTGACGCAGTAACAACCGACCAGGTCAATGATATTTTGACAAGTTCCAATAAAATTTGTACGGTTCTTAAAATTGACGAGGTCAACAACTTAGGTGCCGCAAGAATTCGTATCCGTTCGCTTATTTCCGCCGTGAAAGACCGCGAACGCAAGGGAATTAAGTCATCTCCCCAAAATTCAGCCTATAAACGAGTTGAATTTACAAAGGAAATGCGTAAGAATTACACGATTTTAGCACCACAGATGTCACCAATTCATTTTGACATTTTAATGCCGGCTCTTGCTGCCTGTGGTTATAATCTTGTCCAGCTTCCTACCGGCGTAGGCGAATTGGATTATGGCTTAAAATATGTAAATAATGATGCGTGCTATCCGTCTCTTCTTGTAGTCGGACAGTTTATGAAAGCGTTGTTATCCGGTGAGTACGATTTAAATAAAACTGCTTTAATCATTACTCAGACCGGTGGTGGATGCCGTGCAACGAACTATATCGGCTTTATCCGCCGTGCACTAAAAAAAGCAGGCATGGAACAGATTCCGGTTATCTCATTAAGTGCCGGTGTGGAAACAAACTCCGGCTTTGACATCAATTATCGATTGTTAAAAGCCGCTATTCACAGCTTAATCTACGGTGATTTGTTTATGCGTGTCGTATATCACACCCGCCCTTACGAGAAAGTACCGGGTTCCGTAAACGCTCTTCACGATAAATGGAAAAAAGTCTGTATTGAGGCTGTGAAAAAACCAAAGCAGTCGGAACTTAAGAAAAATATCAAACAAATCGTGAAGGAATTTGATGAAATAGAATTAGATGAAACAAAGAAAAAACCACGTGTTGGAATCGTTGGTGAGATTTTAGTTAAATATCTCCCTGCAGCCAACAATCATGTTGTCGAACTCTTGGAAGCTGAAGGTGCTGAAGCAGTCTGCCCTGATATGCTTGACTTCTTTATGTACAGTGCTTACGATAGTGAATTTAAGGCTGACCACCTTGGCTTTAAGAAAACCAGTAAGTGGCTTGGAAATGCTGCTATCTGGCTGTTAAATCAGTTCCGCAAGCCATACTGCAAAGCACTTGCTGAGAGCAAACGTTTTGAGGCACCACCCGAGATTCACGTACTGGCTAAATATGCAGAGCCTTTCGTATCTAACGGTAACCAGACCGGTGAAGGATGGTTTCTCACAGGCGAAATGATTGAATTGATTCACAGCAACGTGCCAAACATCGTTTGTACCCAGCCATTTGGCTGTCTGCCAAACCATGTCGTTGGTAAAGGTGTTATCAAGCAAATACGAAAAGCATTCCCAGATGCCAACATCGTAGCCGTTGACTATGATCCCGGTGCCAGCGAAGTAAATCAGTTAAATCGTATCAAACTTATGTTAGCAACAGCGAATGAGAATTTAAACAAATAAAAAGAATCATAATTTAGGAGCCAGCCAAAAGGCAGGCTCCTTTTTATTTGTAAGAAATAAGGAGCCTGCCTTAGCAAACTCCTTATTATATTTTGAATCATTTTGTAGATTCTTTTTTGTTTACTTCTTAACTTAGTTCATTTTCTTTCTAAATACAATTACTCCGAAAATTGCTAATACAGATAATCCCATAACAATCATTGGGAACAAAAGATTTGTTGTATCTCCTGTCTCCGGTGCAGAATCAGACAACGGTACATCTTCATCCAGCAAAGTAGTTGTTTTCTTACTTGTTGCTGATGCTTTTGGTGTATCCGGGTCTGTCAGCTCTTTACTTGCTCTCGGTGTATCTTCATCAAAATCAAACAAGTTTGGAGTAGCTGTTGGTGTTACTTCCGGTGTCGGTGTTGCATCATCACCCGGAGTAGCCGTTGGTGTTACTTCCGGTGTTGGTGTTGCATCATCACCTGGAGTAGCCGTTGGAGTAACCTCTGGTGTTGCTGTAGGTGTTACTTCTGGTGTTGCTGTTACACCCGGTGTCGGTGTTACTGTCACCTTTGGCGTCGGCGTTGCTGTCACTTTTGGTGTTGGCGTTGCCGTTACCTTCGGAGTCGGCGTCGCTGTCACTTTTGGTGTCGGCGTTGCTGTTACTTTTGGTGTTGGCGTTGCCGTTACTTTTGGTGTTGGTGTTGCCGTTACTTTTGGTGTCGGTGTCGCCGTTACCTTCGGTGTTGGTGTTGCTGTCACTTTTGGTGTTGGTGTCGCCGTTACCTTCGGTGTTGGTGTTGCCGTCACTTTTGGTGTTGGTGTCGCCGTTACCTTCGGTGTTGGTGTTGCCGTTACTTTTGGTGTCGGTGTCGCCGTTACCTTCGGTGTCGGTGTTGCTGTCACTTTCGGTGTTGGTGTCGGTGTCACCTTCGGCGTTGGTGTCACTTTCGGAACTTTCTTTGAAATCATATGCCATTCGCCAGAGTTGCTGACAACTGTATCACAAACCAGCCATCCCTCGGATGTAGTTCTCAAATTAACAAAAGCTTTTGGTGCAATTACCGTAGCTCTCATACCATCTGAGTTCAAATCCAAATTCG
The DNA here is from genome assembly GCA_934322085.1 of uncultured Eubacterium sp. Taxonomy (GTDB): domain Bacteria; phylum Bacillota; class Clostridia; order Lachnospirales; family Lachnospiraceae; genus Eubacterium_F. Next base: position 2,860 of record CAKRGF010000029.1, read on the forward strand.
TCACATAAGGCATATTCCATACAACAGACTCTGCCATTTCCTCATGTGTTTTACTTCCATTTTTGACAGTAATCTTATATTCCGGAATGCGAACAGCATCTTTCAATGATACATTAAATACTAAGGACTGATTTGCTCGCAATGTAACCTTAATACCACCATTCTGAATTTTGCCTGCAGTGATATTTTCAACCATAGCATCTGCATCCACATAAACAATTTCTTCATCAATTCCTGTAATGTCTACATGATAATTGTTCATGTCCTTAACATCTTTTGGTGTTGTGTAATCTGCCTTTTTCACAACAGATTCCGCATAGTTTGAAACAGATGCAAGCATTGCTTTAACTTCATCTTTCACACTTTCCTTTACAACTACATAAGGCGCCCCACGGAATTTCGACTCTCCCACAACTTCCCCAATCCGAATTTCTCCGGAAGCATTTGCTTTGCTCTCGGAAATCGTGTTTCCATTCCAATGACCATTCCCCTGGTACTTACCTGCGGCAAAGTTTGTCTCCATATCTGCTGTCTGATTCAGATAATTACAAACAATTCCGTACTCAATGCAATCTCCCAAAAAAGGCTGATTATTGGACGCAAATGAAATTCCGCCAATCACCCCGATTGCAATTGCGATTGAGACAACAGCAACCGCTGTTTTTGCCCAAAAGCTTCGCTTCAATCTTTTCATCATATTTCCTCCAGTCTTTTAAAATGTTTTGCTCTAGAGCCTATAGATCAGCCCTATTTTATATACGCATTAGTATATCATATGCTCCCTATTTTCAGCAAGAAGTTTTTTTCATTTTTTTATAATTGTATATATTTTTTTTAATTTTGTTTTTTAGAATATGAGAATTTAAATGTCCAAGGTATTTACACCTGCACAAAATAAATTTTTCCTTCAACATCATTTGAAACCATAAAGACTTACTACATTATATGAAGTATAACTTATCCGGCTATAACTTATTCAAAACATTTTTCAATTTCAGGAATTTCCCACTGAATCGGAGTTTCTCCATTCTTAACCAAAAATTCATTTGTCTGGCTGAACGGTTTACTTCCAAAGAATCCACGATATGCCGACAATGGACTTGGGTGAGGCGCCTTAAGAACAAGGTGTTTTGGATTCGACAGCATTTTTGCCTTCTCCTGTGCCGGTTTTCCCCATAAAATAAAAACAATCGGTCTATCCTGCATATTTAATTTAGCAATCGCTGCATCGGTAAACTCTTCCCAGCCGACACCACGGTGCGACATCGGCTTATGTGCCTGAACTGTAAGCACCGTATTCAGAAGAAGAACTCCCTGTTTTGCCCACGAAGTGAGACAGCCGTGGCTTGGAATTTTACACCCCAAATCATCATGCAGCTCTTTATAAATATTTTCAAGGGATGGTGGAATTGCCACCTGCGGTTTGACCGAAAAACAAAGCCCATGAGCCTGTCCGTCATTATGATATGGATCCTGCCCTAAAATCACAACCTTAACTTTCTCAAGCGGCGTGAGATGAAAGGCATTAAAAATATCATCTGCCTTTGGATACACAATTGTCTCACTATATTGTTTCCGGATAAAAAAGAATAGCTTCCTATAATATTCCTTTGAAAATTCTTCATGTAATGCTCTCTCCCACTCACCTGTCAAAGCACTCATAGCAGCCTCCCTCTTTTATAAACGTACACTACTTCCCCGCTCCTGCAGGTATTTTTTCAATTCGACAATTTCAAGTTCTTTAAAGTGGAATAGCGAAGCCGCCAAAACCGCATCTGCTTTTCCCTCGGTGAGGGCATCATAAAAATGTTCCTTCGTTCCTGCGCCGCCGGAAGCAATAACCGGAATCGATACATTTTCAGAAACCGTCCGTGTCAGTTCGATATCATAACCATCTTTTGTTCCATCGCAGTCCATACTGGTCAAAAGAATTTCGCCGGCACCTAAACGCTCTGCTTCCATTGCCCATTCTACAGCATCTTTTCCCATATCCACGCGGCCGCCATTTTTGTAAATTGTCCATCCACTGCCGTCTGCCCGTCTTTTGGCATCAATCGCAACAACGACACATTGGCTTCCAAATTTATCCGCAGCATCCGATACAAGTGTCGGATTTAAAATTGCTGCTGAATTCACTGCAACCTTGTCCGCACCCTCGCGCAAAATCATACGAAAATCCTCAATCGTGCGGATTCCACCACCTACCGTAAATGGAATAAACACAGTTTCCGCCACTTTACGAACCATGTTCGCCTTTATCTCTCTTGCATCGCTCGATGCTGTAATATCTAAAAAAACCAATTCATCTGCCCCTGCTTTTCCATAAGCAGCACCAACTGAAACCGGGTCTCCCGCATCAATCAAATTAACAAAATTAACTCCCTTTACCACTCTTCCCTCATTTACATCCAAACATGGAATTACTCTTTTCGTAAACACCGAAATTCCTCCTATCTTCGTCTTATTCTATATGGAAACAAAATTCTTCAAAATTTCCAGCCCAACATCTCCGCTCTTCTCCGGATGAAACTGGGTTGCAAAAATATTGTCATGTTCCACTGCCGCATGTACCGGAACAATATAATCGGTTGTTGCCGCTACATCTTCAATATGCTTCGCTTTTAAATAATACGAATGGACAAAATAAACATACGTGTCCTCCGGAATTCCTTTTAACAATTTAGAGTCCGGATTAATTTTCAAAGAGTTCCATCCCATATGCGGAATTTTATATCCCTCTTTTTCCGGAAATCTCACAATTTCACCCGGAAGAAGCGAAAGTCCTTTTACATCATGTTCTGACTCATCACTTCTTTCAAAAAACAATTGTAGTCCGAGGCAGATGCCCATAATCGGCGTACCGGATGCCGCCACATCCTGCAGCACTTTCGTCAGTTCATAGCGGTTCATCTTTTCCATCGCATCCTCAAATGCACCAACTCCCGGCACAATTACATGGTCTGCTTTTTTAATTTCTTTCACATCTCTTGTAATCACCGGATGTTCCCCAATATATTGTAACGCCTTCTCAACACTTTTAATATTTCCTGCATCGTAATCAACAATTGCTACCATCGTTTTGTATCACCTCTGTCATTGTATTAGAATAGCCGACCAGCGAACCGGTCAGCTATCTTATCATTATCTCTCATCCGCTTCATTTCTCTTCTGCCACCGCAAAAGAATCGCCTGCAAGCGGTCTGTGTATTCCTTTTGTGTCTCGGAAGCAATAATATTTCGTGCCTGTGATTCACTGACACCAAACTCATTGTACAACTGATTTGCAAGTTTACTCTCCAATTCGTTATACTGGCTGAGCATATCATACTGCTCCGCTTTTGCCTTATTTGCATCGTAAAGACGAATTCCACCAATCAAAGAATCTAGTGATTCCAAATACATCTTCATCTTATAATAATTCTGATAAGCATCATATTCGTGCTGGAGCTGCATACACATACGCACCTTCTGTTTCAGTTCTTTCGATGAATCCGAAACAGAAACTCCTGCCAAAGAATCATAGGCATTCTTATAATCACGCTGTTCAAAAGAACTCTCCGCACTTTTTACGGATGTAGTATAAGAAAGCGCCTGGCTGCCAAACACAACTGCTACACAAAGAAGTCCAAAAAATACCATAACAATCGCAGCACCAACCGGATTGATTCTGCCAACTACTTCATTGGCTTCCTGCTCCGCTTTTAATCGTTTCTTTTCTTCTTTTGCCGCTGCTTTTGCTGCCGCCTGTTCAGCTTTTGCTGCCGCCTTTTTTTCTTTTTCTTCTTTTGCCTGCTCGGTTTTCGCCGCCTTTTCCTCAGCCGTCTGCTTCTTCTTTTCTTCTTTCGCTGCCTTTTTTTCTTCGGCGTCAGCCTGCTCTTTCTCACGCTCTTTAGCTTCTTCCTCTGCAGACTGTTCCGTAATAATATTACCAAAAACACGTTTAAAGAAACCGTCTTTTTTCTCTTTTGCTTGTTTTGTATCCTGTTGTTCCGCCTGTACATCATCCGAAACCGCCAGTGGCTCTCCAGACGCTGCAGCCGCCTCACTATCATCTAACACCAATGAATCCAGTGCTAAATCACCAAAATCATCGCTGTTTTCTTCATCCATCTGTGGAACAAATTCTTCCTCAATCTCAGGAAATTCCGGCGTATCATCTGCCTCACTGTAAGCCACAGCAGAAAGTGCATCGTCATAAATATCATCTACGGATAAAGAATCTGCATCATCGGCAAATACACTCTCCTCATCATCCTCCCGGAAAAGAGAAGTCTCTGCCGGACTTTCATCCATCGGTTCTGCTGCTTTAACCTCTTCTTCCGGCTGTACCGCGGCATCCGGCTGATCATAATCTTCATAATCCTGCGAAAGCAATGCCAGCAATTCATTTACATCCGCTTCACCCTCGGAATCTTCCTCCGCCGTTTTCTCAACCACTGGTTCAACCGCCACAGATTCATCTGCCGGTTCATCCAGTACCGGCTCGTCTAACACAGTTTCATCCAATACCGGTTCATCGATAACCGGCTCTGATTCCGGTTCACTGGTGTTTTCGGGTTCGCTTTCTCCGCCGCTCATACTCTCCATCAGTTCTTCCAGATAAGCCTCGTCCATCTGTGATTCTTCATTTTTGCAGTCTTCACACAACTCTTCGCCATCCGGAATTTCTTTTCCACATTTTCTACATAAGGTCAAATGTCACACCTCCTCTTGCCAAAGCACCAAATTCTTATTTAAGCAAAAGGTCCAGCTGATGAACCAATCTGCCAATTTCTGGTTTTGAAAGCTGGGCGTCTACACCAAGTGCCTCGCCTTTTCGTTTCATCTCATCGTTTACCAAAGATGAGAAAATAACAACCGGAAGCCCTTCAAATCTAGGGTCTTCTTTAATTTTCTTGGTCAGGTGGTGTCCATCCATCTGTGGCATCTCAATATCCGTAATAACAAGGGAAATATCCTTTCCAATCACTGCACCATCCTTCATCATGCGGTCCAAGGTATTCCACGCCTCCAGTCCGTTGCTTGTCGGAATCAGATGGGAATATCCTGCCTTTGTCAGACATTTCTTCAGCATCTCAAGCAGTAATGGCGAATCCTCTGCGAGAAGAATTGTATAATCAAAACGAGAGCGTTCACCCATCGCTTCAATCTCAGATAATTTAAGTCCTGTTTCCGGATTGACTTCTGTAACAATCTTCTCAAAATCAAGAACAATAATAATTCTTCCATTAATCTTTGTAATACCGGTTGCTACACCTTTACCATTGCCACTGATAGTAGAATCCGGTTTTGCGATATCCTCCCATGATACACGGTGAATACCAAGCACCTGCTGAACATGAAATGCCGTGTGCAGTCGATTAAAATTCGTAATAATGTACATATCATGAGATGTGTCGCCACTTGATGGAATACCTAATGCTTTTGCCAAATCAATTACGGTAATCAGCCGTTCTCTCGGCATAAAAATTCCCTCTATGTACTCATGTGCATTTGGCACCATCGTCGGCTCCTGATATGGACAAAGTTCATTAATCTTTGCCACATTAATTCCATAATGCTGATTGCCGACCACAAACTCCAGTAACTCAAGTTCATTGGTACCACTCTCTAATAAAATTCCTGTTTCTGCTGCCATTGTCTCTCTCCTCCTTACTCCATGTCATCAATATCATCAAACTGAGCAGCGTCTGCATCCAGTCCCATCGTATGAAGGGTTCTGACTTTGCGCCGTTCTTGTTCTGCCGTAACTAAAATATAATCTTTGATTTCCTTTGCATGCCGGATATGCTTTAATTCAAGCATCGGATCCGTCACATCACTCGAATAACATACAACCGTTCCCAAGTGGAAAATCCTCTCCAAAAAGCCTGTCACAAGTTTCACATCCTGAATCCGATACATCAATGTATCATCTTCTTCTGTCCTAAGAAAGCCTTTTCTAATGTTTACCACCTTTTCCTCAATCCGATAGGTCGTAAAAGAAAGCGGCAGTCCAAAAAACAGACTTCTCTTTTTTTCCTGATACATAAATGCCTCCTATTTTATCTTCACTGACGTTTTATAATTTCCCTCTTCAATTGACAAATCAATCGAAGAAGCATTCGTTACATCTTTATCTACCTGAAAAATCAAAACAGCTGTTTTTTTCTGTCCTTTTTCCACAGTGGTTTCCAAATAATCAAGTCCATTTGATATCATATTAATTCCTAACGGATACTGAGTACCATCAACATTCAACTGATATGTAATTTTACTTCGGCTGCTAAGATTTATCTTTCTTTTCCCAGTGGAACTATTTTTAACCGAAAAAGAGGCAACAAAAAGCTTCTTGCCCTGTTCAGCACGAATCTGCGAACTTCCATATTTATCCACCAGACGATACGAAGTATAAGAAATCGAAACTCCCTTTAAATGATACAAATCATCTAACGATACTTCTTTTTTTGAACTGTCTGGGGTCGTTTCTGTCGTCTGTGCCGGATTCGATGTCTGTGGAGCATTAGTCACCTTCGCAGATGCCGGGGTCGGTGTTGCTTCGGCGGGTGTCGGCGCCGTATCCTCTTTTTCTTCTTTTGTAACAAGCCGGTACGGATATTTGTCAGAATTCTGAAGCAAAACACCTGCTGCATACTCCGCAATTTCGTTCTCCTGCTCCTCAGACAAATCTTTTATATCCGCACATCCGGTAAGGGATAGAACGGACACAGCCAAAACGGCACATAAAAAACGTATTTGTCTCAAAAAACCCCTCCTTTTACAAATTAAATCCAGTTTATTTATTATAGCACATATCACACCCATCAATCAACACTTTTCACATCAAGTTCAAACCAAAATTCGACACCATTGTCATAATTTTTCACACCAAACTTCTGATTATGGGCATCCATAACAGCTTTTACGATAGATAAGCCAATTCCATTGCCGCCATATTCTCTTGTTCTTGCCTTGTCCACCTTATAAAATTTCGACCAGATTTTATCCATATCTTCTTCCGGAATCGGATCTCCGGTATTAAATACACTGGTACAGACACGGTCACCCTTCCGAATCGTCTTAATTTCGATTTTGTTCTCATATTTCACATGATTGAGCGCATTGCTCACATAATTGCTGACAACCTCCTCAATCATATATTCATCCGCCCATACCATAATTGGCTCCTCATCCGGATGGTATGACAGCGTAACTTCTTTCTGACGGAACAAAATATCAGAGGAATTTACTACCGACTGAATTACACTTCGCAAATCAAAATGTTCAAAATGAACCTGATCATTTCCAAACTCTAACTGATTTAAACTCAGCAGTTTCTTCACCATCTTATTCATCTTGTCAGCCTCGTCCACAATGACTTCACAGTAAAATTCACGGCTTTCCGCATCATCGTTAATATTTTCCTGCAATCCTTCTGCATACCCCTGAATCAGGGCAATCGGTGTCTTCAGTTCATGCGAAACATTTGCCAAAAATTCCTGACGCATCTGTTCCTGCTCCGAACGCCTCTGCAAATCTAACTGCAATTCATTATTCGCCGTCTTTAATTCGGAAATGGTTTTCTCCAAGCGGTCCGACAACGCATTCATACTGTTACCGAGCACTCCGATTTCATCGTCCCGGTTGTCTTTGTATCGAGTTGAGAAGTCAAGTTTCTGCATATTTTTTGCATGAGCTGCCAAACGCAGAATCGGCTTTGTATATTGATTGCTGACAAAATACATAATAAACACGCCGGCAATCATCACAATCATTCCGACATACAGCATAAACTGATTTGATACACTGGCACTTTCCTGTATACTCTGGTAATTACTGCGCAGATAAATCCAGTAATTATCCGGCATCTTTCCTGTTAGTTCCAGAAAATTAGAATCTACTCTCGTGTCATAGACATTATACATCGAATAATTTGCCGTCTGTGTAATCGTTTTGCAGTTATCATCTAACTTCTGTCCAAAGTAAATGGATTTCACATACTTATCAAGCTGATTTTTCGTCACCTGCTGCAGACGCTCACTGTCACTCGGATATACATATGCTAATTCCGCAATATCACCAGACCCCTGGTAAACCCGAATCTGCACAAGGTAAATGCTCATGTTGGTATTACTCGAAAGCTGGTCTAACTTATCATAAATCGTATTTTTCTGCTCGCTGTCTATCTTATCCCAGTCAACATTTTCACAAATATTTATAACACGTGAATACACGCCCTGCATCTGGCTCACCTTATTGGACTGGTAAAAATACGGCAAAAGCACGACATTTGCCAGGCTGATAACACCGATAATAATGACAATGGTAACGACAAAAATCGCTACCAGTCTTGTTTTCATGGAACGCTTCAAAATAATCACTCCATTTCTTATACTTCAAATTTGTATCCCATACCCCAGATTGTCTTAATGTACTTTCCCTTTTCACCCATTTTACTGCGGAGTTTTTTCACATGAGTATCAATCGTTCTGGCATCGCCAAAATAATCGTAATCCCACACGTGATTCAAAATCCGCTCACGCGAAAGAGCAATATCCTTATTTTCCATAAAATAGGAAAGCAGTTCAAATTCTTTAAAACTCAAATCCACTTTCTCACCATCAATTACAACTTCATGCGCAGAGCGGTTTAACACAATCCCGCCGTATTCGAGATTTTTCTCATTTGCCGAATTGGTTCTGCGAAGCAGTGCCTCTACACGCGCCACTAAAATCTTTGGACTAAACGGCTTTGCAATATACTCGTCCACACCGAGTTCAAAACCACGCAATTCGTCATTTTCTCCGCCTCGCGCTGTCAGCATAATAATCGGCACCTTGGAATACTGGCGGATTTCCCTGCAGGTTTCCCAGCCATCCATCTTCGGCATCATAACATCCAAAATCACAAGAACGATGTCCTTATTCTCCATAAAAATATCTACGGCTTCTTCTCCATCTGCCGCCTCTAACACGCGAAAATTCTGCTTTGTCAAGAAATCACGTACCAGCTTTCTCATACGCTGTTCATCATCTACGACTAAAATTGTATTTCCTGCCATATATAAACTCCTTTCACTGATTCAGACTGTCCTCTTTTTGCTGAAGACGTTCTTCCCATTTTTCATATTTGTCAATCAACTCTTCTTCCATATTAGCCTTATAATTTGTAAAATATGTGAAAATTGAGTATTCAAATCGAAAATTTATTACAACAAAGCCAACCAAAAGAACAACCGCCGCAAAAAGAGCAATTTTTAATTTCTTATTCAGTAACTGCTGCCCTTCATACAGCCTTTTCCACTTTGCTTCCTTTCTTGAAGTCTGAGCAATAACATCCGGCTTTTTCTCATTTTCTTCCTTAATCGGAATCGGCGCTAAAGACTGCTCACTCACCAATCCGCTTTTTCCGATAAAGTGCCGTAATTCCATCAAAAAAGTATAGCCTGCCATCGTATGAAACAACTTGTCTGCCACACATTTATTATATATTTTCAAAGCAATTTTCGGATTTTTTAAATCCGCTGAGTGAATCAGTTTTTTTATCTGCTCCGCCTCTTTTTTCGTCTGTTCATACGATTCACGGCTCTCAAAAGAATACTGATTCGTCACATAATTTTCAGCCATATAAATCCCCGCCTTTATTTCATCTTTGAATTTTTACCAAGATACTCTTTCACCAATTCGACAAGCATATCATCCCTCGGATAACAGCTCTGTTCTTCGATATATCTTTTCTCCATTGCTTTCATAGTCTTGTCCTGTTCTTCTTCCGGCTCCAAAAATGCCATGAGATACCGCTCATAGTCCGCATCCGATAACGTAAGCCCTTCTTTTACAGCAATCGTTTTTGCTGTCATACGCGCTTTGACTGTTTCATCAGCTGACGACTGGATATCCTCATCACTCTGTCCTAATGCACCAATAAATTCTTCATACGATTGCTCACTCGCTTCCGCAAACACCTGATACGAACGCTTCTGATCTTTATATGCCTGTTTTCTGGCTCCTGCCGGATATTTTTTCACCTTACAATCCTTTAACAAAGCCTCCCATACCGTATCGCCGGCTGCATCTCTGTTTTCTCTCTCTTCTTTCGCTTTTGCGTATGCGTAATACGCCTTTACATTTGGATATTTGTTTTTCGACATCTTTTTTGCATATGCATCGTTAAACTTCGCATTCACCTCAACGGAAAAGGTAATCGTTTTTCCTGCCACATCCGGATCTGCATCATCCTCTGCAAATGTAACATTTAGATTATATGTCTCTCCTAATTTCAATCCCATCAGTCCACGCTCAAACGCAGCATTAAATAAATTACCTGCTCCAACCTGAATCACGGCACCGCTCTCACTTAAATCATCGGATGGCTGGTCATCGACATACCCTTCATAATCCAGAGAAATCCAATCCCCTTTCTCAACCCGGTTTCCATCAGCTACTTTTTTCTTCCAGTCCTCTGCCTCCAATAAAATTGCCTGATAAACTTCCGTCTCGGTCGGTGTCACTGTAACCGTTCTTCCCTTATACTTACCAAGCTCTAACATATTATTGTTTGTGTAATCAACCAACTCCCCATCTTTCATTTCGCCCTGCGCTTGTATTTCTCTTTCCTGCGTTTTTGTCTGCGTGTTCGTTTGTTCCTGCTTATCTTTTTTTGCCTTATATCCAAAATAAAAGCCGGCACAAAGTCCAATCACCGCCAAAACAATAATTACAATCCATGTTTTTTTCTTCGTCTTCATAATATCCTCCAGTACATTTTTCTATTGCCATTTTAGCACAAAAGTGTGACGAAAGAAAGAAGATTTACCAATCTGACTGTGGCAAATCTTCTTTTAAAAATCATTTTCTTCTGTCAAAGCCTGCTATTCTGGTTTGTCTGTAAACACATCTCTTGGTTTTTCCTCACAATGCGGATTTCTTCCGCAGTCATGACATTTTACATACGTGTCTCCGGCGATAATGTTGGCTCCAAACTCAACCGGTACTTCCACTCCAATCACCTGACTAATAATAAATTTGCAGACACCGTTTTTTTGTCCCTCGCAAGGCTTATCACACATGATTACTTCCGGCTTTCCACAGCATACGATTTTAGACTCCTTTACGCGGGCATATGGTGTAACCGTAATCGGCACAGAAACTCCCAGTTCATGAATTCCCTTCGTAAAACAATCTTTCTTCTCCGGCTTTGGCGGCATCATCCCCGGTTTGATATTTGTCATTTCCATCCTTGTCGTTTCCTCTTTTTTTGTTTTACTACTACTATATGCACCCGTGTAATTTGTGTGAACCTCTAGCAAATCCGGTTGCTCCGCCTCCAGATTTTCCTTTTTTCCGCTTCTTTTATCAAATAATCCCGAAATGCCGGGTGCGCAATGCTCACTAATGCTTCCGCACGTTCCCAGGTCGAGCGTCCTTCCAGATTCACAACTCCATATTCCGTCGCCAGAAAATAAACCTGGCTGCGCGGTGATGTGATAATATCACCATTAAACTGTGGACGGATGCGTGAGTGGGTCTGCCCCTCCTTATCCACATAAACACTGCTCATACAGATAAATGCCTTGCCGCCACGTGAAGCCGACGCCCCAATCAAAAAGTCTAACTGCCCGCCGGTCCCACTAATCTGCCTAACCCCGGAACTCTCAGCTGCCACCTGCCCATATAAATCAACGGCAACACAACTGTTAATCGACACCATATGATCAATCTGTGCAATCACACTCGGACGGTTCACATACTCAAGCGGATACGCCGCTACTCCCGGGTTATCATCCAGCCATTCATACAGTGCATTGGAACCAATAGCACACCCAAATACACCTTTCCCGGGTTCCAGTTTCTTCTGCCTGTTTGTTAGTTTCCCAGCTAAATACATTTGCAGATACGCATCGGAACAAAGCTCCGTATGCATTCCCAAATCTTTTAAATCAGATTTTGCAATAATTTCTCCAAGCGCATTTGGCATACTTCCAATTCCAAGCTGCAAAGTTGCCCCATCGACAATATGCGGAATCAAATGTTTCGCAATCTGCCGGTCAATTTCTGTCGGTTCCGGTGCTTCCATATTGACAAAAGGCTCATGCTCCCCTTCCACAATATAATCTACATCCGAAATATGAATACATTCGTCATAGCCGCCACGCACCTGTGGAAGATTTTCATTTACTTCCACAATCACAATGTCTGCCATGCGGGCAATCGGTGCGGCAACGCCAGTGTTTACCGAAAAATTAAAATACCCGTGTTTATCCATGGGAGCCACACTCACCATAACAACATTGACATCTAAAAAGTATTCATAATAAGCAGCATTGTTATGAAAAACCATAGGAATATAATAACAGAGGCCTTTATCACAGAGTCTTCTCTCATATGCTGAACAGTGCCAGCTGTGATACACAAAATGCTCTTGTGTTTTATCACACTCTGCAACCGCAATCGGTCCCGCCATCAGATTTCCGCGGATTTTCACATCATGAAGCTCGTCTCTTCTCTTTGCCAATGCGCGGTCTAAAAGAATTGGTTTTCCAAGACAGCTTGTATAATCCACCCAGTCGCCATCCTTTACAACCGAGACAGCCTCCGCGGGACTTCTCAGTTTTTGCCTGTACTCCGTTTTAAAATCCTTCATCCATTCCCCTCATTTCTTATGACAGCCCATGTGCCCTTTTCTTTCCATTTTCATCCACTGTCACAAAGACAGCACGACCGGTCAAATGGCTCTCACCGGTCAGAAAATTCTTTCCTTCTACCATAATTTCAATACTTGTCACTCCGATTTTTGATACTTCATAATCCAATTGCAGTATCATACCACTCACGACTTCTTTTTTTATCACAACTTCTTTCAGTGCGACAAGTACAACCTGTTCATTGGTTCCTAACTTCTCAGTCACACCAATCATTGCTGCTTCCGTCACCCACTCAGATATGTAGCCGGCGTATAAAGTCTGGTGATGGTTCATAAATTCAGGTCTAACAAAATGTCTTGTTGCTGCTTTCATCATTTACCCCCGTTTCTATACAACAGGAGACCCTACACATACGCATAAGGTCTCCTGCCAAAATCCAATTTCTTTTATGCCTCTTTGGCATTGATATAATTCATCAGACCTTCTGCCTTGATGATTTTCTGCATAAACTCAGGGAATGCCTGGCCTTTGTAGGACTCACCCTTTGTCTTATTTGTAATAATACCACTGTCAAAATCAATTTCCACTTCATCACCGGCTTCAATGCGCTCAGATGCCTCTTTACACTCAATAATCGGAAGTCCGATGTTAATGGAGTTGCGGTAGAAAATACGGGCAAATGTCTCTGCAATTACACAGCTTACCCCCGATGCCTTAATGGCAATTGGCGCATGCTCACGGGAAGAACCACAGCCAAAGTTTTTCTCCGCTACAATGATATCACCTTTTTTTACCTGATTTACAAAATCTTTATCAATATCTTCCATACAGTGTGTGGCAAGTTCTGCCGGATCCGAAGAATTCAGATAACGGGCAGGGATGATTACATCCGTGTCCACATTGTCACCATATTTAAATACTTTTCCTAATGCTTTCACAATCAATTTCCTCCATTTCTTACAAGCCAAGTTCGGATGGCTCTGAGATTTTACCGGTAATAGCACTTGCTGCAGCAACTGCCGGACTTGCTAAATATACTTCTGAATCCACATGTCCCATACGTCCAACAAAGTTACGGTTTGTTGTCGATACTGCACGCTCACCTGCAGCCAAGATACCCATGTATCCGCCAAGGCATGGACCACACGTTGGTGTACTGACAACAGCACCTGCCTCAATAAAGGTCTGCACAAGTCCTTCTTCGATTGCCTGTAAATAAATTGCCTGTGTGGCAGGAATCACGATACAGCGGATTCCCTTTTTCACTTTACGTCCCTTCAAGATGCTTGCAGCAACACGCATATCTTCAATTCGTCCATTTGTACAGGAACCAATGACAACCTGATCAATAACTACTTCGCCGGCTTCTTTTACGGTCTTTGTGTTTTCCGGCAGATGCGGGAATGCAACCGTAGGCTCTAACGTATTCAAATCAATGGTAATCGTCTCATCATACTCAGCATCTTCATCCGGCTCATAAATTGTATATTTCTTTGTCGAATGTTCTTCCATATATGCAATCGTCTTTTCATCAACCGGGAAAATACCATTTTTGGCACCTGCTTCGATTGCCATATTAGCAATGGAGAAACGATCATCCATAGACAAGCTCTTTACGCCCTCGCCCATAAATTCAAGGGAGCGGTACAATGCGCCATCAACACCAATCAATCCAATCAGATGAAGAATTACATCTTTGCCGCTGACCCATGGTTTTAACTCACCTTTTAATTCTACCTTAATGGCAGATGGCACTTTAAACCATGCCTGTCCGGTAATCATGCCGGCACCCATGTCGGTACTTCCGACACCAGTGGAAAAAGCACCCAGTGCACCGTATGTACAAGTATGGGAATCTGCTCCAATACATGTCTCACCGGCAACAATCAAACCTTTTTCCGGCAAAAGGGCATGTTCAATTCCCATCTCGCCAACTTCAAAATAGTTTGTAATTCCCTGTGCTTTTGCATATTCGCGTACACATTTGCAGTGTTCTGCTGATTTAATATCTTTATTCGGTGCAAAATGATCCGGTACAAGTGCAATTTTGTCCTTATCAAACACCGTCTTTTTATTCAGTTTCTCTACTTCATGAATCGCTACCGGTCCGGTAATATCATTTGCCAGTACCAAATCCAAGTCTGCCTCAATCAACTGACCCGGTACTACCGACTCCAGTCCTGCATGGGCCGCAAGAATTTTCTGCGTCATCGTCATACCCATTGTTCATTCCTCCATTCTTTGTGTATATGTTCTTAACATTCACTATCATAACAGAAAAACGGCGTTCTGTAAATTACGTTCCTTCTAAAAAATTTACAAAACTGCCGTTTTTTACTTATTTTGTACCGGTTGAACCAAAGCCGCCCTCACCGCGCACCGTATCTTCTAACTCAGAGACTTCTTCGTACTCCGCAAAAATATAAGGAGCAATCACCATCTGTGCCACGCGCTCGCCGCTTTCAATCGTTATATCTTCGTTTGAATGATTGTGAAGCGCTACCATAATCTCGCCGCGGTAATCGGAATCCACCACACCAACTTTATTGGCCGGTGCCAGTCCTTTTTTACACGCCAGCCCGCTTCTTGCATACACAAGTCCGACAAGTCCTGTAGGAATTTCCATCGCAATCCCGGTATGGACAAATTCCGTTGCTCCTTTTGCAATGGTAAGCGGTGCATCCAGACACGCATACAAATCCGCACCCGCCGCAAATTCCGTTCCGTAATGCGGCATCTGTGCTCTTTCGTCTAATTTCTTAAATTTTACTGTTGTTTTATTCATTTTCATCCTCACTATTTTATTGTATCTCACGTTCCCAGTGAACGATTTCTCCGGCATCTAATGTCTTTTTTACATCAATAATGCGCTGGTTATCGGAACCACGGAAATTGATTTTCAGATTTTTTCTGTCAATCATAAACTCTCCATCAACCACGATATCAAGATAGGATACAATTTCTTTTGTCACTTCCGACTCTATGCACATTTTATCTAAGACATCTTTGTCAAATAAATAACCGGTATAGCACCAAATATTTTTCTCCGGATATGTCTGTTTTACCGCGCGAAGCAACGGGAGAATCCCCTCCTGATTGACAGGTTCCATCGGCTCACCGCCAAGCAGGGACAAACCGGCAATATAATTCGGTTTTAAATACTCTAAAATCCGGTCAATTTCTTTTTGCGTGAAAGGGTTTCCATAATGGAAATCCCATGCTTCTTTATTAAAACATTCTTTGCAGTGATGTGTGCATCCGCTGACAAACAAAGATACACGCACACCTTCACCATTTGCCACATCGCAGTATTTAATATCTGCGTAATTCATTTTCTTTCATCTCCTCTTTACAGATGGAGTACGCGGGCATTAATCTCCTTGGTTTTGCCCACATTCCAGAAATTCTCACCCAGATACCCACAGGTTCTTCTTGTTACGTTCATTTTGTCATGGTCCTTATTTCCACAGTTTGGACATTCCCACTCAAGATTATCATTAATAATAATCTCACCGTCATATCCGCACACATGACAATAATCCGATTTTGTATTAAATTCAGCATACTGAATATGCTCATAAATATATTTAACAACTTCTTCCAGTGCAGGCAGATTGTTCTGCATATTTGGCACCTCTACATATGAAATCGCACCGCCGGAAGAAATAACCTGGAACTGTGCCTCAAATTCAAATTTGCTGAAAGCATCAATTTTCTCGCGCACATCCACGTGGTAGGAATTGGTATAATATCCTTTATCCGTTACATCTTTAATCTCACCAAAACGTTTTTTATCAATTTCAGCGAAACGGTAGCAGAGGCTTTCTGCCGGTGTTCCATAAAGTCCAAAATGGATTCCGGTTTCCTCTTTCCATGTATCCGTTGCACGGCGCAGACGGTTCATCAGCGCTTTTGCAAACTGACTTCCTTTTTCCGTTGTCTGACTCTCGCCGGTCATCAGTTTCGTAACTTCATACAAACCGATGTATCCAAGAGAAATGGTGGAATAACCGCCATGCAACAATTTATCGATTTTCTCTCCTTTTTGCAGACGGGCAATCGCACCATACTGCCAGTGAATCGGACTGACGTCACTGGTTACACCCTCAAGCGCACGGTGGCGGCACATCAAAGCTTCAAAGCAGAGCGACAATCTTTCTTCCAAAAGCTGCCAGAAATATTCCATATCGCCTTTTGCTAAAATACCAATCTGCGGAAGGTTTAAACTGACAACACCCTGGTTAAAACGTCCCTCAAACTTATAATTGCCGTTTTCATCTTTCCACGGTGTGAGGAAACTGCGGCATCCCATGCAGCTAAATACATTTCCTTCATAATTTTCACGCATTTTCTTTGCAGATATGTAATCCGGATACATTCTCTTTGCCGAACAGCGGACAGCAAGCTTTGTAATGTAATCGTACTCACCGCCCTTTAAGGCATTGTGCTCATCTAATACATAAATCAATTTCGGGAATGCCGGTGTCACATAAACACCTTTTTCGTTTTTAATACCCTCTAAGCGCTGACGAAGAATCTCTTCAATAATCATCGCATTTTCCTTGATGTATTCATCTTTTGGATCCAAGTTCAAAAACAGTGTCACAAATGGAGACTGTCCATTCGTTGTCATCAAAGTATTAATCTGGTACTGAATTGTCTGTACACCGGATCGGAGTTCATCATTTACACGCTCTTTTACAAATTCTTCAATTACATCCGGCGCAATTTTCCCCGCATAACGCTCGGTATAATGTTTGCGGTACTTGTCCGCACTCTTTCTCAAATATTTACCAAGGTGTCTGGTATCTACCGACTGACCGCCGTACTGACTGCTTGCTACGGCAGAAATAATCTGTGTCATAACCGTGCAGGCAACCTGAAAACTCTTTGGACTCTCAATCAGTTTACCGTTCATCACTGTACCATTGTCAAGCATATCCCCAATATTAATCAGACAACAGTTAAAAATCGGCTGGATGAAATAATCCATATCATGGAAATGAAGCACACCATCTTCATGCGCCTTTGTGATTTTCTCCGGTAGAAGAATACGCTTTGTCAAATCTTTTGACACCTCTCCGGCAATCAAATCGCGCTGGGTACTTGCCACATATGCATTTTTATTAGAATTTTCCTCCATAACATCTTTGTTGCTGTTCTGGAGAAGACTCATAATCGAATCGTCAGTGGTATTGGCTTTACGAACCAATTCTCTTGTATATCGATAAATAATATACTTTTTCGCAAGGTCAAACTTTCCTGCTGCCATTAATTTTTGCTCAATGATATCCTGAATATCTTCCACCTGCATGGTATCACGTTTCATATTTTCGATGCCTGCAACAATGCCATCAATCATGTCATCGGTTACCCGTTCAAACGTATCCACCTCTGCATTTGCCTTCCGTATCGCAATCAATATTTTGTTGCGGTCGTATTCTACGGTTCGGCCATCCCTTTTAATTACCCTCACTTTTTGTACAACTCCTTTCAATCCGTACCAATACCTACGTTCATAATTTTTCCTACGAGAATCATTATACCAAATGAGGTATGCATTGTCTACTATATATTGTAATTCTTTTGTATTTTTTTCGCGGTATGCACTATATCATGTGTTTTTACAGAACATAAAAACAAGAGCTGGAAATTCATCCAAAGCCCTTATTTTACGTTTATTCCACACTCAAATCTGGTGTAAGAAAATATGAAAAGCAACTGGTATCGGATATTTTTCCTGAACCTCTGACAAGTCACAAAACAAAAGCCCAGACACTACATCTTGTGGTTTCCCTTCTGGAAGAATAATTTCATAACCACGCATGTGCCACTCCACATGAGAAAAAATATGCTTGCCGCTCTTTAATCGTTTTACCGTCACCTCACCAGAAACCGTTTCCGACAAATATTCTTTCACCTGCTGCATCGTCAGATGTCCTTCTTTGGATGGAAATTCCCACATACCGGCCAATAATCCCTGATTTGGTCGTCTTACAATTCCAATCCGGTCACCCTGCCGGAATACAAAGACTGTCTTTTTCTCAATGCGGCGTTTTTTCTTCTCCGCCTTTTTCGGCAGTTCCATCTCACGCCCTTCTTTATGGGCAAGACATAAGTGAGAAAGCGGGCATTTTTCACAGAGCGGCTTTCCATTTGGAATACAGATTACTTCTCCGAGTTCCATCAGTGCCTGATTAAATTCGCCCGGACAGTCCTTTGGCATAATGGTGCGAAGCTCTTTTTCCATCCTAGTCCGAACCGACATTTTCATAATATCTTCATCACAGTTCAAATAACGCATCGTAACACGAAGCACATTGCCATCCACTGCAGGCTCCGCTAAACCATAGGCAATGGATGCAATCGCACCCGCCGTATATCTGCCGATACCCGGCAGTGAAAGCAATAAATCATAATCAGCCGGAAGCCTGCCATCATACCGCTCCACTAAAAGAGACGCTGCCTTCTTCAAATTGCGTGCGCGGTTATAATACCCAAGTCCTTCCCACAGTTTCAAAAGTTCTTCCTCCGAAACGGCTGCCAGAGAAGGAATATTCGGCAAACACTTCGTAAACCGGTCATAGTACGCTTTTGCCGCTTCAATTCTTGTCTGCTGAAGCATAATCTCCGACAGCCACACATGATACGGCGTAGCATCATCCCGCCACGGCATACTCCGTTTTTCCTTTTCATACCATAAGCAAAGAGGCTCAACGAGAGCCTCCAGTTTGTATTCTTTATTTTCGTTCATTTTCACCTTTTCCCAGTTCTATTTCATTGTGGGACAAATCGACGTACTGATTAATTTCCTCGATATCCATATGGGTAAATTCGGAAAGTTCTTCAATTGTCGCAATACGTCCATATTCCTGCGCTAATGTCCTCGTTGCCTCCAGCAAAAGATTCACACGCCCAAGCAGTGCATGCACACTGTCTGTTCCTGCCAGTTCTTCATCTACTAATTCAATCAACCGGCTTCGCACCGCATGGTCAATGGCTTTTTGATAATCAACGACTTCTTCATTTCCACAAAGCATCGCAACACAGGCGGTTAATTCCAAATTGCCTTCCTGAATCAAATCTTCCACCGGCACACCACGGCCACGGTATTTATCCGCTAACTGCATGACCCGGTGCAGATGTGCTTCAATGACAGAAGAAATAACTTCTTCCTCACCTCTTCGCAGCTGTTCAAGTAAAAGTGCGAGTTCCTCTTCTTCGTACCGCTTTAACTGACGCAGTTCTTCTTTGTATAAGTGCAGATATTTGGAATCTTTTTCGCTTTTTTCGACAGCCTCTTCTTCCGTTTTCTCTACCGGCGCACGATAGCCTTCTACCTCAATCCGATGTTCTTTAAGGTATGCATAGACAAACGGCATCTGTTCCTCTGTCAAATTCCAGTCGCTGCAATAATCGGCAATTTCTTTTTTGGTGAGCAAATTTTCTTTCGTTCGTCCAAAATCTACCAACTCTTCCATCTGACGTAGAAATTCTCTCTGGTCCATATCTGTCTCCTTAATTTTTACAATGCACTCCGATAAATCGCAATCACATCATCACGATTCAATTTTACATAATTACCTTCGGTCTTGCGCCCCTTCAAAAGTTTATCAGTCATAAGTTCGATATCCTCTTCTTTTGCGCCAATCTCTGCAAAGGAAGACGGCATGCCGATTTTTTTCAAAAATGCTTCAAACGCCTCAATTCCTTTGAGTGCGGTTTTCTCGGGATGTTTCTCATTCATCGGCACATCAAAGATACGGTTTGCAAATAAAGCGAGTTTGCCCGGATTTTTCTTGCATACATAACGCATCCAAAGCGGTGCAATTACTGCAAGCCCTGCGCCATGAGTGACGTCATAAAGAGCTGACAGTTCATGCTCGATGTGGTGGCTTGCCCAATCCTGCACACGACCAACACCGCACACATTATTATGCGCTAACATACCTGCCCACATAATGTTTGCACGTGCTTCATAATGATTTGGATTTTCAATGACACGCGGTGCCTCATATACAATTGTTTTTAAAATTGCTTCACACAAGCGGTCTGTAATCTCAACTTCCTCTGTGTTGGAAAAATAACGCTCACAAACGTGAATCATAATATCCGTTGCTCCCGCTGCCGACTGATACGGTGGCAGGGTGCAGGTAAGTTCCGGGTTCAAAACAGAGAACTTCGGACGAAGCAAATCACTTTTTGTTCCCTTTTTCACCATTGTTTTTTCATCGGTGATTACGGTATTTGGCGAACCTTCACTGCCGGCTGCCGCAATCGTTAATATCGTTCCGATTGGAAGTGCTTTTTCAACGGATGCCTTGCCCTGATAAAAATCCATAAAATCTCCATCATACAAAGTACCGGCAGCAATTGCCTTAGACGAATCAATCGTACTTCCACCGCCAACAGCAAGAATAAAGTCAACCTTTTCTTTCTTGCACAATTCAATTCCCTCGTATACGAGTCCACTTCTTGGATTTGGTTTTACACCACCAAGTTCACAAAATTCCAAACCGCTTTCCTTTAATACGGAAATCACGGTATCATAAAGTCCACTCTTTTTGATGGAGCCTCCTCCATAATGAAGCAGCACTTTATGTCCGCCAAATTTTTTTATTAAATCAGCAACATGCTTTTCGGCGCCTTTACCAAAATCAAAATAAGTCGGCGCATAAAAGGTAAAATTATCCATTATAAAATATTAAGTCCTTTCTTCGATGCTTCTTCCCATACATCATCCGGCCAAATTGATGCCTGTACTTCTCCGATATGTGCTTTTTTCAGGAAAAACATACAAATTCTTGACTGTCCGATTCCACCACCGATGGTATACGGAAGTTTCTTTTCCAAAATTTCTTTCTGGAACGGAAGGTTTTCGCGCTCCGGGCATCCTGCTTTTTCAAGCTGCTCCTTCAATGCCTTTTCATCCACACGGATTCCCATGGAAGAAATTTCAAATGCCATATCAAGAACCGGGTAATAAACGATAATATCACCATTTAATGACCAGTCATCATAATCCGGTGCACGTCCATCATGTGGCTCTCCGGAAGCTAACTTATCTCCAATCTGCATCAGGAAAATGGCACCATATTCTTTTACTGCCTCGTACTCACGCTCTTTTGGCGTCTTGTCCGGATAGCGGTCCTCAAGTTCCTGTGTTGTCACAAAGGTAATCTGCTCAGGCAGGGATTTCTTAATGTAGTCATACTGCATTGCCATATAATCCTCTGTTTCCATCAATGCCTGATATACTTTATTTACAATAGTTTTCAGAGTATCTACATTACGTTCTTCTTTGTCGATAATGCGCTCCCAGTCCCACTGGTCCACAAACAAAGAATGTACATTATCCGTCTCTTCATCACGGCGAATCGCATTCATATCCGTATAAAGACCTTCTCCATGAGCGAAACCATAGCGGCCCAGCGCATGACGTTTCCACTTGGCTAACGAATGTACGATTTCTGCTACCCTTCCGTTCTGCTCCAAAATATCAAAAGAAACCGGGCGCTCTACACCATTTAAGTTGTCATTCAATCCGGAATCCGGGTCGACAAAAAGTGGTGCCGAAACTCGTGTCAGATTCAAATTGGCAGCCAAAGCCTTTTCAAAGAAATCCTTTACTTTTTTAATTGCTACCTCAGTCTCGCGGATATCCAGTGCAGACTGATAGCCTTGTGGAATAATTAAATTCATGTTGATAACCTCCTCATGTATGCTTTATAATTCACAATTGTTTACGGTACGTGGGAACGGAATGACGTCGCGGATATTCTGCATACCGGTCAAATACATCACACAGCGCTCAAATCCGAGACCAAATCCGGCATGGCGTGCCGTACCATATTTACGCAAATCCAGATAAAATTCATAATCTTTTTTATCCAGTCCACATTCGTTCATTCTCTCAACCAGCTTATCATAATCATCTTCACGCTGGCTTCCTCCGATAATTTCTCCGATTCCCGGAACCAGACAGTCCATAGCGGCAACTGTTTTATTATCGTCGTTCATCTTCATATAAAATGCCTTGATTTCTTTTGGATAATCCGTTACGAAAACAGGGCGTTTGAAAATTTCTTCCGTAAGGTATCTCTCATGCTCGGTCTGCAAATCGCATCCCCAGCTTACTTTGTATTCAAATTTATCATTGTGCTCTTCTAAGAGTTTAATGGCTTCGGTATAAGTAACATGTGCAAAATCTGCATCCACAACTCCCTGCAGACGCTCAATCAGTCCCTTGTCCACAAACTGGTTAAAGAATTTCATCTCTTCCGGTGCATTTTCAAGCACATAACGGATAACATATTTTAACATGTTCTCTGCCAAAATCATATCATCCTTCAAATCCGCAAATGCAATTTCCGGCTCAATCATCCAAAATTCTGCCGCATGACGTGTCGTATTTGAATTTTCCGCGCGGAATGTCGGACCAAATGTATAAATGTTTTTGAATGCCATCGCATACGTTTCACCATTTAACTGCCCGCTTACCGTAAGATTGGTTTCTTTGCGGAAGAAATCTTTTGTGTAATCTACTTTTCCATCCTCTGTCATCGGAAGGTTTTCCATATCCAGTGTTGTTACACGGAACATTTCACCGGCACCTTCACAGTCACTTCCGGTAATCAATGGCGTGTGTACATAAACAAATTCTCTCTCCTGGAAGAATTTATGAATCGCATACGCAATTAAAGAACGCACACGGAATACCGCCTGAAATGTATTTGTTCTCGGACGAAGATGTGAAATCGTGCGAAGATACTCAAAGGAGTGTCTCTTTTTCTGCAATGGATAATCCGGTGCAGACTCACCTTCTACAACAACCTCATCTGCCTGAATCTCAAATGGCTGTTTCGTCCCCGGTGTTGCTACTACTTTTCCCGTAACAATCACGGCTGCTCCTACATTCAATTTTGAAATTTCTGAAAAATTATCAAGTTTATCTGAATATACCACCTGAAGCGGCTCGAAAAATGTTCCATCATGAACCACTAAGAATCCAAATGTTTTGGAATCTCTGACGCTTCTTAACCATCCTCCGACCGTAACCGTCTGTTCTACATACTTTTCCTGGTTGCGATACAAATCGCGTATACTAATTAATTCCATATCTGCCTCATTTCTGCGTCTAAAACACAATAATATAGTTAGTTCTATTCTCAATTTTACAGTTTATCAAAATATGAAAAAAAATGCAAGGGCTACCGCTTGTGTTTGTGTTAAATAAACGGATGACGGATTTTTTAGTTTCCGTAGTTCAAGAGAGAAACCTTTGCGTCTCGTAGTTCTACGTTCCACTCCGGTCCGCGCAGGTCAGAGGTTCCCCGAACCTCTTGCGCCGCTTTCGCTTAACAAACGCGTAAGGGTATCGGCATGCAAATTACGCAATGCCAGATACCCACGTGTTTGTACCCACTTGCCACAAAGGTTTCTCTCTTGAATTACTGGAATCCTAAAGAATTGACATCTGTTTTTTTACACAAACACAGGCAGCGCTGCCTTACTTGATAGAGGTGGTTAGCCTCCCCACAAGAGTTATAGCTTGTGTTTACATAGAAATCCACTTTAGGAAATTTCTAATAGGAGGTTTGTGCTTATGATAACAACAGAACTTTTTATAGCCATTATCAGCTTATGTATTACCTGCTTTTCTTCTGGCTATGCACTTGGTTCTAGAAACAATGATAAGACACAAAAATAACCGCCCCTAAAAGTCTGACAAACTTGGCGGTCATTTTTGGCAAAAAAGCATCAGGCTAGCCGTCTTTCGGTAGCACTTATTTGCTATTATACTATCATCTAATTGAGGTTATGTCAAATACATATTGTGTAATATAAAACCTTATTATGGAGAAATGTAAAAGTATCCGCAACGTAATGTATTAATTTACCCAATAAATAGCATTGTTTAAACTCACTCATTTTTCACGTTTATTCCTGTTATTTAACTTTTATTCACGTTTTGTATTGACATTTGTTAACGGTTGTGCTAATATCTGAGTTACAATACAACAACCATTAAAGGAGGTAACCATTATGTTTATTGAAGAAAGGCACAAAAAAATACTGGAAATGCTGCAAAAAAACAAAAGTATCACTAATCAGGAGATACAAGATATGTTTGGCATAAGTTACGATTCTGCCAAACGTGACCTTCGTCTGCTTGAAGAACAAGGTATGCTAAAAAGAACTCACGGCGGCGCTATTTTAAGAGAGACAATTGGTGCTCAATATAACATTGGTGATTTAACAGCTAAGGAACGCGTTGCCAAAGTTGACCCAAATTATCTTGCCATTGCAAAGAAAGCAGTCACTTGCATAAATGATAATGATGTAATATTTATCACTGGCGCAAGCATTGGGTATCTTATGACACAGAATCTGCCGCATGATTTGAATTGTACCATTGTAACAAATTCTATCTCTATCGCAGATAATCTGCGCCAATATCCAAACATTACCATCCTTCTTTTAGGAGGTGAATTCCACAAAAACGGCTGCGTATATGATGGTTTCGCCATTGAGATGTTAAAACGGCTGCGCTTCGATAAAATCTTTATCACCTCAGCAAGAGTCAGTGTTGACTTCGGATTATCCATCCAGCGAACCAGAAATTTATGTCTGTATAACACGCTTCTTGCGTCTGCAAAAAAAGTTTATGGACTTTACCCTACCGGCAAAATTGGCACAGATTCTATTATAAGTATTTGTCCTATTAACGCTTTAGATGTTCTTATTACTGATGACGATGCATTAGAAGAAGACTTAAAAGCAATTGAAGAAAATGGTGTCGAAATACTTCTAACAGTATAAAGCGCGAGACGTAGCTGGTGTCCAGTGGACACCGTTTTGCTACGACCGAGGCGGCAGCCGAGACCTCGAACTTCGAGCCCACGGCGGGGCTCGAAGTAAAAAAGAGTGCCTCCTTTTGGAGTCACTCTTTTTTAATATGAAAGCGCGAGACGGGACTCGAACCCGCGGCCCCAACCTTGGCAAGGTTGTGCTCTACCAACTGAGCCACTCGCGCATTTATCTTGTGTCCATCTCTGTGACAGACACAAGACATATTATACATACTCATACGGTTCTTGTCAATAGTTAATTTCGCATTTTAGCAAGTTTTTTAGCATGTTTTCTTCTATTATTTTCCAAGAGCCTCCATAAAAGTATAATAGGATTTCTTTGGATGGTAAATTGAAATATCAAATAGTGTTGGATTTGAATTTCCGCCCCACTGATGAGCTCCCCGCCATGAAACTTGATCGCATAAGCCCCATATGGTAAATCCGGAAATGGCATTTGTTTCTTTCTGATATGGCACAAGCTGTTCCATCAATTCCTTCAAATGCGCCGCCTGGTCTTCATCCGTCTGCTGTTCATCGCGGTAAGAACCTTCTAAATTATTAATCGTTAAATCAAATTCGGTAATCTGGACATCAAGTCCCGCCTCATGAAATGCCTTAATTGCATCCATATACTGTTCAATGGAAGGCTGATCGTAATCAATGTGACTTTGCATTCCAATACCACTACAAATTTTATCTTTTTCTCCTTCATTGATATATTTAATCAACGCAATTTCATCTTCCACACCATAATATGTGTTAAAATCGTTACTGTACAATTTTACTTTTTCTGTAAGATCAAATTTTTTGAGCATATCATAGGCAACCTGAAATGCCTTTTTGGCAAATGGCGGCCTTTGCTCTAAATCACCCTGTCGATTTCCATATACGGCAGACCAGTTTCTATTCGCATTGTTGTGGAAATACTCATTCACAACATCCCATGCATAAACAACATCTTTATATGCCCCATCATCCACTGTATACACGTGGTTCATCACACTTCTTACATACATCTCCAATCGTGCATTCATTATCGTTTCTGTAACATAATCGCCATTTTCATCGTAATCTTCCTTAAAGAAAAACTCTGGTGTCTGGCTATGCCATACTAAAGTATGCGCACGGACAAGCAAACCATTTTCTTTTGCTATTTTTAAAATTTTATCCACGTTTTCGAATCTCAAAACTGGAACTGTAGATTCTTTATAACTAACCGGAATAATATAATCTGTATTGTTCTTTCTCGCATCTTTGGCATCCACAATTTCAGAACGTATAATCCCCTCTGGTTTCATATCATTTTCCGATGTAATACTGCTATAGTGTTTCTTAATATAATCTAATGTATCTTTATCTTCAAGCTGCTGCATGGTAACACATGTTCCGGTTTTTCCAAACACAGGATCACAAGCCTCCTTTATGCTCTGAATTTCATCCGGATTTACCGGTACTGGTGTCTGTGTTGGAATCGGTGTTGGTTTTGGTGTTCTTCTTGGTCTCTTTGTCGGAGCCGGTGTTTCCGTTGCAGCCGGTGTTTTCGTAACTGCCGGTATCGGCGTTTTTGCAGCAGGCGTCTGTGTAATTACTGGTTTGTTATCTGGTCTTTCCTTTTTCTTTTTAACAACCACCTTACACTTTAACGTCTTTTTCGCTACTTTTGCAAAAATCAACGCATTTCCTTTTTTCTTAGCAGTAACTTTTCCTTTTTGAGATACAATGGCGACACTCTTTTTACTAGATTTCCATAATACCTTTTTCTTTGTCCCTTTGACTTTTAACTGTGCTTTTTTTCCTACATACAAAGAAAGTTTGTTTTTATTTAACGAAATTCCTCGCTTTGCCAGCACCTCATTTGATGGTGTCCCTATAAAAGACACCACCAAGCTAAGGCAAAGAAGTTTTACTAATGTTTTCTTCATTCTCTCTCCCTCTCTTTATGCATTCACAATCTGACCAAAATCCAGTTTCAAAGAAGCGCCGCCAATCAGTCCGCCGTCAATATCCGGTTTTGCCAAAAGTTCTGCGGCATTCTTGGCATTCATAGAACCGCCGTACTGAATACGAATTGCATCTGCAGTAGCTGCATCATAAATCTCACCGATACAAGCACGGATTGCTGCACATACTTCTTCTGCCTGATCTGCCGTTGCCGTCTCACCGGTTCCAATTGCCCAGATTGGCTCATAAGCAATAACTGCTTTTTTTGCCTGATCTGCCGTTACATTCTGGAATGCAATTTTAATCTGCATACGAATCCAATCCACATAAATACCCTGTTTTCTCTGAGTCAATGTCTCACCACAGCAGATAATTGGGGTAATGTCATGTTCAAATGCTTTCAAAACCTTTTTATTTACCGTTTCATCGGTTTCTGCAAAATATTCTCTGCGCTCCGAATGTCCGATAATGACATATTTAACTCCGGCATCTACAAGCATGTTCGGAGAAATTTCACCAGTATAAGCACCGCTTTCTTCAAAATAAAGATTTTCTGCCCCAACATTTACATTACTTCCCTTTGCCGCCTCAACAACCGGTACAATGTCAATGGCTGGTACGCAAAATACAACATCAACATCTTCATTTTTAACCAAAGGAAGTAATTCATTTACAAGGGCAACTGCCTCACTTGGTGTTTTATTCATTTTCCAGTTTCCTGCGATAATTCTTCTTCTTGACATAAAATATCACTCCTTATACAAAATATCTTCTCAATCTGCTCATAATGTGTAATTATTTTACTTTAACTGTTACCTTTTTGCTGGATACCTGATTTACGCTTTTTGCCCAGACCTTCACTTTCTGTCCTTTTTTCAACTTCTTGATTTTAACAGAAAATTTGCCCTTGGCATCTGCGATTACAGTACGCAGAGTTTTTCCACGTTTTACATAGACACGGACATTGGCGCTTGTCTTCCCGGCAACGATACCCTTTTTACTCTTAATCTTCTTTACAACCGGCTTTTTCGGTGCATTCATGTCTTTAATCACAAATGTCATGGAATCGCCAGCCCATTCGCCTTTCGTGTAAAGATGGAGATAATAAGTACCCTTCTGCAACGTCATTTTTTTCTTTAATGTCCAATCCTGTGAACCGTTCATATGCTCATCTTTGGTTCCTTCATAAAGAACACTTCCACTCGCACCGATAATTTCAAAATAACCGGCATCATAAGCTGCATCCAGCATGATTTTTGTCTTACTCTTCAGTGTAAACTTATAAAAAGTCTCACTGCTTACCGGCAGAGAAGCCGTATACTTACTATTTAATACCATCGGCTTACTCTCATTCACCGTAGCTGCTCCAGCATTTACTGGGCAAAAAATGGCAACAGCCATTGCAAAAGCAAGTGCTTTTGCACAATTTCTCATTCCTTTTTTCATTTTTTTCTCCAAAAATTTCTGTGGTGGCATACAAAACACCACCACAGTCCAATCATTATCTTTAATTATTTGTCGTTTGCTGCTGCAACACCCGGAAGTTCTTTTCCTTCCAAGAACTCAAGGGAAGCACCACCACCGGTAGAAATATGTGTCATCTTGTCACCAAATCCAAGGTTGTTACAAGCAGAAGCACTATCACCACCACCAATAATCGTTGTAGCATCCGTTAAATCTGCCATTGCCTGAGCAACTGCAATCGTTCCTTTTGCAAAGTTTGGCATTTCAAAACATCCCATCGGTCCATTCCAAACAACTGTCTTTGCGCCTTTGATGGCATCTGCAAACAATTTGCATGTCTTAGGTCCGATATCCAGACCTTCCATGTCATCCGGAATACCACCGCGCTCAACAACTTTGAAGTTTGCATCGTTTGAGAAATCATCCGCTACTATATTATCTAGAGGAATCAAAAGTTTAACTCCTTTTTCTTCTGCTTTCTTCTCCATGTCAAGTGCATACTGTTTGTAATCCTCTTCCAAAAGAGATTTACCAACTGGCTCACCATGGGCAGCCATGAATGTATATGCCATTCCACCACCGATAATCAAAGTATCTACTTTATCCAAAAGATTCTCAATTACCGGAATCTTGGAAGAAACTTTGGCACCACCAAGGATTGCAACAAATGGTCTCTCCGGATTATTTACTGCATTTCCAAGGAAATCGATTTCTTTCTGCATCAGGTAACCAACAACAGCTGTATCTACATATTTGGTAACACCTACGTTTGAGCAGTGTGCTCTATGAGCAGTACCAAATGCATCGTTTACGAAAACATCAGCCAAAGAAGCGAGGTCTTTGGAGAAAGCATCTTCGTTCTTTGTCTCTTCTGCACGATAACGTGTATTCTCAAGAAGAATTACATCGCCATCTTTCATAGCAGCAACAGCAGCTTTTGCATTTTCACCAACTACGTTATCATCTGCTGCAAATTTTACTTCCTGTCCCAAAAGTTCAGAAAGACGAACAGCAACCGGTGCTAAAGAAAGTTCCGGCTTCGGCTCTCCTTTTGGCTTACCAAGGTGGGAGCAAAGAATAATTTTACCACCGTCAGCAATCAACTTCTTAATTGTAGGAAGTGCTGCTACCAGACGGTTTTCATCTGTGATTTTGCCATCCTGAAGTGGTACGTTAAAGTCACAGCGTACTAATACGCGCTGACCTTTTACATTAATATCATCTACTGATTTTTTATTTAACATAACAAACCTCCATTTTAATTATTTCTATGAAAAAAGGTCCGGTCCAACCGACCGGACCCTTTTTGGGATCAATTTCAAACCTTGTCCTAAATCAAGACTTATGCTAACTCGCTGAAGTATTTGATTGTACGAACCATCTGGCTTGTATAAGAGTTCTCGTTATCATACCAAGATACAACCTGTACTTCGTATGTGTCATCGTCAACTTTGCAAACCATTGTCTGAGTTGCATCGAAGAGTGAACCAAATCTCATTCCTACGATATCAGAAGAAACGATTTCGTCTTCATTGTATCCAAAGGACTCTGTAGCTGCTGCTTTCATAGCGGCATTGATACCATCTACTGTGATGTCTTTTCCTTTAACTACAGCTGTCAAAATTGTTGTAGAACCTGTAGGTGTAGGAACACGCTGAGCAGAACCAATCAATTTACCATTCAACTCAGGAATTACAAGGCCGATAGCTTTTGCAGCACCTGTGCTGTTAGGAACGATGTTTACTGCTGCTGCACGAGATCTTCTGAGGTCACCCTTTCTCTGAGGACCATCAAGAGTCATCTGGTCACCTGTGTAAGCATGGATTGTAACCATGATACCAGACTGGATTGCAGCATATTTGTTCAATGCATCTGCCATAGGAGCAAGGCAGTTTGTTGTACAAGAAGCTGCGGAGATGATTGTATCATCTGCTTTCAATGTCTCGTGGTTTGTGTTATATACGATAGTAGGAAGGTCATTTCCTGCTGGAGCAGAAATAACAACTTTTCTTGCACCTGCATTGATATGAGCCTGTGCTTTTTCTTTGGATGTATAGAATCCTGTACACTCCAGAACTACGTCTACACCAAGCTCACCCCATGGGCAGTTGTTTGCATCTGGGAAAGCATAGATTTTAATTTCTTTACCATCTACTGTGATGGAATCATCACTTGCAGAAACAGTATCTGCTTTCTCATATTTACCCTGAGAAGAATCATACTTCAAAAGGTGTGCAAGCATCTTAGGGCTTGTCAAATCGTTAATTGCTACTACTTCATAACCTTCTGCACCAAACATCTGTCTGAATGCAAGACGTCCGATACGTCCAAATCCGTTAATCGCTACTTTTACTGACATGATATTTCCTCCTAAAAATAGTTAAAATTTTGGTTTGTTAAAAAATATACAAACTTCTAGAACCTATTCTACCCAATTCCGTAATAAAATTCAAGAGTAAATTCAAATAATTTGTATTTTTTTTGTAGGATTACAATACATATGTTACAACTGAATATAAAAAAAGCAGAGATACCACTTTTGTGTTATATTTTAATCAC
>CAKRGF010000030.1 GCA_934322085.1 uncultured Eubacterium sp.
TGGGATCTTAGCTCAGCTGGGAGAGCATCTGCCTTACAAGCAGAGGGTCACAGGTTCGAGCCCTGTAGGTCCCATTGAACTTTTCTATTTAGAAAAGTTTTTATATATGTCAAGACAGTTTCGTCTTGGCAGTTTAGATGGCGGGATAGCTCAGTTGGCGAGAGCACACGGTTCATACCCGTGGTGTCGGGGGTTCGAATCCCTTTCCCGCTACTACAGACCTCCGAAGGTAACTTCGGAGGTTTTTTGTATATGTTGACATAGCATGAGAAGAAAGAGAGGTAAGACACGATGAGGATTGGAATGGGATATGATGTGCATCGTCTGGTTGAGAACAGAGAATTGATTCTTGGCGGTGTGACGATTGACTATGAATTGGGACTTTTAGGACATTCAGATGCGGATGTTTTACTGCATGCGATTATGGATGCTCTGCTCGGTGCGGCTGCTCTTGGCGATATAGGTAAACATTTTCCAGACAATGATGAGAAATATCGTGGTGCAGACAGTTTGTGGCTGTTAGAGTGTGTCCGCGGCAAAGTGAAGGAAGCAGGATATGTTGTTGGAAATGTGGATGCCACCATTATTGCGCAGAAACCGAAGATGCGTCCGTATATTGAATCAATGCGCGAAAATGTAGCGAAAGCCTTGTGTGTAGACATTTCCCAGATTAACATTAAGGCAACGACAGAAGAAGGGCTTGGTTTCACCGGAAGCGGTCAGGGCATATCGGCACAGGCAATTTGCCTGTTAGAGGAAGAGGCATGATTGAGAAAAAACTAAGGTTTGAAAAGCACCTATCCTTGTGGCGCGACTGCTTTGGTGACACAGAACAGTATATGAAATTTTATTTCGGGAAGAAGGCACCGGCAAGTGATGTGTTTGAGGATTGGGAAAAGGAAGAACTTTGTTCGATGGCTTTTTTTACGCCGTATGATGCTGTTTTTCTTGGCAAAAAGTGTGTAGTGCCCTATATTGTGGGGGTGGCAACAAGAGCCGATAAACGGCATGAAGGGCGTATGACGAAAGTGCTTACAGAGGGAATGGGGCACTTTCGTGGCAAGAAAAGTCCGCTTGTCTTTTTGTCACCTGCAGACCCGGCGATTTATAAGCCGCTTGGGTTTGAGGGAACCTACTGGAAAGAGGCATTTGAATATACAGGAGCAGGAAAACTTTCTTTAACGGTGAGACGATGGGATGAACTTTCGGAGCGAAAAAAGCAGGAGGTGGCTTCGTTTGCGGAAAGCCGGATTGAGAGCCTGCAAAGGGATTTTCATCTGATTCATCATGTTTCTTATTATAATCGGGTTAATGAGGAATTGAAGGCGTTAGACGGCGCGCTTTTCGTTCTTTTTGAAGGGGAAAAGATAGCCGGTGTGGCAAATTGGATTTGCGAAGACGGGGAAAATGAAGTAACCGAACTGATTTGTGCAGCGGATAAGGGGCTTGTGGTGTTGGAGTCACTTTTTACTGTTTGCGGGAAAACAATCTTGAAAATCGAGGATAGTACCTTTTTGCCGAAAGATGCATTGAAAAAAAGGGGCATCGCGGTACGCAGGGAGAAAAATCCTTATATGATGTACCGGATGCTCTGTGAAACGTGTGAAGGACCACTTTCCGCTTATATGAATGATATTACATGAATAAATTCCCGCAGGGATAAGACCCCGAAAAAGTGTGGTGCGACAAGGATAGCGCAGACGAAAATAATTGTCATCAGGGTGAATAGAAGCGTTCTGCGCTTTGTCCATGGATGGCAGACACGTGCTACGACGCCGAGGGAGACAACGCCACCGGCTAACAGATTCAGCGTCTGATGAAATGCTGTTGTAAAACCAAAACGAAGGGACAAAAACTGGATGACGCAAATTCCGATACACAGAATGAGTGCGGCGGGGAGCGAAACACGCAGGACATGGCGTAAGAATCCGGTTGTTGTCGGCTCTTCATGTTTTTCAAGAGCAAGGAAGAAACTTGGGATACCGATTGCGGTGGCGCCGATTAAGCTGAGCTGAATCGGAATGAACGGATACGATTTTCCAATGATAATAAATATGGTACACAGAAGGACGGAGTAAATTGTCTTTGTCAGATAGAGCGCACTGACACGCTCGATGTTGGCAATGGTGGTTCGTCCTTCTTTTACGATATTTTCCATAGAGGCGAAATTGGAATCCATCAGTACAATGTGTGCGCATTGTTTTGCAGCGTCTGCTCCGTTTGCCATGGCGATTCCGCAGTCAGCGTCTTTGAGTGCAAGAACATCGTTAATGCCGTCGCCCACCATGCCAACAACATGTCCGGCATTTTGGAAGGCATGAATGAGTGCCTGTTTCTTTTCTGGTGTAACGCGCCCGAATACGCTGTATTTTGGAACTATCTTGCACAGCTCATCGATATCGTCCGGGAGTGTTCCGGCATCAATATATGTATCTGCCCCCGGTATTCCGGCAAGTCCGGCAATGTACGAAACGGTAACCGGGTCGTCACCGGAAATGACTTTGACTGCTACGCCCTGTTTTGCGAAAAAGGCGAATGTGTCGAGTGCATCCTCTTTTACACAGTCAGAGAGCACAATAAGAGAAAGCGGAGTAAATTCCTTGATTTCTTTAGCGTCCTTGTATAATTTTTGACATGAACCAAGCAGCAGTACGCGAAGTCCTTCGTTGGAGTAAGTGGCTGCCTTTTTTAATATTTCATCATCTTTTGTCAAGTAGTCTGGAGCGCCAAGCAGAAAACATTTGTCCTCTGTCTGGATTCCCATAAATTTGCGCCGGGAACTAAATGGAACGCTGTCAGTTACCTGATAGGTATCCGTTTCCTTGAAAAATGCCTGTAATGCTGTACTGGTGGCATTTGTTTCGGTAAATGCATAGACAAGTGTACCCATGATACCACGAATCGTTTCTTTGTCTGTGCCAAAAGGAATTACTTCGTCAACGGTCAGTTCGCCGGTGGTAATCGTTCCGGTTTTGTCTAAACATAATACATCTACGCGGGCTAATGCCTCGATCGCTTCCATTTCCTGCACTAGTGCTTTTTTTCTTGCAAGGCGTCCTACGCCGAGAATAAAGGAAACGCTGGTCAAGAGCACAAGTCCCTCCGGAATCATGCCAAGAACACCTGCAACGGTGCTTACCAGGGCGTTTGATAAGGTGTCATTTGCACGGAAATACTGAATACAGAAAAGGGCAGCACCAATTGGTACAATCGCAAAACTAACATAGCGGATAATTCGTTTAATGGCATCCTGCATTTCCGACGTTGCCCGGCGTTTCGTCTGTGCCTTTTTTGTCAATTCGGCTGCATAACTGTCTTCGACGGATTTCAAAACTTTTGCCGTGCCGGAACCCGCCACAATGAAACTGCCGGAATAGAGAAAGTCGCCCGGCTTTTTAAATACCGGAACGGATTCGCCGGTCAGATGCGATTCATTGACTTCTAATCCGTCCGAGGTAAGAACTTCGCCATCTGCGACAATCTGGTCGCCTGTCATAATGTGTATGGTGTCGGAAACTGCCAGAGATTCAATCGGAATTTCTGTGATTGAGCCATCGGCTGCAAGTTTCCTTGCTTTTGTTGCTGTGATTACGGAAAGTTTATCGATGAGGGATTTTACTTTACATTCCTGAATAATTCCAATCAAAGAATTGGAAATGACGATTCCCATAAAAAGCATATTTTTATATTGCCCGGAGAGAATGATAAAACCTGCTAAAATTACATTCAGCAAGTTAAAATAGGTCAATGTGTGCGCTCGGACAATTTGTGAAATAGTTCTTGATGTAGTTTTCATCTGCATCCCTCCTATGTTGATATAAGTATATCGGAGAATGGGGATGGGGTCAATATTAAATCACTACTTGAATTCAAGACGTTATATGTACGTTTTTTAACGTATGTTCAAGTAAAAAATAGTTGACACAAATCAATTCTTTTGGTAGAATATCAACTCGTAAGGTCTTTTATGACCACGGTGCTGTTATAGCTCAGGTGGTAGAGCGTCGCCTTGGTAAGGCGGAGGTCACGGGTTCGAGTCCCGTTAACAGCTTTTATAGGATTCAAAAAGTTTTGTATAAGACCAGTAGGTCTTATTTTTTTTATCGAATCTTCGACAGTTTTCCTCGAATTCTTTGCAGGGCATTATCAATCGATTTCGGAGATTTCCCGAGAACGACGGCTATCTGCTGGTAATCATTTCCATCAAGATACAGAGTTACTACTTCTTTTTCAAACTTGCTCAAATGCTTTTCAATGTGACTCTCAATATCAGTTACATTTTCTTTGTCAATTACGATGTCTTCCGGATTCATAAGCTCAGAAGGCTGGAGTGTGTCGGCCAGTGTTTCACGGGAATTGTTTTCTGCATCGGAGTCAAGTGGCGAATAAAGTGAAATATAGGTGTTAAGCGGTGAATTTTTAAGCCGGTTTGCCCCCTTGATTACATTATATAATTGATTATCAATACAAAGAGAGGCATAGTGCACAAAAGAACTTTCCCTGTCTGCCTTAAAAGCGCGGATGGCTTTATAGAGGGCAATCATACCCTCCTGAATTAAATCGTCATTATCGCCCCCGATTAGGAAAAGTGTACGGGCTTTCTTTTTGACAAGAGGCTTGTATTTTTCTAATAAAAAGTCCGTAGCGGTATCATCGCCTCTATGGGAGCGGGCGATGATGGCTTCATCACTGGCTTCGTGGTAATCAAACATAAAATCCTCCTCGGTTAACTGTTCATGCGCTGGCGTACAATTTCATAAGCAAGAACGCCGGCGGCTACGGATGCATTGAGTGAATCAATATCTCCCTTCATTGGAATGGAAGAAATAAAATCACAGTGTTCTTTTACTAAGCGGCTGACGCCCTTTCCCTCATTGCCGATTACAAGACCAATCGGTCCGGTGAGATTCTGGCGGTACATCAGTTCTCCATCCATATCAGCGCAGACAAACCACATTCCCTTTTCTTTTAACTGCTCGATGGTGGACACAATATTAGTAACTTTAGCAACCGGTGTGTAATGGATGGCACCGGCGGATGCTTTGACTACCGTAGCAGTCAATCCGGCAGCACGCCGTTTTGGAAGAATTACGCCGTGGGCACCGGCAAGGTTTGCGGTACGAATGATGGCACCCAGATTGTGTGGGTCTTCAATGCCATCCAGTACAAAAAAGAACGGTGCCTCGCCCTTTTTCTCTGCGAGTGCAAACATATCGTCAATCGTGGAATAAGCAAAAGCGGACAAAACCGCAGCCACACCCTGGTGATTTTTTGTTTCACTCATAAAATCCAAACGTTCTTTTGGAACAAAGTCCACCATGACATCTGCCTTTTTTGCCTCTCTTAAAATAGTAAGAATCGGACCGTCCTGACAGCCCTTCTGTACAAAAAGACGTTCAATCAGACTGCCTGCGCGCAAAGCCTCAAGGACACTGTGGCGCCCCTCAATTCGTGAACTCGTTGTATTTTCTTCTCTATATTCTTCTTTCATTGTTGAAATCCTCTTCTTTCTATAATAAAATATCCAGCCGGTCAAAACCGATTTTACATAATTCGATGGCACGGTCTAACCTGCCGTTCAGATAAAGATAGCCAAACAAAGCCTCTAAACCGGTAGCGTTGCGGTAATCATGAATGTCTGCATGTTTGGCTACAGAAGAAGTTTTTGCATTGCGTCCGTGACGGTAGATGCGGCTTTCTTCCTCGGTTAAATCATCCTGCAGACACAAAATCAATTCTGCCTGTGAGCCGGCATTGACTAGTTCGCTCGTTCTTTTGTGTAGATTTTTTACGGGACCACCCGTTCTTTCCATAATTAATGTGCGGATAATAATTTCGTAGACGGCATCTCCCAAATAAGCCAGCTTCAGTGGTGATATCGTCCGGATATCGGCAGACTCATGTGGAAAATATGAGTGTATCAGGTCTAATAAAAGATGTGATTGTTCCATTCGTTCTCCTCTCATACCGGTCAAAATGTGTACGACCGCTTGTATCTGTCCCCATTGTAACAGTTTCCTAGTTCTTGTCAAGAAATGCCGAAAAATAATGTGCAACATATCCAAAAAAATAGACAAATTTTATTTATTTTAGTTGCATTTTCCTATAAAGAATGATACAATGAATTTACATTCAATGTGTACAAGTGTCTGTACATTGTCTGTACATGCTAAATATATTAAAGGAGGATAATCATGAGCAAGACATCCAAAATTGTCACAAAGACATTGGCCGGCGTGCTTTCCCTGGCAATGGTTGTGACATCTTTGTCAGTCACAGGAACGACAGCTGATGCAAAAGCAAAAATTAAGTCTGTCAAAGTGGCAAGCCCCGTAGTGAACGGCGGTAAACTGGTTCTGAAAAAAGGTCAGAAAAAACAGATTAAAGTAAAAGTTACAGCATCTGGCAAGATTAGCAAGAAGGTTACCTATAAATCAAGTAATCCAAAAGTTGCTAAGATTGTTAAATCAAAAGGAAAAGTATACGTAAAGGCAGTAGGAAAGACAAACAAAACTGCTAAGATTACGATTGCTTCTAAAGCAAATAAGAAAAAGAAAACTACGTTGAAGATTAAGATTGGTACTCCAATCAAATCGGTTAAGCCTAGCAAGTTTGTTGTTACAACAAGTGTAACGAATACAAAGGAGGCTGATGCAACAAAGCGTACAAAGAAAACAAAGAAAACAACAAAATTCGTTTCTACCAAGAAGAGCGTACTTACTATGACAGTTAAGTATGATGATAAAGCAGCTGCTACTACAAATCAGCAGACAGCACAGCTTTATGTAAAATATTCCCCAACAAAAGTTGGTTATAAAGGAATTAAATGGAAAGCAAAGAACTCGAAAATTGTTTATGTATCTCCATATGGTGTAGTTACTCCGGTTAAAGCTGGTTCTACTAAGATTTACGGTTACACCAAAGACGGTACAAATAAAAAGGTTACGATTAATGTTAAAATTAATGCAAAACCGGCAACAGCAACTCCAACTCCGAATTATGAGCCAGCAGATTCTAGAACAAAGACTGTTGTAGAAGACTTCGAAAGTTATCCGGTAGGATATAACTGGGAAAGTGGTGACAAAAAAGGAACAGCTGGTAAAGCTACAAAGGGTAAAGAGTTTGTTAACAGCAATGTTGGTAAGATGACAGTCGTAACAGATCCTGAAAATGCGAACAACAAGTGCTTGAAGATTGAGTATACCGGAAATACACAGGCATATGATTATGCTCCTATCTTCAATTTGAAGATGAAGAAAAAACTGGATGAGTATTCTGGTATTATGTTTGAGTCACGTATTGTAGCAAGTAATACCGGTGACTGCAAATACAAAACAGCATATGCTTACTTTGCAAAATATGGTTCTATTACCCCAGAGTATTATTTTGCAACATCCCTTACAAAAGCAGATGCACAGAAGAAAGGTATCTCTGAAGAGTTGATTAAGTTCTCTGCAGATTCATCTCATGCGAGTGGTAAGGATGAAAACTTTACTGTTACGAATAAAGGTGATGAATTCGAGGGTATGGTTTATAATAACCATTCTTTGCCAATGATGTATGATGACTGGGCAAAAGAGAAGAAGAAAGAGAATCGTACAATTGGTTTCAAAGAGAGTGAGAAAGATACCTATAAAGCAGGATGGCATCCAAACAAGCTGAATCTGCAGAAGGGTAATATTACAGACACAAGTCTTTTGAACCAGAAAAATGTATCTTTGGTTCTTGGAAGTACTTACACTGGTAAATACCCAAGTACCAATGCAAGTCTGACACTTTACATTGATAATGTATCCGTATTGTCAGGTGAAACACCTTGTACAGCTGTTAATATTGAAAATGCTCCATCCAAGCTTGTAAAGGGTATGAAGATGAGTATTTCAGCTGATAACTTTACTTATACACCAGATAATACAACACAGACACAGCTGACATGGACATCCAGTGATGAGAATGTTTTGAAAATTGATTCATCTAAGACAGATCCTGTATTAGAAGCAGTATCTGCAGGTAAAGTTACTGTAACAGCAGCAGTAGCAAAGAACCCAGCGGTTAAGACATCCTTCACAGTAGATGTTGTGGAAGGCAAACAGGAAGCATCTGACTTCACGATTGACCTTTCTACTCTGAAGATTATGCCTACGAAAGCAGACGATGATAAGACAACAAAAGTGTTCTCTACCATTGACAAGTTTAAACAGGCAAATGGTGTGTTGAGTCTTGAGTTTACTCAGGCTAACAAAGATATGTATGTATTAGATCTTGGTAAGGCATATGATTTGTCCAACTATAAAGGATTCTCTTTGGTTGGTAAAGCAACAGAGCAGATGTCAATTGAACTGTATCCGGATTCGACAGACTTCCAGCAGGATAAGTACTGGACAAAACAGGTACAGGTTGCTACTTATCCATTCTTCGAAGGCTCTCATGCAATTCGTTCTTATGAGGGAACAAGTTATGGAGATGTCGGAGTAGAAGAAGATTTCTGGATTAACTGGATTGATGGTGTCGATTCAAAGGGTACAAAGGTAGAAGGAACATCACCAAAAGGAAACTTGACAAATGTAAGATACGTGGTTCTGAAAGCAAATAAATTTGATACAAATAAAGATCCACACACTTACGAACTTAAATCTTTGGTATTTAAGAAAGATTGGCGTGAAAACACCAACCCTACGGATAAAGAGATCAAAGCTGATCCAAGTAAATATCCGGAATACAAATAATTATGTTGTAAAGGCGGCTTCCTGTTAGGGCGGGAAGTACGCTTTACAAATAAAACCAAAACAATACTAAAAAATAGGAGGTAACAGTTTTGAAGAAAAGTATCAAATCCGTTCTTGCAAAATCATTAGCAGTAGCTATGGCTTTCAGCCTTGCAGGAATCGCACCAAACACTTCTTCGGATGCAGCAGCTAAAAAGCCGACGATTACGAAGAAAGTATCTGTAACTGTTGGAAAGACAAAAACAGTCAAGGTAACATCTAAGAAAAAGGTTAAGAAGACAACATGGTCTCTCACCAAGGCAGGTAAGAAAGTTGTTTCTCTTAGCAAGAAAAAAGCAAAAAGCGTTGTAGTAAAGGGTAAAAAAGCAGGCAAGGCTACTTTGACAGCTAAAATCAAAGTTGGCAAAAAAACTTACAAAAAAACCTGCAAAATTACGGTAACAAAGAAAAAACCAGTAGTAACAAAGGCACCTACAGCAAAACCTACGGCAGTTCCTACAAGCAACAATGGTGGAAGTACGGCAACTGCTACACCAGAACCAACAGAGGCTCCAGTTGGTGAAATTAAAACTGATAATGGTACTTATACAGTTGATGAGGCTGCTACATACCATATCAATTTGACAGAATTGAACGAGACTACATTTACATGTGGTTCAAAACGTTCCGATGGAGAGACTGTTACAGAAGATACAACATATAATGATGATGGCTCTGTAACATTTACATCTTCTAAAGATTACAACTCTGGTGTATCCTACTACATCAACCCAGTAACAAACGAAAACCAGATTGTCGATATTTCCGATACTCGTGGTGATGGCTTCTTTGGTTATGATGATGGTACAAAAGATATGTCTGCATACGACTATATTCGTGTTAAATTGACATCTGAGAACGAGATGAACTTCCGTACTTACAATGGAAATGATCAGCTTCGTTCCGCTGGTTTCCCAGGATCTGCTACTTCTGAGACATATGAAGGCGGATGGATTCATAATGAAGGTAGTGATATTTGGGAAGCAGACTCTACTTTCTCTGCTGGTAACACAGCAAAAGCAGCATACAAAACACGTACAGTATTTATTCCAATCTCAGCTTTGATGGCAAAAGGAATGAATCCTGAAACATTGACTGCTGTTGCAATGTGTCCACAGGCTAGTGGCGCTGAAGTGACAATCCACAGCATTGACTTTGTAAAAGTGAAATATGAGAAACCAGTAACTGCTCTTGAAGTATCTGCTGCTAAATCTGAAATTGCTCCAGGTAAGACTACAACAGTAACAGCTGCAGTTACTCCAGCTGATGCAACTCGCCAGACGGTTAAATGGACATCCAGCGATGAGAAGATTGCAACTGTAACCTTTAATGGTACTGTAGTTGCTCAGAAAGGTGTTGAAGGAAAAGTAACAATTACTGCAACATCTACCGATGGAAGTAATGTAACTGGTTCTACTGAGATTACTGTAAAAGAGCCATCTGATGTACCAGAAGTTACTGAATCTCATAATGTGGACTTAACAAAAGTAGTAGCAAAAACAAATCCAGGTGCAGGTGAAAGTGTTGCAGCGACACAGACAGAAGCAAGCATTGACTTTATGGTAGGTGGAAGCATGGTTTTTGTAGATATGTCTGAGTATTTAGCAGCAAATAATTTGGATTTATCTGATTATGCAGGAATCCAGGTGACATATCAGTTGAAAAATAAGGATGGTAGTGATGCAAGTGAATATGCGTCTGCACCGTCTTGGGGCAACTTTGCATTGGTAACGAAAACTGATTTAAATGGATATACAAATCCAGGTGTATTAGCAGGAAACATTGGTAACAAAGTTGCTGATACAGCAGTATTTGATTTTTCAAAAGCAGATGCAGCTGGTTTAGGAACTGCAGCAGGATTTAACTTCCAGCTTCCAGCTATGGATGCTGATAAATATATGTCATTTACAAAAATTGTATTGGTTAGTAAATAATTAATATTTAGCTAAAATTATTTACTGATAAGGCTGACAAAAATTGAATCATGAGAGGCGCTACTCATATGAGCAGCGCTTCTTTTGATGTAAGGATATTATAATATCAATCATTTTTTTTGATTTTTCTTATAATGGGTTTGTTATGTAGATATATAAGGATATATACATGGAGGAAAAAGCATGAATAAGAGTTTGAAACGAGTAATTGTTTCTGCGATGGCTTTATCTTTGTTAGTACCAGCCGTTCAGGCGCCACAGGCAGAAGCTGCGGCTAAACCGAAACTTAGTACAAAG
Organism: uncultured Eubacterium sp.; assembly: GCA_934322085.1. Taxonomy (GTDB): domain Bacteria; phylum Bacillota; class Clostridia; order Lachnospirales; family Lachnospiraceae; genus Eubacterium_F. Next base: position 10,997 of record CAKRGF010000030.1, read on the forward strand.
AGTGTTAAGCTTACTGCAGGAAAAAAGAAAAAAATAACAGTAAAAAATGTAAAAGCGAAGAAGATTAAAAAGATGACATGGTCTTTGCCAAAGAAGGGAAAAGCAGTAGTTGCCCTTTCTGGAAAGAAAAAGACCGGCGTAACAATAAAAGGAAAAAAAGCAGGAAAAACAACACTGACTGCAAAAGTTAAGGTTGGCAAAAAGACATATAAATTAACGGTGAAAATTACAATAACAAAGAAAGCTGTTGTTACTTCAAAACCAACGCAGAGTCCTACAAAAGCCCCAACGGCAGCCCCAACGGCAGCTCCAACGGCAGTACCAACGGCAACACCAGTAGCTACATTCCGTCCGTTAGTAAAACCCAATATTACGGAAGTGCCAAAGAAGAGTGCAGACGCATTTGCAACTACCAAACCGGCAGCTACGATTGATCCGGCTACTAAAGTTGGTTATAGTGCAGATTTTGAGGATGTAGAAATTGGAACAAAAACAGAAGATGCAGTTACCGGAGATGGTATCAAAGGAGTTGTGCTTCGTGGACATAAAAAGGCTGATGACGGTGGTGTTGGAACATCAAAAGATTATCTGGATGTAGTAGATGGAAGCAACCTTTCAGTTGAAGGAAATGATACACATGTACTTCATCTTCATCGCGAAGATAAGACCTGGCAGGGACCGATGATGAACATCACCGATAAACTGGATGAAGGATGTACCTATGAACTCCAGGCTGATGTATTTTGTGCAAATAATGACTTAATGTGTTCTTATCAGGAGCAGACAGTACCAGAATTAAAAGAAAGTTTTGGTAACTTTGGTCCGACATCCGGAACAATTACAAAGATTCCAAAAGGCAAGTGGAACACAGTAAAATTCACAATTTCTGTACCAGATGATAAATACTACTATGCGTTGTATTTCGAGTCATACAATGGAAATGGTAATGATGACATTTATTTGGATAACATTAGTTTAACAAAAACATTGCAGACAAATCCAGATAAGACAATTACATCTTTGAAAGATACATACAAAGATGTATTCCCAATCGTTGGTGTTGGTGCAGGAATTGCTTCGATCATTGGTAAAAATGGTTCTGAGTTTATCTCCAAGCAGTACAATGCGGTTACACCGGGTAACGAGATGAAACCGGATGCAATTATGGGTTCAACGGTTGGTAAACTCGTAAAACCAACGGATGAAGTTTCTAAGGATAAGACAGATTTTATTAGTGTAGCAGATGCAAAATCTATAGGATATATTATTCCGGATAATTATACTTCTTATGCGGATAACCGTTTCAAGACAGCTGACGGTGAGTTCGCTGTACCGAGACTGAACTTTGATAACGTAGATAAGCTTATGAAAGCTGCCCATGATAATGGTGTGAAACTGCGTGGACATACATTGGTATGGCATCAGCAGACACCAAAGTATTTCTTCCAGCAGAATTACAAAATTACGTCAGGACAGAAGTACAATACATCAAAAGAGTGTATGGATACTCGTCTTGAGTTCTATGTTAAGACAGTTATGAACCATGTACTGAGCAGTGAGTATGCAGATTGTCTGTATTCTTATGATGTGGTAAACGAATATCTTCACAGCTTGAATGCAGAGAAAGACTCTAAAAACATTACTTATTGGGGATTGATTTATGGCACATACGATAAGTCTGTTAAAGACCATGGTGTGACACTTCGTCCTTCTTATGTAAAGGATGCTTTCAAGTATGCACATGAAATGCTTGTGAAATACAATCGTACCGATGTAAAATTGATTTATAACGATTATAACTGCTATCAGAATCCGGAAAATATCATTCACTTGGTAGATTACATTAACAGTGATGGAAAAATTTGTGATGGTATCGGAATGCAGTCTCACTTGGATATTACGGATTCGTTCCACAGTGCAACAAACTATGCAAAAGCACTGGAATACTTCCGTTTGAATTGTCCGGATTTGGAAATCCAGATTACAGAGCTGGATGCAACAATGTCCAGTACAGATGACAAACCATTGACCGATGAAGACCAGGCAGCATACTATGACCAGATTATGAATGCTATTTTGACCAACAAGAAAAATGGTGGTAACATCACAGCGTTGATTATCTGGAGTTTGTATGATGGCGTATCGTGGAGACCGGCAAAATTCCCTTGCCTGTTTAATGGTTTGTATATGCCAAAATCAGCATTCTATGCAGTAATTGATGCGAAAAAGCAGTATTGGGATTAATTCATATAAAGGGAGATAATATAAATAGTTTGCTATTTTGCAATAAAAATGATAAACTATAAGTACGTATGAGAGTACTTATGGGGATAAAAAGGCACTACTCGAATCGGGTAGTGCTTTTTTTATAAAAACATAAAAAAGGAGGTCGAGACATTGAAGAGACAGATGAAGAGACTCATTGTTTCAGCTGTAGCCCTTTCTCTTGTTGTTCCAGCACTTAGTGCGCCGGAAGCGGAAGCTGCGAAGAAGCCGTCACTGGCAAAAAGTGTTTCCGTAAATGTGGGCAAGACAAAGAAAGTTACAGTGAAAGGTGTTAAGACAAAACAGATCAAAAAGACAACATGGTCTGTGAAAAACAAGAAGGTTGCTGCATTATCCAAGAAGAAGAAAAATAGTGTAACAATCAAAGGAAAAAAGGCAGGAAATACAGTTTTGACTGCCAAAATTAAAGTAGGGAAAAAGTCCTACAAAAAGACTTGTAAGATTACAGTCAAAAAAGCAAACAAGGTAGTTGTAACACCGGTTCCGACAGCTGTGCCAACTAAGGATACGAAGGCAACGGCAACACCAACTGCCGCACCGACGGCGGTACCAACCTTGCGTGCGCTTAATCAGAGCTACAAATCAGCAAAAGCACCGGCTGCGAAAGATCCGGAGACATTTCCTACGACAGTACCGGAAGCAGTTATTGACCCAAAGACCGCTGTGGTCTATGAGGAGGATTTTGAAAGCGTTGAGGCAGGAACAAAATCGCAGGATTGTGTGACGGATGATACTCCGAATCCGGATGGATTACAGGGATGGATTCTTCGCTCGTTCTCAGATGATAACAACACCGGAAAAGATTATCTGGAGGTTGTTGATTCGAGTACACTTCAAACAGCAAACAGTGCAGTTGGCAAGAAAGTTCTCAAATGCCACCGTGAAGCAAATTCAAAGAGTTGGCAGGGAGCTATGCTTAATCTGTCAAAGAAATTAGAAGGTGGTGCTACTTACCGCGTTTCCTTTACTGCCTACAGCGAAGTGTCTTCATTGAATTTTAACGAACAGGTGATTCCGATTGAAGGTGGCGATGAGTCTTATTCCTATATGCCGACTCGTATCACGGCAACCCGCTGGAAAACAACAAAAGGTCAGTGGAAAGATTTCGACTACGAAATCACTGTGCCGGATGACATGTACTTCTATGGATTCTATTTCCAGAGTGATGATGGTACAACCGGCGATATGTATGTTGATAACATGAAGATTGTAAAAACTGCACAGCCATCCAAAGCAACGGATATTCCGAAACTGAAAGATATTTACAGTGATACTTTTGGTGTGGTAGCTGTTGGTGCATCGGCAAATGATCTTCTTGGAGATACAGCTTCTAAGTTCTTGAATGAACAGTACAATGGCTTTACTCCTGGTAACGAGATGAAACCGAATGCCGTTATGGATTCTGACAAAATTGATGCAGTGCCACTTGAAGATGCCAAAGCACAAGGATTGTATATTCCGGAAGGATATGACAAACAGGCAGATAACTCCGCAACTTATAACGTAACAGAGACTGTAGATGGAAAAGACAAAATTGTTAAAAAGACAGGTGTCGTTGTTCCTAAGTTGAAGTTCGACAAAATCGACCAGATTTTGACCGAGTGCCACGCAAAAGGAATTAAACTTCGTGGACACACATTGCTGTGGCATGAGCAGACTCCGACCTATTTCTTCCAGAAGAGCTTCTCGGGTGTAAACAATAAGAGCAAAAATACATCCGAAGAAAACATGGATCTGCGTCTTGAATATTTTGTAAAGAATGTAATGGAACATGTTTTGAAGAAAGATTTGGAACTTGCCGGCGGCGATAAGAGCAAATGCGTTCTCTATGCTTACGACGTTGTAAATGAGTACATGCACAGCGGAAGCCCGAAAGGAACATTCTGGAATACAATTTATGGTATTTCCGATAAAAAGAAAAATGACGGATATATGTCAAGTACCGGTGTTACACTTCGTCCGAAATTCGTGAAGGAAGCATTCCAGTGGGCAGATGAGATTTGTAAGAAATATAACCGTGACGATGTAAAACTGATGTATAATGATTTTAATACTTACCTTTGTCCGGAAGATGAGGTGCTTTTGATTGATTTCATCAATGAAGATGGTAAGATTTGTGATGGTCTTGGTATGCAGAGCCACTTGACGGTTGGCAATGCGGCACATAGCCCGGATTTGTATGCACAGGCACTTGAGTGCTTCCGCACAAATATGCCGGATATGGATATTCATATTACAGAGATTGATGCCGGTTATACATCAACTGCAGATAAAGTAGTAACAGACCAGGATCAGGCTGCCTACTATGACCAGATTATGGGTGCTCTTTTGCAGAGTAAGGCAAAGGGAACAAAGATTAGTGCCCTTGTTATCTGGAGTTTGTATGATGGTGTTTCATGGCGTGCAAGCAGTGTACCTTGCTTGTTCAATGGCTTGTATTCACCAAAATCTGCTTTCTTTGCAGTAGCAAACGCAAAGGATGCTTATAAGTAAATAAGAGGTTCTTAAAATAAAAATACCACCCGGTCAAAAATAATTTTTGGCGGGTGGTGTTTTTTTGTGGTAATTTAAAAACAGTTGTAGTATAATGTATTATACAAATGAATTATGTAAGGAGGGGGTTATATGTACAAAGCAATGGATTTGTCTGCGTATATTGTTTCGAAGTGTATCAAGGAGGATTGTCCTATTAGTAATTTACAGTTACAAAAGATTCTCTATTATATTCAAAAAGCTTTTTTAGATAAGGACAGTCTTGCGTTTTCAGATGATATAGAAGCTTGGCAATTTGGTCCGGTGGTGCCAAATGTATATGACCATTATTGTGGATATGGCGCTATGCCGATTTCATTTTCATCAATAGAATATGAAGTAGGCAGTCAAGATAAGCAACTGATTGATTCAATTGTAGAAAGTAAACGGATTTTAGCTCCATGGGATTTAGTTGAGGAGACACATAAAAAGGATGGTGCATGGGACAGGACCTATAAAGATGGTTTAGGAGCACATGAAGTGATTCCTGTAGAGTTAATAAAGGCGGTGGGATAAAAGGTGATTTTGACAAAAGAAGAAACGCAACGAAAAGAATTTCGGGATATTCTCTTTGAATTATCTAAGAATCAAAAATTTTTAAAAAGTGCCTCATATTGTTCTGGTATGTATAGGCGCCTTGAGGCACTTTATGATACAGAACCGACGGAAAAAGGTTTTCGTCATTATTATTCTGATATTTTTGCAGTTTTGGTTGAAGTGAAATCAAATCCAGATTTGGGAGATATTAATATACTTGGACAAAATTTAAATGCATTAAAGAGTCACTATAAAGTGAAAAATAAAGCGGCGGATGGCAAGCGTATGATAGATATAAGTGATGCAATAAGGAAGTTGTATGACCATGTAAATCTTGATATTGCGCGAATTGCGTATTCGGATGCTACAGATAAACGAGTGTATGGTGAATCTACATTAAAAAATCTTGAAGGTGAAATTAATTATTTACAGAGAGAAATTCCAAAAGCAAAAGAAATAAAAGAAGATTATGAGAATACAGAAAAAAAGATTACAGAAGTTGAGGCAAAATTGGAGAATTCTCAAAGGGAATACATAGCTATTCTTGGAATTTTTGCTGCTGTTGTGCTGGCTGTTACAGGAGGAATTGCATTTTCAACATCTGTGTTAAATAATCTTGCAAAAGCAAGTATTTACCGAACGGTTATTGTTTCGCTGATAATTGGACTCGTGCTGATAAATGTATTATTTGGATTGTTTTATTATATTAATTTACTTGTAAACAAAAATAAAAGGTTAGTTCCGCTGATTGTATCAAATGTAGTCATTTTTATTTTATTGCTGGGAACGATAGTGGCTTGGAACTGCGGAATGGTAGAAAAGCGTGCTAAAAGGATAACTACTCAGGCTGAAAATATACATATAACGATAGATGGTGATACAATGATTACATAAAAAAGCTAGTCAAAATCGATGATTTTGACTAGCTTTTTTTATTAGATTGTCGCAATAAAGCAGCACCATTCTTTCATATAGGTCACATCAAGAATTTCAAATCCATTTTCAAGTAACGCTTCACGTACTTCGGCTTCTTTCATATCAATAATGCCGGACGTAATGTAAAGACCGCCTTTTTTGAGGTGAGGTTTTACAACGCCTGTGAGCGGGATAATGACATCAGCAAGAATATTTGCTACTACGATGTCATGGCCGGTTCCGGCTTTCACCTTCAAAAAGGCGTTGTAAATCAAATCACCATCGTAAAGGGTGTAGTCAGAAGATGGAATATGATTCACTGCCATATTTTCAGCAGCAACTTTTACAGCAACTTCGTCAATGTCAATTGCGGTGGCATGCTTTGCACCAAGTTTCAAAGCGGCAATTGAGAGAATTCCGCTGCCACATCCGACATCAAGGACGGAGTCTCCGTTTTTTACATATTTATCAAGTGCCTGAATACAAAGCTTCGTTGTCTCGTGGGAACCGGTGCCAAAAGCAATACCGGGGTCGATTTCGATAAGAATATCGGAATCTTTTTCTTTTTTATATTCTTCCCAAGTTGGCTTGATGACGATATCGTCGGCAGCACGAAAAGGTTTGAAAAATGTTTTCCAGTTATTAATCCAGTCCTTGTCCTCTGTTTCCGAAAGAGAAATGGTTCCTTTTCCGATTTCACAGAAAGGCTTGATTTCCTGAAAAATATTTTGTACCTGAATCATGACTTTTTCCGGATCACAATTTTCCGGCTCCATGTAAAAGTGAACTTTTGCAGTCCCATCGTTATCTTCCGGGTCCGGCAAAATATCGACGAACATTTTTTTCTTGTCTTCTTCGCTTAATGGAAGATGGTCTTCAATTTCAATTCCTTCCACGCCGATTTCGTCAAGCATATAGCTAAGCATGTCCACGGCGTCTGTATGTGTATCAAGTGTAAAACGTATCCATTTCATAGAGGGTACCCCTTTCTTGTCGTATACTGGATATTATAAAGAGAAGCAGGTGGAAAGTCAAATTTATCCTTAAAATCGTTTGTGCCAACGAACACTTGACACAAACTAACCTTAAAATCTACTGGAAAATCCACTGGGAATCAACTATACTTGACATATACGAAAGCAGATTAGCAAAGTGAGGAAACAGTTGTGCGTGAAAAATGGATTGTGGAAACAAAAAAGGGAGATTTTAATGGCTTGTCGGCGAAGTTAAAGGTTTCGCCGCTGGCGGTGCGGTGTCTTATGAACCGCGGTGTTGAAAGTGAGCAGGAGATGCGGGAGTTTTTATATGGGACGCTTGACGATTTGCATGATCCTTTTTTGATGAAAGGGATGGATGAGGCGGTCCGAGAGATTGTAAAGGCGAAAGAGCAGGGGCGTAAGGTGGCAATTGCCTCGGATTTTGACTGCGATGGAATTTTTTCCGCTTATATTTTGTGGAAGGGATTTCAAAAGATTGGATTGGATTCTGAAATTTTTACGCCGGACCGTGTAAAAGAAGGATACGGACTGAACCGACGCATTGTAGATGAGGCGCTCGCCGGTGGACGTGATTTTCTTGTCACCTGCGATAATGGAATTGCGGCGAATGAGGAAGTGGATTATGCAAAGAAACTTGGTATGACGGTAATTGTTACCGACCACCATGAGGTGCAGGAGCAGATGCCGAATGCGGATGTTGTGCTGGACCCAAAGAGGGATGATGAGACATATCCATTTCACGGGTTGTGTGGCGCCGGTGTGGCGTTTAAACTGATTTGTGCACTGTATGATGCGCAGCAGGTTCCGGCGGAAGCTAAGGATGAATTGTTAGAATATGCCGGGATTGCGACGGTGGCTGATGTAATGGAACTGCAGGAGGAAAACCGGATTTTGGTAAAATATGGTTTGAAAGCACTTTCGCATACAAAAAACACAGGGCTTCGCGCATTGCTTAAAGTACAGGGATTGGATGATAAAGAGATTACAGCAGGTCATATTGGATTTATTCTGGGACCGTGCTTTAATGCGGCAGGGCGCATAGCGACCGTGGCAGAATCCTTTTCTCTCTTGATGGAAGAGGATGAAGAAAAGGCGTTAGAGAAAGCAGAGAAGTTAAAGGAAATTAATGAATCCCGCAAGCAAATGACAGAAGATGGTGCGGAAGAAGCCTATTTAAAACTGGCGGAGAAAGAGGCCAAAAATAAGCTGCCAAAGGTGCTGGTTGTATTACTGCCGGATACGCATGAGAGCCTTGTTGGTATTATTGCCGGACGGGTGAAGGAGAGGTACAACCGCCCAACGATTGTCTTTACGGAAACGGAAGATGGTCTTGTGAAAGGCTCCGGACGCTCGATTGAGGCGTATGATATGTTTCACGAACTGATGGTGTGCAAGGAGTTGATGGAGCGGTTTGGCGGTCACAAAATGGCGGCAGGCATGACACTTCACAAGAAGGATTTGCCGGAGTTAGAAAAGCGGTTAAATGAAAATTGTGTGCTGACAGAAGAGGATTTTCGTCCGGTTGTAAGAATTGATGCACCGATGCCGATTGGCTACATAACAGAAACGTTGTTAAGCGAAATTGAAAAAATGGAGCCGTTTGGCGTGGGAAATCCAAAGCCGATTTTTGCGGAACAGCATTTTCGCATTTTGTCGGGGCGTAAATTCGGTCAGGAGGGAACGGTGTTAAAGTTACAGGTGCAAAACGATGCCGGCAATCGCATCGGGGCGGTCTGCTTCCGACGGACCGAGGAGTTTGAGCAGTTTGTCATTGCGGAATGGGGCGAAGCCGAGTTAAAGCGGATGTACGAAGGGCGCGAAAATCTGTTAGACATTGCATTTACTTATTATCCGTCGGTGAATGAATATAATGGACGCCGTGAGTTACAGATACAAATTGCCGGCTGGTGCCGGATTCCACGATAGGAGGATAGAATATGATTGAGATTAGTTTATGCATGATTGCGAAAAATGAGGAGAAAGTTCTCGCACGCTGTCTGGATAGTGTGGCAGATTTAGTGGATGAAATTGTGATTGTTGACACCGGATCTACGGATGCAACAAAGAAAATTGCGGCAAATTATACGGATAAAATCTACGATTTTACATGGGTGGATGATTTTTCGGCGGCGAGAAATTTTGCTTTTTCTAAGGCAGAAAAAGACTATATTTATACAGCGGATGCGGATGAGGTAATTAACGAGGAAAACAGAAAACGTTTTCGCGAATTAAAGGAAGTGCTTTTGCCGGAGATTGAGATTGTGCAGATGAAATATGGCAACCAATTATCCCATGGAACTGCATATAATTTTGACGAAGAGTATCGTCCGAAACTTTTTAAAAGACTTCGGGAATTTACATGGATTGAACCGATTCACGAGATGGTTCGCTTAGATCCGGTCGTTTTTGATTCGGATATAGTCATTGGGCACTATCCGGAGAGCAACCACTGTAAGCGTGATTTTGCAACTTTTCAGAAACACATTCACAAAGGACTTCGGCTGTCAAAACGGCTGCATCACATGTATGCGATGGAGTTGTATATTTCCGGGGATGATGAAGATTTTCTGGAGGCAGAAGAATTTTTTTCGGCGTCTGTCATGGACCCGGAGCGAAGTGCGGATGAGATGAAGGAAGCTGCGTGCGTGGTCTGTCGTGCGGCAAGAATCCGGAAAGACGCGGGCATCATGATGAAAATGGCATTGAAGGATATGCTCACCGAAGGCTCCGCCGAAATGTGTTTTGAACTGGGCGAGTATTTCCATGAGAGAGGCGATGATTCCGAGGCGTCACTGTGGTATTACAATGCGATGCATGAGGCACCGAGTATATTGAATATCCATACATCGACGGATTGGCCGGAGAAACGGCTGGCGGAGATTAAAAAATAACAGATATATCGAATAAACAAGGGATGATTTCTAATTTTATCAGTTATAACTGATAAAATTCAAAATTGTTCCTTGTTTTTTTGTTGTAAATGGGATTAATTTTGCGAAAGAAGTTGAAGTGCGGCGTGTTTTCATGTATAATATTAACGCATGTGCTTTTTGATGCAAATAATTGGTGCCGCGAAGGCGGGACATTAAGGAGGAATGGCTATGGTAACAGCCGTTGTAGGAGCAAACTGGGGAGACGAAGGAAAAGGAAAGATTACGGATATGCTCGGTGAAGAGTCCGATATTATCGTACGCTTTCAAGGAGGCAGTAATGCAGGTCATACTATCGTAAATGATTATGGTAAATTTGCCCTTCATATTCTGCCGTCCGGCGTTTTTTATAACCATACGACAAGTGTTATCGGAAATGGTGTTGCGCTGAATATTCCGGATTTGTTTAAGGAAATTCAGGGAATAGTAGACCGTGGTGTACCGATGCCGAAGATTAAAGTTTCGGACCGCGCTCAGATTGTGATGCCATATCATATTTTGTTTGACCAGTATGAGGAAGAGCGTCTGGCTGGGAAATCATTTGGTTCGACAAAATCCGGTATTGCGCCATTCTATTCTGATAAATATGCAAAAGTCGGAATTCAGGTTTCCGAGCTTTTTGATGAAGAACTTCTCCGTGAGAAGTTAGAGCGCATTTGTGTTCAGAAAAATGTTATTTTGGAACATTTGTATCACAAACCGACATTGAATATTGACGAGTTGATGGATACGCTGCGCGAGTACCGCAAGATGGTTGAGCCATATGTATGTGATGTGTCTGCGTTCCTTTATGAGGCAAGAGAGCAGGGCAAGAGAATTTTGTTAGAGGGACAGCTTGGTTCCCTGAAAGACCCTGACCATGGTATTTACCCGATGGTTACATCTTCTTCTACACTTGCAGGTTATGGTGCAGTGGGAGCAGGACTTCCACCATATGAGATTAAGAGAATTGTTACGGTTGTTAAGGCATATTCAAGTGCTGTTGGAGCCGGTGAATTTGTTAGTGAAATTTTTGGAGAAGAGGCAGATGAATTAAGACGCCGCGGTGGTGACGGTGGTGAGTACGGTGCTACGACAGGCCGCCCAAGACGTATGGGATGGTTTGATGCGGTAGCAAGCCGTTACGGATGCCGGATTCAGGGTGCGACAGAAGTTGCACTTACTGTGCTTGACGTACTTGGTTATCTGGATGAACTTCCGGTATGTGTTGGCTATGAAATCGATGGCAAAGTAACAAAAGATTTCCCAACAACAGCTTCTTTGAAAAAGGCAAAACCGGTATATGAAGTGCTTCCGGGCTGGAAGACAGATATCCGCGGCATTACGGAATACGATAAACTTCCGGAGAACTGCCGTAAGTACATCGAGTTTATTGAAAAAGAATTAGGCGTTCCGGTTAAATTGGTTTCCAATGGACCGGGAAGACATGAGATTATTCATCGATAAAAGGTTGCTTCAATTTTTTGGTTCCGCAAATTAGAAGAAACTAAAAGATTAGAAGCAAATGCATGAAACGGTGGTTGCTTGGATTTTTGCATCTGGGAGGATAAGAAAAAGATTGTATCACGGATACTTGACTTTTTTGGTTCAAACATTACGTTTTAATTCCTATGTGGTGAGTGTGCTGCAAATACGAAAATATCAGATAGACGTCTTTTGTCTATCGATATTTTCGTATTTGTTAAGCGGGAGCGGCACACGAAGCGCATAGGAATTAAAACGTAATGTAGAACCTAAAATAGCCTCAAGCCAACCGTTAATACAATCTTTTTATAATCCCAGCAAAACATCAAGCAACGCATCATTCTGCTCCGGCATCATAAAGCAGAGTCTGATATATTTATTATTCAGGAACGGAAATGTAGAGCAGTCCCGTATCATCAGGTTTTTGCGTATGCAGGCGTCAAATGCATCCTCCGAAGTAAACTTATCGGTCGTAATTTTTACGAGTACAAAATTAGCGTGTGCATGGTAAACCTTAAAGTTTGGACTCTTATCAAGGCATGCACAGATTCGTGCTCGTTCCGAAGAGATTAACTCTCTCGTTTTTTTAATATAATCCTCATCCTGAAACATGATTTCTCCGGCAATTGCAGCCAAGGAATTAATCGTCCAAGGATTCTTTTTCTGATTGATTTCATTGAGCAAATCACGGTTTCCGCAAATAGCATAGCCAAGTCGGAGTCCCGGTGCTGCAAAGAATTTTGAAATGCCGCGCAAAATGACAATATTATTGTAGTATTCAGTGAGTGGTATCGCGGTTACTTCTTCCGGCTCCTCGGCAAATTCCACATAAGTTTCGTCGACAAGCACGGTGATGGATTTGCGCTTGCAGTAATCCAGAATTTCGCGCATCTGCTGTCGTTTGATGACAGATGACGTTGGGTTGTTTGGATTACACAAAATCAGCAAATCGACATTGGCGGCAAGTTCCTCAGTGAGCGCTTTTGTGTCAAGTTCAAATTCGCTGGCTTCCGTGAGGCTGAAGTAATGGGAGCGTCCACCGCCCATTGCAACCTCTCGCTCGTATTCGGAATAGGTCGGACCCACAATCAGTGCCTTCATCGGATGTGTAATCTGAATAAAGAGCGAAATTAATTCAGTCGAACCATTTCCGACAACAATATTTTCATAGTCCGTGTGTACATAGTCTGCAATACATTTGCGCAGAGATGTGTATTCACGGTCCGGATAGGTTGTGATAGCGTCAATGTGATTCGTTAAAGTTTCTTTTAACCGGAACGAAACACCAAGTGGATTTACGTTCGCAGAAAAACTTATAATGTCTTCTTTTTTTATTCCATAGACGGCTTCGATTTTCTCTAAATCGCTTCCGTGAAAGTGTTCTTTTGGTTTTAGTGCCATTTGAGTCACTCCTCTCTTTCGTCCTCTCCTTATTATAGTCATACTGCGTGAACTTAGCAATACAAAAATAGATTGATTCTTACTATTCACAGAATGCATAAAAAATGGTATACTATAGAATTGAGGTTAGGAGGTTATCAATGAGAGAAAAGATTTTGTCATTGGCAAAAGGAAATTTCATATATGAAACGCCAAAACTTTGTTTATCAATTGAAAAATTGGTGTTTGAGGTAACAGCGGGAACACATGGGACGGCAAGCTTTTTTTTGGAAAATTCTTTCGGCACAAGAGTGAAAGGATTTGGCACTGTCGAGGAGATGTGCATTGATTTCCTGCCTTTTTTTGATGGGACAAAGAATGAACTGACGGTTGATGTGGATGCCGGCGAATTAAATCCGGGGGAAAAACTAAAGGGAAATCTAGATTTAATTACTGACTGCGGCGAAGAAAAACTGCCGTATGAGATTACAATTGTGTCCCCTGTGCTTCGGGATGAAGAAGGAGAGATTCGGGATTATCCGACCTTAAAGAAGCGGATTGAGAAAAATCCGGAACATGGCGTTGATTTATTTTTGGCACCGGAGTTTCGGGACGCCTTTTTATATCGGGATGAGAGTGGGCGCATTTTATACGACTGTCTGTTAAAGAAAAATACAAAACTTCAAAGTCTGGAAGAATTTCTGGTGGCGATGAAGAAAAAGGAAGCCATCCGCTTTGAGACAGAGCATCCATCCGGCAGAGAACTGGTATATGAATTAGATGGAACAGACCAAACCGATGCGATTTCGATTCGTGTGAATACATGGGGACATGCGGGGATTCATGTCCGCACAACGGCGGATTTTATTGAAGTGCAGACGCATGTTTTATGGACGGATGAATTTGTGGATGGACGAGATGTTCTGGAATTTACGATTTGTGCAGATAAAATACCGGCCGGCAGACGCCACGGCGATTTGATTTTGCAGACGCCGTATGAGAAAAAAGTAATACATATTACAGCGCACAACCGAATTGGCGAAAAAGAGCGAAAGATTCAAAGAGCCAGAAAAAAAGCGATTGCCATGGCAATTCGTATGTTTTTATCATATCAGGAGAAGCGGGTTACGAGAGAGGCATTCGGAAAGTTCCTCAAAAAGAACCGCGAAATTCTCGAAAAAATCAGTGGCGCATATGAGCAGGCAGTGCGCGGATATATTGCTGTGATTCTGCGCGAGAAAGAAAATATCCTCTCCTTTTTCCAGGAGACGGAAAACTTGAAGATGCCGCCGTTAGGGGAACCACTGGAAGAAATAGAAAATTATATCTTGATTCAATTTATTAAAATTATAGATTCTGAGCGCAAAGAGGACCGCATTGGATTGGCAAATCTGATTTCTTCGTATGCAGAAAACGGATACCAGAGTGACTTGCTGACGTACCTTTTAGCGCAGGTGGACGAGCGTTACCGCTTTGGGCATTTGTTGGAGAAAGATTTGCGTGCGCAGTTGGAGAGTGGCAGCAACAGCCCGCTTTTATATTCGGCGATGATGCTTGCTTACCGTGAGGATGCTACCCTGATTTCCAGTCTGGATGACGTGACAATTAACGTAGTAAACTATGGGTTAAAACGAGGTTTAACTACGAAAGAAGTATCTCTTGCCGTTAGTTTTCTTGGAGAACGCCTGCCACACTTTGATGCCAGAGTGTTTTCCATTTTACAAAAACTGTATGAGTTCTTTGTCATGACCGATACGCTTCATGGCATCTGCGGAATGCTCATCCGAAATGAAATCCGCGATGCAAAATATTTCTCGTGGTTTGAAAAGGGTGTCAACAAGCATTTGCGGCTGACGGATTTGTACGAATATTATATGTATACGATGGATACGGAGAAAGTTCGGAACCTTCCGGACGCGGTGCTGTCTTATTTTCAATATGAAAATCATTTGAACGACAGATGCAAGGCGTTTTTGTACGCCTATCTGGTGAAGCATGCCAGTGAGAGACCGGAAGTTTTAGAGACTTATGGCGAGCAGATTCATAAATTTGTAGAGAGAAATCTTATGCACCACCGGATTACAGAGGATTTGGCGGTGCTCTATGAGGCGTGCATAACAGAAGGAACGCTGACAAAGGAAATGGCGGATGACCTTTCCGAAGTGGTGTTTTCACATCGGATTACCTGCGACAATGACCGGATAGACGGTGTGGCGGTTGTGCATCGCGAGACGAAAGAACAAACCTATTATTCCTTTGAAAATGGACAAGCGGTAGTTTCGCTTTATACCCCGAACACACAGTTGTTTTTTGTGGATGAGAGAGGGCTTTACTATTCAGGTACGGTTGATTACCGGATGGAAAAAATGCTCTCGATGGAGGCTTTGGCGCCTGTGTGTTATGAACTGGGTGCAAGAAATCCAAAGTTGATTACGCACTTGGCATATAAGGCAGAGCGTTCTGCAAAAATGACGGACATGCAGGCGGCGGTGTTGCAGGATGCGCTGCAAATGGATTGTTTACGGCGGAAAATGCGGGAGAAAATTCTGCTCTGTTTATATGATTATTACCACCGCGAGGGCATGGCAGAGCCATTGTTTTCCCTGATTGAGCAGTTTAATCCGATTACACTGAAGAGGGAGCGGATTGCTGATGTGGCAGCGGACTGCATTGCACAGGGGAAATACGAAAAAGCACAGGTTATGCTGCTGCGCTACGGGGTGCCGGAATGTGATAAGGATGCATTTTCCACGCTCGTAGAGGCACTTGTGAAAGAACATGAGGATGAATCGGAGCCAATGCTTGTGAAATGGGCGCTTTACCTATATCATCAGGGATGCGCCGGAAAGGAAGCAATGAAATACCTGCGCCGCTATTATACCGGCGATTTGATTACATTTACTTCACTTTATGAGAAGTGCAGGAAAATGCCGGAAGTGGGGGCGGATGAAGATATTACGGAGCGTCTTTTGGCACAGGTATTGTTTGTCGGTGCCAGTCAGGAGCCATATGAGCCGATTTATCTGGAATATATGGAATCGGGTGAAAACCGGA
The DNA here is from genome assembly GCA_934322085.1 of uncultured Eubacterium sp. GTDB lineage: Bacteria > Bacillota > Clostridia > Lachnospirales > Lachnospiraceae > Eubacterium_F. The sequence goes on from CAKRGF010000030.1 coordinate 27,093, forward strand.
TGTTAGTGAAGGCGTTTTTGTCGCAGCTCGCTTATGATTATGTCGTGGAGCGGCAGGAGTTGTCGGAACCGATGTTTGTTAAAATTGAAAAAGAAGCGATGTACGAAAAGGATGTGGTTATGGTTTTGGCTGCTTTGCGCCATTACCGGTTAGAGGAGCATTTTGCCAGCAAGCAGAAAGAATTTGTGGAAATGAATCTGGAAAAATTTGCGAGTGAGGGAACCGTTTTTGCCTTTATGAAAGATTATATCGGCAAGGTAAATGTTCCGTTTGAAATTGAAAATACCGTGATTATCCAGTATTATAGCGGTGCACCGGGAGAAATTCTTCTTTGTGAGACAGACCGTGATGGCAAAGTGAAAAAAACAATGCCGATGCGGCAGGTTTTTCCGGGTGTTTACGTGTATGAAATGCTGTTGTTTGACGGCGAAGAAAAATATTGTTACATTGAGGAGCAGACAACGGGAGAGAGAACGGAAGTGATGTGCGCCCGCCGCACAGAGCAGGCGAAAGGCGCGCCGGGATTTTTCCATATGCTTAACGATATGATTGCAGCAAAGAATAAAGGTGATATGGAGTTGTATGGCAGTCTGCGCAGACGTTATGAAAAGGACCGCTTTGCGGCTAAGAAATTATTTACGCTTCAGTAAAGGAAAGGACAGGAAAACGGAGAGAGTACATGAGTGAACGAACACTGCTGCTTGGGTTTGACCTGGGCGAAGAAAAATCACAGATGGCTGTCTATGACAGAGAAAAGAATATACCGGTGCTTATCGGACAAACGGAAGAAAATCCGGAAGGGCTGATTCCGACCGAGATTGCACTTTCGGGCGAAAAGCCTTTGCGGGATTTTCTTGTGCGGATTCGCAGACAGGAAGATGTGATTGTTGACGGCAAAATTTCAAAACCGTTGAATATGCTGTCTTTCTTTTTTCGAAAATCACTCTCTCTTACGAGAAAAGATTACCCGGGTGAAACGATTAAACAGCTTGTTGTTACGGTAAGGGATGCGGATAGAGAATATGTGGAGCTCATTTATGCGGCACTTGAACAACTCGGAATTGGCAGGGAGCGTGCGATGGTGATTAGCCACAAGCAGGCATTTCCGTATTATGTGCTAAACCAAAAGAAAGAACTGTGGATGAATGATGTTGGTTTATTTGATTATGAGGAAAATACGCTGACATATTATCAGATGCAGGTAGATAGAAGCAAAAGTCCGATTTTGGTTGGTGTTTCCGAACGCGATTATTCGGGAGCGGTTTCGCTGCCGGAGGAAAATAAAGAGCACAAGGCGGCCGTTTTTGAAAATGTTGTGTATGGTGCGATTCACAAAAAACTTTTGTCAACGCTTTACATGGCCGGAGAGGGCTTTGAAGGCGGATGGGCAGATTCGCTGTTTCGTAAATTGTGTGTGGGCAGAAGGCTTTTCAAAGGAAGAAATCTGTATGTGAGCGGTGCCTGTCTGATGGCGCGTGAGATGGCAGAAGAAAAGCGGTTAGGAGATTATCTTCTTTTGAATGAACAGATGGTGACTTCACAGGTTGCGGTGACCTTATATGCAGAGGCTAAGCAGCAGAAGGTAGTTCTTGTGGAGGCTGGAGTTCCATGGTATTTAGTCGATGAAGAATTGGAACTGATTCCTTCGGGTGAGACCGAGCTTGCTTTGCAGACAAAAAATGTATTAACCCAAAAAGAAAAGCAGTTTATGATAGAACTTGACCCGCTTACCGGACGGCTTGACAGGCACTGCCGGCTGATGTTACGCATCCGTTTTGAGTCGCCGAGCCAATGCATTGTGACAATAAAGGATGAAGGATTCGGAGAGCTGTTTCCTACGTCAAACCGGATTTGGGAAAAACAGGTAGAACTGTAAAAAGAAAGGAGAGGAAAAAATGATTCTTGCCAAAGGGAAAATAGCAAAAAAGCCATATGAATTATCGTATTTAGGGCAAAATATTTATTCTATTGAAGAATTGTGCTATGTCATTTACCAGAATATTTACGGCATAAACGAGGAATTTTTTCAGACCTCTCTGGCAAAATGGATGAAAGAAGAACTGGGATTAAAAGAATTAGCAGATAAATTAGAGGCAATGATTGTGGGAGAGCATGGACTGAAAGATTTGGTTGTTACGACACTTTGCGGCTGTGATTACTACAACGAAGAAGAAATCCGCGGGATTGTAAAGATTTTAGATGAAATTGACCATTTGCCGTCTTATCAGAAAAAGAAGATTAAGGCGGACAATTACGTGCGCACCGGACACTATGGAAAGGCAGTGATGGCTTACCGGAAACTTTTGCAGGAACCGGATGCCATTTCATTTACACCGGAAGAGTATGGAGATATTTTACATAACGAGGGAATTGCCCATTTTTACACGTCTTCGTTTTTGGAGGCGGGTGAGGATTTCCGCGAAGCCTATATCAGGAATAATAAAAGAGAATCACTGCAGCATTATTTGTGGATTTTGCTGATGGAAGAAAAAGATAAAAAGTTTGAGGAAGAGAGTTTGTCGTTTGGCTTAAAACCGTCAGAAATTGAGCAGATACGGTTAAAGTATCAGGAAGTGCTTGCCGGTTTTTATGTGCCGGAAGAAACGGAATCGATGATGGATGATTACAAAGAGCAGCTGCGGAGGGCATTTGCTTACTAGGCAGGAGGTGACATGGTGAAGGAAAAAAAGGATACGAAGGAACTGTTAAATGAACTGGAACAGGAAATGGTTCGTGTGGAAAAAGAAAAAGTGGATTTGCGCAATGACAAGGAGCGCATTGCTTATTTGGAGCACCTCTGCGAGAACATTAAAGAGGCCAAAAAGCAGTGTGAAGATATAAAGTTTGAATATGGACAGGTAACATCGTATTTAAAGGACATTCAGCTTATTGACCGCGCACCAAAAGAGGAGCAGGAAAAACTTCTGGCTGCGGCAAAGCAGATTGTAGAGCTGACGAAGGAGCGCAAAAAGAGCCAGAAGCACGAATACAAATTTACGGAAGCCCAGCGCCGTGCCATGGATAATTATGAAGACGTGGTGGAAGATGATATTAAAAAATTAACGGAATACGAAGAATATCAGATGAAAATCAAACAGGATTTGCGTCAGCTTTCCGGTGAGAAAAATCTTTTGCTTGCGGATAAACAGGATATTATTCACAGGCAGGGGATGTTAAAGGTGCTTGGAAAATGCCTGACAGCACTTTTGATTGCAACCTTTGCAATGCTTGCGGTTTTGATGGCATGTTTTAAGGTGAATATTAATGTTGCGTTTGTCGTGACGGTTTTTGTGACGTTTGTATTTGCGGCAATTATTTTGAATGAAGCCAGAAAAAACCGGATTGATATGGTGATTACGGAGAAGAAAGGCAACCGTGCCATTTTTCTTTTGAACCGTGTTAAAATCAAATATGTAAATAATGTCCGCACGCTGGATTATATGTATCATAAATATCAGGTGCGCAACGCGGCTGAACTTTCTTTTGTCCGCACGCAGTATGTCCGTGCCAAGAGAGAATGGGAAAGACAGCGGGAGAGCAGCATCCGGATTCATGAGGCAAATCAGGTGGTTTTGCAGGAACTTCGGAAGTTAGAGGTTAAGGACTGCGATATCTGGTTAGGCCAGGTGGAAGCTTTGGTTGAGCCAAAGGAAATGGTTGAGGTAAGACATGATTTGAATGTGCGCAGACAGAAACTGCGTGAACAGATGGATTATAACACCGGCATTATGGAACAGTGTCTGGATGAAATTGATAAAATCCGGAGTAAGAAACCGGAGTATGCAGTAGAAGTGGAACGAATATTAGGAGGAATGTAACATGAAACCGGATATTGATTATACATTGTATTTGTGCACTGACCGAAATATTATGACAACGGAGACTATCGAGGAATCGGTCGAACTGGCAATTAAAGGTGGCGTAAGTGTTGTTCAGCTGCGGGAAAAAGAATGTACATCGAGAGAGTTTTATGAGATGGCAAAGGCAGTAAAGACGATTACTGATGCGTATGAAGTGCCGCTTTTGATTAATGACCGCATAGATATTGCTTTGGCGGTAGGCGCTGATGGCGTTCATTTGGGACAAAGTGATTTGCCGCTTGACGCTGCCAGAAATATATTAGGTGCTGATAAAATTGTGGGGGCGACAGCCAATACCGTGGAACTTGCACAAAAAGCATGGCATGAAGGTGCTGATTATCTTGGCGTGGGGGATGTGTTTGGTACGACCACAAAAGCGGATACTCGACACATTACGTTGGAAGAATTGAAAGAGATTAAAGAATCTGTGCCGATACCGGTTGTTGCCATCGGCGGAGTAAATGAAGAAAATATTGCTCTTTTGCGTGAAACCGGTGTGGACGGTGCAGCCGTTATCTCTGCCATTGTCGGACAAAAAGATATTACGGCCGCAGCTGAAGAACTTATTTCAAATTTTCGAGGAGCATAACCGGAACGCGTAAATTTCCTTCGCCGGTTCCGATGTCCAAATCCGGTTTGTTTGCACCGTGGTAATCGGTACCGCCGGTGATGAAAAGACCATAGTCGTTTGCTAATTTCCGCACAAAAGCTTCGTCGTTTCCTCGGTTTCTCGAATACATTGCTTCGATTCCACGAAGACCGTAGCCGCATAACTCATCCAGTAAATGATGAAGTTCGGTCACGGACATTTTGTATAACAGAGGATGAGCAAGAACCGGAAGTCCCCCTGCATTTTTAATTAACTCAATTCCTTTTTCCGGTGTCAGATAGTGCCGTTTTACAAAATAAGGACCATCGGCAGCAAGAATCTTTTTAAATGCTGAATCAATGCTTGGGATTGCTCCTTTTTCTAATAAAAAGCGGGCAAAATGAGCACGGGTAAGTATCGTGTCTCCAAATCGCTCGATTAAGGAATTATAATCAATCGGATATCCATCTTTTTGCAGATTTTCACACATTTTCTTATTGCGGTCGTCACGCTCTTTTGCAACGGCCTCTAATGTATCAAGAAGTTCTTTTTGTTTCCAGTCAATGTTATAGCCCAGAATATGAATTTCTTTGGAACGTGTCGGTGAAATTTGATATTCACAGGATAATTCGACGCCCGGGATAACCTGCAGATGCTTGTCTTTTGCAGCTGCCAATGCCCGTTCAACGCCACCAACCGTATCGTGGTCGGTTAAAGCAAAAGCAACCAATCCCTGCGCAGATGCTTTGTCTACCAGTTCCTCCGGAGTGCAGGTGCCGTCTGAAAAAAGTGAGTGAACATGTAAATCAATATATTTCATAATTGCCTCCTGATGTAGTGTTCATGTATGTTTTGAAACACATACATGGATGTCAACAAATTGCTTCGCAGCAAGCTGCTCCCGCAATTTGGTCGAACATTCGGAATCCGCAGATTTGCACAGCAAATCGCTCCTTCCTCATGTTCGGGCGGGCTTCAAAGTCCAGCCTTTTTTAGTGCAGGCACAAAAAGGCTGGACTTTGAAGCCCTTGACATCCAGTGTACCACAGTTCTATTTTTTTGAAAAGTATCATATTGTAAGAAAAGAGAGTACACGGTAATGCCGGCGGGGGTTCGCCGGGAACGGAGGGTTTATGAAAAAATCGAGTGTGTTGACATTGACAAAAGGTGTTGTTTTTTCCTATCTGATATCTGGTATCTGCCTGCTGATTCTGGCATTTTTATTGTTTCAGTTTGAACTGCCCGAAGGTGTGCTGCGGGGGGGCATTATTTTCTCGTATGTGTTTTCCTGTTTCCTTGGCGGCATGGTAGTGAGCGGAAAGCAGGAAGGAAAAAAATATTTGTGGGGGCTCTTAGCAGGAATCTTATACTATGTCATTTTAGTTGCCGTTTCCATGATACTGAACCGGGAAGCATTCACAAGAATCCCGGGCGTTTTCCCGGCACTATTTCTCTGCGCATTCGGTGGCATGTTAGGAGGCATGACACAGGCAGGCAGAAAGTAAATCTTGTAGAACTAGAGCGTTACGTGGTCTCAATGCAACGTAAATCGGCTTAAAAGTGAGAAAGCGTTGCATGTTTTGGAGAAAAATCCTCGCTATTTCTTCCAAAAGCAACGCTTTGCGTAAAATCTGACAAAAAGAGTTGCATGTGTAGCGTAGTTTTTCATTCGATAACGTTAAATCAAGCAAAAAATGCAACTCTTTACCGCAAATAATGGAAAAAGAGTTGTCTGAGAAGCTTTTTCCGTCACCCACACAACAATTCCAGCACGAAACTTCCGGAGCAGGCAGAGCGGAAGCGCCCACGAAGCGTAAAACCTTTTGCTAAATTACGGAAAATTAAAAAAATCACCCTACAATTATCTTGCACAACACCAAAACCTATGCTACAATCTCATCTTTGACAGTTGGTTAGTTAAAAAAGTGCCCCAATCCCTGTAAACACAAGGGGTGTGGCACTTTTT
>CAKRGF010000031.1 GCA_934322085.1 uncultured Eubacterium sp.
TCCTTCTGGCATTAACTGTGTCATAAATTCTCTACAAGCTCCACAAGGTGGAATGGCTTTTCCATCTCTATCAATAGCAATTACTCGTTTAATGGAATCTTCACCATTTGTAATCATATTGAAAATTGCGTTTCTCTCAGCACATACGCCTAATGTACATGCTGTATCTACACACACTCCAACATAAATTTTACCTGAGACAGATTCTATTGCTGCGGACACTCCGCCTGCCTCAATAATTTTAGAAATATCTCGTGGTTTTAATACCTGTTTTGCTGCATCATATAATTCTTGCCATTTATTATCCATTGATTAAATATCCTCCACTCATCTTACACCCAATCACTTTCAACTACATCCAGTTTCTTTACCAGCATATCCTTAAGAACAATAAAAGCCGGAATAAAACTGTCACGTATCAGCATAATCATTTCATCAATTTCATCTTCATTATATATATGAACAGAAGTATTGCGTTTTTTCAGCATAAGCAGCCATACCTCAGAATCATTAATAAATCCAATTTTATAACCAAGCTGCAAGATTTCACGAGGCGAACCGGTAGCAGCACCTTCCACACTATGCATTCTCATAATTTCCTGTAATGCTTTCCATGCAAGTTCAAAAGTAAGATTAAATTGTCCAATAATCCCTGTTCGATATATATCATTTCTTTCTGCAAGTTTAAAATCCGCCTCTGCCAATATAGACAGACTATTTGTAAAGTTTTCAAGTTTTTTCATAAATTATAACACCATCCCTTTCTATTTCTTGTTTCAATTCATCTGAAATTTTTACATCTGCTTGTACGACATCAAACATAAGAAGAGAATGTATATTTTCCTTGACATCCCAATAAAAATGTTCAAAATCTCCACCATATACTGCGATATCTATATCACTTCTTTCTATATTTGTGCCTCGTGCACGGGAACCAAACAGTATAATTTTTGTGACAGAATACTTCTTCGCCAAAAAAGAAAGTTCCCTCAATATTCGATCTGGAAGATTATATTTCATATTTATCGTCATATAAAAATCTCCTTGTAAATAAACTCAATACTCTATATAATATATCGTCATAATTTTAGAAAACTAAACAAATCATTTTCCCTTTTATTATATCTTTACATATTCTGCTTCATTCCCATGTTTTTGAATCAACCCCATCAAATCATCCGCCTGCATCCAAATTGGAAAGAAATTTTGAAGCACCTGAACTTTTCAACTCAAGAAGTTCCATAACTGCACTCCTTCCAAATACTCCATCAAAACCAAACTTCTCAAAGAGTCTATGGATATGAACCGTCGTTTTTACAGAAAAAGCGCTGCCTTTTGCAGAAAGTACACTTATGTGAAGATTTCGATTTTGGAGTTCATTTTGCTCGTTCAAAAGCAAGTTTCTAAGAAACACCTCCAAGTATTCTGTTGTTTCGTGAATACCTTTTTGCAGGTTCGTATAGTTTGCACGGACAAATGCATTTCTGAAACACCACGCATTTTCCGCCCCACTCATCAAACATCCAGCCGATACACATAATCATCCATATAAAATCCATTGCCAATACTATTTTTTTCAGAGCGAAGAATTTCAAATCCAAGGTTCTTATCGTTTTCACGAATAAAATAATACTGATATCCTTCTGTTATTTGTTTTTTGATTGCCTCTTCTGTCTGAAACATATTTATCATATAATCATTTTGCTCTTTACCAATTAAAGGATCAAAATGTTCTCTTACTATTTCCGTTGCCATCTGCGACATTTCAGCAATTCCAGACTCATCATGAAGCAATAATTTTATATAATTCATAATCTTAGCACCTCAATTCTTCTATCAGTGCCATTATAACATAAAATATTTTCAAAATACACATCACTTTTCCCGTTTCTTCCAGCTAATAAAGCCATACAAATCAAAGAATAAGAAAATAACAAAAATAACCGTTACGGATAAATAACGCGGCTCCTTAATGGAAGCTAAAATCCAGAGAACAATCAGCACAACATCATTTGCAGCATATCCGACGGCATAATAAGAAGACCGCAGCATAGTTAGAGAAGCAGCGAAAAAACTGGTTGTTACCGATATCGTACTAAATACAATGTTCGGTGTACTAAATACAGCTAATATTTTATAAAAAACTGCGGTAACAATTACCCCACTCACAACTAACAAAATTATATGCTTTTTTGTTAATCTCTGGATAGCAACTTCTTTCCCGCTTTCTGATGGATTTCTTATCCAAGTTATGGTCGACCAGATTGCCATCGGCATCGTCATTCCAAGATAGGTAATCATTTCGCCCCAGTAACGGAACTGAAACGAAATAATACCATATAAAATGCTGAATACAATCATTAAAATCTGTGACCATACATTTCCCTTTGCCGCAAATATGAGAGATGTCACGCCGATGCATGCGGCAACTAATGTCAACAAATCAAAGCTTCCCGATGAAATATTGGATATCACAATAATTAGCAGGGAACCAATCCATACTCCCCACTCTTTTTTTGTTAAACTTTTGATTGGATTACTCATAATAATGCCTAAGCTCCTTCCTATTTTCAAAAAAATAAAGCGCCAGCATTTCCTATCTTCTAAGACCTAACGATAGAAAATCTGACGCTTAACTTTCCTACCCGGTGGCAGAAAAGTGTCGTGTTTTATTTCATTGTTATTCTAGTTATAGCATAAAAGGGAAGGCTTGTCTAGAATTTTATAGGACAATTCCTCCTTCTTTCCTTATTGATTATTCACAATATGGTCCGCCACATACACGCCGCTCGCCGAAGCATGCGAAAGCGAATGTGTTACACCACTGCCATCACCAATCACATAAAGACCTTTATGTTTCGTTTCCAAATTTTCATCAATATCCACTTCCATATTATAAAATTTAACTTCCACTCCGTATAAAAGAGTGTCATCATTTGCTGTACCGGGTGCCACAGCATCAAGTGCATAAATCATTTCAATAACACCATCCATAATACGTTTTGGAAGCACCAGACTTAAATCACCGGGCGTTGCCGCAAGAGTCGGACGCACTGTACTTTCCTCAATGCGATTTACCGTACTTCTCCTTCCCCTCACAAGGTCTCCAAATCTCTGAACAATTACACCGCCGCCCAGCATATTGGATAGTTTTGCAATACTTTCACCATAACCATTGCTGTCTTTAAATGGCTCAGAAAAGTGCTTCGCCACAAGCAGCGCAAAATTAGTGTTTTCTGTTCTCTTTTCCGGGTCTTCAAAACTGTGTCCATTTACCGTAATAATTCCGTTTGTGTTCTCGTTCACAACCTGCCCATAAGGATTCATACAAAATGTGCGGACACGGTCTTCAAATTTCTTTGTGCGGTAAACAATTTTGCTCTCATATAATTCGTCGGTAAGATGCGAAAAAATAACCGCAGGAAGTTCCACGCGAACTCCAATATCTACTCGATTTGATTTTGTGGAAATATCAAGATCTTCACAAATTGACTGCATCCATTTACTTCCACTTCGTCCAACTGAAATAATACACTCTGTACATTCCGCCTCTCCATCTTTATATAAAATCTTATAACCCTCTTGTTTTTTCTCGATTTTATCTACCGGCGTCTGGAAATAAAAATCCACTTTATCCTTTAGTTCGGCAAACAAATTTTCCAGAACTACATAGTTAATATCGGTTCCTAAATGTCTTACGGATGCATCCAAAAGTGTAAGTTTATTCTGCATACAAATCTTCTTAAACTTCGTGTTTGCCGTTGAATACATATGCGTTTTTGCACCACCATAAGCACAATTAATTTCGTCGACATATTTCATCAGCGAAATTGCCTTTTCTCTTCCAATATACTCATAAAGTGTCCCGCCAAAGTCATTCGTAATATTATATTTTCCATCCGAAAAAGCTCCTGCGCCACCAAAGCCGCTCATAATCGCACAGGATTTACAATTAATACAAGACTTTACTTTATCTCCATCAATCGGACATTTACGTTTCTCTAAAGAATATCCCTTTTCAAATACGGCAACTTTCAAAGACGGATTCTTCCTCGTCAACTCGTACGCTGAAAAAATACCTCCCGGTCCGGCACCTACAATAATTACATCATATTTCATATTCGTGTCCTCCATTTCATGACATATAAAAAACTACCATAATTGTTATAGTAAACTATTACGGTAGTTCGTAGAAACGTTTGACCAATTACAAACCTATATAACACTGAAATCATAGCATAGATTGCGGGTAACTGCAAGTGTTTCGTTATGTCAGATGCTCCGCATGCCGTACCGCAAGCAGTACCTGCCTGCTTTTCATCTTCTTTGTTCCAGCCAAAAATGTTTGATAATGCCATTTTCATTACCTCCTGTTGTATTATTTTATGGGCTTTGCCCTGTTGCATCTTTAACATAACATTGGTTCACTCATAAAAAAAGTACGCACTTTTTTATTACGTAGTTACAAAAAAGTTACCTAATCCCAGAGGAAATCACTGTGTATTTTGTGGTTATTATAATTTTAGGGAACTTTTTTGTATTATTTTTGTTAAAAAGTTCCCTAAAATAATTGATTCTTTAGGGAACTTTTTGGTATACTATAAATCAAAAGTATCCCTAAAGGAGGATTTTTTATGAGTGATTTTGATGAAATACAATCTCTTTTACAAGAAAGAGCAGACTGTAATGCCAGAATAAATTTAATTCCATACGATGGAAGTCCTGAAATCAAGGAAAATGCAAGTGGAAAATACCTGTATATTCGTAAACGTATAGGCAGCCGCCTTACATCGACATATGTTGATGTTTACTCCGATGAGTTATATCAACTTCTACTCCGTAATGCAAAAGAACTAAAGGAACTACGGAAAAAGATTCGTCACATTGATAAAAAATTAGCTGACCTTGGATATAATGCTTCGCAATTAGATAAAAGGGTTCTACAAAATTTAGATTTTGCAAGAGCCAATATGAAAGCAAATATATACGATCAGGCAGTTTTGGAAGGTGTGGCAACTTCTTTTCCACAAACAGAAGACATTATTGATAATGGTACCGTAAATGGTATGACCGCCAACGATATACAAAAAATTCTCAATCTAAAACATGCTTGGGAATTTATCCTAGACAATGATGTAATACAGGCAAAATCCGATTATTATTTGTTATGTCATATAGCAAAACTCGTAAACGAGGTTTTTTTTGCAAATGGTGGGAAAATCAGGGGAGTACCTGTTACAATAGGTGGAAGCACTTATAAGCCCCCCATTCCAGTTGAATCAATTGCAAAAGAAAAAATATCCGACATCCTTTCATCCGAAGAATTGCCTATTGATATTGCCATAAAACTATGCATGTACAGTATGAAAACACAAGTGTTTATCGATGGCAATAAAAGAGCTTCTGTTATATTTGCAAATCATTATCTAATTGCACATGGACAGGGTTTCTTAGTTATACCAGAAGAACATGTTTCCGAATTCAAGAAAAAACTAGTTGCTTTTTATGAAGGAGAGGATATAACTGTAATTAGCAATTTTCTAAAGGAAAAGTGCTGGAAAACCTTTTAATCTCTAGACGGTCTCATCACCCGCACCGTTTACCCGGAAGTTCCTCCTCATGTGGAATATGCTCTGAGCGAAACGGGCGAATCCATGAGACCGATTCTTATGGCAATGCAAAGCTGGGGCACAAATTACAAGAAAACTTTAAAATGAGATTGTGTTCAGTTACTCCTTCTTTGGATGGAAAATCCAAGCCAGTTTAAGGTGGATGAAATTAACTGGCTCGAATTTCTGGTGTAATCCCCTACTTAAACATCACCGGCTCCTCATTTCCCCCGCGATAATCAAACACACCCTCATTCTTTTCTTCTAACGCCTTAATCATATGATAGGTATACTCGTTATACGGTGTCGGGATGCCAAGTTCCTTTCCCATACGCATAAGTGCCCCGGAAAACATCTCAATTTCAGTCTGCCTTCCTGCATCCAAATCCTGCAAAGTAGAATATCTCGCACTTGGCGGCACGGCACTTCTTTGTGTCGAAGTGTTTTCCACCTTTGACATATCGATTCCTTTTGCCAAGGCAATTGCCTCAAGTTCTTCCTTAAGCTTATCACTGATTGCCTTCATGTGAACACTATCCCGGTAACAGCCAACACCGGCTCCCAAAATTGCCTGCGGCAGATTGTTACACACATTTAACCGGTATTTACTCCACACCTCTTCGCGAATATATTTAGTCGGACGAAAATGAATTTCTGTTTTTCCAAAAAGTTCTTCTATCGCCTGCACGCGTTCGCTGTCAAACGGAGCGTCCAATTCTCCAAAAATAATTCCTATCGTTGTTTCCGGAGCAAAATAAAAGCCCTTTCCCTCCTTGTGAGAAGCTATTTTAATTACGGAATATAAAAGATGGGAAGCTCCCACTTCCTTTGCAATAATTTCCTCACTGTCGACACCATTCATTAAACTCATGACAACCGTATTTTCTCCTACTGCCTCTTTGATAGAAGGCAGGGCAGGTAAAAGCGCATTGTATTTGAGTGCAACCACTAATAAGTCTGCTTTTTTTGCTTCTTTTGGTGTCCACACCTGTGGGTGATATACTTTGTCATTAATCAGACACCCTTCATTTTTGATTCGTTCTGCTCTTTCTCCTTCTGCAATAACACCAAGTTCTACATCATCCAGAGAAGAAATCCCCCAGATAACATAGGAACCAACTGCCCCTGCTCCTAAAACGGCTACGGAATGTATCATTTTATTTTCCTCTTTTCTTCATATTTTCTTTTTCATCCAGCAATGTGGACAGCCTTCGTCCTCATCTTCAACTCCATATCCACAAAAACCAAGTTTTTCATAAAATGCTCTAACCCGGCACTGTGCATGCAGAGAAATCGATTTACCGCCTTTTTCCCGGATAACCTCTTCTGCTTTTTGTAGCATATCAGAACCAAGATTCATGCCGCGGCACTCTGAGATTACTGCCAGCCTTCCCAATATAAATTCGCCCGTTTTACTGCCTTTATAAATCCGGCAGGTCGCAACCGGTTTTTGTAAATGTTCATCAAACATCACAAGATGAATCGCTTTCTCATCAATTTCATCAAATTCTTTTTCAAATCCCTGCTCTTTCACAAATACATTTTTCCGGATTTCTACCGCCTCATCCGGCAAAGAATCATAAACACAAATTGACACAGCAAATCTCCTTCTTTCGTAACTTTCGTTTTTCAGTCAGAAAATATTATACCACAAAAGTTTTACCGATACGATAGGAAATTACTGTGCCAATTCATACATTTCTATGCAGTTTTTCGTATTCTGCCTCTACAGTGCCCAGTCCGCAGCAAGATTCTGCGTCTTCACCATATTGGCGTAAATGCCATCTTTTTCGTCCAGTTCGGATGGCGTTCCACTCTCTGCTACCACACCATCCTTTAATACTACAATTTTATCCGCATTTGCAACGGTTCTCATACGGTGAGCAATAATCATAACCGTCTTGTCTTTAATTAAGCGTGACAAAGATTCCTGAATCATCGTCTCATTATCCACATCCAGTGAAGCCGTTGCCTCATCTAAAAGAATAATCGGTGCATCCTTCAAAAAGGCTCTGGCAATCGAAATTCTCTGTCTCTCTCCACCGGAAAGTTCGGAGCCGTTTTCTCCGATTACCGTATTCCAGCCGTCGGAAAGTTTTTCTGCAAACTCATCGCAGTGGGCAAGTTTTGCCGCCGCAATCACTTCCTCATCCGTTGCATCCATTTTACCAATTCGTATATTTTCAAGAATTGTATTATTAAACAACGTAACATCCTGAAATACAATCGAATACAGTGACATCAAAGTCTCCGGGTCCACCTTGGAAATATCCATGCCGCCGACTGTTATGCTGCCGCGGTTTGCATCCCAAAAGCGGGAAGCAAGACGGGAAACTGTCGTTTTACCGCCACCGGATGGCCCAATCAGAGCCGTAACCTCTCCCTGCTTTGCCACAAAGGAAACATCTTTTAACACCACATCACCGGTCTCATAAGAAAATCCCACATTGGAAAATTCAATGTCATAACCGTCATGCTTCATTGTGTTTGTGCCTTCCTGTACTTCATGTGACAAGATTTCATCTAACCGGTCACTCTGAACACCGGAAGCAATGACTGCTGCCAAATTTTGCAGAGAAACCTGCATTGGGTCATAAATTCTTGAAACTACCATTAAAAACATGAAAAAGGTAAGAATGTCTAATTCCCCTTTTGCTAGCAGTACACCACCAACAAGCGCAACGGTAGCAATTCCAAGTTTCAAAATCATCTGTGAACTTCCGACAAATACAGCTGTTCCAAGCTCTGTTACAATCGCATGCTTTTCAACCGCCTTGATTTTTCCGGTCAGGCCTTTCATGTAATCTTCCTGCGTATTATAAGCCTGCAAATCTCTTACATTTTCCAAACACTCCTGAATACCGTCTGCACATGCCATTTTCAATACCATCTGTTTTTTATTCAAACTCTTCTGTACTTTTCCCGAACATCCAACAATGAGAAATGAAACCGGGAGTACCCAGAGTGCTGCAATCGCCATACGCCAGTCAAAGAAAAATAAACCAACCGCAATCAAAGCTGTCGAAATGCACGCACCAAAAAGCTCCGGAATGAAATGAGAAGATGCTGTCTCCATCTGTGCGCAGTCATTCATAATTGTGCTTGTTAAGTCTGACAAATCTTTTTTCCCGAAGAAAGAAAGCGGAATTTTTCTTAATTTCTCAGCTAATGTTACTCTTCGGACACCACTTTCAACGTAGGTCGATAAAAACGTGGCATTGTACTGAATGTATGTTGAAATGCCAATCAATACAAAGGCAATCAACCCCCCTGCCACATAAAAGAGAACTTTATCCCCTAAATTTCCTGCCATATAATCTCTTACCAAATAATACAAAAGGGCAACCGGCACCATAAGAATAATATTCGAAATGGTAGCGGAAATAATAGCTTTTATCATATCCGATGCTCCCTGTTTGGAAAGAGCATATTTATGCATCAATTTCTCTATCATATTACACACCTACCTTCCAGCTTACGGATTGATTGTATACTTTCCACATATGTGCATACAGCCCCTCTGCGTCTTTTAATTCTTCATGTTTTCCTGCCTGTCTGATTTCGCCATCCTGTAAGACAAAGATGCGGTCGACACCGGTAACAGAAGAAAGTCTGTGTGCAATCATAATCACGGTTTTCCCCTTGGAAAGTTTTGCAAATGCTGCCTGAACTTTCACCTCATTATCCGGGTCGGCAAACGCTGTCGCCTCATCCAAAATCAGAATCGGTGCATTTTTCAACATTGCTCTTGCGATGGAAATACGCTGTGCCTCTCCACCGGATAAATAGGTTCCTTTGGAACCGATTACGGTATCAATACCGTTTGGCAGTTTTTCGATAATATCTTCACACTGCGCATTTTTTAATGTCTCCATGACTTCCTCACGAGTTGCATCTTTTTTACCCATGCGTACGTTGTCATAGATGGACATTTTCAAAAGTTTGCTGTCCTGGAACACGAACGATACGGTATCCATCAGCTTTTTCTGCTCAATATCCTTCACGTCCACGCCGCCGATTTTTATGCTTCCTTTTGTCACATCGTGGAATCTCGCAATCAGACGTGCAATTGTTGTCTTTCCTCCACCAGATGGTCCGACAAATGCAACCTGCTCACCGGCACGAATTTCAAGATTAATATTTTTCAGTGCATCCTTTGAAGCACCTTCATACCGGAACGATACGCCTTCAAAATAGATAGAAGTGTCGTTTGGCGTCTTTTTATCCATACTCTGTGCAAGTGGTTTTTTATTGAGGATTCCATCAATTCTCATAAGCGCATCTTCAACAATCATCGTGTTTTCGCCTGCGTACATCATCTTCGTTAAGGTAACCGTGATAATAGGAGTGATAATAATATAAAACAGTAAATTTAAAAGGAATGTGTTATCCACTGCTCCACTGTTTACCCCTCCAAAGAAAAATGCAGCCGCAATTAAAATGGCAAATACGGCATTTATTGATACCGTGTATACCGTCATCGGGATGCGCAAATCTTTCGTGTAAGCAATTGTCCATTTTTCGTAATTTTTAATTGCCTCACGGAATCTTTTAAAAGAAAAGACGGACTGTCCAAATGTCTTTACGACTGGGATACCACGAACGTATTCTACGGCTTCACTTGACATTTCTTCGAGTGCATTCTGGTATTCTGCCATTTTCTTCTTCATATTTTCGCCCATCATGCTTCCCATCACAAGAAATGCTAAACCAACCGGAATCAGGCACAAAAGACCAAGCCGCCAGTCAAATACGAAAAGAAGAATTGCAAGACCAATCGGTGTAGCAACTGCCACACATTTATCCGGCAGCTGGTGAGCTAAATAAGTCTCGGTTGCCGCACTGGATTCATTCACAACTTTTCTTACTTTTCCGCTTCCCTCTTCATCCATAAAACCAAGTGGCAGCGTTAAAATATGTTTCATCAGTCCAACTCTCATATTTGCCTGTACGCGGAATGCGGACAAATGCGAACAAATCAAAGCTCCGATATAAATAAGCATGGACAATATCGCAAATCCAACCGCACTCCATCCATAAACCGACAGATTTTCTGCATCTGCATAATTCGGCGCCACGTAAAGCACCTCTTTGATTATGCGCCAGATAAAATAGAATGGAACAAGTGCAACAAACGCACTTATCGTAGCAAGAATCCAGGATGCAATGGTAAGATATTTATACTTTCCGGCATAAACAAATAACCGCCGCATCGTACTTTGCTTTGTTTCTTTTTGCTTTGCCATCTAAGAAAGCCTCCTTCAAATGCTATTCGCGGTATATAACTCGTGTAAGTTACAACTAACCCATAATCTAAAAGAACGGCTGCCCATCGTCAGCCATTCTTTGCGTTTGTCAATCGTAGCCAAAATTATATAACACTGTTATGAGTATAGGCTTGCATCTTTCTTTTGTCAATGCCTTACCACTTATTGCGACATTTTATCATTTCATCTGTGTGATTGCCTGAGACAGCCGTTTTAATCCGTCCATCATCCGCTCTCTCGGACAAGCTAAGTTCATGCGGAAAAAGTGTTTTCCATCCCCGCCAAAGACATTGCCATCGGATAAATATAACCCGGTTTTCTCACGAATCTTTTTGACAAGTTTTTCTGCATCCTCCGATACCTTTTCGCAGTTTACCCACAAAAGATAGGTTGCATCGGATGGAATTACCGTTAATTCTTTGATATTTTCTTCGATATAAGAGGCTGCTACGCGCTTATTTTCCGAAATATACGCACACAGTTCATCAAGCCAAGCTTCTCCTTTTGTAAATGCTGCCACTGCCACATCGATGGCAAATGCATTCGGCTCCGCCACCTCATCGGTATTTAATCCACGCCATACTTTGTGGCGAATCACCGGATTTGGAACTGAAACTGCCGCCGTCTGCAAACCGGCAATATTAAATGCTTTCGTCGGCGCAATGCACGTAACGCTGTTGTCACGGCACGCCTCAGAAACAGAAGCAAATGGAACATATTCACACCCGGGCTCCGTCAAATCACAATGAATTTCATCGGACACAACAATCACATGATGTTTTTGACACAACTCGCCGACTCTTGACAACGTCGCACGGTCCCATATCTTTCCACCCGGATTATGAGGGTTACAGAGAATCATAAGGGTTGTCTGAGGGTCAGCCAGTTTTTTCTCCAAATCTTCAAAATCCATCCGGTAATTTCCATCTTCCAGCACAAGCGGACTTTCCAATACCTGACGCCCGTTGTTGAGAACCGAATTAAAAAAGATGTTATACACCGGTGTCTGAATCAGCACTTTCTCTGCCGGCGTCGTCAACTTTCTGACAATGGAAGAAATGGCAGGAACCACACCGGTACAGAAAACAAGCCAATCCTTTTCCATTTCAAAATGATGTCTTTTTTTCCACCAGCCAACATATGCCTCATACCATTGTTCCGGAATCACGGTATAACCAAAAATCCCATGATTCAAGCGTTTTTTCATTGCTTCCAGAACACACGGTGCGGTCGCAAAATCCATGTCCGCCACCCACATCGGCAATTCATTTTCCTCCACATCCCACTTCAGTGATGCGGTGTTTCTACGGTCAATCATTTCATCAAAATTGCTTGCCATGAAAATTTCCCTCCTTATACTGTCTCCTCACAAATTATCTTTGTCTTCGACGGGTTTATTTTATCTTTTTCCAAAATGAGTTTTCCTATGCTTTTTGCGCGAATCTCACCACTTGTCGGGTTCAATACACTGTCAATTTTGTTGGTAATCTGTGCATCCACCGTCGAATACTCAAATGCCAGCGTCGTATTAATTAATTTACAGTCTTTCATCACCAAATGATCAATGTAACACATCCCCTGAAGGCTCTCAATCGTACAGCCAATCAGTGTCAGATTTTTTGCATTCCATCCCAGATATTCGCCTGAAATAAAGGAATCGTAAACGGTTACATTTTCACTATTCCAAAATGCGTCCTTAGACAATAATTTGGAATTTTTAATTTCCACATTTTTCACACCATCAAACGAATAATTTCCGTAAAGTGTCAGGCCGTCAATCTTCATGTCTTTGCTGTTCATGGCAAAATAATCGCCTTTTGCCATCACTTCATTCAAAACGACATCCTGACAGTTCCACAATGTTTCCTCTGCATTCGGAATAGACACGTGGGAAAGTGTTAAATCCTCACATCGGCGGAAATTCTTTGGTGCCTCAATCGCACAATCTTCAACAATCATATGGTTCGTATACCACACACCGGCACGCGCCATGTCAAACCATGTGCAGTCTTTTACAGAAATGGAGTCTGAATACCACAGCGGATATTTCCACTTAAACATACTGTTTCTTAATTCAATGTTATGACTTTCTTTCAATGGAGATTCTCCATCGTCAAATATCGTATCATATATTTTCAAATTCGCACCTTGAAATAAGGCACGCTCACCAGTCAAAAACTGTTGTCTGATTTCTTTCATCACAAGTACCTCCTGTATCCGGGCTAAAAATAATTGGTAGCACCAATAGCGTACTATTTCTTATTATAGTTTCCTGCTTTAAAATGTCAAATGGTTGTTGGGGGTTTTTAGAATCTGTAAATTATTAAGAAAAGTTTGTGTTTCGTGGGCACTCCCGCTAAACAAACGCGTAGGGGTATCGGCATGTAAACGACACATGCCTGATACCCACGTGTTTGTACCCACTCTCCGCAAATCTTTTCTTTATAATTTACTAGAACTCTAAAAAGACCGACAACTACTTCCTGCCAATAGGACAGTTTGGGAAACTATCTATGTCTTCAATGCAACCTAATTAGGCAAATTGAGGGAACGGGGTTTCTTTGAAAGCACGCCTCGCCTCAAAAGTATCATTCCCACCAAATCAGCGAGTCCCCACCCGATTGGTATCGCCGCCCAGATTCCTATCACGCCGGTTTGGAAAAGGCCGGTGAGTGCATAGGCAAGAATTACTCTCGTTCCCAGTGAGATTATGGTAAGGACCACCGAAATAACCGGCTTGTCCACCGCGCGGTAATATCCATAGAGTAAAAACAAAATACCGATTCCAACATAGAAAGCCCCTTCTACCTGGAGATATTCGGCGCCGGCAGCTGATACGGCACTGCCCTCGTTGGTAAAAAATCCCATCAGTGAGTCAGCAAATCCAAAGACAACCGCGCTGATTACAAGGCAGAAAATCAATACGCTGACGAGTGCCAGCAGAAATCCTTTCCGGATGCGGGCATACTTCTTTGCGCCGTAATTCTGCGCCACAAAAAAGGAAAAGGCATTTCCAAAATCCTGCACCGGCATATACGCAATTGTGTCAATTTTGACCGCCACGGAAAACGCTGCCATAATCGTTGTGCCAAAGGAATTGACTAATCCCTGTATCATCAAGATGCCAAAGTTCATAACGGACTGCTGCAAACACGTAAATCCGGACAAAGAAAGAATCTGCCGGAAGTTCTTTTTCTCCCATGTAAAATCTCTTTTCGCAGGGCACAAATCAGAATACCGGAAAAGAAAATAAAGCATAAGACCGATACCTGCTATGTATTGGGAAATAACGGTTGCCACGGCAGCACCCGCAATACCAAAAGAAAACGTCACTACAAATAAAAGGTCAAGTCCGATATTAAGTGCGACGGAAATCCCAAGAAAAACAAGTGGCAGCACCGAATTTCCAATACTTCTGAGAACACTTGCAAAATAGTTATACAAAAATGTAGCAAAAAATCCGGCAAATACATATATGAGATACGTTACCATATCCTCTACCGTTTCCGCCGGCACCTGCAAAAGATAAGTAAGCGGTCTTACAAATCCATACAACAATATTGTCAAAACGATCGAAAGACCGCCAATTGCCGTAAAGGACATAAAAATCCCATTTCGGAAAGTCTCCTTTTCTCGCCTGCCGTATGCCATCGCAAAAAAGGCACCTGCCCCCAGACACAGACCAATAACAACCGAAGTCAAAAACGTCATCAACGTATACGATGCGCCAACTGCCGCCAGTGCCCTTTTGCCAAGATAACGTCCGACCACCCATGTATCAACCAGGTTATAAAGCTGCTGCAGTACATTGCCAAGCATGAGAGGAAGTGCAAAAAGCCAGAGACTCTTTACAATTGCTCCCTTCGTTAAATCTCGTCCCTGTCTCATCCTGTGTTCTCCTTACATCCATTCTCCTTACGCTCGCTTCTCAATCAAATCATAATGAAAATCGATTGCATCGTTGAAATCCTTTTCATCCCCTTTTATAAGAGCTTCATAAATCCGCGTGTGACTCGCTAACAGACAATCTTTGCTGTCATATTCAACACATTCCGTATACACAATGCTGACAGCCTGCATAATCGTAATCAGCAAATTATTTTTCGTAGCAAAGACAAGGGTATCATGAAATTCCTTATCCTGTTTTGCCAGTGGCTCCCCGGTTAATTCAGCCATTGTACGTAATAAATCCGAAAGTTTTTGTTTGATTTTTTCATCGATACCATTTTCCAAAAGAAGCTTACCTGCCATTTTCTCCATAGCGCGGCGGAACTCGCAGATTTCGCTTTTTGTTACCCCATTTAAAAGAAGAAGCATTTGAATCATGCTGCCAAAAGACTGTCCGATATTCTCCGCAACATAATTGCCGGAGCCCTGCTTCCTTTCAACAACACCCATTCCATGCAGAACACAGATGGCTTCCCTGGCAGAATTTCTCCCAATTCCTAACTGCTCTGCAATCTTTCGCTCCGTCGGCAGTTTACTTCCCCAAGTTAAAGTGCCATCTTTTACCAAATCGTAAAAATACGAAAGCACCTTTTGATATTCCTGACACCCGGTTTGTTTCATAACCTTTTCCTTTCCTATGTAATCTCTTAAATAAATTTCATAAATAACGGTGAAAATACTACGGTCAAAATTCCCGTAACTGCAATTGCAAGACTGCTCATCGCCCCTTCGATTTCGCCAAGTTCCATTGCTTTCGCCGTTCCAATCGCGTGCGAGGAAGATCCAAATGCGAGTCCCTTCGCAATCGGATGAGTGATACGGAACAACTTGCAGACAAGCTCGCCAAACATATTGCCAACCACGCCGGTAACAACAATCACGGCTACCGTAATGGTAACATAACCGCCTAACTCTTCAGAAAGCCCCATACCAATTGCCGTCGTAATCGACTTTGGCAAAAGCGTCACATATTCCGTGTGTGACAGACTCATAAGTTTTGCTAACATAAAAACTGTCACACCGCTTGTAAGTGTACCCGCTAAAATTCCAAACATAACTGCTTTCCAATTCTTTTTAAGAAGCTGCCACTGCTCATACAAAGGAATCGCAAGGCATACCGTAGCCGGAGTTAGAAACCAGCTCAAATAAGAAGCCCCTGCATTGTACACATCATAATCAATATCTGCGGTCACTAATACAACAATCGATAAAATAATTGATATTAAAAGTGGATTTAATAGTGCGGTTTTAAATTTCTTTTTCAGAAATGCCCCCGCCATATACGCAAGCAGACTAATGGTAACTCCTGCAAAAAGGGAGTTTTCTAAAAATTCATTCATGGCCTTTCCCCTCATCTTTCTTAATCATCCACTGGGCCGTTCTTCCCGTTGCCACAGCTACCGCAACAAAACTAACAAACGTAATAATCGCCACAGGAATTAAAAGAGGCTTTAACACGTTCCACGATACCACCAGACCAACGCCCGCCGGAATAAACATCACCGGCATAATTTCAATCAAAAACTTCCCTGCCTCCTTGACCGAAGACAGTTTAATATGTCCCGTCATCAAACCCACAAATAAAATCACCATACCGTAAATACTTGCCGGAATTGGCAGCGGCAGAACATATTTGACAAGTTCGCCAACAAATGTGATACATAGAATAAGTAAAAACTGCTTTAAATATTTCATAATCCTCTTCCTTAACGTAATATAATAAATTGGTAGTACCAATTTGGCACCACCAACTATTATACAACGGATATCCTTCTTGTCAAGAATTTCTTCTTTTTTCCAGCTCAGCAATATTTTCATTTACCCTTTTTTTCGAAAGCGGATAGACAAAAAGCAAAATCATCGCCACAATAAAAAGTCCAATTGCAGGTATCAGACATGACATCTGAAAAATCCGGTCAAGAATCACCGCTCGCCTTGCTATCTGCTCTGCTCCCTGCGGATTATGCATAAGCTGTGCCTGATATCCAACCGCTGCTAAAATCGTCCCCACCAGACCCGATGATAAAGCCTGCCCTAACTTTCTCGCAAACGAATATAAGGAATATACCGTTCCATCTTCGCGCACCTTATTTTTTACCTCGGCATCATCAATCACATCTGTTATCATTGCCCAAATAACTGTGTTAAAAAAGCCGATTCCGATATAAGCAAGGACAAAAAAGCCAACGTACACCCATTCATTTTTCGGATATATTACCATACACAAAAGCAAAATCACCGCCCCAAACAAACAGGAAAAAGCCGACAACTCCCGTTTTCCATAACGCACAGACAGCCGTGTGGCAAGCGGTGCACACACACCTAACACCGCTAGACTGGTGAGAAGCGAAAATATTGACTGTGCCTTGGCGCTATTATACACTTCCGGAAATACATAGGCAGAAATTCCCTGCATGCCAAGTAAGGCAAGCAGCAAAAACATCGCCGCCGCAATAATGCCAAGCAATGCCCGGTTTTTCATTAGATTTTTTAACTGGCTTGTGAACTGGATTTTCCCTTCACTCGCCGGCACCTCGACACGCTCTGCCGTGAGTCTTACACACAGCAGATAACACAAAAAGGATAGAACAGAAAAAACACCGGCAATTACCGTCATACGAAATCCCGACAAAACCGTCTGACCTTCCACCGTAACATAAGCAAGCATCGGTGTTCCTGCTCCAATTACGAGCCCGGCAAGAGTTGCTCCGACCGTCCGCCAGGTTGAGAGCTGCGCACGGTCCTTTGCCTCGGCAGAAATCGCCGACGCCATCGAACCATACGGAATATTAACCGCGGTATAAAAAATCGATCCCCACAAAATATACGTGACAACCATCCAGCATACCTTAAACCAATACGGCATACCGGCAAATGCTGACTGGTAAATCAAAAAACTGGAAATCGCAACCGGACCACACATCCGCCTTATCCATGGACGAAATTTTCCGTCCTTCCCCGGTTTACTCCGATCCACAATCTGTCCCATTGTAATGTCCGTGAATGCATCTAAAAAACGAGCAGCCATCATTAACATTCCCACCACACCGGCACCAATTCCCATAACATCTGTATAAAATTTCAGCATGAAAGCCGATGATAAGATAAAAGTAAAATCATTTCCAAAATCGCCAAACATATACCCGATTTTATCCCGCATACCAAAGGGTCTGACTTGTTTATCCATTTAAATTCTCCTTTTTAATTTCGTTCAATTTCATATTCAGACTTTCTAAAAAGCCATCCGGTGCCATCGCCCCAAGCATTTCCTTCATACTTTCCAGTTTCATTTTTTTCATCATATCCCACATACCTTCCCCTTTTGCAAGTGTCATGCCGGTAATCAATTTCATTGCCTTTGTGACAAGTTCCATTGCCTCATCATTTTCACTGATTTCCTCTAACGTACAACGAATATGATAGCGGTCTTTTGGGTATTTCATTTCCTCCGAAAGATTTAGAGGTCCAACCTCCCGAAACCAGTTTGCAACGCCTTCTTCCCTCTCACCGGCTTCCGGGAATACATAACTATCCGGCTCTTTTTCCACCCGTTCAATCGTCACAGAATCCCACACATCTCCTGCCTTCACAAGAATTGCATTTTTGCCTTCAGTAAGAGGAATCGGAAAAGATGCCACATGACGTTTCACCTCATTTACCACCATCTCTTCTCCATTCACAAAAAGTGTCACTCTTTCCTGATTTGTATACACACGGATTTGCGTATTCTCCCCGGCGCGGAGCGAATACCGCTTATCACAGATATGAACCATCGGTTCCGGATTCCAGTACGCCTTGTATAGATAAAAACTATCCTTTTTAATTTTTCTGTCCATCGTTACAAGGCCTTTGTTATTTCTTCCCGTCACACCGCCTTCTGAACGTGCGGCACACCCAAAATCAAACATATTCCACACATAAGAGCAGAAAATCCAAGGGCGTCTCTCCAACATATGTGCCATATATTCGTGGTATCCTGCCTGATATGCCTCGCTGTAATCTTTGCATTTTGGATTTCCTCCCTGATAGGTAATGATTCCCTCACAGCCATACTCCGACAACCCGATGCAGCGATTTGGATATTTTTCATGATACTCATCCATCCAAGGACCATTGTCCTCTGTCTTTCCGCCATACCAGCCAAAATAATGGTTATAACTTTCCACATCGGTAATTTCATGCATCGGACCGTCTTTCGGCGTCATCGTCACATGAGCAATCGTTGTGAGGCGGTATGGATCAATCTTTTTAGCAAGTGCATTTAACTCCCTGTGATTCTCCACAAGTTTCTCAGAAATTCCACCAATCAAAATTTCATTGGAAATGCCCCAGAAACAAATGCTTGGATGATGGTCATTCTGATAAATAAGTTCTTTTAACTGGGTTATACAGTTCTCATGTGCTAAAGGGTCTTCATTCATCACGCTGATAAAAGGAATTTCCGCCCAGACAACGAATCCCCTTTTATCACACTCATCATAAAACTCCTGTGCGTGCTGGTAATGGGCAAGGCGCACCGTATTTGCCCCCATTTCTTCAATCAGCTCAGCATCCCGGATGTGATCCTCTTTTGTAAGTGCATTTCCCTGATACAATTTATCCTGATGCCGGCTCACGCCGCGCAGCGGCACACAATTTCCATTTATTATGAAACCGCGCCCGGGATCACAGCAAAAAGTCCTTACACCAAATTTAAGTTCCACTTCATCCAGGCATTCGTTATTGCGCATAATGAGCGCCTTTAACGTATACTGATAACTATTTTTAATATCCCAGCGGTGCGGTTTATAAAGAGGAATGGAAGTATCCGGTGAGTCCGCCGGACGTGCTGCACCTGCCACTTCTTTTCCATCTTCATCAAAAATCTGGTAAATCACCTGATTATCTTTTTCCACCCCGCAAATCTTTGTTCGGATGTGAAGCATAAAATTCTCTTTGTCCCACGAAGCCGGTTCTGTGGCAGCATGGATTCCCAAATCTCCGTAGTGTAACAGTTCAAAATGTGTTTCCGGCACACAAATCAGATGTGCGCCACGATACAGCCCGCCATAAAAAGTAAAATCAGCCGACTGCGGATAAATCGCATCACATTTTTCATTGCTGCACCAAATCGCTATCGTATTAAATTCTTCGGTACATTTTTCCGTAATATCGGCTCGAAACGCCGAATAGCCCCCCTCATGACTCACAACGAACTCACCATTTACAAACACTTTTGCCTGCTGCCCCGCCGCCGGTATCTCCAAAAACAAACGAGAATACTTCACAGACGGCTCCCACTTGTCTAACATTTTTACATACCAGTAACTGCCTCTGTCATATGTTCCATCTCCCTTTTGTCCATCCAGTGCATTCCATGTGTGAGGCAGTGAAACAAGTTCTCCCTCTCCCGGTCTTGCCTCCGAAACATCCACATCTGCGTGGATAAACCACCAATTTTCGTTAAAATCTAAAATTCGACGCATTTCTTTATTCCTCCATTGAATCATTCTCTTTTTACTTATACCCAAAAAAAAAGAAACTATCCGTTTATGCCTTCGTTTCGCATAAATTGATAGTTTCTTTTTCAATTCAAATTTTAATTAACGCGCCAGCGCATTCATAACCGCTTCTCTCTCGCTGTAATGGTATTTCACACCATTGATTTCCTGATATTCTTCATGACCTTTACCAAGAAGAATAATCATATCGCCGTCCTCGGCATGGTCAACTGCGTAATTCACGGCCTCCTGACGATCCGGAATCACCACATACTCACCATTTGTCTTTGCCAGACCAACCTCAATATCTTTTACTATATCCATTACATCTTCTGTTCTCGGATTATCACTTGTCACAATTGCAAGTTCCGCCAGATTTCCAACGGCCTCTCCCATCTCGTAACGGCGCAGTTTGCTTCGATTGCCGCCACAGCCGAAAATAGCAATAATCCGGTGCGGATTATAACCGCGCAGAGTCTTTAACACACTCTCGGTACTCACACCATTATGTGCAAAATCAATCAATACGGAAAATCCTCTGCCGGTCGGAACATTTTCCACGCGGCCACGCACTTTTACGTGCTCAAGCGCATGCAGAATCACCTCTTCCGGCATTTTCAACAGAGCACCGGTACACGCCGCACACATTCCATTGTAAATATTAAAACGTCCCGGCAGGCCAACAATGATATCTCCGTTCAAAAGACCATTCGCATGGAATTTCATGCACAGATTCCCCTCGTTATTCACATGCTCAATTTCCGTTGCCGTCATATCCGCATCTTTTGTTCCATATGTTTTAATCTCACAGGTCGCATCTTTTATCATTTCTTCCCAGTGCGGGTCATCACGATTTACAATTCCGACGTCGCACATCGTAAACAGACGGCTCTTGCAGTACAGATACTCATTAAAATCTGCATGCTCATTTGGTCCGATGTGATCCGGCGTAATATTGGTAAAAATGCCATAATTAAAATGCATCCCTGCTACACGGTCCATCTTGATTCCCTGTGAGCTAACTTCCATCACCATATACTCGCATCCGGCATCCACCATATCTTTAAAATATCTCTGCAAATCATAGGATTCCGGCGTTGTATGCTCCGTCGGTGTCACCTTGCCGGCAATTGCCACACCAATTGTACCAACAATTCCGCAGGTTTTCCCGGATTTTTCAATAATATCACGAATCATATATGTGGTTGTCGATTTTCCTTTTGTTCCCGTAATTCCAATCGAAATCATCTTCGATGCCGGATAATCAAAATACGCCTGGGATAAAAGACTCAGCGCTGCTCTGCCATTTGCCACTCGAATCACCGTAATACTTTCATCTATGGACTCAATCTCTTTTTCCACAACAAGCACCGATGCGCCTTTTTTCACGACATCTGGAATGTATTTATGACCATCGACAACCGTTCCTGCAATGGCAACAAACAACATTCCCTCTTTGATTTTTCTGGAATCATATGCGATGTCTGCCACTTCCGTATCAAGGCTTCCCTGTACCAGTTCGTACTCGATGTGCTCCACTAATTTACTTAACTTCATTTCGCCGACCTCCCTTTACTCGATTAATTGATAATGTTTCAATGCCTTCTCAATCCCATCTTCCATCACAGCCGCCGTTACATAATCGACCGACGGAAAAATATCCGGATTGCCACTTCCCATTGCAATGCTGATGCCGGTGAAATCAAGCATCGGCAAATCATTTGTACTATCACCAATTCCTACCGTATGCGCTCTGTCAATTTCTAAACGCTTACAAAGAAAATCAATTCCGGTCGCCTTTGAATAACCTTTTGGAACGACCTCATAAAAAGTCGGGTCACGTAAAATAAAATCAAACGTGTTTTCCCATTGTTCCTTAAATAATTTCATGTCACTGCTCTCATCAAACCAGAGTGCCATCTTATCAAAATTCAAATCGGCATCCTCCCAGAACAACTGGCATTTTGCCGAAAATGTCCCATTTTCCTCAAAGATGGATTTCACAACCGGCATCCAGTAATCTCTGCGAAAATATGCCGTCTCCTGACCTTCCAAAACACCATCGATATGATAGCGCGTCAGAGAATCGGCAACTTCTCTCTGCAATTCTTTCGGTAATGTTGCATGAAGCAGTTCTTCCCCATGATAAAATATATTCGTACCACATCCACCTACCACACCATCAAAACCAATTTCCAAAATATCCTTTGGCCAGATGGACTTGCAGCGTCCGGTACAAAGAAACAGTAAATGTCCATTTTCCTTTGCCTGATGCAGGGCACGCACCGTACTCTCCGGCACGATTCCCTCTTTTTCATCTAACAAAGTTCCATCAATATCGAAAAATAACATGTATTGTTCCATCGTTTATTCTCTCTCATCTATTTCACGGAAATCTACATGACTTCCTACGTATTTGTACGCCGGTCGAATAATTTTACCCTTGTTTACCAGCTCTTCCAGACGATGTGCACTCCATCCGGAAATACGGGCAATCGCAAAAATCGGAGTAAATAATTCTCTCGGAATACCAAGCATAGTATATACAAAACCACTGTAAAAATCAACATTTGCACAAACCGGCTTATAACGCAAATGTGCTTTCATAATCAAATCTTTGGACACTTCTTCCACTGTTTCATACAGATGAAATTCATCCATTTTTCCTTTTGCCTCCGCCAGTTTTTTGGCATAGCGTTTCAAAATCACGGCACGAGGGTCAGACAATGTATAAACCGCATGTCCCATTCCATAAATCAGACCGGATTCATCAAAGGCCTCTCGATTCAGAATTTTATTCAAATATTCTTTAATCTGCTCTTCATTATTCCAGTCCTTGCAGTGTTCTTTAATATCATCAAACATCTGCAGCACTTTTAAGTTGGCGCCACCATGACGCGGTCCCTTCAACGAAGCAATGGATGCTGAAATCGCAGAGTATGTGTCTGTGCCGGAGGACGTTACCACATGATTGGTAAACGTCGAGTTATTACCGCCGCCATGCTCTGCATGAATGACAAGCGCAATATCTAAAACTTTCGCCTCTAACTCCGTAAATTTACCATCCTGTCTTACCATCTGCAAAATATTTTCCGCAATTGACAAATCCTTATCCGGCGTACGGATGTATAAATTATCATCAAATCCAAAATGACGGTATGACAAATACGCATACACCGCAATCAACGGAATTTTGCCGATTAACTGTAAAGACTGGCGCAGTACATTTGCCACAGAAATGTCGTCCGGATTCTCATCATACGAATACAGTGTCAGCACACTTTTCTGCAGTGCATTCATAATATTTGCACTTGGTGCTTTCATAATCACGTCACGGACAAACTGACCGGAAAGCTCCTGAAGACTGGTTAATACCTCTTCAAAATCTTTTAACTGTGTATGTGTCGGCAGTTCACCAAACATCAGCAAATAGGTTGTCTCCTCGAAGGCAAACCGGCGGTTTTCAAAACTTTTTACAAGGTCCATCACATTATATCCCTGATAATAAAGTTCTCCGTCGCAAGGAATCTTTTTGCCGTTTTTCAAGCGGTATCCACAGACATCTGAAATCTCTGTCAAGCCGGTAAGTACACCTTTACCATTTGAATCGCGAAGTCCCCTCTTCACATCATATTCGTTATACAAATCCTGATTAATGGCACCGGACACCATACAGTAATCCACCAGATTTTCAAATTTGCTATTTAACTTTTCTCCCAGTTCCATCATTGAGTGATTATCCAAACCAAATCCTCCTTCTTTTGGACTCTTGTCATAGTCGAAAAAAGAGGATAGGACACTTCATTTTCGGACCTATCCTCTTTGACTATGATATTATACTACATGTTAAGCGAAAATGCAAATCATGTTAATGATTTTTCATCACCCGCATTGAGTTCAAAATTGCTAAAACGGATACACCGACATCGGCAAATACAGCTTCCCACATGTTTGCCACACCAATTGCACCAAGCAAAAGTACAACTGCTTTTACGGCAAGAGCAAATACAATGTTCTGCTTTACAATGCGAAGTGTCTTTCTGGAAATCAGTACGGTTGACGCAATCTTTCGGATATCATCATCCATCAAAACGACATCTGCCGCCTCGATTGCTGCATCGGAACCAAGACTTCCCATCGCAATACCAATATCCGCACGGGTCAAAACCGGTGCATCATTGATACCGTCGCCGACAAAGGCAAGACGCTCTCCATCTTTTTGCGCGGAGAGAAGTTTTTCCACCTCATCCACTTTATCACCGGGGAGAAGTTCGGCATGTACTTCATCCAGTTTCAACTCATCTGCCACATGTTTCGCAGCTTTTTCTCGATCACCGGTCAGCATGACACACTTCTTCACGCCAACATTTTTCATCTTATGAATTGCCTCTGCTGCGCCCTCTTTCACGGTGTCAGAAATCACAAGTGCCCCTAAAAAGGTCTGCTCCTGTCCCACATAGACAACCGTTCCGGCGCTTTCACACGGCTCATAAGCAATTGACTGTTTTTTCATCAGCTTTTCATTGCCGACATAAGTCATCACACCATCTACGAGAATCTGAACTCCGTGGCCGGCAATTTCAACCGCATCGGACACACGGCTTCTCTCAATTTCTTTACCGTATGCCTCGATAATCGAACCGGCAATCGGATGGTTTGAATAGCTCTCGCCAAGTGCTGCTACTTCCAACAATTTATCTTTGGAAACACCGGCAGGTTTCATCTCGGTTACTTTAAATTCGCCTTTTGTCAGCGTTCCGGTCTTGTCAAATACAATGGTAGTCATTTCTGCAACTGCCTCTAAGAAGTTACTGCCTTTTACCAAAACACCAATCTTAGATGCAGCACCGATACCGCCAAAGAATCCAAGAGGCACCGAAATCACCAGTGCACACGGGCAGGAAATAACAAGGAAAATGCACGCTCTCTGAATCCACTCAGCGAAGCCTCCGCCTAAAATAAGCGGTGGAATCACGGCAAGTAAAACAGCTCCAATCGTAACGACCGGCGTATAGTATTTAGCAAATCGGGTGATAAAGTTCTCCACCTTTGCCTTTTTACTGCTTGCATTCTCAACCAGTTCCAAAATTTTAGCAACCGTCGAATCATCAAATTCCTTTGTGGTACGGATTTTCAGCGTTCCGCTGCCATTGACGCAGCCACTGATAATCTCGTCGCCCTCTGACGCTCTTCTCGGTACCGACTCACCGGTAAGTGCCGCCGTATCAATGAGCGATTCGCCCTCTATAACAACACCATCGAGAGGAATTCTCTCCCCCGGTTTTACAACAATAATCGTACCGACTTCTACATCATCCGGGTCTACTGTCACTAATTTTCCATCTTCTTCTACATTCGCATATTCCGGACAAATGTCCATCATTTCTGTAATGGATTGTCTGGATTTTCCAACCGCATAACCCTGAAACAATTCACCGACCTGGTAAAACAGCATTACAGCAACAGCCTCTAAATACTCGCCAACACCAAATGCACCAAAGGTGGCAACCATCATCAGAAAGTTTTCATCGAAAATCTGTCCATGGGAAATATTTCTCGCTGCCTTATAAATAATGTCATATCCGACAATCAGGTACGGAACGGCAAATATCAAAAGTTGTGCCCACCATGGCAGTGGCTCTAATACTCCCATATGCTCACAAACAAACAGGATAACAAACAGGACAAGGGAAATGATAATCCGAAGTCTCATTTTTTTCTGTTTTTTTGTCATACACTCATCTCCTACAAAAGAATCTGGCAATCCGGCTCAACTTTTGCACAAACACGGACAACCTCATCCATAATTTCATCAAAACGTGCATCGTCGGCATCTACTGTCATCTTCTGTGTCATAAAGCTGACTACCGCATCGTTTACACCATCAATTTTCTTAATTGATTCTTCCATTTTTGCTGCGCAGTTTGCACAATCCAAGTCTTGTAATTTAAATTTCTTTTTCATGATTCATTTCCTCCAATTCAATTATGTTATTCCGCGATATGGTCGATTCCCTGCTCGATAATCGTTCGCACATGGTCATCGGCCAGTGAATAAAACACCGATTTGCCCTCACGGCGGCCTTTTACTAACTTATTCTGTTTTAGAATCTTTAGCTGATGCGAAATTGCTGACTGCGTCATATTCAAGGTTTCCGCTAAATCGCAAACACAGACATCCTTCTCAAACAAAACAAACAAAATCCGGATTCTGGTCGAATCGCCAAACACCTTAAACAATTCCGCCAAGTCGTACAATTCATCTTCACTTGGCATTTTATCACTCTCCGTTTCTGTAAATTCACATATGAACAATTATTCATATGTTCATTATATGCAGGATAACATAAAAAGTCAACCCCTATTATCATTTAATTTTTATTTTTATTTTCGCCGTCTTTTTACTGCCATCACCCGCTGCTGCCTTTACATAAACCGTCTTTTTCTTTCCGGCCTTCTTTGCCTTAAAGACACCTTTTTTTGACAGGGTGGCATATTTTTTATATTTACTCTTTGTAAATTTATAGGTAATCTTTGCATCCCCTGCGCGGTTTTTCGTCACTTTCAGCCACTTACTTAACTTTACTTTTTTGCCGGCTTTCACCTTTTTCGACGAATATTTAAACCTCATCTTTTTCACAACCACAGTCTGAGCGCTGCCATTGTCCGGCTTTACGGGATTATCTGTAACCGTTGGCTGTGATGTTGTGTTCTGTGTCGGCAAAGGAGTTACTGTCACCAGTGGCGTCTGCATTGGAGTTACTGTTTCCAGTGGAGTCTGCGTTGGAGTTACTGTTTCCAGTGGCGTACTCGTTGGCACGGGCGTCGGAGTTGGTTCTTTTGAATCCCACTCTGAGGAAAACATTTTGATACACAAATTGGCATGATTTTTTCTTCCATTTAACCACTGTAATCCAAAAAAATCTTCCCACTCTCCATCCGAATACTGAACATAACTCTCACCTTTCCCTGCGCTTACAGCCTCCGTAATTGTTTGATATTTAATTTCATCTTCATATGTCTGGTACGAAGATTCACCATCACTTCGTGTTAATTTAACAACAATTGAATAGCGCTTGCCTTTTCCCATAAACAGCACCTCTTGTCCTGCTTCTGCAAAATCAATTGTATGATAGCCACGCTCATCACTTGTTCCCTGGAACGTGGAAAGCAGGGTGCCAGACATTGGATTTTCAGAATTCGGATTCTCATAAACGGATATCTCATAACTCACATTTTCTTCCTGCGTATAAAATGATACGGCCTGCATTTTCTCGTCCGTCACCGCCTGAAACACATTTGCTCCACGAACAAAACCATCCGAATACCCTAGCGGAATTCCTCCATCATACTGATAATTATTCTCATATTTACCCACCGGAGCGACCTCAAAAAAAGCAGCCTCTGCCCCTTCATTTATCTCCTCCTGCAGCATTGCATCTTCATAAGAGATCCAGAAATAACCACCCATACTATTGCAGTCATCACCCCAGCTGTTGCGAATCAGCCATGCACCATCCGAAGACGGACGGCATTGGGAATTAAAATTATCTGCCGAATAGTCATCATCCCATCCCACAATCAACACACTATGGTTGGTCGGCAGACTTGCATTATTACAATAATATGCCGTAAAATCACTTTTTCCGGTATTCCCATATTTTTCAAAGTCACTCCTAGATTCCGGCGCATATATCGAACACTCTGCTGCCCCGTACTCCATCAGCTTCTGTTTAATTTCATCCCGGTTATCTTCTGTCATATAAATATATTCAACATTCTGCAAATGATAAGAATCTTTTTCATACATCACATCATCCGGCAGCTGGGCATACACTCCCTCGTTAATTTTATTTTTTAAATCATCAAAAGAGGCCACCGATTCATCCACGGTTCCCTGCCATCTTGCTAATGTTGCTGCAGCTATAATCGAATTGCCTCCCATTTCATACAAAGAATTGCTCTTTGTCTTTGGTTTCATAATATCACCTGTAGTCAAGCCAAGTGGATCATCTACCTTATTGTACGCCGAATATCCCAAATGATATTCAGACAAATCCGGAGATTTCTCATACCCATTCTTCAAAACACTTGCTTCCGATGCTCCAATGGCTGATACTGCCCAGCAGAGTCCGGTATCTCCTTGATCTTTCACATCCGTCAATAATCCCTCTTCCCTTGCATCAAAAGCGGATGGAATCTTTGTTTTCAATGTCATCTTCTTTCTACCGGAAGACAAATCATTACTATTCAATACTTTCCGCTGAATCGGAAGATATCCATACTTTGATACTTCGCCAACCGAATCCTCCACCGATTCTGCGGTTTTTCTTTCCTTTTTGTTTTCCTGTGCCAAATTTACCGGTGCTATCATTCCCACTGTCAACGATAAGCTAAGCACTGCTGCCAATAAATTTCTTTTTTTCATAAAATCCCTCCATTCGTAATTCTGTTTCCATTTTACATTTTGGCTTTATGTAGTAATCTTATCATATTCATACACACTTGCAAAGGAAAAAGATTTCTTGTCATAATACGCATTTTCTCTCCATAAACTATAGCAAAACCATAGCGGGGTAATCTATGAACATCGAACAAGAACGGGCCAAATTGATTCTTTTTACAAAAATCGGTGCTATCGTCCTGACTTCCTTTGCTTTGCTCGCAACCAGCTTTTTTGTTTATCCGGAAAACCGTGCCGTTTTCAATGAATCTCTGCTTCATGAAAAAGAACTTCCTATCTACTGTGTGGAAAAAGACAAACCACAGATTTCAATTAGCTTTGATGCGGCTTGGGGAAACGACGATACTGCATCACTTCTTGCCACGCTGAAAAAGCACAAAGTGAAGGCAACCTTTTTTATGACAGGCGGCTGGATTAAAAAATATCCGGATGATGTCAAAGCAATTGCCGCTGGCGGACATGACCTTGGAAATCACAGTGAAAACCACAAGCAGATGTCACAGCTATCTGCCGCACAATGTAAAGAAGAAATTATGAAACCTCATGAAAAAGTAAAAAAACTGACCGGTAAAGATATGATTTTGTTCCGCCCTCCTTATGGAGACTACAACGACACTCTCATCCGTGTCTGCCGGGAAAATAAATATTATCCGATTCAGTGGGATGTCGATTCCCTTGACTGGAAAGATTATGACGCCGCTACCATCATACGCCGCGTCACAGAGCATAAACATCTTGGCAACGGTTCGATTATTCTCTGTCACAATGGCGGAAAACACACTGCCGAAGCCCTGGATGAACTTTTAACAACTTTAAAGAAAAAAGGATTTCAACTCGTACCAATTTCTGCTTTGATTATGAAAGATAATTACACGATAAATACAGAAGGACGGCAGGTTAAAAACTAAACCTGCCGATACCAAATGATGACCACTGCAATATCTGTACTTTCACAGTATCACAGTGGCCATCTTTACAATAATATGTTACATCAAAGTATCCAGTGTCTCACGAATTGCCTGAATAAACTCAAGGCTGTTCAAAATTACCGGATTTTCACATGTGGAAATAAGAGAAAGACTTTTTGTCATTTTTCCATCTTCCACAGTCTTAATGCATGCTCTCTCCAGTTTATCTGCAAAATCCATCAATTCCGGAATCTCATCTAACTCGCCGCGCTTTCTGAGTGCGCCTGTCCATGCAAAAATAGTTGCAATGGAATTGGTCGAAGTCTCTTCACCTTTCAAATGTTTATAATAGTGACGCTGTACCGTTCCGTGTGCAGCCTCATATTCATAAACACCG
Organism: uncultured Eubacterium sp.; assembly: GCA_934322085.1. Lineage (GTDB taxonomy): Bacteria > Bacillota > Clostridia > Lachnospirales > Lachnospiraceae > Eubacterium_F. The sequence continues at coordinate 30,073 of CAKRGF010000031.1, forward strand.
CTTGGTGATACCAAAACGGATGTCATCATGGACAAATCACCATATGCCGTAGCTACCATATCAGACATTACATCTCCATCGTAGTTTTTACAAGCCCAGATAAAACCGCCTTCGGAACGGATTACGCGGGCAACCGCATCATCAATGAGCGTGTAGAAATACTCAATGCCAAGTTTCTCAAATTTTTCTTTATATTCCGTATCATAAATTTCCTGGAAAATGTCCTTAAATGTATGGTCGTATTTTTTGGAAATGGTATCTTTGGTAGAGAACCACAAATCCTGTTTGGTATCCACTGCATAACTAAAGCATGCGCGTGCAAAACTGGAAATGGATTTTTCTGTATTGTGAATTCCCTGAATGATTCCCGGACCATCAAAGTTGTGAATTACTTCTTTGGTCTGTGTTCCATCCTCAGCTGTAAATACAAGTTCTGCCGTTCCTTTACCAGGAACTTTGATTTCTGTATTTTTATAAACATCACCATACGCATGACGAGCAATCGTAATCGGTTTTGTCCAATTCTTTACATAAGGAACGATTCCTTTGACAAGGATTGGTGCACGAAATACGGTACCATCTAAAATTGCACGAATTGTGCCATTTGGCGATTTCCACATTTCTTTCAAATCATATTCATCCATACGGGCAGCATTCGGTGTAATCGTAGCACATTTTACCGCTACTCCATATTTCTTTGTTGCCTCTGCGGAATCCACTGTCACCTGGTCATTGGTTTTATTCCGATACTCCAGACCAAGGTCATAATACTCTGTCTTTAAATCAACATATGGCAGCAACAGTTCATCTTTAATCATCTGCCAAAGGATTCTGGTCATTTCATCTCCGTCCATCTCTACAAGTGGGGTTTTCATCTGAATCTTACTCATTTTTCCTCCTAACCAAAACGTTCACATGGACGCTTTCCATAAATTATTGTCGCCTTTTACTATAGCATAGTGGCTACAGATTGTCAAAGAATGGCCCCTCGATTTCTGTCCTGCCATCCTCTACAAGATACGGCATTTCTTCATGCACTTCTACGCCCTCTTGAATCTTCTGTGTGTCCATTTTTATGTATTTAATTCTTCCATTCGCAAGGACTTCACCGTCTTTATCCATAATATAAGAATCTGTAATGATAAAATGGCTTGTGTTTTTTACGACTATGCCCCGCCCAATCAATTCTGTCTCATAGGGAACTGGTTTGCGGTATTTGGTATCCAACGATATCGTCACACCAAAAGTTTCCTCCGACAATTCCTTCGCCCACAAAGAACGAAGACCCATCTCATCAAGCATCGCCGTAATCATGCCGCCATGCACACGTCCGGGATAACTCTGGTGCTGTTCTTTGTAGCGAAACACCGTCATCACACTGCCATCTTCCATATTGTAAAATGGTGCATTCACGCCGTATTCATTATCCAGCCCGCAAATCATACACATTCTGCTGTTTCTTTGTTTGCTAAGTATCTTCATGTTGTGCTCCTTGTACTTTCAATATTGATTAAAGTTCCTCTTGCCTTCTGTCTATTAATAGTATAGCATAACGTTTGTAAAACATCTATAAAATTTGTGATAGCTTGCCTTATGCAACGCTATTCGCTCCGCCAAACAGCACACGCTATTCGCTCCGCCAAACAGCACACGCTATTCGCTCCGCCAAACAGCACACGCTATTCGCTCCGCCAAACAGCA
>CAKRGF010000032.1 GCA_934322085.1 uncultured Eubacterium sp.
AACAGACTGCGTCTTATTTAATATCAATGATGAAATAAATTGCTGTGCAAGCAAAGCTAGCATCAAAATCCATTTATTCACGCTTGATTTTCTTTTCCCAAAAATATCTTCAAACAAAAGATAAATTACAAACGCATCAAATACACAAGAAACGATATACAATGCTGTCATTTGTGATTTCCTCCCAACACCAAATACTTTGTAAATACTTCTTTAACCTCGGTAATTTTTCTCCTACTCATCTCGACTCGTTTACCAGTTGTCATCTGAATTTCCCGTTCAAAAAAAGAATGAATAAATTTCATATTAACAATGCAATTTCTGCTGATTCGTATGAAATGATTTTGAACAAGCTTATCCTCATAATCCGAAATATTACCTTTCGCATTCATTTTCGATTTCTCTAAAGTAATTTCCATTACCGCATTTCCCTTTTGTTTCTCAATAGCAACAATATTTTTCAGACGCACAGCCGTTTCATAACCGGTATCACCGTCAGTAACAAGTATACTGGCATTATCTTTTTCAATATACTGTATTGTTCGGATTATTTCCTTTTTAAAAACATCATAAGTAATCGGCTTTAATAAATATTGAAATGCCTGAACGCCAAAACTTTTCTGCATATACTCCGGATAACTGGTAAGAAAAGTAATAAGTACCTCTCTTGATACCAGTTCGCGAATTTTTTCCGCAATCTCAATTCCATTCATATCAGGCATTTCCATATCAAGAAGTACCATATCATAATAATCATTTTGTTTTTTCACTTTTTCCAGCAATACAGTTCCAGATACATAAAAATCCAATTCAAATTCTACTTCTATCTGAATCATTAACTGATTAATATAATCCCTTATCTTTTTACCATTCTCAATCTCATCATCACAATACGCAATACGCAATAACATAATATAATATCCTTTCTTATGTCTTATATTTTCGAGTTCAATATCATTATAACAAATTCATTCTATTTCAACGATTTTATTTATGAACGGTTGTTTTTTGCACATGAATGGTAAAAAAGTGCCAATTAATCCCATAAAGAGGAAATTGGCACTCTACAATAAATCAAAATCCTATCTCACAACTCCACTCTCGGTCGGTCCAAAGTAAGATTCTTTGACATCTCCCTCATGACTAAGCACAAGTTTCTGCAAAACCAGACCGGATTCCATACCATAGATATGAATCGTATGTACGCCCTTATCCAATGTTACCTTCGTTTCTCCATAGTGGCAGTTATTTAAAACACCCTCTGCCCAGTCTCTGGCACGGCTGTGGCCGCCACCAATGTTATAATGCTCATCAAGAACAGTCTTAACTTCACTCGCACTGCCGTCATCAAAAGAAACGGCATACCGCATATTGCGTCCATCTTCCAAACTGTTCGTCGGTGCTGTAATCACACGCAGTGTGTACTCGCCGCCCTCACGAATCATAATGGAATAAGAAAGACTTGGTCCCTCGCCCGGTTTGTCAAAGTTTGTTCCCATCGGGTACACTTTCATAGAAGAAAGGGTTTTACCATATTCTTTCAGGCATTTCCATTCCTTGCCATCCTTTGATTCATTCGCTGCAAAATGTTCTGCCTCCATCGAGACAATACCATCGCGCTCTACAAATGTCATCGGCGGCAGCGTCTCCGTTACTACAACCGCTTTTACTTTTACTTTCACTTCACAGCCTGCTGCCTGAACAAGGATTTCAGACTCTTTTGTCCCGGTAAGTTTTGAAAAGTCAACAGACACCTCAAAATTGCGGACAGACTGTGGACCACAGGATAATTCACGAATCGAAACAAAATCATCCTCGCATGTAAGTGTCACATCAAGTAAAGCATCTTTGGCATTCGCGGCTTGAAGCAGATATGTTTCTTCACCAACAGATGTAAACTCAGGAAGAGAAACCTCACCTTCCGATACAAAGCAATCGGAATCTGCTGCATGAACAAGCAGCTTATCCTCATCCGATACAGCCCCCTGAACGGTCTCCGGGTACTTCCAGTCCTCATCATTCCAATGCGTAAAACCGATGTGTGCCGAAAGCATCATGCCATCCCATTTGCCATCTGCCATTTCTTTATTATAATAATTTGTTAGTTCTTCATCATATGTAATGCATTGTTTTACTTTTTCCGCATAATCATTTGCTGCTGCCACACCATACTTCGCATAAAATTGATTCTTCGCTGCATACAGATTCATCAACTGAACATTTGCCCCTGCAACTGCCGGATAATAAACAAGTCCATAATAGCTTGCCTTTGCTTCTTCCGGAAGTTTGCCATCAATGTCATCTGCCATCTTTTTAATGCGGTGGCAGAGATGAATCATTTTACTGCTTTCACCGTAGTGTGTCACATGATAGGTATCCGGATATGTTACTTCCGGACGGCGGTTACCATGCATTCCTGTATATGCTTTCAAAACAGAAACAATTTCTTCTTTGACATCGTCATCTTCTACAACGCCGCCAAACTGCTCTTCTACCCAGCCGCGGATGAAATCATCGGTTTCATTTGGATGATTGATTCCCATTCCCTCATAATCATAAGCAAGTGCCATGTAGTAGGAAAGAGGAAGTTCCTGCGGACGGATATCTCCCACATTGACAATCCACAAATCTTTGATGCCGTACTCATATGCCATGGTAAGCTGCTCCCATACTTTTGGAAGCGGTGTCGAATTAACCCATTCATAAGAAACCGGTGAACCATGATAATCAAAATGATAATACAGACCAAAACCAGCTTTTCTATCACGGTTTTCCTTGGTTGGCAGTGTACGTACATTTCCAAAGTTATCGTCTGACAAAAGAAGAATCGTGTCATCAAGCGCATCCCAGTCTTTTAAACCTTCTACGCCATCGCCGCCGTAATAATAATCTTCTACCTCTTTGTAAAGGGCAAGCATCTTTGGCATGTCATCGCAGCCTTTTGCCTTAATAATCTCTAACTGGTCTGCAATAATCTTGCGAAGCAGTTCCACATTTTCCTGAATTGAGGAACCTTCCGGAAGCATTGTCGTATCACGCTCACCACGCATACCAATCGTAATCATATGTTTAAAGTCTTTGTTTCTCTCTACGCCATCTTCCCAGTAACGGTACAAACCTTCGCCATTGGTATAATAATTCCAGTCTTTTCCATAACCGACATTGTTTGTATCGGTCTTTACTTTATCCCATTCCTCACTGGAACGCATCAAAGGCTCATGATGAGAATTTCCAATCGTAATCCCGAGGTCTGTCGCTAATTTTACATTTGCCAGTGGATCCTCTTTGCTTCCATCCAGACACAAAGAAGCAGACCACATCGCCGGCCAGAAATAATTGCCCTTTAAACGGAGCAAAAGATCAAATACCTGGTCATAAAATTTCACATTAAAATCACCAAACGTATTCATGACAAAGTTGCCAAGAGACGGCCACTCATCATTCATAAAGAATCCACGGAATTTAACCGAAGGCTCTTTTGAGGTAAATTCGATGTTCTCATCCCAGACAATCTCTGCCTGTTTGCGTGGAATGGCATCTCCCCAGTACACCCATGGTGACACACCGATTTTTTCGGAAATGTGATACATACCATGCAAAGTTGCCACAGTCTCTGTTCCGGCAATCACCAGTTTATCGCCGTCCACAAGACAAAGAGCATAACTCTCCCGTTTTCCGTCTAATTGAGAAACCTTCAGTTTCCCATTTGCAATCATTTCATCAATCACCGGATTTTTTCCAATGGTACCCGGAATTATCGAATATCCCTCCGGCATCGCATCACAAATTTTCGGCACCACACCCGTGACAAGTTCAATATCTTTCTGGATTTTTTCTGCCACGTGGGAAAGTCCCGCAAAATCATCCGCCCCCGGCGCAATGTAAAGGCTCGCAGCCTGTGTTCCTTTTACCAATTCAAACATAAAACTGTTTCCTTTCTTATTTTAAGTTAAAGCCAAAATAATTTACTGCATTGTAATATGAAATATTTTTCACGATTTCTCCTAAGAGGTCATAATCCTCCGGATACTCGCCATTTTCCACAAGATTTCCGATATAATTGCATAAAATACGGCGGAAATACTCATGACGCGGATAAGAAATAAAACTTCTCGAATCCGTCAGCATACCAACAAAATTGCCAAGAAGACTTAAAGAAGCCAATGACTTCATATGCTCTTCCATACCGTATTTATGGTCATTGAACCACCAGGCAGCACCCTGCTGGATTTTGCCGCGCACGCCATCTCCCTGGAAACATCCAATCATCGTTCCAATCAATGCATTGTCGGTTGGATTTAAGGAGTAAATAATTGTTTTTGGAAGATTTCCCTCGCGGTTTAAGGCATTCATAAAATCTGCAACTTCAGCAACAAATCCTTTTGGATTAATGCAGTCGATTCCGGCGTTGGCACCGGCACTCTTAAATACCAGTTCATTATTCTCGCGCTTTGCACCATAGTGAAGCTGCATAACCCAGTTTCTCTTTTTGTACTCAGCACCTAAAAACAGCATGCACATTGTGCGGTACTGTTTTAATTCCTCTTCGGTCAAAGTCTCACCGGCAAGACTTTTCTTTACCAGTGTATTTTCTTCTTCCTCACTAAGCGGACAAAACTCTGCGTAATCCAAACCGTGGTCAGAAACTACACAGCCTCTCTCTGCGAAATAATCCAAACGTTTACCAAGTGCTTCTTTGAGCGTTGTAAAATCCGTAATGGTAACGCCGCTTACTTCACCAAGTTTCTCAATATAAGAAACAAATCCTTCTTTTTCCGGACTCATCGCAAGGTCCGGACGCCATGCCGGAAGAACCTGCACATCAAAATCAGAATCGGCTGCAATCTGCTCGTGATAATGTAAATCATCAATCGGGTCATCTGTCGTACAAACGAGCGTAACACCGGACATACGAATCAGATTTTTTGCAGACATTTCCGGTTTTTGCAAAATTTCATTGCATTTATCATAAATTTCTTTCCAATTCTTCTCAGATAAAGTCTCATTTATGCCGAAATATCTTTGTAGTTCCAAGTGACACCAATGATACATCGGATTACCAATGCAGTTTGGCAGGGCTTTGGCAAAAGCGTGAAACTTTTCTTCGTCCGGGGCATCCCCTGTGATGAAGCGTTCATCGACACCATTTGAGCGCATGACACGCCACTTATAATGGTCAGCTCCTAACCACAGCTCCGTCATATTTTTAAAATGTATATCCTCTGCAATTTCCTTTGGGACGAGATGACAATGATAATCTAACACTGGCACCTGTTTTGCATAATCATGATACAGTTTTTTTGCTGTATCAGTTTGTAGTAAAAAATCGCTATCCATAAATGGTTTCATGGTCTTTCCTCCTAAATATTGCGTTCATTTTTATTTTAGCATATAATCGTATTAGGGTCAAAAGGTAAAATGTTTTCATAAAAAGAAAGGAGAGCGCTATGCCAATTATCAGTAATTCCATTCAGAACAATGGCGGTTCCTCGCAGGGAATCCGTTCCCAGACAAGGACCTACCGCTCCGGAAATTCCACACTGCATCTGCGTGAAGGACAGACACTGCGTGGTGTCATTAGTGATATCCACGGAAATGATATTACCCTTTCCATGGAAGACGGGTCATCCTTTACCGGTCAGCTTCCCGATGCCAATCAGTATTCCATCGGACAAAAGGCTGCTTTTCTGATTACCGGTCTTGAAAATAACACCATTTACATGAAAGCGACTACAGGAGCTTATTTGTTAAATATGGAAGATACCATTGCCCAGGCACTTGAGGAAGCTTTTCTCCCACGCTCTCCGCGTAATCTGGATGTGGTGCGCAGCCTTCTTAGCAATAGCCAGTCCATCAGCCGTGAAAACATTATGGCATCGGTTCAGTTGTGTGCCCAGTACCCGGAAGCCGACGTTCACTCCGTCATCACTATGAAATGTCTTGGCCTGCCGATGACAAACGAGTCCGTTCTCCAGTTTGAAAACTACCAAAACCAGACACACCAGTTATTATATAAAATGGATACGCTCACCGATTCAATTGGTGACATGCTTCACGCAATCGGCAGTCAGGTTCCTTCATTGGCAAAGGAAACCGCTTCCGCTCTCTTAGACTTAGCGTTAGAGGGTGTGACCGTGCCGGAAATGACTAAGCAGACAGGGGAAGCCGCTGCCGTATCCGCAGAAGAAAATTCAGAAGCACCTATCCCGGAAACCGGTGAAGAAGCTACTGACACCACGGATAATCCCGTTCAAAATAGCAACGATGGCACAGCGGGCGCAGAAACTTCCACCCCGTTTTCGCGGGTAAAAAATCTGATTAATAATTTGACCGAATCCGTGGGAACAAAAAGCACACCGGAACCGGAAACTCCTGCTTTTCCCAAAGAAGAAGTAGGTGCCTATCTCCCGGAGGAAGAACGCGCGGCAGTCCACGAGCAGTTACGTGAGCTTCCTTTTTCCGAAGCTGCAAAAAAACAGCTTGCCGATGGCACACTTTCAGTCAGCCGTTTTCTAACCGAAGTAAAACAAATGCTTCCTAACCTCACCGATGAGCAGGCAGGAAAACTTATATCCTCGGATGCCTTTCGAAAGCTTGTTAAGGGACAGTTTCTTTCCAACTGGACGATTTCACCAAAACAGTTAAAAGAGCCCGGTGCGCTCACGGAAACATATGCGAAAATGGCAAAAGAGTGGGAAACGCTCTCTCATTTCAGTGAAACCGTGTTAGGCAAAGATGTCTTTAGCAAACTTTCATCTTCTGCCTCCGACATGACAGAAAACCTAAACTTTATGAAAACGCTAAACGAGACATTTCCTTATATTCAGCTTCCGATTAAACTGCAAAACCAAAATGCACATGCGGATTTGTATGTGATGACACGCAAGGAAGCCTTGAAAAAGAACCCGGATAACTTAAAGGTCCTGCTCCACCTTGACATGGAACATCTTGGCACCTTAGATATCCGGATTGCCAAAGAAAACACTGCGGTTTCGTTAAACTTTTTTGTTTCTGAAAAAGATACGCTTCATTTATTCGAGCGCAATGTAGAACTTTTGCAGGATGCCATTAACGCACAGGGTTACGCCTGCACCTCTGAACTTTCGCTCAAAGAAAAGGAAGTCGATATTGTCAACGATTTTCTGGCAACAAACAAGGCACCAATCGGTGATATGAAACGATACAATTTTGACCTGCGGGCGTAATCAGTCCGCAGGCTTTTTCTTTTCTCTTGCAGAAATCAGGATACAGGCAGCAATCACAAACACAAGTGCTGCGGCACCGAAAATTCCGGTATCCATCCAATGCGACAAATCAATTTTATCACTTTTTCCAAAGACCGCCAAAAGTGCAAGAACAATTCCCATCAACCCCTCTCCTGCAATCAGACCGGAGCAGAATAAAATTCCTCCTTCGGCATCTTTCTTTTTCCGTGATGAAACATAACGCAAAATTCCTCCCACCAAAATCGAAGCCGATAATTCAAACGGCAGATACAGTCCAATTGCCACCGGAAGAACCGGAACACCCATAATTTCAACCGCCACACCGATAAAAACACCAATAAAAATCAACGTCCACGGAAGATTTCCCTCCATGACACCCTCGGTAATCATTTTCATAAGAGTTGCCTGCGGTGCCGCTAACGCCTCACTGCCAAACTGCCACGCCTGATTTAAAAGCATCATCACGCCGCCAATCGTAACTGCCGACACAACCACACCAATCAGCTCGCCAATCTGCTGGCGTCTCGGCGTTGCCCCCAGTAAAAAACCTGTTTTTAAATCCTGCGAAGTATCACCGGCAAGTGCCGCCACAATACAGATTACGGAAGCAATTGAAATCGCTGCTATCATCCCCGGCATGCCGATGGTATTTGTCGCCTTTAACCATGCCGTCACGAGTAATAAAGTGGCAATCGTCATACCGGAAACCGGATTGTTGCTGCTGCCCACCAGTCCGACCATACGCGAAGATACGGTTGCAAAGAAAAAGCCAAAAAGGATAACAAGCCATGCCCCGGAAAACGAAATCGGAAGTGCCGGAACGAGCCAGATGAGTAAGGCAAATAAAACAATTCCTCCAATGACAAACCGAATATCTAAATCCCTTTCCGTTCGCTTTTCGCTTTTTTCTTTTCCACTTCGTGCCGCCTTCACCGCTTCATAAAATGTAGAAAATAAAAGCGGCAGAGTTTTCACTAGGCTGATAATGCCTCCTGCCGCCACAGCTCCCGCTCCAATATATCGGATATAAGAACTCCAGATAGCACTTGCCCCGCCCTCGTTATAAAGAGTGGTGATTGGCACTGTACCGGGATACAAAATGCTTTCACCGCCAAAAGACACAATTGCAGGAATCAAAACAAACCAGCCAAGAACCGCTCCCGCAAACATATATGAGGCAATTCGGATTCCGCATATATATCCCACTCCCATAAGTGCGGGATATACCTGTACGGAAAACAATGTTTTTAAGGAATTAACAGGCACCATAACCGCTCCCGGAATCACCTTCATTCCATCCACAACATACTTAACCAAGGCGGCAAAGCTCATACCAAAGAATACCGTTTTTGCGCCACTTCCCCCCTCTTCACCGGCTAGCAGCACATCCGCACACGCCGTTCCTTCCGGATATGGCAGCACCCCATGTTCTTTTACAATTAACGCCTTACGCAGCGGAACCATAAAAAGCACGCCAAGAACGCCGCCACACAAAGCAAGTGCTGTTATGGTAAACAAATCCGGCGTCTCCGCCTTTCCTTCTTCTGCCCACAAAAATAACGCAGGCAGTGTAAAAATAGCACCCGCCGCCAATGACTCTCCTGCCGAGCCAATTGTCTGCACCAGATTACTTTCTAAGATAGAATTGCGGCGCAGCAAACCGCGCAGAATTCCCATTGATACAACCGCCGCCGGAATTGACGCTGACACCGTCATTCCCACACGGAGTCCAAGGTATGCATTTGCCGCACCAAAAACAACGGCTAACAAAACACCAACAATCACGGCAGTTATGCTAAATTCCTTCATTTGTTTTTCCGCCGGAACAAAGGGCTTAAACTCTTCTTTTTCCTTTTCCAAAGCTATGCCTCCAGTACTTGTTTTCTTGTTAGCATACCCAAATCACCGGTGTTTCTATTCCTGACGGCAAAAAAACTGCTGCCTTAGTATTTTTACTAAGACAACAGTTTTTAAATGTCAATATTACGGTTTCATCCGATTTATACTTAGAACAAGTTCGAGAAGAAGTCCGCAATTGCTTTTCCTATCATGACGAAGAAATCACAGATTTTCGCCCAGATTCCTTTGGCATCATCCAAATCAATTCCCATGTCTTTGATTTTATCATAGACATTCTGCGCCTGATTTTGAATTTTACCAAGGTCTAAATCCAATCCGCCAATCTTTTTCATCAATGAAACCATCTTTGTTTTCATCTCATCATCAATGGAAACATTCATTTCTTTTTCAGCTTCATTAATTGCGTCTTTTATTTCATCTTCTGATGTCAAATCGCCGCTGACTACTTTATCTTTCAAAAGTGCCACAAACTGAGCAGCCTTTTCCTTACCAATATCATTTGCCAGTTCACTCGTTGCTACCAGCTCATTGGTCGCTGCATCAGAACTCGCCTCATCGACTCCTTCACCGGTCATCTCACCGTAAGCCTTCATCGCACCAACCAAAGCAGCCGTACCGGAAATCGGAAATGGTCCGGCAACCATCACTTTGGCATCCGAAATTCCGGCGGTCACAAGGGCATTCGTATACATTTCCTTGCTGCAAAAAGAAATGTTATGTGTCTCTACCTCGATTCCGCTACCGGCATCTGCCTCTTCAATCATAACCGACGATAACGCTCTCGTTCCAATTACTTTGGAAGCAAGATATTCATCCAGATACTGATGTTCTTCCTTGTTTGTCACTGTAATTGTCTGGTAATCTGCCAGTTCTTCATTTGTAATTCCAAACTGCTTCATTACCTGTGCTTTTTCTTTCGTTGATAAATCTGCACCAAATGCGAGAAATGGTTTTACCGACACCGAATCGGCAAATGTATATTTTCCCGGCACAAGGCACAAAACGAATGCAAGGGCACTAATCAGTGCCAAACGAATGGATTGTTTCATCGTATCACCTATCTTCCTTTCCCCAGTCTGCTTTTTACAAAGCTTTAATTCGCTCCAATGCTTTTTTCGTATTTTCGGCTGAACCAAAAGCAGTCAGTCTGAAATATCCTTCTCCACTTGGTCCGAATCCGGAACCAGGTGTTCCTACTACATTTGCTTTCTCCAACAGCATATCAAAGAAATCCCATGATTTCATGCCATCCGGTGTCTGAAGCCAGATATATGGGGCATTTACACCGCCAAATACGGTATATCCCATACCGGAAAGTGCATTTCTGATTTCTTTGGCATTATTCATATAATAAGCAATCTGCTCTTTTGTCTGTGCTTTTCCAGCTTCGCTGTACACTGCTTCACCGGCACGCTGAATGATGTATGGTGCACCATTGAATTTTGTTCCATGGCGTCTTGCCCAAAGGCTGTTAAGCATCGTTCCATTGCTGTCAACAAGCTGTTTTGGTACAATTGTGAATCCAAGACGGGTTCCGGTAAATCCGGCATTTTTTGAGAAACTTCTCATTTCAATTGCGCAGGTTTTTGCACCGTCACACTCGTAAATGCTGTGTGGCACATCCGTTTCGGAAATGTATGCTTCATAAGCAGCGTCATAAATGATAACTGCTTTCTTTTCGTTTGCATAATCAACCCACTTCTGAAGCTGCTCTTTTGTCAGCGTTGTACCCGTTGGGTTGTTTGGACAGCAGATGTAAATAATATCCGGTGTCTTCTCCGGAAGTTCCGGCACAAAATTATTTTCTGCCGTACATGGCATATAAATTACATTTGACCAGCACTCTTTATCTTTCAGATATTCTCCGGTCTTTCCAGACATTGCATTACTGTCAACATAAACCGGATAAACCGGGTCTGTAACGGCAATTACATTGTCCTGAGAAAATATATCAACAATGTTTCCGGAATCACTTTTTGCACCATCGCTGACAAAAATCTCATCAAGTGCAATGTCAACACCGCGGGATTTGTAATCGTTGTCAGCAATTGCACGACGTAAAAACTCATATCCAAGATCCGGTGCATAGCCGTGGAATGTCTCCGCTTTGCTCATCTCATCCACCGCACCATGCAGAGCATCAATTACCGCTGGTGCCAAAGGCTGTGTTACATCGCCGATTCCTAAACTAATGACTTCTTTGTCGGGATTCGCTTCCTTGTAAGCGGCTACTTTTTTTCCAATCGTAGAAAAAAGATAACTGCCCGGCAGTTTTAAATAGTTATCATTTACTTTAAACATTTTTATGCCTCCTGTCTGTAGTTATGTCATTGACATTTTACACGAAAACGCCTGCTAATGCAAGCGCGGGAGAGTGTAAGTTTGCGTCTCGTGGGCACTCCCGCTCTTAATTAGGTGCAGGCCATCCATCACTTCGTTCGGTAATGTATATTTTTTCATCACAAATATTTCTCCCCCTAGTGCCGCTATGAAACAAAAAAATCCAACGGGGTATGAGACTATAACGCGAAGCGTTATCCCGTCTCGTAACCCGTTGGATTCCTTTTTGTAATCTTTATAAATCTACAGCGCCTGTAGAACCGTTTTTCAAGCCTTCATTTACTACATAATAAGCTTTTCCTTCTTCCGGTTTTACATACAGCTTTGCTCTTTTAATAGATGTAATTTTCTTTCCTTCTGCTTCCCACGCTGCCACTACTTTTTCCATAATTGCCTGTTGGGAAAATTCCTGACCGAAAATCTGAACAAAAACTTCAGACTCAACCGTAGCTGCTGTCTTGCGAATCGTAGCTTTACTTGTCTTCCTTGGTTTTCTTGTTGTTTTTCTAGTTGTCTTAGCAGCCGTTGTTTTTGCTGCTGGTTTTTCCTCTTTAACAGCTGGCTTTACAGCCTCTTTTTTTGGCTCCTCTTTTACAGGAGCTGCTGTCGTTTTTGCTGCTGGTTTCGCAGCCGGTTTTACAACTGGTTTTACTGCACTTTTTGCTGTTGTTGTTTTTGATACTTTGTTCGCCTTGTTCGTAGTCATCTGAATCCCTCCATTACTTCTGATAAAACATTGTATCGAAATATATAAAATATTATACATGTTTTATTGATTCTTTACAATTGCTATTATGACTAAAAAAAAGCTATTTGTCAAATAAATCAATGCACTTTCACCAAAAACACTTTACTTTTTTTCTTCAATCACGTAAAATAAGGATAAATAATATCGCATTGGAAACAATAATGCGTGAGAAAGGAAGGATATTAGAATGAAAAAATTTATTAAATTCCTCCTTGGTCTGACTGCAATTGCAGCAGCAGTAGGTGGTATATTGTATTTCTTAAAAAATGTTCTGATGAAAGATTATCTCGATGATTACGATGACGATGATTTTGACAATGACCTTTATGATGAGGATGATGACGACCGCGATTATGTGACGCTCACACCAGATGATGAAAATGAAGAAGCAGATGACACATTAGTTCCAGATGATATGGAAGAAGAGTAATTCATCATAACTCCCGAAAAAAAACAAGAAACTATAAAAACATTGTTTATAGTTTCTTGTTTTTTTCATGCTATGATGCAAAGATACAAAATCAAACCACTTAACGTGACAGACGTTTTGTCATACTATACAAATGCTCATCAATGTCTTTTGTCATCTGCAGAGCATAGTCAATATCAAAATCAGTAAATTCACCGTTCTTATAAGCAACCACACGATTCGTCTGGCCTTTCAGCAAAAGGTCTACTGCTCTTGCTCCCATTGCCGACGCATATACACGATCACGGCACGAAGGATTTCCACCACGCTGAATGTGTCCAATTACTGTTGCACGTGTCTCAATACCGGTTGCGGCTTCAATTCTTTTTGCCATTTCATGAGAATGACCAACACCTTCTGCATTTACAATAATATGATGCTTCTTTCCAATGCGGCGTTTCGACATAATCTTTTTGATAATTTCTTCTTCATCATTTTCCTCGGCACGCTCCGGAATCAAAACGTACTCAGAACCATTGGAAATACCACACCACAATGCAATATGTCCCGCCGTTCTTCCCATTACCTCAATGATACTGCATCGCTCATGAGAAGCGGAGGTATCACGAACCTTATCAATGGCTTCCATTGCTGTATTGCAGGCGGTATCAAATCCAATCGTATATTCAGTGCAGGCAATATCCAAGTCAATGGTTCCCGGGATACCAATTGTGTTAATTCCATTTGCGGAAAGTTTCTGTGCTCCACGGAAAGAACCGTCACCACCGATTACAACCATACCATCAATGCCATGTTTGCGGCAGATGTCAGCAGCTTTCTGCTGACCTTCTGGTGTCATCATCTCTTTACAGCGGGAAGTAAATAAAATTGTGCCGCCACGCTGAACGATATCGGTAACGCTCATCGTGTCCATGTCAACAATATCTTCTTCCAAAAGTCCTGCATATCCACGGCGGATTCCTTTTACATTTAAACCGCTGGCAATACCGGCTCTGACTACTGCACGAATCGCAGCATTCATTCCCGGCGCATCGCCGCCACTTGTTAATACACCAATTGTATTTACCTTTTTCGCCATAATTCGATTTCCTCCAATTTTATGTTTTATCTGTTTCATTTATCATTTTTTGTCACATACACTTATATTTTACTATGCCCGGAAACTTTTTTCAATACTCTTTTCCGTAACTTTCACATTATCCTCACCGAATTTAGCATACAATTCCGACAACAATTCTCTACACACTTTCGTGCACCGGCTCTTTGGCAAAAGTTTTCTCGCACGGTCTTTTGACAAATAAATATAGACATTTTCCGTGCCATCATAATTTCCAAGAATGGCAAATAAAATCTGCTCTGCTTCTTCATAATCTGCACGTGTCGGAAATTGAATCCACAGCTCTTTTTCCACGGCATCAAATGGCACAACGCCAGAGCAAATGAGCTTTGCAGGCTTGTCCTCTTCAACCGTCACGCGCCCCTGAATAAATACTTTTGCATCTTCTTCAAGAAGTGTACGGTATTTTTCATAATCGCGTGGAAAGACAATGACTTCTACCGTTCCATACAAATCTTCTACCGTAAGGAATGCCATCATGTTATTCGTACGAGTTGCTTTTACCGTTCGTCCGGTAATCATACCGCCGATAACCGCTCTTTCCTGGTCTTTCACTTTCGGCTCCGTCTCACCGTCAACCACTTCAAAGTCAGCCGTCGTGCGTGTAATATTTTTCTCTAATGTTGCCACATATTCTTCCAGCGGATGACCACTGATATACACACCTAACACTTCTTTTTCAAAACTTAAAATTTCTTCTTTTTCGTATTCACCTACATCCGGCATTTTTACTTCTAACTCTTTTTGTTCTTCCGGACTGGCAAAATCAAACAAAGACATCTGACCGGAAAGCGTTCCTTTCTTCTCCTGATTTACACCATCCATAATGCTGATGTAAGAATACATTTTCTGCTTTCTGGTGCCCGGCAGACTGTCAAGTGCCCCCGCTTTGATAAAACTTTCGACGGTTCGTTTATTCACCGATTTTCCGGACAAGCGCATGCAGAAATCCTTCAATGAGCGGTATCTGCCTCCAAGTTTGCGCTCCGCCACAATCTCATCAATAACTGGTCTGCCAACCCCCTTGATAGCTGCAAGTCCATAGCGGATATTTCCTTCATACGGCGTAAAACGATACTCTCCCTCGTTGATATCCGGCGGTAGAATTTCAATTCCCATTTTACGGCAGTTCATAATGTACTCCGTAATTTTCCCGGTATGCTCCATAAAAGAGGTCATTAACGCCGCCATAAAATCAACCGGATAATGACATTTTAGATATGCCGTCTGATACGAAACGACAGCGTAAGCCGCCGCATGAGATTTGTTAAACGCGTATTTCGCGAAATCGGTCATGTCATCAAATATTTTAATTGCCACTTCTTCCGGGATTCCCCGCTTAATACAGCCTTCCACGCCAATTTCTTCATTGCCATAGATGAAATAATTCTTTTCCTTCTCCATGACATCTGCCTTTTTCTTAGACATGGCACGACGCACCTGGTCACTTCGCCCATAACTGTACCCGGCCAGATCACGCACAATCTGCATAACCTGCTCCTGATAAACAATACAGCCATAGGTCGGTGCCAAAATCGGCTCTAATTCCTTGCAGTCATACTGAATGTTATCTTGATTATTTTTTCCCTCTATATATTTCGGAATAAAATCCATCGGTCCCGGACGATACAGGGAAATTCCCGCGATAATATCTTCCATGCTGTGCGGCTTTAACTCTTTCATGAAGTTTTTCATCCCCGCACTTTCTAACTGGAACACACCTTCAGTGTGTCCGGAACTTATCATATCAAATACTTCTTTATCATTATAGTCAATGTCATGTACATCAAATGCACCATGAATCGCATTCTGAATTACCGTCAGCGTACGAAGTCCCAGAAAATCCATTTTCAAAAGGCCTAATTCCTCTAACGTTACCATCGTGTACTGCGTCGTAATGTTACCATCCGAAGCTCTCGAAAGCGGAACAAATTCATCGACCGGTTTTGGACTGATTACAACACCCGCTGCATGAACAGATGTATGCCGCGGAAGTCCCTCCAAACGCATTGCCATATCAATCAGTTTCTTCGCTGAATCATCCGTTTCGTACATCGTGCGCAGTTCCGGATTCATTTTCATCGCTTTTGCAATCGTAATACCAAGCTCCATCGGAATCGCTTTTGCCACACTATCTACATACGCATACGGAAGGTCTAACACACGTCCGACATCACGGATTACCATGCGCGCTGACATCGTACCAAATGTAACAATCTGCACCACGTGGTCAGCTCCGTATTTTCTCGTCACATAATCAATAACTTCCTGACGTCTTTCATAGCAAAAATCAATATCAATATCCGGCATCGTCACACGTTCCGGATTTAGAAAACGCTCAAACAAAAGGTTATATTTAATCGGATCAATCAAATCCGTAATATTCAAAGAGTACGCCACCAAAGAGCCGGCTGCCGAACCACGTCCCGGGCCTACCGGAATTCCATGGTCTTTGGCATATTTAATAAAATCCCAAACAATCAAAAAGTAATCAACAAATCCCATCGTGGAAATGGTATCAAGCTCGTAATTTAACCGCTCTTCCAACTGCTCTGCTTGCTCCTTTGGATAACGTTTATAAAGCCCCTCTTTGCAGAGTTTTCGCAGGTAACTTTCAGAAGTCTCTCCCTCCGGCACATCAAAGTGCGGCAGTTTATAATCACCAAACTCAATTTCAACATGACATCTCTCGGCGATTTTATGAGTATTTTCAATCGCCTCTTTAGCATAAGGAAATAATGCCTCCATCTCCCCAGCGGATTTCAAATAATACTGTCCACCCTCGTAGCGCATACGGTCGGTATCACTGACCTTCTTTCCGGTCTGGATGCACAAAAGAATGTCGTGTGCTTCCGCATCCGAATCGTAAATGTAGTGAACATCATTTGTCGCCACCAAATCAATCCCTGTCTCCTGATGCAGACGAAGCAGACCCTGATTGACCGTCTTTTGATCCGGAATACCATGATCCTGAAGTTCTAAGAAAAAATTATTTTCACCAAAAATTCCCTGTAACCGGTACGCTTCCTGCTTTGCCTCATCATACAGCCCACGGCGCAGAAAACTTGGAATCGACCCTGCAAGGCAGGCACTCAGTGCAATAATTCCCTCATGATATTGTTCTAACACATCATAATCCACCCGCGGTTTATAATAAAATCCTTCCGTAAAACCGCGCGAAACAATTTTAACCAGATTGGCATATCCTATATCATTCTCTGCCAAAAGCACCAGATGATGATAGCGGCTCTCTTTTGCATTTCCCGCTTCCCTGTCAAAACGTGAACCGGGTGCCACATAAATTTCGCATCCCAAAACCGGATTAATTCCTGCCGCTTTTGCCGCACGGTAAAAATCAATGACGCCATACATCACGCCGTGGTCAGTAATTGCCAGACTATCCATCCCCAATTCTTTGGCGCGGCTTACAAGCTCCTTGATTTTACTAGAGCCATCTAACAAACTATATTCCGTATGTACATGCAAATGTGTAAATTCCATGGTATCCCCCATTCACTAAAATAAAAAAGGCTGCTATACAAACCGTAACATCCCGGTTCGGACAGTAGCCTGTAACCATTACTATTTCTTATCTGCTAATTTCCGGTCAGGTAATTCTCCATCTCTTTCATAGCAGTTTCTTCGTCTTCCCCGTCAATAAGAAGCTCCAGCTTTTGTCCCTTTGCGAGTCCCAGTGTCATCATGCCCATAATACTTTTTGCATTTACTGTCATAGTATCACGATGGATTTCAATGTTACTCACATACTGGCTTGCTAACTGAACCAGCATAGCAATTGGTCTTGCTCCATCCTCTCCTAAACTGACATCAATGTTCTTCCTTATCATGTTTTCCTCCTTGTAATCGCAATCCTTGTGCCATCTCACTTAATTTGCGCAATCGGTGGTTCACCCCGGATTTTCCAATTGGCGGTTCTAACATCTGTCCCAATTCTTTCAGCGAAACATCCGGATTGTCCAGACGTAATTTCGCAATCTGCGATAAATTCTCAGATAAATTACCAAAGCCTATCGTATCATGAATATAACGGATGTCTTCTGTCTGTCTTGCCGCTGCCGAAACCGTTTTTTTAATATTCGCAGTCTCGCAGTTTACCTGACGGTTAATGGAATTTCGCATTTCTTTCAAAATACGAACATTTTCAAACTCCATCAGCGCCTTGTGTGCACCAACAACATTCAAAAAGTCAACAATCGCCGCTCCTTCTTTCATGTATACGACAAAATTATGCTTTCTTTCTATCGTTTTTGCCTCAATTCCAAAAATACCCATAATCTCCAAAATCCGAGCAGCATGTTCTCTGTCTCCTGCTGCGATTTCCAAATGATACCCGCTGTTCGGGTCAGTCACGGAACCGCTTGTCAGAAAAATCCCCCGTAAAAAAGCCCGGTTACAACAGGCCTTTTGTCCAATACAATCCACCGAGAATGGCGAACATTCCTGCACTCGGACTGCCTTCATAAAGTCCCTTGCATCCTCATCTTCTAATAAAAAAAGTGAATACTGATGATGTCCGCCAACGGAAACATCCGGCACAATATGAAAGACTCTCTTAATTAACATATAGCATTTCTTCGCAACTGTCAAGTTTTCTGTCACAAACTTAACCTGACATTCGCCTTCTTCATTCATGTAAATCTGCCCACACACGGCAAAAACTGCCGTCAGTTCTGCTAACTGGCAATGTCTGGCTTTCCCCATTTGCCCAAGCAGTTCTTCTTTTACTTTTCCTGCGAACGACATATATATCTTAACCGGTCCTTCTCTATATCTCTATGCTCTTTTTTGCATCCATATTCCGTGTTTGCATACTCCTCATACATCGCATTTGTTAATGTTACGGAACGATGTTTGCCGCCCGTACATCCAATCGCAATGACTAACTGCGTTTTTCCCTCTGCAATGTAATTTGGAATCAGAAAATCAAGCATATCTTTCATTTTGTTTCTAAACTCGACTGCCTTTGGTGAGCTCATGACATAATCGTACACCGGCTTGTCATCCCCGGTAAGCGGTTTTAACTCATCTACATAAAAGGGGTTTGGTAAAAATCTCACGTCAAAAACTAAATCCGCATCCGAAGGAATTCCATACTTAAATCCAAAGGATACAAATGTAAGATAAAAGTTACAAAAATCCTCATGCTCCACAAAAATACGGTCAATCTCCTGTTTCAATTCCCGTATCAAAAGCGTGGTTGTATCGACGATATAATCCGCACGCTTTTTTAACTCCGAAAGGAGTGCTCTCTCATCTTCAATCGCTTTATCCATGCGGCCGCCCTGTGCCAGCGGATGCATTCTTCTCGTCTCTTTATAGCGCTTTACAAGAACTGACGTTGATGCTTCCAAAAACAAAATTTCCAGCGTATAGCCTTTACTTTTTAAATCATCCAGTACATGAGCAGCTTCTTTTAACGAGCGGTATCCGCCACGAATATCAATTCCCAAAGCCACACGCTCAATCTCCTCGCTGGAATCCTCCGTCAGCTGAATCAGCGTAGGCAGTAAGGACAACGGCAGATTATCCACACAGAAATATCCATCATCTTCTAATATTTTCATTACGGAACTCTTTCCGGAGCCACTCATCCCGGTTACTATGACAAATCTCATGCAAAGTTCCCCCTTTTCTTATTATTCAAAACCAATCATGCGGACTTCCGGCTCTAACTTAACGCCAAATTCATCCATCACACGATTCTGCACATCACTTATTAACTGCGCCACATCTTTGGCAGTCGCCTCACCGCGGTTTACCACAAAGCCACAATGCTTTTCGGAAACCTGCGCATCCCCCACACGGTATCCCCTAAGTCCTGCATCTTCAATCAGTTTCCCGGCAAAATATCCTTCCGGACGTTTGAACGTACTGCCCGCACTCGGGTACTCTAACGGCTGCTTTTCGCGGCGTCTTTTATTTAACTCCTTGATTTCTTCCTGGATTTCTGCCGGATTTCCTTTTTCAAAAGAAAATGTTGCCTCTAAAACCAAATATCCTTTTTGAAGAATCACGCTGTTGCGGTAGGAAAGCTGCAAAGCCTCTTTCTCTAAGACAATGCACTCACCCTCTTTTGTCAATACTTTGGCACTTACAATACAATCTTTGATTTCTCCGCCATAAGCACCGGCATTCATTGCAACACCGCCGCCTAATGTTCCCGGAATTCCCCCGGCAAAGGCAAAACCCTTTAGTCCTTTTGAGGCTAATTGAGATGCCATATAGGCTAACGAAACACCAGCCTGCGCTGTCACAATGCCGTCATCTGAGATGTCTATTTTCTCCAACCCTTTTCCAATTTCAATGATAATACCATCAAAACCGTCATCGGAAAAGAGCATATTGCTTCCCTTTCCGATTACATAATAAGGAAGTCCTTTTTCCTTTGCAAAATCCAGTGCCTCGATAATTTCTTCTTCTTGTTCCGGTATGAAATAGTACGCTGCCGGTCCGCCAATCCGAAATGTCGTATGAGTCCGCAGCGGTTCCTGTTCCAGTCGAATCATTTTTCTCTCCTTCTATTTGAAAAGCACCATTCGCACGGCACCGTAAATGCCGGCATCATTGCCAAGTTCTGCCAAGTGGAAACTCTTGTTTTTCAAGGCAAACATGGAATTTTCATTATAATATTTTTCTACTACATCTAAAAGAATCTGTCCTGCTGCCGATACCCCGCCGCCAATAACAAAGGCTTCCGGGTCTACCACGTGAGCAACATTACTTAATGCGACGCCTAAGTATCTGCCAAATTTCTCGACCACTTCCATACAGTAAGCATCGCCCTCTTTGGCACCATCAAAAACAGCTTTTGCCGTAACTTTTTTATCTGCTAAGTAAGAACCTTCCGGTACATTTTCTTTTGCCATATTCACAATTCCTGTTGCTGACGCATACTGTTCCAAACAGCCTTTGTTTCCGCATCCGCAGACACGAGTTTCATCCATATTAACTTTCATATGACCGATTTCTCCACCGGCACCTTTACAGCCAGTCAAAATTTTTCCCTGTAAAATAACACCGCCGCCAACACCGGTACCAAGTGTCACCATGACAATACTGTCATGCCCTCTGCCACCGCCTTTCCACATCTCGCCAAGCGCAGCTACATTCGCATCATTTCCAACTTTTACATTCCCAACACCGGTTAAGCTTGCCAGTTTGTTTGAAACCGAGAACACATCCCATCCCAGATTGGCACATTTTAATACTGTTCCGTCAGCAGTAACCGGTCCCGGAATACCAACACCGATTCCTTTGATATTCCCCTCAAAGGTTTCTCTTTTTTCTTCAATACTATCTACAATATCTGACAGAATATACTGTCCATTATTTTTTCGTCTCGTCGGAATTTCCCATTTATCCAAAAGTTCTCCGGTATCTGAGAACATTCCCATCTTTACGGTCGTTCCTCCCACATCAACCCCAACATAATACTGTGCCATATCATCCGTCCTTTCTATGCCTTACCAAAATTATTACTCGTCACACGGTTGTACAATTCTCTCGCTGCATTATATCCCATCTTCTTCTGTCGGTAATTAACCGCCGCCGACTCGCAGATAATGGCTACATTTCGTCCCGGTCGAATCGGAATCGAATGACAGACTACTTTATTTCCAAGGTATTCAATGTACTGCTCTTCCAATCCCATGCGGTCATATTCCTGCTCTTTGTTCCACTCTTCCAGCTGAATGACAAGGTCAATCGACTGTGTGTTTTTTACACTTTCTACACCAAAGAGTGTCTTGGCATCAATAATTCCAATGCCTCGCAGTTCAATGAAATGTCTTGTTATATCCGGAGCTGAACCAATCAGCGTCTCATCACTTACTTTTTTGATTTCTACCACATCATCTGAAACCAATCGGTGTCCTCTGTGAATCAATTCCAGGGCAACCTCACTTTTACCGATACCGCTCTCACCAGTAATCAGTACGCCCTCGCCGTAAATGTCAACAAGCACGCCATGAATACTGATTCTAGGTGCCAGTTCTACTTTCAGCCATCTCGTAACCTCAGCGGAAAATGCAGAAGTGTCAGCGTGTGACTGTAAAATCGGAATCTCATATTCGTTCGCCAACTGCAAAAACTCTTCCGGCACCGGCAAATCACGGCAAAAAACAATGCCCGGAACTTTGTAAGAGAGAATTCGTTTCATCTGCTTAAGACTTTCCTCAATTCCCTGCTTTTCCATATACGTATGTTCTACCTGACCGATAATCTGGATTCGGTGATGGTCGAAATAATCAAAGAATCCTGCGAGCTGTAACGCCGGACGGTTTACGTCTGACTGCGTAATTTCAATCGCCGAAATATCAACATCCGGTGTAAGATTTTTGACTTTCATTTTCTGGATAAATTTTTCTAAAGACACTGTATACATGGCAGTACTTCCTTCCCTGATATTCTATTGTGATGATACCATATTGGGGGGCGTTTTTCAACGGTAGTTTGTGGGAAGTGTTCGTTGCTGGTTTTTTGGGGTTCCAGTAATTCAGGAGAACGGCTTTGCGTCTCGTGGGCGCTTTCGCTCATTGAGTGCGTAGCGGTATGGGCACTGGAAACACCAGTGCCTCATACCGACGTACTCAAAACCCGCTCGCCGCAAAGCCGTTCTCCTGAATTATTGGAATACTAAAAAGACTAGTAACGAACACTTCGCATATTTCTGCGGTGGAGACTTTTTTTTGGGGGGAGGTGAAGAGGTACATACTTTCGAGACAACTCTTTCTTCTCATTTCCTGCTTTTAGGTTGCTTGCAGATGCATCTTTCCAAAATTCATGCAACTCTTTTCACTTTTTATAAAGGTTAAGGTTGCATAGGGCTCTGCCCTTTCTCCAGACTCCGTCTCCGCCCTTCTATTAATCGCAAAAAGTACCGAAACATGAGTATCCATACGCAGGTATCAGATAGGCGTATTTTGCCTATCGATACCTCTGCGCATGGATTAAGCGAGAGCGCTCATGTTTCGGTACTTTTTGCGATTACCTCATCCACACTTACAACCTCCGGTGCTTCAAGTGATGTTTCTTTTGCATCCGCGGCTTCTATAGGGTCTTCCAATTCTTTTTTCTCCTCATCATCCCACAGCGAATCATATTTTTTTCGCTCCTTAAGCTTTGCCATCATCTGTGCATTTTTCGCCATCTGATACAAATCACTGTCGAATTCCATGAGTTTTTTCTCGTCCGAGCCGGGAACGATATCCCCGTGGAACATGCGCATTGCCACCGCGAGAATTTTACCCATTTCCTTATAATAATCCCCTTCTGCTTCGGCATTTTGTTTTGCGCTTATCATCTCACGCTCGGCATCCCATTTGTCCATAAACTGGTGAATGAAATCATCATAAATCTTCTGCTGGTCTTTCACCGCATTGTACTGGAGTTCCAAAACCGCCGCCTGTTCTCCAAACAGTTTGTCTCCTTCGGGAACACGCTTTATTAACTCCTTTGTCTCATTGAGCTTTTTAGATAATTCGAATGCTGTCGAATTGTACTGCTTATGTACTGCGCTGAATTTATTCCGCAGTTCTCCTAAAGTCGTCATGTAAACACCTCCTTGTGTTCTTTTTTGTAAATCCATTTACAACGTATCTGTAAGTATATTATCGGCAGTTTTCCCTCATAATATTACAACTTGACAAATCTGCCCCTTTCGTACTAGAGTAAGCATAGAAATATTTTTTATTAAGGAGAAATTAAAATGAGTGAACAATGTACGCATGACTGCTCTACCTGTAGCAGCAATTGCGGTTCGAAAGACCCAAAAAGTCTCTTAGTAGCACCACATCCAAATAGCAAAATTGGCAAGGTTATCGGCGTCGTCAGCGGAAAAGGCGGCGTAGGAAAATCAATGGTTACCGATTTGCTTGCGGTTGAATTTGCGCGCCGTGGATACCACTGCGGTATCCTGGACGCCGATATTACCGGTCCTTCGATTCCGAAGGCATTTGGTATTACCGAAAAAGCCCAGGGAAATGAAACAACGATTTTCCCTGTAAAATCAAAAAAATATGGCGTGGATATTATGTCCATTAACGTCCTTTTGGAAAATGAAAGCGACCCGGTTGTGTGGCGTGGTCCGGTGATTGGTGGAACGGTTCGCCAGTTCTGGTCTGACACCCTTTGGGATAATGTCGATTATCTGTTTGTCGATATGCCGCCTGGAACCGGTGATGTTGCACTTACCGTATTCCAGAACATTCCGATTGATGGCATTGTCGTTGTTACAAGTCCGCAGGATTTGGTTTCCATGATTGTCGGTAAAGCAATGAAAATGGCTTCTCTTATGAATATTCCGGTTCTCGGTCTTGTAGAAAATATGAGTTATGCGCTCTGCCCTGACTGCGGAAAGAAAATTCATGTATTTGGCGAGAGCCACATCAGCGAAATTGCAGAAGAATACCACGTTCCGGTACTCGTCCAGATGCCAATTAACCCG
Organism: uncultured Eubacterium sp.; assembly: GCA_934322085.1. Classification (GTDB taxonomy): domain Bacteria; phylum Bacillota; class Clostridia; order Lachnospirales; family Lachnospiraceae; genus Eubacterium_F. Next base: position 24,187 of record CAKRGF010000032.1, read on the forward strand.
GCACTCGCTTCTGCCTGTGATAACGGTACAGTAGAAGATTTGGATTGTTCCTATCTGGAAGATGCCGCGCTTGTTATTGAAAGAGGTCAGAAGTAGTGGATACAAAAATGTGTTATTTATTTGGGGCAGGGGAACAATCCCCCTGCCACATTGAATTAGGAAAAGATGATTTGGTCATCGCTGTTGATGGCGGCTTTGACTATTTAGAAAAAATCGGGCTGCGTGCCGACTATGTACTCGGTGACTTTGATTCTGTTTCGGCATCCAGTCATCTGCCATCCGACTGCATCCGTCATCCAAAAGAAAAAGACGATACGGACATGATGCTTGCCGCACGTCTTGGCTTGGAAAAAGGATATACAAATTTTGAAATTTATGGCGGCTTAGGCGGGCGCTTAGACCACACATTGGCTAATATTCAGACGCTTACGTTCTTAAATCAGCACGATGCCGTTGGCACTTTAATCGGGGACGGCTATGCATTAAAAGTTGTCACAAACGGCGTCATTACATTCGGAAAAGATTTACCGGAAAATACCGCTGGCAATACATGTTCCGTCTTTTCATTAAGTGATGTGAGCACAAATGTCACCATTCAGGGATTTCATTATGAAGTAGAAGGGGCGACCCTCACAAATTCATTTCCTCTTGGTGTCAGCAATGAGTTTACCGGCAAAAAGGGAAGCATCAGTGTGTCAAATGGCACATTAGCCGTTTTGTGGAATCGCCCTTAATTTTCTATTTATATTTCTATTTTAGGAATCAAGTCCAAGCTTTACAGCAATCATCTTGTCAATTGGACAGGTACTCTGACCTTTGCCATCCGTTCCTTCCAGGTATGTGGTGGCAGCAGATTCAAAAATCATGTATATTTCATCCCCTACCACTTCTACCTCCTCTACCATTGGCGGAAGAGCAACTGCAAGTTCTAACTCACCAAGCATGGTATCATCTGTTACCCCTGCACGATTATATACTTGAAGTTCCGACAAAAATCTCTTCTTCGTGCTGTTTCTTCCATAGGAACAGCTAAAGATTGTACGGTCTCCAGAAAACGTAATTCCCTGTACATAATTTGGTGTGCTGCGATACACCAAATTACCACGCACATCTAAAATGATTTTACCCGTCAAAATCTGTTTTGCCGGCTCATCTTCCTCGGTTTCTGCAGGAATCGTACGGTGTATCTCCAACGTTACCGCCGTTCCTTTTGTATAACTCTCCAATAAATCCGAAAGCTGACTAACGCTTGTAATCAACTCATTATTTACTGAGTAAATAACGTCTCCCTTTTTTAGCTTTTCTTTGGCCGTCTCACCGCTTCCTTTTTCCGCCAAAAGAATAGAGGAAGAAGAATAGACCGTCGCAACCTGAACACTCGTCTGCGTCTCATTTTCTCCGTCTGCCTCCACTTGCACCTCCTTCGTCTGGATTCCTAAATAATCTTCCTCCGCCGGATTGGTAATAATACGGACCTGACTTAATTCATTTGTCTTTGCATCATATTCATAAGCATACATACGTGGCGCACTTGTATCATTTTCATCTACTTCTTCATCTGAATCCTCATCACTCGAAGTATCACCGGCAACTGGTGCCACACCAAACTGCGCCACCCATAAATAACCGTCTTTTTTGTTATAAGAAATAGTCGATGGTTTTGTTGGAATCTTATGCAGTTCCACTTTGCTCGACGAGGTATATTCTTTCTTCCCAGTCGCATATTTGACTAGATCCGACAATGGGATACGCTCAAGCGAATACAATCCTGTCGTCTTGTCTTTGTTGGAATGACAAATCCAAATATTCTTATTTTTCTCATCGTAAGTAATACCACCCACATGACTCTTTTGGTCTTTTAAAACCAAAGTCTTTAAAAATTCCCCAGTCTTATTGTTATAAACGAAAATACAGCTATTATGCAGATCATCCATACAATACGCTGTCGTAAGCATATAATTTCCTGCCATACAGACTCCCTGCGGACAGAGATTGTTACATTGAATGTAATTTTTTGTCCAGTCCTCATCCGCCGTCGGTGCAAGACCAGGCATCTGGTATTTATCCACAATTGTCCATTTTAAGTCTGTCAATTTCTTGTAATTAGCAAAGCCAGCAGACAGCGGACTCTTCGATGGATAACTGTAATTTTTGATACTGTCATAGGTACTAAACACGCGTACCGGTTTTTTGTTAATTGTAACTGTAACCGAAGCCGAAGCCGCCTTATAGTTTGTCGTTGCAGGCACACTCATAGTTACCTTCGCCGATACTTTCTTAATCGTATCTTTCGTCTGTTTGGCCAGCGTTTTACAGGTCTTATCAAATGTTTTTACAATCGTAACTTTTCCAGCCTGTGTGACTTTAATCACGTTTGTCGTCGCACAGGCATAGGTAACGGTCCCACCACCTTTCGAAGGTTTGGCAACAATTGAAAATGCGCCGTCGCCTTCTACTGCCGAATAAGCTGTTTTATCCGGTACTAACAACCGGTCGGCTTTTTTTATTTTAAAAGTTTTACTTTTGCTTCCCTTATATTTTGCTGTTTTCCCCTTTTTCGCTTTAATTGTGACTTTCGCTGTTCCAGCATTCTTGTTTTTTGTATACTTAACGGTATAATCCTTTTTGTTTTTTAATTTTTTCTTTCCAAGTTTTACGGTAACTTTCGGTTTTTTCAACTTTCCATCATATGTATAGCTGTTCTTTGACAAGGTAATTTTGACCTTCGATAATGGCTTCTGTTTTATCTTCTTTTTTGCCTGAACATCAATTCCACTGACTAATATAATAGAAAAAAACAGACTGACAAACAACAGCATTTTCTTCCTGCACTTCATACTCTTGCGCTTCCTTCCCAAAAAAATGTAACTGTCCCTTTTCTGGAACAGTTACATTTAATCATGCAATCATGGCAAAACATAGGCATCGGTTATTTCAAATTTACCCACATCGTCGGACGTATGCAGGCACCATTTTCGTCCACTGGAAATCCATAGGTAATAATATCGCCAAGTGCCGAAACATATGTCGTCGACGCAGCATCTTTTCCCGGTGTGCGCAGCCGCATCGTCTTCGCCTTTGCCTTCAGTTTCTTCTTATATTTGTTAAATTCCGGCTCATTCATCAAAAATACTTTATCTTTTGTATTTTTACCACCGTCAGTTCCAAACTCTTCATTCGCAATATTTACAACATCTGTTTCTAGAATCATTGCCAATTCGCCTGGTGTAAATTTGCCGTCCTGAAGAAATTCACCATTCAGATAATTTCTTAACGTACAATTTTCCCATGTGACTTTTTCTGATTTATCATGATATGGATGCTTATTATCTGCCATATATTTCGTAAGCAGAGCCTTTCCATCTGTACGCTCTAATACCATCCAGTCGCAGTTTCCAAACTTCACGACACCACCAATTTTTACTTTTTCAATGGCTTTTTTCTCAAGCAGAATAATTTGATTCTTACAATCTTTGTAATCACCCAGTTTTTCATAGGAAGACGCTGCCCATTTTTCAAAACCAGCTTTCGCCCCAAGTCCTGCTAACTGATAACGGGTTGCCGGAACATTATAACAGACAATCACTGCAATAATAACCGCAAGTACAATCCATTTTGCAATTCCTTTTTTCTGCTTATCTTCTTCCTGCCTTTTTGCTGTCGTGGTAACAGTACGTGAAATCACTTCTTTTTCCTTCGGCAATTTCTTTTTCCATTCTTCGGCAAGTGCCGCACACTCTTCACTCAAAGCTGCACACTCTTCGCAGCCTTCAAATGGAGTTTCTTTACCTAACACATCCATCTGTGCAAAATCTTTCGTAAGGCGCACATAGATACGATAAACATCTTCATCTACCAAAAGACATCTTGTCGCTCTCTTTAACGTCTTTAACTGGACAAACCGTTCCGCCGGCGTCAGTTCAATGACCTCTTTTTTCTTTTTCTTCTTATCTCCCTTTGCCATGCACTGGAATCCTCCTTTGTCTCTTATGCGGACTGTATTGGTAGTATAACATAGATTGTGCCTAATTATCAACTTTTTGACATCTTTTGTTCGTCATACGAAAAAGAAGAAACTAACATTCGCACGAACATTGCTGTTTCCGATTTGTAGTTTCTTCTTTTCTTGTTCCAATATTTATTCACAAAGAATTATTTTTTCTTCTTTGAATAAGTGACTGCTTTCTGCTCTTTTTCTCCTTTTCCGGAAAGAACATACCACAATGGGGATGCTACACATACTGATGAATAACATCCGGAAATAATACCTACAATCAACGGAATTGCAAACTGGCGTACGGAATCTACACCGAATACTGCTAATACAAATACCATGATAAAGGTAGTTACCGAAGTATTAATGGAACGAGACAATGTCTCTGTAATACTCTTGTTAATAATTTCTGCAAGGCTTGTTCTTGATGTAGCCTTAGCTTTATTCTCACGAATACGGTCAAATACTACGATGGTATCGTTGATAGAGTATCCGACAATCGTAAGCATACATGCGATAAAGGTACTTCCGACCGGAATAAACGCACTTGCCACTACATAAACGGTCAGCACGGCAATTACATCATGAACGAGTGCTAAAACAGCACTGATACCAGTTGAAAGTTTACGGAAACGAATCCAGATGTAAAGCAGCATACAAAGTGTCGCAATCAGAGTTGCTACGGCTGCATCTACTTTCATTTCATCACTGACAGAACCACTGATAAACTCGGACTCAACCTTTGTGGATTCATCTACACCAAAAGTTTTTGCCATCGTTGCTTTCAGTTCTTCGGACTGTTTTTCACTGAGTTCCTCGGTACGAACAACAATCTTTGTATTATCAGCAACGGAAATTTCAACACTCTTACCACTTCCAATTACGGATTTTGCAGTATCTTCTGCTTTCTGTTTATCCTCATCGGTTACTGTCTTAGACAGGTCAACGGATGTCGAGTTACCGCCGGCAAAATCCAAGCTATAGTTAAACAATGGACCACCAGAAGCAGCACGGACAACAAGTCCTGCCACACAGATTACAACAACAGCTCCGGAAATAACAACATATTTCTTCCAGTTACCAATAAAGTTAATCGTCTTACGCTCTTTCTGAACACCATACATTGAAGTATTTGTCATACCCAGTGCACAGAATGCTTTCATCAAAAGCTTTGTAATAAACAATGCAGTAAACATGGATAACACAATACCAATACCAAGTGTCATCGCAAAGCCTTTTACCGTACCAGAACCTTTCAAATAAAGTACCAAAGCGGCAATCAAGGTTGTCACGTTACCATCGATAATAGCGGACATCGCTTTGGAGAATCCGTTATCAATCGCAGACGCTACCGTCTTGCCGGTTGCCAGTTCCTCGCGGATACGTGTAAAGATAATACAGTTCGCATCCACCGCCATACCAATACTCAGGATAATACCTGCGATACCAGGCAGTGTCAGCGTAACGTTTAATCCATTCAACGCTAATAACATTGCACCCACATAGAAAATCAATGCAATGCTGGCTGCCACACCGGAAATGCGGTACATTACAATCATGAAAATAATTACAAGAATCAAACCAACAACGCCAGCAAACAAACTGGATTTCAATGCCTGACTTCCCAATGTTGCTCCTACTACGTTACCATGAATGTTCTCAAGTTCCAATGGAAGAGCACCGATACGAACAGTAGAAGCGAGCTGCTCTGCGGACTCAGAAGTAAAGCTTCCGGAAATCCAGCACTCACCACCGGAAATCTCTTCTTTCAAGTTTGGTGCAGAAACTAACTTCTCATCATATACGATAGCAAGCTGCTCACCAACATGCTCTCCTGTAATCTTAGCAAATTTCTTAATTCCTTTACCAGCGAACTTAATAGAAACACCATATTCAGTCTTTCCTGTGCCTTCCTGCTGTCTGCTGCCGGAAGTAGCTTCACCAATCATATCACCCGTCAAAAGAACTTTTGATTTGTCATAAACGACTTTATCGCCTTCATTTGGCGTTCCGCCTTTTTCTGTTTTCAAATCGGAATATAAAATGAAATAAAGCGCTCCAGCCTTACCAAGCTCTTGCAGAATCTCTTCCGAATCACTGGCACCTGGAATATCAATTGTGACACGGTCACTACCTTCCTGATATACTGCAGCTTCCGTGCTCTCTAAAGTCTCCACACGTTTCTGCATCTTGTAAATCGTATCTGCCATGTCTTTGTCTGTCGGCTGTTCACCGGTTCTTTTACCTGTACTATCCGTCTTATATGCCTGATATGTGACACTTACGCCACCTTCCAAATCCAATCCAAGACGAATGTTCTTAGCACTACCTCTGTGTGCGCCACCAATTCCCCGTGCTGCAACAAATGCAAACGCTGCAATCAGCACAAGAACCAGTAAAACCTGTAAAACGCCCTTTACTTTGCTGTTCATGTTACTTATCTCCTTTACTATAAATCCTACTAGGGTATCTTATTGTAAAAATCCCCCTGCCGAGCACTGCTCGAGATTAAAGTATACCACAAAACAATTGGTTCTTCAAGTACAAACCTACAAAACCTACACCTTCTTCTTTGCCTTAACAACACCCTTTTTTCTCACAGCTGCAATCTTCTTATTTGTTGAATAATAGCGGTACGCTGCCGTATGTTTTACAAGTTTTTTTATTTTGTTTTCTTTCACGAGTTTTGCTTTTATGGTAAATTTCTTTCCTTTTTTCAAAGTTATCTTCGTTTTATGCACTTTTACCGCTTTCGCATTGGTATCCTTATCTGCTGACATAGCAACATGAAGTTCATTAGACTTTGCCACATAAACCTTTTTACCATCCACCATACGACAGGCAGCCACAAAATATTTGTATTTCTTTTTATTATTCAGTTTTTTGTACGTCTGTTTTGTCTGGCTAAACGTTTTAGCAAGCAATACTTACTCTTTCCATTACAATATGACCAATAAATTTCATACCCTGATACATTCTTTACTTTCAGCCACGACAAACAAATCTTTTTACTGCCGCCAATTCCTTTTGCTAAAAGAAGTGGTAAATCCTCTCGTATTGCAAGACTGTCTGCCGACACCACGGATTCGTCTTTTACGGAAATTTGTCCATCCGGTTTTTGTTCTGCCTGTGACGAATTACTCCCCGTTCCGGTCGATGGGCCAGTTACGTCAGTTGTTCCTGTCGTCCCGCCCTCTCTTGCATCTGCCAGTTTTGCCTGCTCGATGATTGCATTTATCTGACTTATGGCAGAACTGCGAATAAATTTTATCTGCTGCACCGAAGTAGTATATTGTAACTGATTCTCCGTCTGCTTTATCATACGATTCACCCGCTCTTGATAACTTGTTCTCTGCTCATCCGTAAGGTTTTTCAAATCACTAAAAAGAATACCCTTTTGGTGCTTTGCCTTTTCTACTCTGCTCCATTCGCCCTAGCGGGCTCATGGACGGCTCGCGCCCGCTTCTCTAAGCTCCAAGCCTTGCTCCATTCGCCCT
>CAKRGF010000033.1 GCA_934322085.1 uncultured Eubacterium sp.
ACGCAGGACTATGATTATATTGATCCCCATTACGGAGTAATTGTCGAGGATGGCGGTGACGTGCTGGCGGCAGATGATAGAGAAAATGCGCATGCTACAAAATACATTAAGCGCGTTGTTAATATGAAAAATTTAGAGGCGAGTAATGCATTCTTTGCAAAATTTGTCGAAGAAGTACACCGCCGTGGCATGAAAGTGATTCTGGATGGTGTATTTAACCACTGTGGTTCCTTTAACAAGTGGCTTGACCGCGAGAAGATTTACGATAAAGATGAGTCTTATGAAAAAGGTGCTTTTTTGCAGGAAGACAGTCCCTATCGCGACTTTTTCTATTTTTACCCGGATGGAAGCTGGCCGGACAATACGCATTATGATTCATGGTGGGGCAATGATACTCTGCCAAAACTAAATTACGAGGGATCGGAGCGCTTAGAACAATACATTCACGGGGTTGCGAGAAAATGGGTGGCTGCACCGTATTGCATTGATGGATGGCGTCTGGATGTGGCGGCTGATTTGGGACACACACCGGAGTACAATCACAAATTCTGGAAAGGATTCCGTGAGGCGGTGAAGAGAGAAAATCCGGAGGCAATTATTCTCGCGGAGCATTACGGAGACCCTTCTGCGTGGTTAGATGGAACCCAGTGGGATACGGTGATGAACTATGATGCTTTTATGGAGCCAATCAGCTGGTTTTTGACCGGTATGGAGAAACACAGCGATGCGCGCCGCAATGATTTGCGTGGAAATGCGTCTGCTTTCTTTGGTTCGATGACTGATTATGGGGCAAGATTTACGACGCCAAGTGCTTTAGTGGCGATGAATGAGCTGTCGAATCACGACCATTCCCGCTTTTTAACCCGTACGAATCATGTAGTTGGAAGAACCGCGTTTACCGGTCCCCAGGCGGCGAACTACGGCGTAAATCTGGCGGTTATGCGCCAGGCGGTACTGATGCAGATGACATGGGTCGGTGCTCCGACGATTTACTACGGTGATGAGGCTGGTGTGTGCGGCTGGACAGACCCGGATAACAGACGTTCCTATCCGTGGGGCAACGAAGACCATGAGCTGATTCGTTTCCACAAGGAGATGATTCGAATTCATAAAGATTACGAAGTGTTTTCTACCGGAAGTTTGTTGTATCTTCATGCGGAGGATAACCTGATTGGTTACGGGAGATTTAACGAAAAGGAACAAGCTTTTGTTCTTGTTCAGGTGGAAGGCGAAGAACGCGAAGTGGAAGTAGATGTATGGCGTCTTGGTGTGGCGAATGGCAGCCGGATGGCGTGCATGATGTATACCTGCGAAGAAGGTTTTGACATGGCAGCGAGAATGTGCCGTGTTGAAAATGGAAAGGTAAAAGTTGAGATTGGTAAAAATGGAGCGGTGTTGTGGAAAACGCTCTCTATGTAGGGGGATTTGAAATGGAACAAAAAACAGCAATGAAAATATCGATGGTTAGTATTGTGGGCAATATTTTACTGTCGCTGTTTAAGGCGATTGCAGGAATTGTGGCGAATTCGGGTGCAATGATTAGTGATGCGATTCATTCAGCATCGGATGTGTTTAGTACAATTGTTGTGATTATTGGAATTCGGCTATCAGGAAAAGAGTCGGACAAAGAGCACCCATATGGACATGAACGCATGGAGTGTGTGGCGGCGATTCTTTTGGCAACGATTCTTGCAGCTACCGGTCTTTTTATCGGCTGGTCAGCGGTAGAAAAAATCACGGTACAGGATGATTCTGCACTTGCTGTTCCCGGTATACTTGCCCTTGTTGCGGCGGTTGTTTCGATTGTCGTAAAAGAGGCGATGTTCTGGTACACAAGAGCAGGGGCGAAAAAGATTGATTCCGGGGCACTTATGGCGGATGCATGGCACCACCGTTCAGATGCGCTGTCATCGATTGGCGCACTTGTCGGTATTGCGGGAGCGAGAATGGGTTATCCGATTTTAGATGCGATTGCCAGTCTTGTTATCTGTATTTTTATCGAAAAAGCAGCAATTGACATTTTCAAGGATGCGATAAATAAAATGGTAGATAAAGCGTGCGACGACGAGACGGAACACGAAATGTATGAGTGTGTTATGAAAAATGAAAGTGTTCGTGGTGTGGATTTGCTTAGGACGCGGACATTTGGCAATAAAATATATGTTGATATTGAAATCCGTGTGGATGGCAAACTGACTTTGTGGGAGGCGCATGCAATTGCAGAATCCGTGCATGACTCGGTGGAAACAGAGTTTTCAAAAGTAAAACATATTATGGTTCATGTGAACCCGTGCTAGTCTTTTTCTTAATGATTTACGGAATCCAAAAAAATCCCCACCGCCCCCTTGACACATCCCCAAATATCTGCTAATATAAATCACGTTGAAAACTTCATAGTTTCAGATGCGGGTGTAGTTCAATGGTAGAACACTAGCCTTCCAAGCTAGATACGTGGGTTCGATTCCCATCACCCGCTTCTTTTTTACTTTTTGCGAGGATTCACTCGCTTTTTTTTATATTGGAGAAGTTAGGAGGTTGTAAAATGGTCTTATTAGTTGGCATCAATGCAAAATATATCCACACAACACTGGCAGTCCGTTCGCTGCAGGCAAATGCAGGAAAATACAGGAAGGATGTAGAAATTGCAGAGTACACAATTAATCACAGAAGAGAGGAAATTTTTCAGGACATTTACCGCAGGAAACCGGAGGCGGTCGGTTTTTCCTGTTATCTTTGGAACATTGAATGTGTGATGGGGTTAGCCAGAGATTTGAAAAAAGTGCTGCCAAATCTGTTTTTGTTCTTTGGCGGACCGGAAGTAAGTTATCATCCGGGGGAAGTGCTTAAGAAATACGAGTATGCAGACCTTGTCATGGTTGGCGAGGGTGAGCGTACTTTTCAGGAATTTATGGCATGCTTTGTGGATGGTGACAGAGAACTTTCATCTATCGACGGGATAGTATATCGAGGTGCCGGTGAATTACACCGAACCAAACCAAGGCAGGGGTTAAATATGGATGATTTAGTGTTTCCTTATGATGACATGGAAACGCTTAAAAACCGCATTATTTACTATGAAAGTATGAGAGGATGTCCGTTTTCGTGCAGTTATTGTTTATCCTCCATTGAGAAATCTGTGCGGATAAAAAGCCCGGAAAAGACCGAGCGGGAGCTTGACTTCTTTCTTGAAAATAAGGTGCCGCAGGTGAAATTTGTCGACCGTACCTTTAACTGTAATCATGCGTATGCCTACCGTATATGGAAGTATATTGGTGAGCATGATAATGGTGTGACAAATTTTCATTTTGAAATTGGAGGCGATCTGCTGCACGAAGAAGATTTTCTGCTCTTTGATACGTTCCGTCCGGGGCTTGTGCAGTTCGAAATTGGCGTGCAGTCGACAAATCCGGATACCTTAAAGGCAATCAGACGTACCGCTGACTGGGATTTGCTGCAAAAAAACGTAGTGAGAGTTCATGCACGCGGAAACATTCATCAGCATCTCGATTTAATTGCGGGGCTGCCGGATGAGGATTTAAATACCTTTAAGAAATCGTTCTGTGATGTATATGCGATGAAACCGGACCAGTTCCAATTAGGATTTTTAAAAGTCTTAGATGGTTCCTTTATGAATGAAAAACGAAACGATTACGAGATTCACGCGAGCAGTCTGCCGCCGTATGAAATCTTTTCGACCAAATGGCTTTCCTATGAGGATGTTCTTTCGTTAAAAGGTGTAGAAGAAATGGTAGAAGTGTATTATAACAGTTTTCAGTTTGCTGCATCAATGATTTATTTGGAACGCTTTTTTAAGGATGCCTACTGTCTGTATGAGGAGTTAGCGAAGGAGTACGAAGAAAAGCATTTGTTTGAGCGTAAAATCAACCGGAGAGAGCGCTATGAAGTGCTGTATGAGTTTGGAAAGAAACATGTGCCGGAAACAGACGCTGGAAATTGGCAGGAGATCATCACTTACGACTGGTACCGCAGAGATTTTGCAAAAGAAAAACCGACTTTTGTAAAGCCGGATTCGGAAATGCAAAAACGAGAGATTCGCGCCTTTTTCGACAGGGAATGTGAAACGCATCGTTATCTGTCAGACTATGAGGGATATGTAACCAGACAGTTATACCATATGGTTTATCTGGGTGAATATACGGTAGACATTCAAACACTTTTAAAAGACGGTGTTCTGGAAAAAAGAGAACCTTATTATATTCTCTTTGACTATAAAAACCGAAATCCGCTCAACTATGCAGCAGCCGAACGGATTTTAACAATGGATGAATTTACTGGTACGCCATGAGTTTTTGCTCCAATGCTTGAATCAGAGCTTCTTTGTGTGGCAGGGAGCCATCCTCGACATCGCGGATGAGTGCACTGATTTTTTCCGGTTCTTCCAAATGCAGATATACGTCTGCAAGACTGGTGTAATCGGACATCTTTTGTGAACCGTAGTGGAAGGCAAGCAAAAATGTCTGCTCTGCCTCCGAATACAGTCCGGCTTCGGTGCAGGCGCGTGCCAGATTGGTTAATGCGAGAAGAAAATGATTAAAATTTTCATCATATTCGCATAAAACCTTGAAATTTCCTACGCCATATGCTAATTTTAAATCTGTATTCGAATATTCGGATAAATCGAGCATAGGACTCTTGATTATTTTCCGAATATGGTCGATATAATATAGTACGGGCTCATTTTCTGTGGTAATCGCCGGAAGTTCCGATTCTTCCACATGGAGAATGGGAAGATGGGAAATATCTTTTTTTCTCGTCTGGTTAGCCATGCGCTCCCGTTCCCAGAATGCGTCCGAGGCATCTTTTTCTTTGTTTTGGCTTTTGCGCTGTTCATAGAACATCCAAAGCACAAAAATAACAAAACAAATTAAGTAAACAAGTACAAAATTCATAATCATTAGTTCCTTTCAGAAAGGGGGATATATATGTTAAATCGTAAAAAACAGCGTCTTGTTGCAGGTATTATCTGCGGTATCATCATATTTGCCATGTTGATTGGATTATTAGCTGGCATGTGATAACTACAGTGTAATACAAGTTTTATAAAATCGCAAGTATTGTTAGAATTTCAGGTGAGGAGAGACAACATGAATAAAGCAAGAAAAGGTCCTGCCTTTTTGGTAATTTTTTTAATGCTGCTTTTGATAGCGGCATATATCTACGCGGCTTATCAGACGGTAAAGCCGGCAAGAGGTCTCATTTGCAATGGTGTCTTTGTGGAAACTGTAAATGTTGGCGGTATGTCAGAAGATGAGGCAAGAACAGCAGTTACCCAGTACCGGGATGAGTATTTGCAGCGCACTGTAGAGGTGGATGTAAATGGCAAAATGGTATCGGCAACACTGAAGCAGTTAGGGTATGACTGTGAAGTTGGCGATGTGATTACAAAGGCCATGCAGGTTGGCAAGGATGGAAATCCATTTACCAATTATGCAAAAATTCGTGAAATTGCTACGACTCCACTTGTATATAAATTGAAATATGATGCAAAAGAGAAAAAAATCCGCACCTTTGTCAATAAGAAGTGCAAAAAGAAGTGTACGAAAGCAAAAAATGCTAAAGTGAAACGAGAAAATGGCATATTTGTTTATACCGATGCGAAAGAGGGTTCCACCATTGATGTTGAAAGCACGGCGGCACAGATTAAGAAGGCTGTGGAGCAGGCAAAAGGCGGAGATGTCATTCGTGTAAAGGCGGATGTTACAATTCAGGAACCGACTGTGACGAAAGATTTGGCATCGCGCTGTAAAGATAAAATCGGTTCTTTCCAGACAAGCTTTAACGCTGGGAATGTAAGCCGTTCCAAAAATCTTGCAAATGCGGCAAGATTAATTAATGACCATGTGATTTACCCAGGGGAAACATTTTCGGTGCATGATACGATTTCTCCATTAACAGAGGAAAATGGGTATTATGCGGCACCGTCATACAGCAATGGTGAAGTGGTAGATTCCATTGGCGGCGGTGTATGCCAGGTATCAACAACACTTTATAACGCAGTGTTGAAGGCGGAATTGGAGGTTGTCGAGCGAAGTCCTCATTCGATGGTAGTCAGCTATGTAAAACCATCCATGGATGCGGCGATTGCCGGCGACTACAAAGATTTCAAATTCCGTAATGATACCGAAGTCCCAATTTATGTTGAAGGCGGTGTGTATTCAGGAACCATTTATTTTAATATTTATGGAGAAGAAACCCGAAGCGATGACAGAGAGGTAACGTTTGAGTCAGAGACGACGCAGACGATACAGCCGGGAGCGGATAAAATCACGTATGATAAAACAAAGCCCGCTTCCTATACTGAGGTGACACAGGAGGCACATGTGGGTTACAAGGCTGTGCTCTGGAAGATTGTCAAGGAAAATGGTAAGACAAAAAAGACACAGGTAAATTCAAGTACCTATCAGGCAGTGCCCCGTTATGTGACAAAAGGGGCTGCGGCAGGAACTCCAAAAGTTACGGCAGAACCTTCAGCGAAGCCGCAGACGACAAAAGAGCCAAAAGTAACAAAGAAACCGAAGAAAACAACGAAACCAAAGAAACCAAAGGCAACGGTGAAACCGCAGATAACAGCGGCACCGGCAGCCACAGAACCGACCACAGGGGCATAGTAGTATTCGTCATTTGTGGGGATAGGAGAGAACGATGGAAATTGGGAAAGTACCAGAAAATGTATTAAAACGCTTAGTATTAAAAAAACTTTCGGTGAAAAGACCGGAAGTATTAGTTCATGCTGGTGTTGGTGAGGATTGTGCCGTATTAGCACCGACAAAAGATTCGTTTGTTTTGTCTACGGATCCGATTACAGGAGCTGCCAAAGAAATTGGGAAATTAGCTTTTCATGTTACGGCGAATGATATTGCAAGTTCGGGGGCAGAGCTGGTTGGAATCTTACTGACCATTATTCTTCCACCGGAAAGTTCGGAAGATGAATTAAAGCAGATTATGGAAGATGTGACAGAGCTTGCTGCCACGTATGATGTAGAAATTCTTGGTGGACATACAGAAGTATCCGCGGTTGTGAATCAATCCCTTGTGTCGGTTACAGGTGTTGGAAAAATTGCAAAGGATAAACTGGTTACGACAAATGGGTTAAAGCCGGGACAGGATTTAGTTGTCACCAAATGGATCGGTTTAGAAGGAACTTCCATTATTGCATCCGAATTTGAGAAAGAACTGCAGGGACGTCTGCCAGCGTCTATTGTAGAAGAGTCGAAAAAGTTTGCTTCTCTTCTGAGTGTTGTAAAGGACAGTCATGTGGCGATGCAGATTGGCGTTTCGGCGATGCATGATGTAACGGAGGGCGGAATTTTTGGTGCCCTGTGGGAGATGGCGGAGGCTTCCGGTGTTGGCCTGGAGGTGGATTTAAAGAAAATACCGATTCGTCAGGAGACGATTGAGGTTTGTGAATTATTTAACTTAAATCCATATCAGTTGATTTCAAGCGGGTCTATGCTTATTGGTACCGACCATGGAAGCCAGCTCGTAGATGCACTTGCAAAAGAGGGAATTCATGCAGCGGTTATTGGCAAGGCAGTAGAAGGAAATGACCGTGTGATTTTCAATGATGGTGAGAAACGTTTTTTAGAACCGCCGAAGGCGGATGAGTTGTATCACGCATTTGATTAAGTGAGGAACTGGAGGGTATGATGCAGGAGAAAATACAGGAAAAAATTTTGCGCAATATCGCAAAAAATGGTAAACTTTCGACAGAAGATCTGGCAGCTATGTTAGCAGCCTCCCCAGAAGAAATAGAACAAGAAATGAAAGTGATGGAAGAGCAGGGGATTATCTGTGGATATCCGACTCTGATTAACTGGGACAAAACCGGATGTGAGCATGTGACGGCGTTGATTGAAGTTACGGTTGCGCCGGAGCGCGGCCGCGGATTTGACAAAGTGGCAGAACGCATTTATCAGTTTGAAGAGGTGGAAAGTCTGTATCTGATGAGCGGAAGCGGATTTGATCTGACGGTTATCATTGTTGGAAAAACGATGAAAGAAGTTGCGTGGTTTGTCGCGACCAAACTGGCACCGATGGAATCAGTTATGAGTACAGCGACGCATTTTGTGTTGAAGAAATATAAAGAACACGGACTTTCTCTTGTGACAGAGGAACAAAGTGATGAAAGGCAGTTGATTACTCCATGAGAAATCCATTATCCAAAATGGTAACGGAGATGGAACCATCCGGAATCCGCCGGTTTTTTGATGTGGCAAGCACGATGGATAATGTCATATCGCTCGGTGTAGGGGAACCGGATTTTGATACACCGTGGCACATCCGCGAGGAAGGCATTTACTCGCTGGAAAAGGGGCGCACGTTTTATACATCCAATGCAGGGCTTTTGCCGCTGCGCGAAGAAGTTTGTGCATATTTGAAACGCCGTTTTGCACTTTTGTATGATTCGGACGAGGTGCTTATTACGGTCGGCGGCAGCGAGGCAATCGATATTGCTTTCCGCACGATGCTTGATCCGGGGGATGAGGTTATTGTTCCGGAACCTTGTTTTGTGTCTTATGTGCCGTGCATTACGATGGCAGGGGGCGTGCCGGTAAGACTTGCGTTAGAAGAAAAAGACGAATTTAAGCTGACAAAACAGAAATTATTGTCGGCGATAACGGATAAAACAAAGATGGTTGTTTTACCGTTCCCGAACAATCCGACCGGTGCGATTATGACGCGCGAGGAATTACAGATTGTTGCGGATGTAATTAAGGAACATGATTTATTTGTTCTGTCTGATGAAATTTATTCGGAATTAAGCTATCAGGGGGACCATGTGTCGATTGCGTCAATTCCGGGGATGAAAGAAAGAAGCGTTGTGATTAACGGTTTTTCTAAATCCTATGCGATGACCGGCTGGCGTCTTGGCTATGCGGTCGGACCAAAGGAAATTATTAAACAGATGATAAAGGTACATCAATATCTTATTATGAGTGCACCGACAACGAGCCAGTATGCAGCGATTGAGGCGCTGCGAAACGGTGATGAGGATGTGGCAAGAATGCGTCAAAGCTACGATGAAAGACGCCGCTTTTTAGTGAAGGAGCTGCGTGAAATGGGGCTGCCATGTTTTGAGCCGATGGGAGCGTTTTATGTATTCCCAAATATCAGCCGTTTTGGCATGACGAGTGAGGAGTTTGCCAAAACACTTCTCGAAAAGGAACACGTTGCGGTGGTGCCGGGATCTGCATTTGGTGCATGTGGAGAGGGATTTCTGCGAATTTCCTATGCATATTCCATTGAGGATCTGAAGAAGGCACTGGTTAAAATTAAGAATTTTATAGACACTATTTTGTAATTATGCTATTATAAATATAAGATTGTGCAGAGGAGAGAGAATATGGCTACTTTAAATGCGGAACATATTAATCCTTTTTTGATGGCTGCGAAAAAGGTATTGCAGGATATGTGCTTTGTGGATGTTGCAATACAAAAGCCGATACTGAAGGAAGCAAAATTTGACCATGATAACTGGGTCATTATTATTGGTGTAACTGGGGAAATGCGTGGACAAGTGCTGATTGCAATGACGGAAGACAATGCTTGCGCGATTGCTTCTAAAATGTGCATGATGGATGTTAAAACAATTGATGATTTCGCATCGAGCGCAATTGGTGAATTAGGTAATATGATTATGGGAAATGCGGCAACCGTATTCTCATCAAATGGTGTTGGAATTGATATTACACCGCCGACATTATCTCATGGTGAAGTTAGTTTTACCAATAATTTTGCAAAGACGCTTTGTGTGCCGATGGTGTTTGATGATGGCAGTGGAAGCATTGATTTATTCCTTGCACTGAGACAGGAAAGTTAGTATGTTAAATATTGTATTGTTAGAACCGGAGATTCCTGCGAATACCGGTAATATAGGAAGAACCTGTGTGGCGGCTGGAGCTAAGCTGCATCTG
Source organism: uncultured Eubacterium sp. (assembly GCA_934322085.1). GTDB lineage: Bacteria > Bacillota > Clostridia > Lachnospirales > Lachnospiraceae > Eubacterium_F. The sequence continues at coordinate 9,936 of CAKRGF010000033.1, forward strand.
ATTGAACCGATGGGATTTCAGATTAATGAAAAACAGGTGAGAAGAGCAGGACTTGATTACTGGGATAAATTGGATTATACGATTTATGATAGTTATCCGGATTTTCTAGAGAAAAATCCGGGTGCCAAAATTTATATGGCAACGACAAAGGCAAAACATATTTACAGTGATGTCTCATTTGAAGAGGACTGCTATATTATGTTCGGCAAAGAAAGTGCCGGAATACCAGAAGAGATTTTGATTGAGAACGAAGAAACTACAATTCGGATTCCGATGTATGGGGAAATTCGTTCGTTAAATCTTGGAAATTCTGTGGCTATTGTTTTATATGAGGCACTTAGGCAGCAGGGGTATCCCGAATTGAATCCGATGGGACATCTTCATCATTCTCATTGGAAAGATGGAACGGTATAAGAAACTGCAAAGGGGACTTTTTGAAAAAGTTCTCTTTTTTTGCAACTTTTTTTGATTTAGAATCGTAATGTATGTAGAAAGGGGAAAAAACAATGATTGATGTGGCAGCCAATCCATCGGACGCGGTGGAAAAAGCCCTGGACTTGTTTGGTAATGATATTTTGCGGCTGGCATATTCCTACATGAAAAGCAGGGAGGATGCAGAAGATATTGTTCAGGAGGTGCTGATTCGCTTTATGCAGTCAGCAGGAGTATTTGAAGATGAGAAACATGAAAAAGCATGGCTTCTGAAAGTGACGGCGAATTTATGTAAGGATAAACTTAAATCCGCGAGCCGGCAGAAGGAAGTGGCAATACCCGAGGGGTACGATGTGGCAGATGAAAAACAACAGCATTCGGAAGAAAGTGATATTTTTCAAATTTTGTCACAGCTGCCTGAAAAGTATCGGAGTGCTATTCATTTGTATTACTATGAAGAATACTCGGTTAAAGAAATAGCAGAAATATTACAAAAGAAAGAGACTACGATACGGTCTCTTTTGAAACGCGGGCGGGAGAAATTAGCAGGGATACTTTCCCAGCAGAAACAGATGAAAGGAGATGATGGTCATGCAGCAGGAATATAAAGATGCAATGGAAAAAATTTCCCTTAGTGACAGCGATAAAAAGCGCATTCTTGCTAATGTAAAAAAGGCTTATGAAGAGTCTGAAGAAAAAGTGATTTCCATGGATGAATTTAAGAAAAGACCACGTTTCTCCGCTCGTCAAAAAGGAATGGCAGCCGCTGTTGCTGTACTTGCCGTTGTGGTTACAGCTGTTGCGTCAAGAGGATTTTTGTCAGATAAAACGAAAAATCTGCCAAAGCAGGGTGAAATTGTGGCAAGCAGTGATGAAGAAGAATGGCAGGAACTGGATTCGGTTGAGGCAATTGCCAAAGAAACGGACTGCCGAACGTATACTCTTAGTAACGTTTCCAAATCCTATCATGTAAAAAAGGTTGAAGTTAAGAAAAAAGCAAAGCACGTAAAAATAACGTACCGGAATAAAAAGAAAAAGGATAAGATTCTCTTTGAATACAAAGAGGAAGAAAATGCACCTGAAGTAATCAACCAGTTTACCGAGGAAAACGAGTTGAAAAAAGAGACGGTGGATGATTCGGAAGTTACGATGTATGGAGATGAAAAATGTGATGCTATGACATGGCAGAAGGAATCCTGCTCATTTGCTGTGAAGATGAGTACGGCATGCAGTCCGGAAAAAGCAAAGAAACTTGTTTCAGGAACCAAAGAAGAGGATAAGCCACATCAAAATGCAGAAGATAAGGACCAAAAAGATGGCAGCCATTATTCCAGTAATGCTGTTGGCTGGAATGGAAATGAGAAAGAATCTGATGATAAGGAGCGCAGACGTGTGCTTCGTAAAATATATGATTTGTGTGGATTCCGTGTGACAGTCGAGGATCCGGCAAGCAAAGTGATTTACAAAATGGTAGATGATTATGAATCCTTTAGTTTCCATTACGATGAGGTGCCGGAGTTTGAGAATCAGCGTATCATCGGATATGCAGGAGCAAGCGGCTGCCCATCTGGTGTACTGAAAGGATTTACGGAAAAAGAACGCATTGAAGTAAATGGGTTATCGGTTACCTGGTATCAAAATGATAAAGAAGAGTCATTATTCTATTTTGAAAAAAACAAGGTTTCCATTTCCATTTTAATCAAGGAATGGTCTGGCGGGGATACGCAGAACATGCTGAGCGGAATTATTAGTGTACTGCGAATTTCCTATGATTCCGTTCATGAGGATAAAGGAGGAGGTTCGGAAAGTAATAAGGGTAAAAATTCAGATAATTCAGGTGATGGGGCAACAGATAACAGCGACAGCTCCAATAATAATGAAAGTCTGGAGGCTTACCGTCAGGCGGTACAGGATATTCAGTATGCAGTGGCAGAGGGAAGTTTGAAAAAGCTTTCTTCCTACATCCGTTTCCCGTTAAGTATTAAGGGACTTAGTTTGACGGTTTCCAGTGCAAAAGAGTTTCAGGCATTGGATTCGTCAAAGATTTTCACCAGTGAATGGGTGGATGCCGTTGTATCGTATGATGCTTCAAAGATTAAGAGTAGTACGAAGACCTTTACGATGGGAGATGGCAGCAACAAACTTGTGTGCCAGATAAAAAATGACTCCGTTGTGATAACGGAGCTTCATGTAAACAGTGATGAGGTGCAGCCGGATACTGAGCCGACTGACTCCCCATCTGAGGAATAATAATCCCCTTTTATTATGCTTTTGGTAAAGTAAATACAAATTCAGAACCAACGCCTACAGTGCTGACAACATCAATTGTCTGCTTGTGGGCGTTTATGATTTCACGGCAGATGGCAAGTCCAAGTCCGGAACCTAATTTGTCTTTGCCACGGGATAAATCTGTTTTGTAAAAACGGTCCCAAATCAGATTCAGGTCTTCACGTGGAATACCGATGCCGGAATCCTTTACCGAGATAAAAACCTTTTCGCCCTTCGTAAAGGTATGCAGGCAGATTTCCGATTCCTCGTGACTAAACTTAATGGCATTTTCACAGAGATTTCTAAGCACCTGTAAAATCTTTTGTTTATCCGCATAAACGGGCAGTACATCTGGTTCGCAGAGGTTATAGGTAAAGGTAATATGTTTGGATGCTGCTGTTCCTTCCAGACTTTCGCATGTCATTTTGACAGCCTCGTGAATGTCGAATGCCTCCTGTTCCAGCATAATATTGTTGCGGTCATAGTTGTTCATATCAATTAAGTTTGACGTTAATTTTGTCAGCCGTTCGGTTTCATACAAAATAATATCTAAATATTTTTCCTGATTATCCATTGGAATTACGCCATCCTTCATCGCCTGAACATAACCTTGAATACTCGTTAAAGGGGAGCGGAAATCATGCGAAATGTTGGAAATAAATTTCCGCTGATACTCATCAAATTTGCTGAGTTCTGCCCCGATAACATTCAGTGTCTTTGCCAATTCGCCGTATTCATCCTGAGATTTAATGAGAATCGGCGGATTTTCGTGGTTAATCGAAAACTGGCTGGCACCTTTGCGCAGTGTGCGCAAAGGGCGTACATTGAAAACGTAAATGAGCAGGAACACAAAACCGACAATTGTCATAATCAGATAGAAAAAGGTTGTTAATATGTTGGTGTAATATATGGCACGATTGTTGATAAACTGGTTCGGCTGTGCGAGAACAAGGTAGCCGTTTAAGTAGGCACTCTGTTCCATTGGCAGAATGACACAGGTTGAATTCTCGGACAAGAGACCGCCGAGTGTCGTGTCTTTAATCACGTCTTCATGAAGGAAAGAGGAACTTCCCTGATAGATATTATATGTTTTCTCGGTATCTGTGTTGAGAATTACATCGCCATCGCTGCACACAATTAAGATTTCCGCTTCAGCGGCTTCGGACGCCATTTTCAACTGGTCCCGCAGTGATAAAATGGTCGTTTTTGTATAGCGCTGTTCATTGATATGCGAGCCAAGCAGCGTGATTCCGACACTGCGGAGATTACTAATGCTTTCGGACTCAACACGCTCCGAAATATAGTCGCGTCCAACGGTTGTTATCAGGTAAAAAGTGATGGCAAACAGGACGAGGTAAAATGCTAATAGTTTTCGACCGAGGGTCGTCTTTAAGTATTTTTTCATACGAAGTCTCCTATGCGTTTACTTCAAATTTGTAGCCAATGCCCCATACAGTCGTAAGAGACCATACCGGGTTTTCTGTTAATTTCTCACGGATTCGTTTGATATGAACATCCACGGTTCGGGTTTCGCCAATATATTCATACCCCCAGATTTGGTCTAAAAGCTGTTCTCTTGTAAATACCTGATTCGGATGGGAAGCAAGGAAGTACAACAGCTCCAGTTCTTTTGGCGGCATTTCAATTGGTTTTTCGTGGTCTGTTACAGAATAGTTTGCAAGGCTGATAACAAGGCCATCGTAAGTTACGACATCTTTTGGCTCGTCTTTGGCAGCGGAAGCCACTCTTGCCTGCTGGTTGTCGAAACGGCGTAAAACGGCCTTCACGCGAGCTACAACTTCTTTTGGTTCAAACGGTTTGATGATGTAGTCATCCGCACCAAGCTCAAGTCCTAATACTTTATCGAAAGTCTCTCCCTTAGCAGACAGCATAATAACGGGTGTCGTATATTGCTTGCGAATCTCACGCAGAACGTCATAGCCGTCAATACCAGGCAGCATGATGTCAAGTAAAATTAAGTCCGGCTGGAAACTTTGGTGCTTTTGCAAAGCAGTTTCACCGTCTTCTGCAATTTCACATTGAAAACATTCTTTTGTTAAATACAATGCGATTAACTCTGCAATATTGGCATCGTCATCGACAATAAGAATTTTCCTTTTTTCCATAAATGATTCCTCTTTCTCCTGTTTTAATTTATGAGTCTTTTATCATTTAAATTCAACTACGGTTACACCATATCCGCCTTCCCCGTATTCTCCCATGCGGTAACTTTTCACGTACTTGCTTTTTTTACAGTGGTTCTGGACAGCATTTCGCAGGGCACCGGTGCCGACTCCGTGGATAATGGTTACCTGATGGAGTTTGGCGAGGTAGGCGTCATCTAAATATTTGTCAAGCAGTCCAAGGGCTTCGTCCACGGTTTTTCCAATTAAATTGATTTCCGGTGAAATAGTCATAGCCTTTGCCATTTTCATATTTCTTGCATGGGTAATGGATGCTTCTTTTTTTGCGGCTTTGGTTTCCTGCTCCAAAAGTTCTAGGTCGCTTACGGAAACTTCCGAGCGCAAAATGCCCATTTGGACAAAACATTTTCCCTTGCTGTTTGGAAGCGTGCTTACGGTTCCTTTAATACCCATCGAATGAACCATAACAATGTCGCCAATCTGCAATTTGTCCGGTGCTTTCTTTGGTACGTTTTTTGTTCCCTCAATCGTCAGCTCGCTCTCAGTTTCGTTGAGCGCTTTGCGCAGGTTTGCACGCTCTTTTTCCATTACTTTTGTCATGCCGGAACCTTTCATCCACTTGTTGTACTTGCGGATGGATTCGTCGGCGGTATCCTTTGCCTTCTGGATAATCTCGTGGGCTTCTTCGTTTGCACGGCGTAAAATTTTATCCTTGGCGGCATCAATCCGCTCGTTTTTCGCTTTCATTTTATCACGGAAATGCTCTGCTTCTTCGCGGATTTTTTTCGCTTTTTCGCGTTCTTTTTCAGCGACGGTTCTGGCGTCCTCAAGTCCGGTGACAACGTCTTCAAAACTGCGGCTGTCGGAGTCGACAAGTTTGCCGGCTTCATCAATAATTTCTTTTGGAAGTCCTAATTTTCCGGATATTGCAAACGCATTACTTTTTCCCGGAACGCCGACTAACAGCCGGTAAGTCGGCTGCAAAGATTCTACGTCAAATTCACACGAAGCGTTTTCTACGCCATCGGTGGACAGGGCATAAATTTTTAATTCGCTGTAATGTGTCGTAGCCATAGCGGTTACGTTTCGGTTATGCAGATTGTCTAAAATCGCAATCGCGAGCGCAGCACCTTCCGTTGGGTCGGTTCCGGCGCCAAGCTCATCAAAGAGAGCCAGCGTCTTTTTGTTCGCACGTTTCAAAATATAAACGGTGTTCACCATGTGGGAGGAGAATGTACTCAGACTCTGCTCAATACTCTGCTCATCGCCAATATCGGCGTAAACTTCTTCGTATACGCGCAGGTGCGAGTGGTCATACGCCGGAATATGCAGACCGGCCTGTCCCATCAGAGTAAATAATCCAACCGTTTTTAATGATACGGTTTTACCACCGGTGTTTGGTCCGGTGATAATCAGTAAATCATAAGTTTTTCCAAGTGTCACATCAATCGGTACGACTTTATCTTTTGGAATCAGCGGGTGGCGTCCCTTTTTAATGTGGATGTAATCCTGATCAAAAAGCGGTTCACTTCCCTGCATTTTCTTGGAAAGCTTTGCCTTTGCAAAGATAAAGTCAAGTTCCGCAAGCAGTAACACGTTTCGCTGTAAGTCTTCAGCGTATGGCGCTGCAAGGGCGCTTAACGACGCCAGTATTTTTTCAATTTCTTCCTGCTCTTTCATACCCAGTTCCGCAAGCTCATTGTTTAACTGCACAATTGCCATCGGTTCAATAAAAAAGGTCGAGCCGGTCGAACTCTGGTCATGAATCATACCAGGAAAAGTGGATTTATATTCCTGCTTAACCGGCAGACAATATCTGCCGTTTCGCATGGTGACGATGTTGTCACGCAGCATGGAGCCGGATAGATTCATAGTCGCCGTCAATTGCTCACGTACTTTATCGTTCGTAGTCTTCATGGCACGGCGAATTCGTTTCAATTCGGAACTCGCATCATCTGCCATTTCTTCCGGACTCAAAATGCAGCGGTTGATTTCCAGACGCAAATCCGGCAAATCCATAAGCGCACCAAAGCGCCCCGAAAGTGCATCTTTCAAATCTTCAAATTTGGCATCATAAGCGATGGCTTCTTTGGCAATCTCCAAACAGCGGGCAATGTCAAGAAGCTCACCCATGCCGAGTACGCCGCCTTTTTCCAGCGGCACCAGACTTGGACGAATATCCTTCAGCCCGTGAAATGGCAGCCTTCCCTGTTTCAAAAGGCGCATGAGTGCGTGCGAAGTTTCGGTCTGCCAGCTAATGATTTCCTCCCGCTTTGACGAAGGCAGAAGGTGGCGTATGCTTTCCTTGGCAAGCGGTGTGTCTGCCTCCTCAAGAAGCATGTCAATAATTTTATAATATTCAAGTGTTTGTAATACTTTTTTGTTCACAATGGAAACTCCCTTCATGTAGTGACGCATGGAGGGCGGCGCAGCCGCCCTCCTGCACTGCTATTGTACAATATTTGGTTTCTGTTTGTAAAGGGAGCGTTGCGTTTTTTGGGGGCGTAATTCAGCAGAAAAGCTTTGTGTTTCGTGGGCGCTTTCGCTAGACAAACGCATAAGGGTATCGGCATGTTAAAGACACATGCCGGATACCCATGTGTTTGTACCCACTCAACACAAAGTTTTTCTGCTGATTTACAGACACCAAAAAACTTGGCAACGCTACCGATTGGTGGAGGGAAGTTTTCTGCTTTTCGAGGAAAACGGTTGCTTATGGGGGGAGGGGCAGTGGCTTGGGTTAAGTGTTTGCCGCGGATTTTATTTGGATTGCAGTAATTTAGGAGAAAAACTTTGTGACGAGTGGGTTTTGAGTGCGTCGGTATGTGGCGCTGGTAGTTTCAGTGCCCATACCGCTACGCACTCAATTAACGAGAGTGCCCACGAGACACAAAGATTTTCTCCTAAATTACGGAACTCCAAATAAACCCCAAACTCCATCTTGAATAATTCCACCAGTTGTTTTACAATAGAGCCATGAATACACAAACACGAAGAAAAATGATTGCAAGTTTCATATTTGTCATTCTCGTATGCGGCGTCCTTTTTGACCATGTGCCTGACCGCACAGTCATTTCGCAGGGCTTTTCGAATACGATTTCTTCGGATGCGCGGATTGATGGCTCCGGAATTAAATATGCCATCCGCGGCGAGCGTTTTTCAGAGCAGACGCCAATTGTCTGTCTGTTTCGCAGCACCGCAAGAAATACCGGGTATTTATCGAGAACACCGCTTGTTTTAGCAGGTTTTGGTTCTCTTATATTTCTCGCTGTATTAACAGCACTCTTATTACATCTCTATGCGAAAGGTCACGACACAGGCAGCCGCCTGCGTATTTTGCGATGGCTCTTTCGGACGGATGGAAAAAAACGCGCCTTCCATATTGGATAATTGAATAAAGACGGTTTGTTCTTTTGCTGTAAATCTGCTATTTTTTCATGTCATGTCTTTGATTTTTGGCAAAAGGACGGACTTGTTATGTCGAAAATTAAATATGGAGGAAAATGATTATGTTGGGAACAATTTTTTTGAATGTAGTTATTTTTATCGGAGGCGCTTGTGGTGTACTTAGTTGTTTATACATGGTACTGTCGCTGATTGCTGTCCTGTTTTATAAGTTTTTCAGACGAATCCGCTTTGGAATTTCATTGTTTGATTAACTGAACTTGGTGAAAAACACCTTGCTTGTTCCCTCCTTTTCTATTATTATGGTATCAGGGTCGAAAAGTTAGCAATCCGGATAACATAAGTTATAAGTTCTCAAAGTCAAAAGAGCTGAAGTTAAGGAGGGGACATTTTTGAAAAAATGGATGCAATTCGTGGGAGTGCCTTTTTTAGTGGCAGGAATTTTTGGAATGATGATAGGACCAAATGTGAATGTGTCTGCCGATGAGTCAACGGCGGCTTCGGGGTCTGGCGTGACAATTGAAACACCAGAAACTCCGCTTGGTGCGGCGGTCATTACATCGGCGAAAAAAGCGTCTTCGTTAAAAAGGGTTACGATTACATGGACGCAGAGCGGAGAGGCACAGGGTGCCGTCATTTTTAGAAAAAGCGGGAAAAGTGCTTTTGCAGAAATTGCGCGGGTTTCGGATGGTACGCCGGGAAATAAAACGTATGTGGACAAGTCGGTGAAAGCAGGAAAAACTTACATTTATCAGGTCTGCGTGTTCCGCACACGCGCGGATGGTACGACACAGGTGCAGACAGGAGCCAAAACGGCATCGGTAAAATTGGTGCCGGGGAAAATTAAGGGGCTTAAAGCGAAAAAAAGAGGAAGAAAAATTGTGTTAACCTGGAAGAAAACAAAAAGTGTTTCCGGTTATCAGGTTTATACGAAAGTGTTTGTAAAAGGCATTAAGACAAAGTACAGCAGAGCCAAAACGCAAAAAGGGCGCAGCTACAAGCGCGGCATGCTTGTTCACGGCATGAAATACGGCTTTATGGTGCGTGCTTATAAAAAGGTAAATGGCAAAAAAATCTACGGACCATTTACGGCTGTGAAAAAAAGATACTAATATGAAATGGAGATAAAAAAATGAATTATTTGAAGGATTACCGCGAGGGCGAAAAGTTTGTTGGCACGTATTTGTGTAAACAGAAACAGATTTTGAAAACAAAGGCAGGAAAAACGTATTATTCCCTGACCTTACAGGATAAAACGGGAACCGCAGACGGAAAAATCTGGGAGCTGAACAACGGCATTGCCAATTTTGAGCCAATGGATTATATTCACTGCGAAGGAATGGTGACAAGTTTTCAGGGAAATTTGCAGATGAACATCTCCCGCGTCCGCATTAGCGACGAGGGCGAATATGACCCGGCGGATTATGTGCCTTGCACGAATAAAGATGTCGGAGAAATGTTTAGCCGCATTTTGAAATACGTCGCAAGTGTGCAGAACAAATATCTGCGAAAAATTTTGGAAATGTATTTTGTGGAAAATAAAGAGTTTGTCGATGCATTTAAGAAACATTCGGCTGCGAAGAGCGTTCATCATGGTTTCATGGGCGGACTTTTGGAGCATACGCTCAGCGTTACGGACATGTGCCAGTATTTTGCGGAGCATTACCCAATGATTCACAGAGACTTGCTCATCACAGCGGCGTTGTTCCACGACATGGGAAAAATTCAGGAAATTTCGGATTTTCCAATGAATGACTACACGGATGACGGCCAGCTTCTCGGTCACATTTACATTGGCGCACGCTGCATGGAAAATGCGGCAGCACAGATTCCGGGATTTCCGCCAAAATTGAAAAATGAACTCGTTCATTGTATTCTTGCGCATCATGGCAAGATGGAATTTGGCTCGCCGAAAGTACCGGCGATTATGGAGGCAATGGCGTTACATATGGCGGATAACGCCGACGCGAAATTGCAGACTTTGACGGAAGTATTTACTCAGGCAGGTGACAACATGGGATGGCTTGGTTTCAACCGTATGTTTGAGAGCAATTTGAGAAAAACTTCAGAGGAGTAATGGACTTGGAAAAGAAGAAATTGCAGTTTAAGAAAAATGATGAAATTGTCATTACGATTGAAGATTTAGGAAAAGACGGAGAGGGTATCGGTCATGTAGATGGCTATGCCCTTTTTGTAAAGGGTGCGCTTCCGGGCGAAAAGGTTTTGGTGCACCTGATGAAATTAAATAAAAATTATGGCTTTGCGCGCTTGGTTGAAATTTTGGAGCCGTCAAAGGAGCGCATGACGCCGTCGTGCCCTTCTGCATCTTTATGTGGCGGCTGTACGCTGCAGCATTTTTCCTACGAAGGCCAGCTTGCCTTCAAGGAAAAGAAAGTAAAAGATTGTCTGGAAAGACTCGGCGGTGTGGATTTATCTTCTGTCACATGGCTTCCGATTTTAGGAATGACGGGCGAAAATGAATCTCCGTGGTATTACCGCAACAAAGCGCAGTTTCCGGTTCGTGAAGATGAAAATAGAATCCCGCAGACCGGCTTTTTTGCCGGACGGAGCCACCGCTTAATCCCTGCTTCGTCATGTGCCATTCAGCACCCGGTAATCAATGAAGTTGTCGAAACCGTAATGGATTTTCTGCGGACGTATGGCATTTCCTCTTACCGTGAGGAAAGCCACAAGGGACTTGTGCGCCATATTTACGTGCGCCGCGGCTACCACACCGGACAGATTATGGTGTGCCTTGTTATAAATGGAAATGAGCTGCCGCACGCCGCAGAACTCATTACACGTCTTTGTGCGATTGAGGGAATGACAAGCATCTGCCTCAACATCAACACAAAGAAAACGAATGTAATTCTCGGTTCTTCCACAAAACTTTTGTGGGGCAGCCCTGCCATCGAGGACAAAATCGGCGGTATCCGCTATCAGATTTCGCCACAGTCCTTTTATCAGGTCAATCCGGTTCAAACCGAAAAACTGTATCAGACAGCACTCGATTTCGCCGATTTACAGGGGGATGAGCGTGTCTGGGACCTCTACTGCGGCATCGGAACCATTTCTCTATTTCTTGCAAAAGCAGTACCAAACGGTCAGGTAACCGGCGTCGAAATCGTTCCGGAAGCCATCGAAAATGCCAAGAAAAACGCAGCATTGAACGGCATCTCCAATACGTCATTTTACTGTGGCGCAGCAGAAGACGTTGTAACGGATATGGTCGCTAAGCGCCGCACGCCGTCAAAAGAAGAACCAAATGGCGTGCTCGCCGACGTCGTTGTCGTCGACCCACCGCGTAAGGGGTGCGATGCGAAACTTTTGGACACCATTGTTACGATGAATCCCAAAAAGATTGTTTATGTCAGCTGCGACCCGGCGACACTCGCTCGTGATGTGAAGGTACTGGGGGAGAAGGGATATGAGGTGAAAAAGGTTCGGGCGTGCGATATGTTTCCGCAGGGGGGGCATGTGGAGAGTGTGGTGTTGATGTCAAGGAAAGATAAATAAGTGCAAGAAAATGGCATGTTTCCGGACTGTTTCGGAAGTTTGGATTTGAAGCCCTACCTCTGAAAAAGCTCGGTTGTCTTATATTGAAACATATCTACTGCGAAAATGTGTGTCAGGTTGTGATCTAGGATTAGATAACGCAAATTGAGTGAGTGGATTAGATGTCAGGGATTTTTGAGAGAATTTTGGAAAACGAAAAAAGTTGACAACAAATCCGGCAACTCGATACTAAAGGCATTTTCGGACAGTGAAATAGATGTTAAGGAAAGGTGTTGATAGATGATGAACAAATGCATATATTGTGGGATAGACCATGATTTATCCGAGTCTGATATAATTCCGGATGCACTTACAAATGCTCGTATTTTAAATAGAAATGTTTGTAGAATTGAACATAATAATAAATTTAGTGATATGTTTGAAAGTAAGGTAATTGATGCTTTGAGTTTTATCACTAATGAGCTCGATATAAAGTCGAGCAAAGGGAAAAAATATGCACCATATGAGGCTGTTGTAACCATTGAAGGTACTGACTATAATTTGAAACTTCATGGCGATAATGAAATATTTAATGGACGAGTATTAAAGTCAGCGGATAATACTCAAATGATAAGTTCATATGATAAAGCTGTTAAAATTGCAAAAGATGAAAATATGGTGCAACCTCTTGATGTAAACACTATTGAGATAGAAAAGAAAATTAGAATTAATAATAAAATATTTTTTGATATATCAATGTACAGAATGCTTTCTAAAATAGCTTTTGAATGGTATTGCTCTAAAAATTCAATATCTGGTTATTATTCTGAATTTAATGATATCATTAAATTTATTACGACTGGAGAAGGTACAAATCCTGTTAGTATCATTCAAGAAGAAAAAATTTATGAAATGTTAGACCAACAGGTTAATCTGGGAAGCCATACTTTATTTGCAATCGAAAAAGAACATGGCGAAATAGATGTTATTATCTCATTATTTGGATTACTTATGTATAGGGTAAAAGTGACAAATAAGAGACCTGACATTTGCAAGAATAATTTTTTGTATACAGAATTAAGAACAGATTCATCCAGAAATGAACTTGTGTACCATTCTTATTATGAAGCGGAACAGAAGTTTGCTGAGATATTATCTCCAGACAACTTTATGAGTGCAGGAGTGATTTATGGTGTAACGTTAACGGTTCCGAAGGAAATGAGGCCAATTCCTAATGTTGAACTATATCCAATTTTGTTTAATTTGGCAAAATATTTTATGGCAGTAGACGATGATATAACTATGCCTAATGATAGATTGAATAAAATATTTCTTACACAATTGAAAAACATAACGCAGGCATCAACACTGCAAAAGAAATCAATAAAACGATTTGTGAATGAAACTTTTCACCAAGGACATGAAAAAATAAGATTAAATCCTCATACAAATAATAAAAAAGCCGTGGTTTTGTTCTATGCTGTTTATCTAATCGGTAAGAGCAAAGAAGAAATATTAGACGATAGAATTCTACAAAAAATTCTAAGAGAAGGACTACCAAACCTAAATGGGGAGAGTTTTATTGTTGATGATGAAATGGAGAACAAGCTTAAGCAAATAATGATGGAGGATGCAAAATATTCAGATGTTCTTGAAGCAGGTGCAGAAAAAGTAATGAATTGGCAGAATTAAAAAACAGCTCCCCATCACCGGATTGTTTTCCAGTGGGGAGGAGCCCTTTTACTTCTATGGACTTTAAACTTCAACGTCAATTTTCGGTCCAGACTTGATTTTAATCTGTGTGTCGCTGGCAGCAGTGTCAACAATGTATTTTTCACGTTGCTCGTGGAGCTTGAAAATTTGGTTGGCAATTTCATCGTAGTATTCCTTATTGTTTGCTTTTTTGAGGTTCCATTAACTATTAATCAGTGCCATCAGCGGTGGCCTTCTGAGCGTCTCTTATGACCTTACGCATAATGATAAGGACAAGCAACTGTTTCGGGATATGATATCCATGCTTGAGTATTTGGATTTATGTGCATATAAAGGGGGATTATCTTGAACTGACAAATGGATTTGTAATGAGAATGACTAACGGTGTATTGCGTGAACAGTTAGAATATGACGGTTCTGTTTTACCTAATTCAATATATGAGCAGTTAGCAACAGCCACAGAAATGTATTATTGTTTTGATGCCAATTTAGAAAAGAAAGCTATTAATAAATATTCTTGCCGATATTTTGGAAAATGAATGTGAAGGATTAAAAGATACTTTAAATGCTGAGTATGAAGTTCCCAAAAATGAGCACGATAAGTTTGATTTTTGGTATAGTTAATGGTTATAATGTTCGCCATAATGTTGCAGGTTAAAAGAGTGATTATAGCAAGGAAATGGGGTATGAACCATTTTCCAAAAGATGACGGTTTCACAAGTATAGATGATGGTGGCATAAATTGGTGGACATGAGAATGATATTATATTAAAATGGTATTCAAAAGAAAGCATATAAAAGTAACCCATTAACTGTTTAACGGAGCCAACAAAATTAAGGCTGTTTGACGAAGATGTGAAAAAAGAATAGAGAGGAATTCTATTTGAAAAAGAAAAAAGATGAAATTACCATCCGCTCCAGCGCAGCGGAATACTTAACTTATGTTGCCTCTGTTGGTAACGAACAGGACAGCATTGAGATGCGCTATGAAGATGAGACTATATGGCTGACGCAGAAGATGATGGCGACATTATATGACGTTGGATTACCGACCATAAATGAACATATTAAAAAAATTTATGCGGATAGTGAATTAGAACAGACTGCAACTATTCGGAATTTCCGGATAGTTCAAACTGAAGGTTCACGTCAAGTAACTCGTGATACAAAGCACTATAATCTTCAAATGATTATCGCAGTCGGCTTTAAAGTGAATAATGAGCGAGCAGTGCAGTTTCGCAAGTGGGCCAATGGTATCGTGAAGGACTACACCATCAAAGGCTGGGTCATGGATGATGAGCGTCTGAAAAATGGTGGCTCCGTGCTTACAGTAGAATACTTTGACCGTTTGCTTGAGCAGATTCGAGAAATCCGTCTGTCCGAGCGTAGGTTTTACCAGAAGATAACAGACATTTATGCGACAGCTCTTGATTATGACCGAACAGCAAAAACAACAAAGCAGTTCTTTGCAAAGGTTCAAAACAAGATGCATTATGCAGTTCACGGACATACAGCAGCAGAATTAATTTACGAACGTGCGGATGCGGAAAAACCACATATGGGACTCGCAACATGGGCAGCAGCTCCGGAAGGTAAAGTAGTAAAAAGTGATGTAAATATTGCAAACAATTATCTGAGTGAACAGGAAATGCGTTCGCTTGAGCGTATTGTATCTGCTTATTTGGATTTGGCAGAGGATCGTGCAGAACGCCATATTCCAATGACGATGGAGGACTGGTCAAAGCGTCTGGATTTATTTCTGATGGCAGATGACAGAGAAGTTCTTCAGGATGCAGGCAAAATCACAGCAGAGATTGCAAAGGTAAAAGCAGAGACTGAATTTGAAAAATACCGCGTCATTCAGGATAGAATATTTATGTCGGATTTTGATAAGTATATATTGGAATTAGAGGAAAGCACAAAAAAATGATGGTGCAAGAAGAATATGAGATGCTTACAATAGATGAACAGTTAAGAACGGTGATTCAGGACAATAATCAGGTATGGATATTGAAATTAATCAATATATTTTCGGATTATTTATAAAGGTATATAGAATTAAAGAGAATGAGAGGTGTTAGTTATGTCAAATGAAGAAAAAAGAATCTGGGGAATACATACTCAGGATGATAATCTGTTTCTTAAGAACGATGTAATTGCAATCGGATGGAGTGATATGGGTGACCTAGGCAATATCGATGCAAACAGAGATGCTTTTAAAGAAAAGTACACACAGATATATCCTGATGCGAAGAAAGGAAGCATTGCAACTGGGGCAGGAATGCTGTATCGCTTTTGTCACGAAATTCAGGTTGATGATTATGTCGTATTTCCTTCAAAGAGTAATCGTGAAGTGAACATAGGTGTTGTTGAAAGTGAATATATATATGATTCAAATCAGCCTGAATATGTACAAACCAGAAAAGTGAAGTGGTTGCAACATTTGCCTCGTATGGTGTTTTCACAGGGGGCTCTTTATGAGATTGGATCGGCGATGTCATTGTTTTCAGTAAAGAATTACGCTGATGAATTTTTGAGTGTGCTTGATAAGGATTTTATGAAGAACTATTCATCTGATTCTGAGGATGAGAGTGTTGGCGCAACAGCAGATGATATTATTGAGGGCACAAAGGACTTCATATTAAAAGAGTTAAGCCGTCAGCTTAAGGGCTATGACTTGGAAGGATTTGTTGCGGATCTTCTTCGGGCAATGGGATACAGAACAACTATATCACCACAAGGTGGAGATAGTGGGATAGACATTACTGCATATAAAGATGAGCTTCCACCTCGTATTCTTGTTCAAGTTAAAAGTCAAGATGGAGATATAAAGGAAACAACCATTCAGTCATTGAAAGGTGCAATGAGAGAAGGCGATTATGGTCTGTTTGTAACTCTTTCAAATTACACGAAGAATGCGCAGAAGTATCTTGATAGTACTCCAATTATTCGTGGTATCAATGGTACAGAACTGGTTGAACTTATTTTGAAATACTATGATGATTTGAGTGATAAGTACAGGAAGATGATTCCACTTAAACAGGTATATATTCCAATCGCAAAGGAGGAGCAATGATATGAGAAATGTAGAAAAAAACAATGTACCGAATCCGTGTCCTGATCAGGTTGAGCGTTATTTGCGTGCTTGGGATGAACTGAGCCTGTGAAAAAATTTCTGTAAATTATATAATATCAAGGTCTTCTATGATAAAATACAAATCATAGGAGGCCT
>CAKRGF010000034.1 GCA_934322085.1 uncultured Eubacterium sp.
GAAAATGCATTACATGAGGAACTTGAGCAAGTTCGAAAGTGTATGCCAACAAGAATATTATTTTTAGATGCTTCAAGTGAAGTATTATTAAGACATAAGGAAAATGATAATACTCGTGCCAGAAACTTCTTCGAACATTATTTAAAATATTTATTGCCATTAAAAAGAAAATGGTTTATAGGAAGGGAAAATGTGGATGTTTTAAATGTAGATAATCTGAATGCTGATGAAGTCGGAAAGAAAGTGAAGGAATGGGTCGATTTCTGTATTGAACATTACTAAACAATTTCCAGTTTGCAAATCTGCCAGATAATCAGAACAGTTAAAATTGATTGGAATACGGAGATTCATATGATTGGCAATATAGTAACAGTAAAAGTGTATAGACCGATAGGAAGCTATCATCCTAAACATAAAGATATGTATTATCCAATTAACTATGGATATATAGAAGGGATAATAATTGCAATTATTCATAGATACGATGATGTTGAAGAAAAATGGGTTGTAGCTCCGAAGGGAATGATGTTCACTAAGGAAGAAATCAGGGAAAAAGTTTATTTTCAGGAACAGTATTTTAAGTCGGAAATTAGAATGTGAACTTCAAGTTATATAGATGTTGAACAAACCGTTTATGAAATTAAATTATAAGGCAAAGGAGGAGATAAAATGCTGGAAGTCAATTTTTATGATGATGTAGATGACAGCTTATTAAAGTTTGCTGTTATTATTTCTAAGGCAAGTGGGAAATGGGTGTTTTGCAAACATAAAGAAAGAGATACTTATGAAATACCGGGAGGTCATAGAGAAGAAGGTGAATCGATTTTAGACACCGCAAAGCGCGAATTAAGAGAAGAAACGGGAGCAATTGATTTTAAAATTAATCCTATCTGTGTATATTCTGTCAAGGGAAAGACTAGAGTAAATAAAAATGCAAACGATGAATCATAGGGAATGTTATATATTGCTGATATTTATTCATTTGAGGATGAAGTTTGTGTATAGTTTACAAGTAGTGCTTATTTTAATGTCGACGATGTTGGGGGTCTGGAACTTTGCAAATTGGAATATAAAAGCTAGTGTTTTCATACTGGTATTTATAGTTCACGAATTATTACATATATCAGTAGTTTATAATATTGGAGATATTAGTTTAACTCATTCAGGAATATTTAACAATTATTCCAATGTTTTTTCTGCCTTTGACGGATGGATTTGTTTTTGAATTGCTAAGGTATATTGTGTGTATTAATGCAATTATTGCAGGTTCGGATATTATAAATTCTATATTGATAGCTATGAAATCGACAAATGCAAAATTTTGCGGAGGATACTATATTGATTAGAAAAAAGAAAAATACCGAAATTATAAAAGAAACATGATGTTAGAAAACTGCGGAAAATCAGAGAAACAATTTCCGGAAGAATGTGCTAGGGAGCGGGTTGTTATGGGACAAGAATGTATAAACTGGATTGAGAAAGTGTGGAGAGCATAAAGAGAGAGAAGTCTTTGGAATTTATGAATTCCAGTTTGATTTTTGACACAGGGAGGTGATTTTATGCAATGCCCGTATTGCAATTGCGAAATGGAAAAAGGCATAATTAATCAGGACAGATATCCATTAAAGTGGAAATCAGAAGGACCTAATGCAAAAAAAATAAAGCTCACAAGCTTTATGGAAAAAACATATGTGGAAGCTTATTTGTGTAATAACTGCAATAAGTTAATTATTGATATCTAAAAATGAAATCATGGGGAATTATTTAGTATTTTAGTAATTCAGAAAAAAACCTTGTGACTCGTAGAACCACGAGACGCAAAGTTTTTTCTGAATTACGGAAACTAAAAATATCACATCACCCCACCGGCAAAATCTCAACATCTCCGCTGACGGTGTCAAAATCATAGCGGTTAATGCCTGAGCCGCAGACAAACTTATCATCTTTTTTTGTTCCGGCAAAACTACAAGTTAAATCCCCGGAAACGGAATCGTTTTCCGCTTCAAATTCAGAGTTACCTGGAATTGAAACCGAAATATCGCCGCTGACGCTTTCCATGTCAATTTTCTGCGGTGTGACGGATGAAGTAATACGGCAGTCGCCACTCACGCTGTCACTGTTAATCCGTTCTGCACTTCCATTAAAAGTAAGGTTTCCACTTACGGTATCCAGATAAAAATTCTTTGTAGAAAGACCATTAATTGTTGTGTCTGCACTCACTACATCACCGGAAATCTCCGATAAATTGGAAGCGAGTGAACGTGGAATCAAAATCTCCAGATTTTTTCTTCCCAAGCTGCGGAAGAAAGAAAAGAAGTTACCGCTTTCCCGGTAGCGGACATCTAAAGTTCCATCGTGGTAATAATAATGTGCTTTGTCACTGTCGGATAGGTCGTTTGCGCCATCTTCTCGAATCTGAATAAGCGTTCCATCGTAAACATCAACTTTTACGGAGCCGCTTACCCAGTCGATAGAAAGGCGGGATAGTTCGGATGCGGATATATCAGCATTTCCCACCTGATACAAATCGGCATTGTCATAGCTGGAAAAAGAGCCAAATATCGGAAAATTGCGGAAGGTGTTGCCAAGAATCCCCACAATTAAAATACCGATGAGGGCGAGTGTCAAAATGCCAAGTACAATAATCTTTATCCAGATGGCAGTTTTCTTTTTCATAATCGGTCCCTCCTAATTTGCTTTCAGCTCAAAAACAGCTTTAATTATAGATTCAAGCGCAGCACCAATTAAGAAGATAACCCATGAAATGTGCCATGCCATAGTAGTAAAACTAATCACAAAGTACAGGGCGGTAATGAATACCCACAAAGCACTTTTAATGGCGCGCATTGCCTGCTTATTCGTGTCATTTTTACTCTGCCACTCTTTGAAATCTTCCATAAAAGTATCGTCCATTTTCGTGTAGCGCGGTTTTGTCATGGAATTGTAAATAATAATTCCGGTTGCAATGGCAATAAAAACAAAAAGACCACAAGCACCAATGGCGTCCGGCAGATGCAGACTGTCTGTAATAATTGGCGGGGTAACACACAAAATATAAAGCATGATGGCGATGGAAATGCGGATGGCTGATTTTTTACGCCATGCCATATAATTTTCCGAGTCCATTTGTTTTGCCGACTGGGAAGAATCTTTCAGGGAAGCAAGAAGTTCATCCAAATCACCAATACTTGCAATGGCAATGTTGTAAGCGGCTTCCTCTGATTTTCCCTCCGCCACAAGGTCGTGGTATTTGTCCACGATATTTTGCAAAATTTCTTCTTTTACTTCAACTGCTTTTTTTGTATTTGGAACATCCTGAAATAAATGGTCCATGTAAGCTCGTAATTTGTTCTCCATAAAATCCTCCTTATAAAATCTTTTATACCATTAAATTATAACATACCTCGTCTGTCAAGGTATATTGAAAATATAAGTACATTTGTCACGATACTTGACAAATGTCATGCGATGCGATAGGGTGAGAGAATATGATGATACAGTTAGAGAGAAGGGGTAACCGATGATAGCGATTATTGTGGCGATGAGTGAGAACCGGGTGATTGGCAGAGAGGGAAAAATACCGTGGGATTTGCCGGAGGATAGAAAAAAATTTCAAAAGCTGACGATGGGAAATGCCATTGTGATGGGACGCCGCACGTATGATGAAATTGGGCATCCGTTGCCCGGGCGGATGACGTATCTTTTGTCCGGAACGAAAAAGATTGAACTGGAAAACTGCCACACGGTGCAAAGTTTAGAAGAAGTATGGGAAAAAGAAAAAAACACCGGGCGGGATATCTTTATCTGCGGCGGGGCGTCGGTATATGAAGAAGCGCTTAGGGATGCCGATAGAATATATGTAACGAAACTTTTACAAAAAATAGAAGGAGACACTTTTTTTCCTATGTTTTCGGAGGAAGAATTTGTGGAAAAAAGCTGCGAAATTATAGTGCCTCAAAAGGCTGTTTTTTATGAATATGAGCGTGTGCAAAAAAAGGGTAAATTTATGCTTTCCACACTGAAAGATTTGTGGTATGATGGTAAAATGGTTACGAAAGAGAAACAGTTGCGGATTTTCGATGAAAAAAGCGGTAAATGGGAAGTTTTTTCGCCCGTGATTTTTCAAAATTGTATGCGGCCGGAAGAGATTACAATTTATCCGCTCACGATTACTTTACTTGCGGAAGATAGGATACAGATTGAGACAAAATATCAGCAGAGGGAATTCGATTTAAAAGATAAGGAAATCGAATTATGTGAATGGGAAGCGAAAATTCACAAAGTGGAATGTACACATTGTGAAAACTGCGGAAGATGCGGCTGGTAAACGAGAAGAAATCAGAGGTGTAGATGAAGTGAAAAATCAAATGATATATAGAAGGGCATTGAAGCTTGCGATTCCGATGATGATACAAAATGGTATTACCAACATGGTCGGGTTAATTGATAATGTGATGGTTGGTAGCATTGGAACAGAAGCGATGACGGCTGTCTCGATTGTCGGACAGCTTATTTTTGTTTTTAACCTTGCTATTTTCGGAGGAATATCGGGTCCCGGTATCTATGCTGCCCAGTATTATGGACAGGGAAATGAAGAGGGATTCCGCAATGCGGTCCGCATGAAAATGTGGATTTGCGGGATTTGTATTATAGCCGGACTTTTACTCTTTTTGCTGGCGGGAGAGAATTTGATTGGTCTTTATCTTCACGGTGAAAGCCAAGTTGTGAATGCGTCGCTTACGATGTCTTATGCAAAAGAATATCTCGCAATTATGTTATTTACTTTTGTTCCGTTTGGCGTGACGCAGATTTATGCGAGCAGTCTTAGAGAGACCGGCGAAAGCATAAAGCCGATGATAGCCGGTATCGCATCCGTGGTTATTGATGTGGTATTTAACTATTTTCTTATTTACGGAAAATTTGGTTTTCCAAAGCTTGGAGTGAGGGGAGCAGCAATTGCAACTTTGATGGCGCGTGTGGTTGAGATGTTAGTCGTGGTTATCTGGACGCACTGCAAAAAGAAGGAAATTACATTTATCAATGGATTGTACCGGACGCTTCTTGTGCCGAAGGCAATCATGGGAGAAATGATAAAAAAAGGACTTCCTATTTTCTTAAACGAGTTTTTGTGGGCGGGCAGCATTGCGGCGTTGACACAGTGCTATTCGACACGCGGTTTGGAGATTGTGGCAGGACTTCAGATTTCTAATGCCATTTGTAATCTTTTGAATGTTGTATTTATTTCCCTCGGTTCTGCCGTTGGTATTTTGAGCGGTCAGACACTCGGAGCGGGCGAATACGACAAGGCAAAGAAAAATGCGTACTCACTGATGAAATTTGCAGGCGTAATTTGTGTGGGACTTACGATACTTTTAGTTTCCATTTCGGGAGTTTTTCCGAATTTGTATGATACAACGAGCCAGGTGCGAAATTACGGAACGTGGTTTATTATTATTACGGCATTGTTTTTCCCGGTGCAGGGTGTTTTGAATGCTCTTTATTTTACCGTCCGTTCCGGGGGAAAAACATTTATCACGTTTTTGTTTGACAGTGTGTATTCGTGGGTTGTACCGCTTCCGATTGCGGCGGTATTATGCTACTACACAGGTCTTCCCATCCTGGGCGTATATGCGATTGTACAGGCAGCAGATTTAATCAAACTTGCTGTGGGATATATCCTGATTCAAAAGGGAGTCTGGATTAGTAATATTGTAGAGGATTAGAAAAGGAGATTGTTATGAAACATGAAAAAAGGTCAAAGTGGTCATCACAGGCAACATTTATTTTAGCGGCGATTGGTTCCGCCGTTGGACTTGGAAATGCGTGGCGCTTTCCGGGACTTGCCGCAAAGCACGGAGGCGGAACATATTTGTTAATTTACTTAGTTGCGCTGTTTGTTGTCGGAATTCCACTTCTGATGATGGAGGTTTCCGTTGCACGTAAATTCCACCGCGGTGCCGGCGAAAGTATGCGGGGAATTAATAAAAAGACAGAGTTTATCGGATGGGCAGCGACATCAAATGCATTTGTTATTTCTACCTATTATGCAGTTGTTTTCGCATGGGTAATTTTGATGACGGTATGCTCGGTAAAATTTGCCGGTATGACAGGAGATGTAAATGCGGCGCAGAATCTTTTTGCCGATCTAACACAGACAACATGGGATATCAAAGGTTTTAGTATTCCGATTCCGGTACTGCTTTCTGTTATCGTGGCTTGGGCAGCGATTTACTATTGTATCCGAAATGGTGCAAGCAGTGTGGGTAAAGTTGTAAAGTATACCGTATTTCTTCCGGTCATTCTGCTTGTCATTATGGCAATCAAAGGATGTACGATGCCAGGTGCCGGTGAAGGCCTTCGGATGTTTTTCATTCCTAGCATGAGTGCTTTTGAAGATCCAAGTTTGTGGATTGATGCCATTGGACAGGTATTTTACAGTTTATCGATTATGATGGCAATTATGTTTGCATATGGTTCTTATCTTGGCGAGTCGGCAAATGTGGCGAAAGACTGTGTAATTATTGCGCTTTCGGATGCCGCAGTCAGCGTTTTGTCAGGTATCGTTATGTTTTCCACAATGGGTGGTGTTGGGATGCTTGATTCGATTACGGATTCCGGAATTGCAACAGCATTTATCGTATACCCGCAGGCAATTGTAAATCTTACGGACATTGGCTGGTTTAATGCGTTGTTTGGTGCTATTTTCTACTTGATGTTAGTAACGCTTGCGATTGATTCAGCCTTTTCGATTATCGAGGGTGTATCGGCATCGGTGGCAGATAAGTTCCATTTGAATCCAAAGAAGGTGACACGGTGGGCGTGTGTAATTAGTGCCATTATTTCTTTATTATATGCAACCCGTGCCGGTGTAGCATGGCTTGACATTGTGGATAATTGGACAAATCAGATTAACTTGATTGTAATCGGAATTTTGGAATGTATTGCGGTTGGCTGGTGCTTTCAGATTGATAAAGTGTGGCAGCAGATTAATCGAAATACAAAGAAATTTAAAATGCCTCGTATCTGGATTCGTCTTGCGATTCGTTATATTGCACCAGCGACATTATTGATTTTGTTTGTGTGGAATCTGTACGTTTTGTTTGTGCAGAAAGGCGGCCATTATGGTTATGCTCTGTGGGCGGAGTGCCTTGCCGGATGGCTTGTATCGGCACTTGTGTTTGCGAGCGGATTTATTCTCAAATTAATTGTGAGACATAAAAAGAAAAACGGGTTTGTTGAAGATGAAATCGTGTGGGAAGAAAACGACCCGGAAGTTGAAAAATAAAAAAGCAGATGACGGGAATCGAACCCGCCTCTCCAGCTTGGGAAGCTGGCGTTCTACCGATGAACTACATCTGCCTAAGAGTGGCGGCAGAAACCAAAATTTCTGTCGCCTTTTGTATTTTAGCTTGAAACATTTAATCTGTAATTTCAGTTTCTTCGAAATAAATTGATTCGCGTTCAAAAACTTTATAAGTGCAGTAACTGTCGATACTATATACTGTTACGGCGATTAATGCAACCAAGACAACTACGGCAATTCCTTTTTTTAACCATTTGGCGAGTTGTATTCTTTTAACAAATTCATTGATATCAATATTTGAAAAATAAGTATTGGAAATTTCGCTTGGTCGTCCGAAATCCTGATATAATTCCTCGATCGATGATACTTCTTTTTCTATGCAGTAATCATTAATTTGTCCGGAAAGTTTTTTTAGATACCGTCGTTCCGGTTTTCCCATAATTGGAAAAAACGATTTTACTTCTTTCAAATAGCGTTGATTCAATTTATTCAATTATATTGCCTCCCAAAAAGTTCATTATGTGATTTACACCGTTAATCATGTTATTATAATTAGTCGTAATTCTTGCAAGATGTTCTTTCCCAGTTTCTTCCAGATGGTAGTATACTCGTGTTCTTTTTTTTCCGACAAGTTTTGAGTATTCACTTATCAAATTCTCATTTTCTAATTTATAGGTGACCGTGTAAATGGTATTAAGAGAAATAGAAAGTAAATGCTCAGAATTATTGTTAATCATTTTTTGAATTTCATAAACATAACTATCTTGTTGCTCTAAAATTTTAAGTACCAATAATTCTGTAATTCCGGTAATAAGGTTATTTTTATATGCCATTTTTTCCTCCATAGCACCCACCTTGCGTGTCAATAATATCACATTATATTTATAGTTACAATATTACGTAGTAAAAAATATTGTTGACAGAAATATTTATATATATTAATATAATAATAAAGATTTATGAAATTAAATAAAAGCTTATGCTATTGAGTAGGAAAGGTGGCGAGAGAATGTATAGAGGATATTTATACAGAAAAATAATTAAAAAAAGTGTTTTGTATCTAATGTTTGCAATAAGTATCATTTGTGTGTTTACCGGCTGTACGAAAAAGCAAACAGACAATAAAAGTCCTTCTGTGACAGAGAATGCTGCTACAAAGGAAAAAGCGAACGATTCGAACAAAGAGAAGCCGGTTAACCTAGTTTGGATGACGGATAGTACATGGACAGATTATCTGAGTGAAAGTAGAAAAAAAGCGATTAATGAAAGAATTCATGAATTGGGGTATAATTATAATCTTTCTTTTTATGGGTTAAATGCTGAGTCGTATGAATCTTATCAAAATGGTATTGATAAAGCGAAAAAACAAGGAATCGGAGATTTGATGTGGACTGGGTATGGTGACGGTGATCATCCTGAAAAAGATGGAACATATATCCGGCAGATAAAACAGGGTAATCTTCTTTCTCTGAGCAAATGGCTTAAGAGCGAAAATGGGAAAAAATTAAAAAAAGAATATGGTAAAAATGTATGGAAAAGGATAACTTACAAAGGGAAGATATATGGCTTTTACAATGAAGTAGTGCAGGCGGATTCGACATATCTTTTAATAAATGCAGAGAAGATAGCAAGTAAACCTGATTTTATGAATGCAGACAAGCTTGATATAAAAAAATTGTGTAAATGGGTTATTGAAAATAAGGATATATCAGAACTGCCATTATATCTTTTGTGGAATGATTCAGGTGACTATTTTTCTGATCGTTTTACGAATTTAGGTTATATCGGCATATGTGATGGAGTGTACATGTCTGATAAAGGAATAATTCAAAATATTTGGGAAAATAAAGATGTTAGAGAATTTTGGATTTCCATGGCGCAATTGAAACGTGAGGGATTGTTATCTTGTGATAAGAATGAAGATTATTCAGAAGCACTGAGTGGAAATTTCATGGCAATGATTTCAGTAATGTCAAAAGAAATAATGGATGGTAATTATTTATATTTAGAGGATGGAGGAAAAATTCCTGTCTATTCACGCAAGTTATCATCCAGATATATAGATAAAATGGAAAATGGCGTTCATGGAATTGCATCATGGACAAAACATCCGAAAGAATCAAAAAATTTATTAATGCTTGTAAATACAGACAAAGAACTGGCTAACCTCATCTGTTTTGGTGAAGAGGGCAAAGATTACTCATTAAAGAATGGAAAGGTCGTGGGAGAAAAACATGTTTCAGATTATTGTCCCGCAAAGCTTGCAAATACGAAGTTTAGCATATATGAAGCAAATGGAGAAAAAGACAAAGCCAAATACTATTATGATGGAAACAAAGAATATAGTATGTCGCCAGCAGCAGGCTTTGTTCCAAATAAGAAGGTTGTTGAGAAAAACAAAAAAATACTGAACGAGGTTGACGTGTTTTATCAAAAACTGCTGGAAAGCGATGAAGAACCGGAAAAGATGATTGACCAGTTTGTAAAAAAGCTAAAAATGGAAAAGTATCCGGATATTTTAAACAAGATTCAAAAACAATATAATAAATGGAAGCGGGGAAAGAAATGAAAAAGAAAGCGTTATTAATTGTAGCTGCGTGTGCCTGTTTCATAACCGGGTGTGGTGCGGAAAAAAGTACAGAAAATAAAATGAAAATTACGGAAAGTTTACATAGTGCAAGTGGGGAGTCGGTTTCCTGTCTGGCAAGTGTTTTTACAACGCAGGATGGCTTACTGCATATTTTTGATCCAAATCAAAAATCAAGTATTGTTTTATGTAACAAATCAAATTGTGAACATGAACCTTATGACGAAAACACAAACCCGGATCCTACTTGCGATGCAGCATTGAATAAGGATTTATTTTTCAATTGTGTTCCTGTTATATCCGGGGAATATGTTTATTTGTTTGGACAGGCGGATTTGTCAAAGGGAGTTGTTTATCGGGAAAAATTAGATGGTAGTGGAAGAACGAAATTATATAACCTGGATTATCAGGTGAACGTGTACAATAGCGTGTATGTAGAAAATGGCATTGCTTATGCAGAGGCAGAGATACCTATTGTTAAAGAGGATAATATTGGTGGTGCCGGTTCCCATAGCAGCTATAGTGTCCTTCTTGCAATCAATCTGGAATCCGGTGAAACAAAAGAAATTTCTGATATAAACAAAGAAAAGTTTCATGGTTTGTTATTATTAGAAAAATGCGGCGAAAAATTGTATTATGTATCTACTTATCGAAAACTTGGAAAGAAAGATAAGGATTACAGTACTGCGAAGGAGTATTCAAAAGTATATGAGTATAATATAAAAACAGGAAAACAGTCGCAGGTATGTAGCGAAAAAGATTTAGAAGGCTGTATTGTAATTGGCATGATTGACCAGGCAGTATATGTATATAATCAAGAAACAATGGAAGTTTTTGAAGTAGCAATTGGAAGTAAAAAGAAGAAAAAAATATATAAGCCGGACAAAACGGATGTGTTGTATTATACATATAAAAATCATTTAATCAGGGGAGATATGGAAAAAGAAAAATTTTATTATCTGAAAGACAGTGCATGGGAAGAACTTGAGGGCATTGCTTCTTTTACCAATACATTTGGAGATTTTGCCGAATATTATGATAAAAAGAATGTTCTTCATGTTGTATATGGAGATTCTCTTTTTAAAGACCAAAAGAAAGAATTATTTGAAAGGAAGTAAGCGCATGATTTTGAAATGTGAGAATCTAAAAAAATCGTATGGAGATTTTTGTGCAATTCGTAAAATAAACTATTCTTTTACGCCGGGAGTTTATGGACTTCTAGGACCCAATGGGGCTGGAAAATCTACATGGATGAAGCTTTTAACCGCCAGCTTAAAGCCAACAAAAGGGCAGATTTTATGTGATGAAATGTCTATTTATGACAACATTAATGAGTATGTTGGTAAGATTGGGTATGTGCCACAAAACCAAAATATGTTTCCGTATTTTACCGGCTATAAGTTTATGATGTATATGGCAACATTAAAGGGTGTAAAAAAGGAGGTGGCAAGAAAACAAATTCCGGAACTTTTAAAGTGTGTTAACATGGAAGTGATGGGAAAACAAAAAATCAAAACATATTCGGGAGGAATGAAACAGAGACTTTTGATTGCACAAGCTTTTTTAGGAGATCCAAAGGTGGTTTTCATGGATGAGCCAACAGCTGGTCTTGATCCGAAAGAAAGGATTCGTATTCGTAATCTTATTTCGGAAATGGCACTTGGAAAAATTGTTTTGATAGCTACGCATATCGTATCCGATGTGGAATACATTTCAAAAGAAATTTTGCTTTTAAAACATGGGGAAATTATTGGAAGCGGTAATCCGGAGTCTCTGGAAAAGGAATTGTATGGTGTAGTATATGAGAAGAAGGTAACAGTAGAGCAGCTTAAAGAGATTCAGGATAAATATCTGGTTGCAGGAATTCGAGAAGAAGGAAATCAGGTTGTTGTACGTTATTTGGATTCAAAGTGTGATGAAGAGACCACGGTTTGGCCTACATTAGATGATGTATATTTATATCACTTTTATAAGGAGTAATTAGATGATTCGAAATGAGATTAGCAAAATAGTAAAAAGTCCATACATGTGGGGTGTATTATTGTTTTGTCTTTTGATAAATTGTGGAATAATATGTTTTGAAAATACAGAAGATTTTACTTCTATTCAATATAAAAAAGTCTGGCAGCAATTTCTATCTGAAGAAAAAAATCTACAAGAAGAAATTGCAAGTTCAAAAGACAAAGCAGAAGAATATAAGCAAAATGAAATGACCGATAAAGAAAAGTTATATGTAAGATTTGCAAAAGAATTGGAAGCAGTTAGTACTTATAACGATTACCGGCAAAGAATACAGGAAAATGCAAAAAAAACAACTTTGTTTTCAACGTTTACTAAAGGGGGATTTGCTGAAAAGAATATCGAAAAAACAGCAGCCCACTTTAAAAAAATGAAAATGGTTAAAGTAGTTGCAGAGCCTTCCTTAGGAATTGAGAAGATGTTTTCGACGATGACAGGAATTGTCGTATTGTTTTTCGTTTTGTATTTAGGATACATATTATTTGTCAGAGAGACTGAAACAGGGATTGCAAAACTTTTATATGTTACACGATTTGGAAAACGAAAACTCTTTTTTGCCAAACTGGCAGCTCATATTTGCGGGACAGCAGTTGCAGCTTTAATTTTTTATGGATGTAATTATGTTATTTTAAGGGAGCGGTATGGAGTCGGAGATTTGAGTCGAAGCATTCAATCTGTTCTTGCGTATCGTTCGTGTGGAAGTGAATTGTCAGTTGGTCAGTTTTTGATTCTTAGCATGATTATTTTAATATTTATCATGACTGCTTTGGCTATTTTTATTGATTGTATATGCATATTAGGAAAGAGAGCATTGATTTCAATAATGATTTTTTTCTTTTGTATTATAGGCTGTGTTTTGGTTTATGTACAAATTCCAATGAATTCTAATTTAAATTGGTTAAAGTATATCGATCCGGCTTATTGTTTAAATGCAGGAGATATAATTGGAAAATATGTAAATATAAATATTTTAGGTGAGCCGATTTCCTATCCGGTTGTTGTTATGGCAGTATATTTCCTTCTTTTGCTTATATCTATGATTTGCGGAATGATTGGATTTTCAAAGATAAAAGAAGAAAGTCGAAAAAGTGTGTTGTTTAATTTCGTATTTAAGAAAAATGAAAAACGATTCTTGAAAGGTCATGATTCATTGTTTCGATATGAACTTTATAAAGTTAGAAAAGGTGGACGGGCTGGCATGATTCTTTTCTTTTTTTTGATTGTTTCATGTTTTTTATCGTATCAATCACATTTGATATTTGATGATGAAGATGAATATTATTATTATACTTATATGAAGCAGTTAGAAGGAGAGAAAACGATTGAAAAGACAAATTTTATACAGAAGGAAAATAAGCGTTTTCAGTCATTAAAAAAGAAACAGCAAAAATTTATGGAAGAAGATAAGGTGGAAGATCTAATGATTCTTAGTGAAGACCTTCGACCGGTACATGGTTTTGAAAAAGTTGTTGAACGAAATAATTATATAAATAAACATAATCTGCCTGCCTATGTCTATGAAGGTGGATATGTAAAACTAATGGATTTGTCCAAGGAAAACGGCATTTTAATGACTCTTGGATTGCTGCTTTTGACATTTTCGCTATGCAGTGTATTTACACAGGATTATGAAACTGGGCAAAAAATGTTGTTGCAGGCAACTTTACTGGGAAGAAAAAAGATGGCACACAAAAAAATACTGGTTTCTATATTCATTATTGTAATTTCATTTGGGATTATTTATTTGCCACAGTTTATTACATTTTACCGTTTATATGGTCTTGCGGGAATTACCGAACCAGTAGGCTGCATGGGAATACAAAGTGGTATGGAAATGCCAATTTGGCTATGGTTGGTTTTGGGTTATGTTATTCGTTTGATAATAATGCTGGCTTATAGTGGATTCTTTTTGTTTATATCAAATAAGATAAAAAGTGCATTTGTTACATTAACTGTTATGAGCATTGTTATCATAATTATTTTCTTTGTAATATAATATTGGAGACAAAACAAAAAGAAAAACCCCTTCTCTTAAATTCAAGAAAGAGAAGGGGTTATATTTTTATAATTATGCTTCTACTTTTTTCTCACGACTGAAAAGTTTTTTCAGACAACTAAATGCAACCAGAACACCAAGTACCATCAGAAGAATGGCAACGATGAACTGAAGTCCATCCACTAAGAAGGTTGCATTGCCTGCTAATGTGTTCTGCACAAGAGCAATTGTTTTCTGAACCAAAGCGGTAAAGGTTACGGCAAGCATGATAAACATTGGTGCGTACAATGTCCATCCGGTACGTCCGGTTGTTTTCAGGAATACAGCCAGTGCAATCAGTACAAGTGCGGCAAGCAGCTGGTTTGCAGAACCAAACAGTGGCCATACATTGTTATAACCACCCAGTGTCAGAAGGTAACCGAAGAACAGTGTGATAACAGTGGCAAAATATTTGTTTGTTAAAAGTCTGCGCCAAGGTTTCATCTCGGATGGGTCTGTAGTATCTAAGTAGAATAATTCCTGGAATGACATTCTTCCGATTCGAGCAACGGAGTCGAGGGAAGTAAGTGCCAGAGCGGAAACACACATTGTCATAAATACGGTAGCAATGTGTACCGGAACACCGAATTTCTCAAGGAATCCGGCAACACCGGTTGAGAAGATGGCAAATGGTGTACCTTCCGGTGCGGAACCATTTACGGCAACAGCGCCGACAACGACGAGGGCAACGATACCAAGAAGAGATTCTACAACCATGGCACCATAGCCTATCATTGGCATATCTTTTTCATTGCTGACGGTTTTTGAAGAAGTTCCGGATGATACCAGACTGTGGAACCCGGAAACGGCACCGCAGGCAATGGTTACGAAAAGCGTCGGGAACAAAGTGCTTGTGCCGGTTGCTCCTGTGATGGAGAAACCATTAAAGGCATTTAACTTCATAGCCGGATGAGCAACAATGACTCCGGCAACTGCACCAACAATCATACCTAAAAGCATGAATGTTGTCATATAATCTCTTGGCTGCATAAGAAGCCACATCGGAAGTACGGAAGCCAAAAACAGATAAGCCATAACGATGTAAATCCAGGCATCTTTGCTTGCGTAAATCGGGAAATGCATACCAACGGCAAACATAACAACAAGTAAACCAATAGCAACAAGTGCTTTTACAATTTCATTCATTTTGCCAACGCTTTTCTGAATGATACCAAAGACAATAGCAACAACGATGAACAACATGGAAATGGAAGCGGCAGCAGAATCTGCGTATGCTTTTGCAGTACCGGTGATTCCTTCTCCTTTGCCAACGAATGTTCCGGCAACCATGTCGGTGAAAGCGGCAATTACTAATAAAGTAAATAACCAGCAAAACAGCATGAACAATTTTCTACCGGTTTTACCTATGTATTTTTCAATAATCATACCCATCGATTTACCTTCATTCTTAACCGATGCGTAAAGAGCACCAAAGTCCTGTACGGCACCGAAGAATAATCCGCCGACGATCAGCCACAGAAGAACCGGTACCCAGCCGAATACGGAAGCGAGGATAGGACCCGTGACAGGGCCGGCACCTGCAATCGATGAAAACTGGTGCGAAAATACGGTGAACTTGGAAGATGGTACATAATCCTGTCCGTCTTCTTTGGTGTAGGCCGGTGTTTTTGCTTTTGCGTCCAGTCCCCATTTCTTGGCAAGCCATCTGCCGTAGAAGAGGTAACCAGCACCCAGTGCCAAAATACCAATTAATACAATTACTAATCCATTCATAAGAATTCCTCCATTCTCTCTGCTCAAAAGAGCTATATTGTATGATACGGAAGCGGCAATAAAAAAAGACCCCGTCCTCTAATGTACTTTTCATACATTGAAAGACGAAAGTCTGAAACTTCCGCGATACCACTTTGTTTGCCGCCTGCGGCGACCGCTCAGTCCTATCTTTGATATCACTATCAACAATAAGATTTTCGATAACGGGAAAACCGGTGATACTTACTCGCTTTAAAAGTTTTCGGTATACTGCTCGCAGAGGATAACAACATAAATTGCATACCGTCTCGCACCAGCCGACGGCTCTCTGAAATGCATGAAGTTTATGATGTTTTGTTCTGTTCATAGCATTTGTTCTTTGTTTACATGAAAATATAGCACTATCGTTTTTGGTTGTCAAGGGAAATTTTTGGTTATTTTGAGGGCAGGGGGGTGGTGATATTTTTTTGTTTCCGTAATTTGGCAGAAAAATTTTGCGTCACGTGGGCGCTTTCGCTAATTGAATACGTAACAGTAGGGGCACTGAAACTACCAGTGCCTCCTACTGACGTATTCAAAACCCACGAGTCACAAAGTTTTTCTGCCAGCTTACTTGGAAGCAAAATAATTTAGCACCGAATACCTGCCCTTCAAATAATTAAAATTTTACAGCATCTTAGAATTCAAGGTGACATTTTTCGACATTTTAACATATATTGATAGTGACTAACAAAAGAGTTGGGGTTATACGATGTATTTTTTGTTTGGAATTTTGGTTCTTATTAGTTTTGTGTTTGTGGTTTTGTTTTCTCATAGGAAGAAGAAAAAAATTCTCTGCCGGCTTGCGTGCATGAATCCATGTGAAAAGGAAAATCTGCTGAATTCGCTGCTTGAACCGCTTGGTTTTTATTATGAGAGCCGGTGGGATGTGATAAGCAGCCGGACGGATGCCTGGCAGAAGGCGTTCGGGTATCTGGATGCTTATAATCGCGCGGCACCGTATTTGTCAATGGTCTTTGATTCCTATCCAATATATTTTGATTATGAGGGAAGGACCTGGTTAGTTCAGATTTGGAAAGGGCAGTATGGAATTTGTACCGGATGCGAAATTGGACTTTACTATGCGGATGGGATTGTAAAAGAGAGTGATTATAAGAAAACACTTTTTCATGCGGCGGGTGAGTCAGACTGGCTGGATATGTCGGTGACGCTGTGGAAAGACGGGAAGCGGATTGCCAGTCTGGATAAAAGGCACTGGTGGCTTACGGTATTTGACCCCGGAAATTTTTCGAGACCACAGGAGTTATCCATGGATGTATCGGTTCATTTCCGAAATTATGAGTTTGGAAGAAAACTTTGCGAAGCACTGATTGAGGGTGGGATAAAAGAAACGGATATTTTCTGGTCCTGCCGCTCGATTTTCTTTCATGTGCCGGAAGGAAGCAGACATTTCACATTATGGCAGCGGTTTGTAAGAAGTGTAATGCAGTTTAAAAACCGTGTGTACTGCCATTTGTTCCGTTTTCTTACAAGGTGTGTGTGCACGAATTTAGACCGGATTTTGTATTTATATTTTTACTTGCCGAGATTTTTACGGCATTTGTTACGTCATTTTTCCAAGCAGTTAAAAAAAGTAAGGAGATGTCGATGAGTTATCAGAAACGATTGGAACAGGCATTTGAAAATGTTCCCGTTCTGCCTCTGGATGACAATCACAAGTATGTGGTGTTTAGTGACTGCCACCGGGGCAGTGGGAATAACAATGACAACTTTATAAAAAATGAGCATTTGTATTTGGCGGCTCTGCGGCACTATAACCGGATGCAGTACACGTATGTGGAACTGGGGGATGGCGACGAATTGTGGGAAAACCGCAAGATGGAGCAGATTTTGGAAGTGCACAACCGGGCATTTGAGCAGCTTGCGTTATTTTACCGGGATGACCGATTGTATATGGTATACGGTAATCATGATATGGTGAAAAAGAATGCCTCGTTTTGTAATAAGAAGTGCCAGTTATTTTACAGCGTGACAAAGCAGTGCCACGAGCCGCTTTTTCCTGATGTTACATTTTATTCGGGCTTGATTTTAAGAAATTATGAAAAAAATACAGATATTTATATGACGCATGGGCATCAGGCTTCTTTGATGAATTCAACGTTGTGGCAGGTAAATCGTTTCCTTGTGCGCTATGTGTGGAAACCGTTAGAGCAAATTGGCGTTTTGGATCCCACAAGTGCGGCAAAGAATTATTCGGCTAAACAGCGTACGGAGCGGCGGCTCTCGGAGTGGGCAGCGCAGCGGGGAAAGACATTGATTACCGGACACACACACCGTCCGATGAACCAGTATCCGGATTCCTTCTATATCAATTCGGGAAGCTGTGTGCATCCTTATCAGATTACGTGTCTTGAATTGGAGGGAGATGAAATTTCTCTCGTGAAATGGTATATGGATGCAAGAAAAAATGGAAATCTGTATGTAGAGAGGAGATTGCTGTAGCGGCAGACGGCGCAGAAACTGAAAAAAAGAGATTCCTTACTTGTTACGACCACCACTTCATGGTAGAATAAAACTATTACTTTGAAACACAACAGAAGGAGGATTTTCATGAAGAAGAGAAGTGCGTGGTTTGCTGCATGGTTTGCGGTTCTTATCATTGGCGTTGTGGCAATGATGGCGGTGGCACCGATGGGAAAGGCAGCAGAGCAGAAACAGTTTATTGTTGGGTTTGACGCCGAATTTCCGCCATATGGATATATGGATGATAATGGAGAGTATGTCGGTTTTGACTTAGACTTAGCAGAAGAGGTCTGCAAGAGAAATGGCTGGAAATTAGTAAAACGTCCGATTGCCTGGGATTCCAAGGATTCGGAACTTGCGACAGGCGCGATTTCGTGTATCTGGAATGGATTTACAATGAATGGACGTGAGGATAATTACACGTGGTCAACAGCCTATGTGGATAACTCGCAGGTTGTTATCGTAAAAAAGGATTCAAATGTTCATAAGTTATCCGATTTGAAGGGTAAGCGGTTGATTGTTCAGAGTGATTCGTCCGCGCTCGCTGCTCTGACCGGAGACGATGCGACAAAAGAAAATAAAAAGTTAGCGGCTTCATTGAAAGATTTACAGCAGGTAGCTGATTACAATTCTGCATTTATGAATCTGGAAAGCGGTATGGTGGATGCGATTGCGATGGATATCGGCGTTGCTTCTTATCAGATGTCCGCAAAGGGCGATAATTTCCGTATGTTAGATGAGCGTCTTTCTTCGGAAGAGTATGGAATTGGTTTCAAAAAAGGAAATACGAAACTTCGTGATGAAGTGCAGAAGACTTTGCTTACGATGTTAGCGGATGGAACATTTGAGCAGATTGTAAACAAGTGGGGACTCAAGGATAGTGCGTGTCTTTCGGAAAAGGACACGACATACATAGATGGCGGAAAAGTTCCGTATGTTGATTTTTCAAAAATACAGAAAAAGAATGATAAGACGACAGAAAAATCGGATGGCGTAAAAGCCAATAAGGGTGGTATCTGGTTTATTATGAAGCAGTTAGGCAGTGGTATGTTAGCTACGCTGTCCATCTTTGTATTCACGTTGCTGTTCTCGCTTCCGCTTGGACTTTTGATTGCAGCAGTGAGAATGTCACGGTTTGCTCTGCTTCGGTGGATTGCAAAAATTTACATTTCGATTATGCGTGGTACGCCGTTGATGTTACAGCTTTTGGTTGTGTTCTTTGCTCCGTACTATGTGTTCGGAATTTCAACACCTTACATGTATCGTTTGTATGCGGTTATCATTGGATTTTCCCTGAATTATGCGGCGTATTTCGCAGAGATTTATCGTTCCGGTATTCAGAGTATTCCGCAGGGACAGCGCGAAGCGGCACAGGTCATGGGATACGGCAGACGCCAGACATTTTTCCGTATTATTTTCCCACAGATGGTGAAACGCGTTATGCCGCCGGTAACCAATGAAGTAATTACGCTGGTTAAAGATACTTCTTTGGCATTTGCCATTGCTTACACGGAAATGTTTACAATGGCAAAACAGATTGCATCGGCACAGGCTTCGCTTATGCCACTGTTTATTGCCGGTTTATTCTATTATATATTTAACTTTGTGGTTGCCTTTGTGATGGAAGCTATTGAGAAGAAACTGGATTATTACCGCTAAGGGAAAGGAGCTACGGCATGAGTATTTTGGAAATAAAGAATATTAAAAAGAGTTTTGGTGAAGATTTGGAAGTGTTGCAGGATATCAGCCTTGCGGTAGAAGAGGGAGAAGTCGTTTCGATTCTTGGCCCATCCGGTTCCGGTAAATCGACGTTACTTCGCTGCGCAACATTTTTAGAGCAGATTGATTCCGGAAGCATTGCGTACGGCGGGAAAGTTTATGTGGAAAATGATGCCGCAGGAAATGCCAAAAAACCGGAGCGCGCAAAGATTTTAGAGGCACAGTCAAACTTTGGACTGGTTTTTCAGGACTTTAATTTGTTCCCGCATTTTTCCGTATTGAAAAATGTAATGGATGCACCGGTGAAGAATCAGAAGCGTCCGAAACAGGAAGTGGAGAAAGAGGCACGTGCCCTGCTTGCGAAAATGGGACTGGAAGGAAAAGAAGATGCGTATCCGTGTGAGCTGTCGGGCGGACAAAAACAGCGTGTTGCGATTGCGAGAGCACTTGCACTGCGTCCGAAAATGCTGTATTTTGATGAGCCGACAAGTGCACTTGACCCGGAGATTACCGCAGAGATTTTACGTGTATTAAAAGGACTTGCGGCAGAGAAAATGACGATGGTTATTGTTACGCATGAGATTGATTTTGCGAGAGCGGTTTCCGACCGTGTGATTTTTATGGATGGCGGTAAAGTAGTAGAAGAGGGACGTCCGGAAGAAGTAATTGACAATCCGAAAAATGAGAGAACAAAAGCATTTCTCCAGAAACTGCAGGTCTAAAAAGGGAGGCTTTTTCGATGTATGATAAATTGACGAAAAAAGACATTGAGAAAATGGAGCAGGAAGTCGAGCACCGTAAGTTAGTGGTGCGCAAAGAAGCATTGGAAGATGTCAAAGAGGCAAGGGCGCATGGCGACCTGAGCGAAAATTTTGAATACAAGGCGGCAAAAAAGTTTAAGAACGAAAATGAGAGCCGCATCCGCTATTTGGAGCGGATGATTAAGACGGCGCAGATTGTCGAGGACGAATCCGGTGAGGATGAAGTCGGGCTGAATGATTTGGTGACGGTGCATTTTGAAGATGATGGCATGGAAGAGGAATATAAAATTGTCACGACAGTCCGTAGTGATGCGTTGAATCAGATGATAAGCATTGATTCGCCGATGGGAAAAGCACTTTTGAAACACCGCGTGGGCGAGCGTGTTCTTGTGAAAGTGAACGATAAAGTCAGCTATTATGTGACAATTCGCGGGATTCGCAAAAACGATGATGAATCGGAAGAAATTAATAAATTCTAGGTTTTTGCAACGAATCTGATGGAAAGGAAATGAGGAACATGTGGTATACCTGTGTTCAGTGTGGAAAAAAATTTGAATTATCTGAGGCGGAGAAAGATTTTTATGAAGAGAAAAATCTTTCTCTCCCGAAGCGCTGCAAGGAATGTCGGAAACGAAACCGCATTGAGAAAAATGAAGCGGTTGTTCCGAGAGGGAAAGAAAGAAGAAAACGCCGGAAAAATGCCATGAGGCAGGTGCCGATTACGACTTTGATTCTTTTGATTGCGCTTACATTTGTTTATCTTTCGTTTGTGCGGAAGCCGGAAAGCGGTACGCCGAAACAAACTAAGGTAACACAGGTTACAGAGAATCCGAATTCCAGTATACAAAAAGCAGTCCTTTTTCAAAGTGATGAAAAACTGCAAGAGCATTATGAAAAACATGGCAAAGCAATGGGGTACGCATCGGCGGAGGAGTATCTGGCGGCAGCCAATGCGGTGATTTTAAATGAGGAAGCACTGCATAAAACGCAGAAAGATGGAGATGACGTATATTATCTGGAAGAGACCAACGATTTTGTTGTGGTTTCGCCACAGGGGTATTTGCGGACGTATTTTCGACCGGAAGATGGGATAAAATATTATCGGCGGCAGTAGGCTGCCGATTTTTTTTATAAAAAATTTTGCTTCAATGCAACTTTTCCAGTTAATAAGTCGTTATATAGATAAAGAACAAAAACAAAGGAGGCGGTTTCGATGAAACGCACAATATTACATTCATTGGCTGCAGGAGTGATGGCAGGAACTATGATTTTATCAGGAATTACGGTAAATGAGCCGGTATCTATGGCGGCGTCGAAGAAAGCCAAAACTCAGACCGCAGTAGAAAAAGCGTTGACGGGAGTGAAATCAGGAAAAACCACCTATTATATTAAAAAAACGAATTTGATTTCGGTTAAAGGAAAGAAAACGAAAGTTTTAGCAAAACAGGTCAATTCATTTCGAATTTCAGGAAAAAACATTTATTATGTGCGCAATTTTAGTAAATTATACCGCATGAAGAAAAATGGCACTTCCAAAAAGAAACTGACTGGCACATGCAGCCGAATTCTTGGGATTCACGGTTCCAATATTCATTATACCGGTTCGCTTGGCGTGTACCGGATTCAGACAAATGGAAAAGGAAAGAAAAAAATCTTCCGTTATGGAATGGGAGCGAGTGCAGTTTGCAGTGGAGGACGCATTTATGCGAAGTATGTATCCTCGTCAACAGGTGTTCTCGTTCAGAGTGCAAAGTATAATGGCAGTGACAAGAAAACTGAATTTACAGATGTCACTGGAAATGAGGGAGCATTTTATGTAAAGAACAATCAATTGCGGGTGGCTGTTGTAAATAAAAAGGATGAGTTATCTCTTTACACGAAAGATGAAAATGGCGCATGGCAGTCTAAGAAAGCTGATCTTGGCGGAAAGCGGGCAGATTATATTTTGTACGATAAAGGAAAGCTGTATGCTTTTGCAGGGACAACGGTTTATCAGGTGAATGAGACTGGTGAAAGTACAGTTATTTTAGAGTTATCCGAATTTGGAATTTCAACAATTTGGGATTTCGGGCGTTTTGAGAAAAATGGTGCTTACTGGATATTAGAAGATTATGGTGATGATGGTGGACACTGCGTTTACCTGATTCATGCCAATACGAAGAAATTAGTGAAAACACTTGCGATGCCAGCCGGCAATTGGGGTGATGAAGAAAATATTGACTATGTGTTGAAAAAAGGAACCGTTTATGTACGATACTCCGGGGATGGAGGAGAAGCTCTGTACAGGACCTATACACTAGCGTAACCCCCCAAAATAAAATAACTTTAAATGAATTATTTTTAGTTCGGTTGTTTTATTTTGAAGTGGGATGTGAATTTTGCCACATCTGCATATACCGGAAAATATATACCGGGATGTTTATTATACGGACCATTCTGTACGCCTTTGTGAGTAACATTGGCAGGAATGGTCTGTTATATTTTAGAGAAATGTGACACCAAAAAATTTTTAGCCCCCCCTCTTGACGAATTTTGTGAATGGTGCTATAACAGAGTTGCAACTAAAAAACAATTATAACAAGAGAAACGAAACGCCAATTTAATATCGACATTCCGCAAACTTCCCTATGTTATCAATTTGTATGAATGGAGGAAAAGACAAATGACTACTTTAAAAGTACAAAGAAGAAACATGGAAACTAAGGCTAAAAAACTGAGAAGAGAAGGCTATGTTACAGGTAACCTTTTTGGCAAAGAAATCGAGGGTTCGATTCCACTGCAGATTGAAAAGCAGGAGGCAGAAAGAATCGAAAGAGAGTGCATGAAAGGAAGCCAGCTCTACCTTGAGTTAGACGGGAAAACATATGATGTGTTAATCAAAGAGATGGATTACCGTCCGATGGACCATCAGATTCTAGAGATGGATTTCCAGGCATTAGTAAAAGGTGAGAAAGTACATTCCGTTGCGGAAGTGATTCTTTTGAATAAAGAGAAAGTAACCGAAGGTGTACTCGAGCAGCTTCTGGAGGAGATTGCTTATAAGGCAACGCCGGAGGAATTGGTTGAAAAGGTTGAGATAGACTGTGCTACTCTGAGATTGGGTGATACGTTGAAAGTAGCAGACCTTGACATTGCAAAGAATGATAAGATTGATTTGCAGACCGACCTTGAAGCACCGATTGTCAGCATCCTTGCAAGCAACAATGAAGTGCCGGAGGATGAAGAGGAATCGGCTGAAGAATAATGAATTAAATCCCCATGAGTGCTTTGGTTCTCATGGGGATTTTTATATAATTTTGTATTTTAAAAGTTTCATAGTTTCATAAGTATCTACCAGTATAATAAATTGTATTTTTTCAGTATAAGTATTATTATTTGATTGCAAAGTAAATATATGGTAATATAACTTTTAGAAGAGTAACACGAAAATACATAGAGCAGTTGATTAAAAGGAGGATTTTTATGAAGAAAACACAAAAAAAATATGTGGCTTTATTAACAATGTTAGCAATGGTTATTTGTACAATGTTTTGTACAAATACTGTTAAAGCAGACACCGAATTACCATTTTCAAATGAAGATGTAATCAAAACTTGTGCCAGCACTTATAACAATATTGAACGGACTCTTTGGGTTTTAAAAAATGGGGATTTATATTTAAAATATAACAATAAGAGTCTTGTCAACATAACAGATGATGCTTTAGATGCAGGTTTTGACAAAAATGGTGCTCTTTGGTTTCAAATACGTTCAAAGGCTATATGTTGGTTTAATCCTGATTTACAAGATCTTGATTCCATATCTTGCTCTATACTTCCACAAACGGATCCCGATTATGAAGATTATACTGAAGATGCTACAAATTTAGTATATGATTCTCAAGATTATGTTACAGGATATAAATTATCTTCTGGAAAAATCAAGCCTACACTTTCACTTGAAATAATGAAAATAAAGCTTGGCATTTATGATGAAGATGATGATCCAACTCCAACACCTGCTAATTCGGTAACGACACCAACACCAACAGCTCCTGTTGTTACACCAAAAACGGTTACAACAAAGAAAGTTGTTAAAAAGAAAGCTGGTTATTCCTGTCTTTTTGTTGGAAATAAAGTAACCAGCAAGTACAAACTTGCAAGGGGTAAACTTACTTGGAAAGGAAGCAGCAAGAGTAAGAAATATTCTGGAATTAAGTCAGCTGCATTCATAAAGAAAAGTGGCAACCTTGTCTTTTTGACTAAAAAAGGTAAAGTATACACCTTATCTCCTAAAGGGAAGAAAAAGTGTATCGTTAAGAAGAAGGCCAAAAAACTTATCTTAAAAAATAAGTTTGCAGTAAAGGTTAAGGTAGGCAAGAAGTTTATTAATCTAGCTAATAAGTGAAAATTTAAATGCTAAATCCTAGGAGAGGAAATGATTTTATTGTTTCCTCTCCTTTATACATATAACGCAGTAATATAAGAAAAAAATATTTTGTTTAAAATTAGGCTATGTCGACAGACATATTATTATTAAGATAAAAGAAAGGAGGTGAGAGCTAATGATGGACAAAAACAATACAAAAAACAATAACGGTAACAATGACGAATCAAGCGAGTTGGAATTGGAATTGGAAGTCGGATGTAGGGAATCCTATACGCCACCCAAAAAAGAGGAAGAAAAAGATACACAACAAAAAGAAGAAAATAATCAAACGCAACAACCTATGATACCGGTTATAAATGAAGAAGATAAAAAGGAAATTAAAAAAGAGAGCCTAGATAAATTATTGGAAAAAATACGTACAGAAGAAAGTTATGATGTTTCAAAAAATTCTTATTGTAATTTAGAAGATGATTTAGGACTTTAAATTGCAATCTAGTGGAGAAAAGAAGTTCAACTCTATGCAGCCGTAATTTTTTTACGGCTGCATATTGTAAAATACTCTAAAATTGAGTATACTATTATTAGAATATTTGCAGAGAATGTTTGAAAGGATGGTATATTTTATGCTAAAAAAATTTGCACTAAGTAATTATAAGAATTTTAGAGATGAAATAAAAATAGATTTTGAGAACATTGCAGGGTATCAGTTTAGTACGGATTGTATTTCAGATAATATAATTACTAAGATGCTTATTTATGGAAAAAATGCAACCGGTAAAACCAATTTAGGAAAAGCACTTATTGATATTGCTTATTTAATGATTGCTGAACCGGTATATGTTGAAAACTCCATGATTCTTAATGCGGATTCGACAGAG
The DNA here is from genome assembly GCA_934322085.1 of uncultured Eubacterium sp. Classification (GTDB taxonomy): domain Bacteria; phylum Bacillota; class Clostridia; order Lachnospirales; family Lachnospiraceae; genus Eubacterium_F. The sequence goes on from CAKRGF010000034.1 coordinate 25,907, forward strand.
GATTATGCCAAATTTTCTTATACATTTGGATTTGGTGATGACGAAATCATTTATCAATATACACGCTTTTCAAATCGGGAACTTCGAGATGAAGAACTTATTATAAATGGAATTTCTGTATTTAAGTGTGATTTCCTTAGTGGAGAGTATGATTTTAAAAACTTAAAATATATTGATGCGGAAACTGCAAATGTAGAGCGGTATTTGCAGTCTTTAGAGGTAGAGGAAACAGTAGAAGAGAATAGAAAATCTAGATTACCGTTCCTAAAATGGTTAATTGGAAATGTGGCATTAAAAAACGACTCTGTA
>CAKRGF010000035.1 GCA_934322085.1 uncultured Eubacterium sp.
TTTGTATTCTTTTTTATAGATAATAATGACCCCGTTTCAATATATTTATATCTCCCGTCTGCTACAAGATATTTAATTGCCTGTCTCGCTTTTGGAAGAAGCTGAACTTCATCAAATATAATTACTGATTCATTTTCATATAACCTGATTCCTGTTAACTGCTGTAGTTGCAAAAAGAAAAAATCTAAGTCATACGTATCATCAAATAATTCTATAATTGCTTTACTGGTATGCGCAAAATCAATAAGGATATAAGATTTAAACTCTTTCTTTGCAAATCCCCGTTCGTGTTATTCTACATTCACAACCTTAAGCATATTTGTCGTTCCGGATATTCCGATTGGAACACCCGATGTAATCACCGCCAAATCGCCTGATTTCAAAAGACCGGAACATTTTCCCTTGTCTACCGCATGGTCAAACAAAGCAAATACATCTGTTTTCTCATCCAGTAATATCGGACATACACCCCACGACATTGCCATCTGACGCCAGACTCTTTTCGACGTCGTTCCACCGAGAACCGGACATGCCGGGCGGTACCTGGAAATCATTCGTGCAGTTCTTCCGGATTTTGTCACCGCAACAATGGCAGAAGCATTCAAATCATATGCCGTTGTACAGGTTGCATGACAAACAGCCTCTGTAACATCTGGTTTTTCGTGGCGGCCACGATGATAAAAACGTTTTTCATAATCAATATCAGCTTCCGTACGATTTGCAATCCGCACCATCGTCTGAACCGATTCCACCGGATATTTTCCGGCAGCAGTTTCACCCGAAAGCATAATAGCACTTGTACCATCGTAAATTGCATTTGCCACATCGGCAACTTCCGCTCTTGTCGGTCTTGGATTTTTCATCATCGAATCCAGCATCTGCGTTGCCGTAATTACCTGCTTGCCCGCTTCGTATACTTTTCCGATAATCATTTTCTGCAAAATCGGAACTTCCTCTTCCGGCAGTTCCACACCCATATCACCACGTGCAACCATAATACCGTCCGATGCTGCAATAATTCCATCAATATTTTCAACGCCCTCGCGGTTTTCGATTTTGGCAATGATATGAATTCCATCGCCCCCATTTTCATGCAGAAAAGCGCGGATATCTTCAATATCTTTCACAGTGCGCACAAAAGAAGCCGCAATAAAATCTACGTGGTTATTGATTCCAAAGATAATATCACTTTTATCTTTTTCACTCATGTACGGCATATTCAAATGAAGTCCCGGCACATTAACACCTTTGTGGTTTTTCAATTCGCAGTCACCAACAACCACACAGTCAATCTGCGTTTCGTCAACCGCCTCAACAATCATTTCCACCAGCCCGTCATCCATCAAAATGCGGGTTCCCGGCTCTACATCTTCCGGAAGCTGTTTGTATGTCACATAAGCTTTCGTTTCATCTCCTAATACTTCATTTGTTACAAGAGAAAATTTCTGTCCCTGCTTCAAATTTACTTTCCCGTCTTTGAAATCACCAAGTCGGATTTCCGGACCTTTGGTATCTAATAAAGCAGCAATTGGCTTTTGATATTTCTTTCTTAATTCATACAGCTTGTCAATTCTTTTTTGCTGTTCTTCATGGCTGCCATGCGAAAAATTCAGACGTGCCACATTCATACCACTTTCGATACATTTTTCCAAAACACCATCCCGGTCTGTCGCCGGACCAAGCGTGCAAATAATTTTTGTCTTTCTCATGACGCCTCCATAATATTATTTTGCTATCTACTTCTTGTGATAATAGTATTCTCTCTCATTGATGTTTCGATTTTTCATTCCTCTTTTGTATCGATTGCGGCGTGTGCGCTGTTCTTTATGTGTTCTCATCCACCACAGAATCAAAATGGTAATTGCAAGAGCGGCAACTACAAGAATACCGATTGTTAAAACCTTTTTCCATGGGAAAGGTGCTTCATTCGCTTTTTCTACCGCATCCACAAACCATTCGGACATATCAATACTGTCATTTAAAGTCGGATTTTTCGAATTTTCATAGTAAATCTCAGCGCCACCCGCTTCTTTTCCATTATAAGTATATGTAATTTTTCCAATTACTTTCTTTGTCGCACTAACCTGCTGTGGTGTGTCATAATAAATTACTTTTTTCTGTGCCTTGTCTAAAGTAACACCCTTTGGCAGCATAACCCCGGCTCCCTGTTCCACAGATAAAGGACCCAACTGCTGGTTATAATAGGAACTGTATTTGGTAAACAAATCACTTGTATTTACCGTATTATCTGTCATTGTTCCAATTTCATAGCGTTTGTAATTTTCAAAACAATAATTCAAAATTCTTGTCGTATCGGTATACTCATTAGCATCCGGCGCCGTCCAAGGGGAATTTGGTGCACGCATGATAACGGAAACCAATGTTGTTCCATTTTTCTTTGCATAGGTTACAAGCGTATAACGGCACTTCGATGTATATCCTGTTTTGCCGCCCACGCAGTATTCGTACAAATATTGGGTAAATGTACTTGGATAAAGCATACCATGATGATTATGAAGATAACGTTTAGCATGTTTTTTCGTTTTATTAATGATATAGCGTTTCGTTCCGGTAATTTTTGCAAATGTAGGATTTTTATAAGCTTCCTGTGAAATCAATGCCATATCGTGTGCTGTTGTATAATGATTTGACATCCATAAACCATTCGCATTTGCAAAATGAGTTCCCGTACATCCGAGTTCTTTCGCCTTCTGGTTCATCATCGCAACAAAATTATCAATGCTTCCTGCGACATGCTCCGCCACACCATTACAAGCCTCGTTCGCCGACATAAGAAGAATGGCATATAAACTGTCTTCCATTGACAATTTTTCGCCCGGCTGAATTTCAATATTAGAAGCACCTGACTCCAAATTTGTCACGGCATTTCTTGAATAAGTAACCGTCTCCGACAACGACGAATTTTCAATGGCAACAAGAGCCGTCATTACTTTCGTAATACTCGCCGGATACTCGCGCTTGTCTATATTCTTTTCATATAAAATCGCACCCGACTGAACATCCATTACAATTGCGGATTCCGCGGTAACCGATGGCTTCTTTTTCGCTTCTGAAGTAATGCTTCCTAATAAGAGTCCAATTGCACAAAAAATAAGTGCCGCATATCTTTTTTTCATCTCATGCCTCCAAAAATCATACTATTTCTTCTATCATACACGATTTTACCAATTTTTCCAACATCTTATTTGACATAATTTCGATTTATGGTACTATGATGCTATAATTTAAATGTTTACTATATGGAGGATTACTATGCGTTTACGAAATATCAAAGGTTCAAAAGAAGTGATTGCGGCAAGCCCCTATGTCGTTCAGAATCCGGAAGATTACAAAGGAAAATGGTCAGAATTGTTTCACAATAATCATCCTTTGCACATTGAAATCGGCATGGGAAAAGGGCAATTTATTCATACATTAGCTTCCGAAAATCCGGATATCAACTATATCGGAATTGAAATGTATTCGAGTGTTTTGTACCGTGCTTTAGAAAAACAAACCGCAGAGGAAAAACCAAATTTGTATTTTCTGCGATTTGATGCAAAATATCTGGCTGATATTTTTGCCGAACACGAAGTAGACCGGATTTATTTGAATTTTTCTGACCCATGGCCAAAGGACCGCCACGCAAAACGCCGCCTGACAAGCGAAGGATTTTTGAATTTATACAACACAATTTTAAGTGCGGATGGTTACATCCAGTTTAAGACCGATAATCGGGATTTATTTGATTTTTCAGTAGAAACAGCCGAAAATTCGCCAATCTGGAATATTAAAGAACTGACTTATGATTTACATCACAGTGAATTTTTAGAGGGCAATATTATGACGGAATATGAAAGTAAATTTGTTGCAGAAGGAAAACCAATCTGTCGATTTGTTCTTTCCCGCTAATTAGTTGGTAACAAAATAGAACCTTTTTCATAGAATAAAGAAAAAGGTTCTATTTTTATGTCCTATTTTAAACGTATATTATGTCAAAAAATAAATCACGGAAAATGCTCAAAAAAGATACTCTGCATCCTCTGTTCCATTGAGGAAATCAAACGATTACTTGGAATCAAAGATTGAAATGTCTTTCTTTTTCAGCTTTTTATCCAAAAACAGTTGCAAAAGATACATAATCACGGCTACTACCGGAACACCAAGGAACATTCCCATCACACCAAAATAGGCACCGCCAACTGTAATTCCAAAGATAACCCAAAGAGGCTTAATTCCCGTCTGGTCACCCAAAATTTTTGGTCCAAGATACAGACCGTCAAACTGCTGCAAAATTAAAATCATAAGGGCAAAGATAAAGGCATATCGAATATCAATAAACAAATAAATCATAACACCCGGAATTGCACCAATTATCGGTCCGAAATAAGGTATCATATTAGTGATACATACAATCAGACTCAGAAGCAGCGCATACGGCAGTTTCAAAATGGACATTGCAATCAGACAGAGAATTCCGATAATCAGAGAATCAATCATTTTTCCAATCAAAAATCCATTAAAAATGTGGCTGCACTGTTTCATTGTCTCCCAAACTTCCTGCTCTTTCTTTTTCGGAGACAGGGCATATACAACTTTTCTTGCACTTCTTTTTAACTTTTTCATATCCAAAATAATGTAAATGGAAATCACAAGCCCCATCAATACATTATACGACGTCGTCAATAAAGAAGATGAAACATGATAAACATAAGGAAGAATCTCAGAGCTATTGCTCATAATTTTCTTATATGCAAATTCCTTGATGTATTCAATTCCTCCACCAAGCCCGATAAACGGAATTTTTTCATTTAATTCCTTCTGGTGTGTAATCATATACTGATATCCATCCTGAATTGTTTTCCCCAGCTCGCCGATACTTTCTTTAATCTGAGGAATAATATAAATGAGTAAAACGGTGATTACGCCAATTACAACAACATAACTAATGATTACACTGACCGCTTTCTTAATTTTTGCTCCCTTACCCGGTTTAATCCGATTTAACAGCGAGCGAACTTTTTTTACAAGCGGATTAATAAAGCAGGCAAAAAAGAATCCTAAAATAAACGGCATCAAAATAGTGAGAAACTTTCCAATGACTGCTAATACGATTCCCCAGTTGGCAATCATCAAAAAGATAATGGCAATAATAGCAACCAAAGCCACGATATACCACATATTAGACATTAATGTTTTTAAAACTTCCAGACATTTATTTTTTTTCTCCATATATCCCTCCAAGTTTATACAATTTTTTTAAATTATTACTTGCATTTTGAAAAAGAATATTATATAATATTCCTTGCGTGATTGATAAAGCGCCATTAGCTCAGTTGGTAGAGCACCTGACTCTTAATCAGGGTGTCTGGGGTTCGAGCCCCCAATGGCGTACTCCCGAGTCCTTGTTTGGCAGACCTGCAACTGCTGGGTGAGGGCTTTTTTTTTGCCCTCATTTTTCTTTATTCAGTAGTCATTGCCTGTTCCAAAGACTGGCGTTCTTCTTCCGACAATGTTACAAACACTTCTCCGGATTTTACTTCCTTAATATAAATGTAACATCCCTCTTTATTACTGTGCATCGAATTCATAATGAATCCATCGTTTTGCTTTGTCAAAAGAGTAAGTACAAAACTTAATGTTCCACCAACTTCTTTGAATGCATCATATTTCACCACACCAACCTTCTGATAGGTTTTCAAAAGGTTTTCGTCAATTACAGCTAAATGCTCATCAACTTCTTTGATTTTATCATTGATATAGTCCATATTGGCAAATTTCTTCTGAAATGCTTCTTCCAGACTTTTTCCGTCGGAATCGCGCATAAATTCATCATATCGTTTTCTCAGTGAGCTATTCTTTCCTATTAAAATAAGGCAAAGAATCAATAAAATCAGAATTGCTGCAAGAGCACCCAGTAAAATAACATCAACACTTAATCCATAATCACTAAACTGAAACATCTTTTTTCCTCCTTACGAACATATGTTCTTTTATTTAAAGTATGCTAAAATCTTTTCTAAGTCGTCCTGTGAATAATACTCAATTTCAATTTTTCCTTTATTTTCGGACTTTCGATTGATTCTTACCTTTGTTCCCGTCTTCAATTTCATTTTTTCTTCCATATCATGGTACAAAAAATCATTGGAAAGTTCTTTTTTCTTCGCTTTTTTTGCCGGTTGATTGATATTTTTCACTAATTTCTCAACTTCTCTTACACTGAGATGCTCTTTTGAAATCTTTTCGGCAATTTCAAGCTGTTTTTCGCTATCTTCCAGACCAAGCAGTGCTCTGGCATGTCCACTCGAAATTTCCTCTTCCATTAAAAGTGTCAGCACATCATCACTCAATTTTAACAGACGAAGCGAATTTGTAATAGCAGAACGGCTCTTAGATACTCTCTCTGCCACTTCTTCCTGCTTTAAATTATATTCTTTAATCAAATTTTGATATGCTTTTGCTTCTTCCACCGGATTCAAATCCTCACGCTGAATATTTTCTATCAGCGCAACTTCCATAATTTCCTGTGGTGAATAATCTTTAATAACAACCGGAACTTCCTTTAATCCCGCTAATTTTGCCGCACGCCATCTTCTCTCACCGGCAATAATTTCAAAATAATCATCTTTTTTAGCTACTACCAGCGGCTGAACTATTCCGTGCTGCTTAATAGAATCGCTTAATTCCTGTAATGCTTCCTCATTAAAAAATTTACGTGGCTGCTTTTTGTTTGGCTCCACTTCATTAATTTTTAAAATTGTTTCTCCTGTTTTTGAAACCGTATTCTTATCCTCTTTTGCAGCTCTCTGTGTTGCTTTCGGAGGAATCATGGAATCCAGTCCTTTACCTAAACCTGTTCTCTTGACTGCCATAATTAATTTGCACTCCTTTCAATTACTTCTTTCGCAAGTGCCATATATGCCTTTGCTCCCGTTGAGCGGTTATCATACTGTGTGATTGGAAGTCCGTGGCTTGGTGCTTCTGCCAGACGAACACCTCGCGGAATAATTGTATCATAAATTGTCTGATTCAAATTATTTCTAACATTTTCAATTACCTGCATGGACAAATTCGTTCTTCCATCATACATTGTAAATACAACACCATTAATTGTAAGTTTTGGATTCAATCGGTCTTTTACAAGATTGATTGTGTAAATAAGCTGGCTCAATCCCTCCAAAGCGTAGTATTCACACTGAATTGGAACAAGTACTGAATCCGCCGTCGTCATAGAGTTAATTGTCAGTGTATTCAAAGATGGCGGGCAGTCAATAATGATAAAATCATATTTATCTTCCACTTCTGTAATAATATCACGAAGAATATAGTTTCTGTCCTCCATATCCATTGTCTCAATTTCAATACCAGCCAAATTTACATTAGCTGCTAAAACATCCAGATTTTCAAAAACATCTTTCTGAACACATTCATCAAATGAATTATCTCCAATCATCAACTGATATACTGTTGTTTCCAACTCATCCTTATCAATACCAAGTCCACTCGATGTATTTCCCTGTGGATCCATATCTATAATAAGAACTTTTTTCCCTTGTTCAGCAAGTGCGGCAGACAAATTTATCGTCGTCGTTGTTTTACCAACTCCACCCTTCTGATTTGCAATTGCCATAATTTCGCTCATACTTATCTTTCTCCAATCATAAAACTTATATCTTTACTATCGCTCACGCAATCCTACAGAACATTATATCATTTCATATAATGTTTGGCTATATATTTTTTTATGTTTCACGTGAAACATCTGTGAATCCTATCTGTTAAATGTTTCACGTGAAACATTATTATAAAGGTTTTTTCTTTGGCTTGCCTTCTTTTCTAGGATACTTACTATTTGTCTTCTCTTCTTTTTTTATAAATAACAAGTATCGTTTTTCTCTATCTCTTAAAGAAAACTTATCCAAGTGGTCAAACTTGGCCGATAATTCACGAAAAGCATTCTCTGCAAGTTTTACTTCCTCTTCCTGTTTCTTTCCTTTATAAGAAACAAAGTATCCATTAACTTTAGCAAATGGAACACAATATTCCATAAGAATTGGAAGTTCTGCTACTGCACGTGAAACAACAAAATCAAATTGATTACGATACATTTCATTTTGTCCATACGTTTCTGCTCTTCCATGAATTGCCGTGACATTATTGATTTCAAGTGTAACACAAACTTGTTTTAGAAAATCTACTCTTTTATTTAAAGAGTCCAGCAAAACAAATTCACTTTCCGGATTCAAAATAGCCAGCACAATTCCAGGAAAACCAGCACCAGTACCAACATCAAATACTTTATGCCTTCCATTCCATAAAGAATCTTTCATTATTAAAGCGGAATCCAAAAAGTGTTTCCAAATGACATCTTCATATTCTGTAATTGATGTCAAATTCATTTTCTTGTTTTCTTCCACCAATATTTCATAATATTCTTTTAATTTATTTTCCTGCTGTTTGCTCAAGTCAATATCAAATTTTTTAAAAATATCTCTCATTTAATCCACCCTCTTTCGATGATACTGTTCTAAGTATACCGTAAGAACGGAAATATCGGACGGAGAAACACCACTAATTCTTGCTGCCTGTCCTACCGACTCCGGACGAATATCGGATAATTTTTGAATTGCTTCCAATCGAAGACTTTTAACATCTTCATAATTGATATCTGAAGGAATCTTCTTACTCTCCAGCTTATGGAACTGCTCAACCTGCTTTTGCTGGCGCTTGATATATCCTTCGTATTTCAAATTGATGTTTACTTCTTCTCTCACTTCTTCCGAAAGTTTTGGACGTTCCTTATCAATCGGAGCTAATTTATCATAGGATAATTCCGGTCTTCGAATTAATTCCGCAAGACTGATTCCACTGACCAGACGGGTACTGTCATACTCATCTAATAATTTCTGAACTTCCTCGGTATTTCCAACATGCGTATGAAGAACACGATTAATTTCTTTTTTGATCTGTTCTTCTTTTTCTACAAAATGCTGATATCTCTCTTCTGAAATCAAACCAATCTCATAACCGAGTTTTGTAAGGCGTTCATCTGCATTATCCTGACGAAGCAAAAGACGGTATTCTGCACGGGAAGTCATCATACGATATGGCTCATTTGTTCCTTTTGTAACCAAATCATCAATTAAAACACCAACATATCCCTGCGAACGGTCAATAATAATTGGTTCTTTATTCTGACATTTTCTTGCAGCATTGATACCGGCAACAAGTCCCTGTGCAGCAGCTTCTTCATAACCGGAACTTCCATTTGCCTGTCCAGCACTAAAAAGACCCTTTACTTTTTTTAACTCAAGTGTTGGTAAAAGTTCCAGAGAATCTAAACAATCGTATTCAATTGCATACGCATTTCTTACAATCTTTGCATGTTCAAGTCCTGGAACCGAGCGGTACATCTTCTCCTGAACATCTTCCGGCAGAGAACTTGACATACCACCAACATACATTTCATTTGTATAATTTCCTTCCGGCTCAATAAATACCTGATGTCTGTTTTTATCTGCAAACCGAACAACCTTATCCTCAATTGATGGACAATATCTTGGACCGGTTCCTTTGATATAACCGGAATACAAAGGTGAGCGGTCAAGATTCTCTCTTATTACTTTATGTGTTTCTTCATTTGTATAAGTAAGCCAGCACTTCACCTGCTCTCTTTCTAAATCTTCCGGTTTATTTTCAAAGGAAAAAGGAACGATTTTTTCATCACCGTACTGGGGTTCCATCTTACTATAATCAATGGTTCTTCCATCCATACGGGCAGGAGTTCCTGTCTTAAACCGGCGCATGGAAATACCAAGTTTTTTTAATGAATCGGTAAGATGCGTTGCTGACTGAAGTCCATTTGGTCCGGTATAAACAGAAGTCTCTCCCGTAATACATCTTGCATTCAAATAAGTACCAGTACATAATACAACAACTTTACATGGATAAATGGTTCCGGTATAAGATTTGACGCCACATACCTTTCCATCTTCTACAATAATATCTGTAATTTCTCCCTGCTTAATGGATACACCATCTGTCTCCTCAATCACTTTTCGCATTGCATAACTGTACTCTTTCTTATCTGCCTGTGCACGCAAAGAATGTACGGCAGGTCCTTTCGACTGATTGAGCATTTTTGACTGGATGAATGTGCGGTCAATATTTTTTCCCATCTCACCGCCCAATGCATCAATTTCTCTAACTAAATGTCCCTTCGACGTTCCTCCAACATTTGGATTGCATGGCATCATTGCAATGCTGTCAACGCTGACAGTAAACAATGCTGTCTTACAGGAAAGACGAGCTAATGCAAGAGCAGCCTCGCATCCAGCATGACCTGCTCCAATTACGATGGCATCAAATTGTTCTGTCATAATTTTTTCTCCTTTATTTTCCCATACAAAAATCTTTAAAGATTTTATTAATGATATCTTCTTCCAGTGTCTCTCCAATGATTTTACCAAGTGACTCATACGCATTTGTCAAATCAATCGCATACAAATCCTCTGGCATACCAAGTTCAATACTTTCTAACACTTTTTCCAGACTATCCTTTGTCTGTATCAAAGCCTCTTTTTGTCTTGCATTGGTAATATATAAATCATCTTTTTCTTCTATTTTCGATTCAATAAATTGTCTCTTAATATAAGATTCGAGTTCATCCAACCCATCTCCCTTTGCAGCGGAAAATGAAATGACATCTTTTCCTGACAAATTATGAATTTCTTCCATCTTCAATGTCTGTTTCAAATCTGATTTATTTACTAAAACAACACCTGTGCTGTTTTTACATAAATCAAGAATTTCATAATCCTCTTTGGATAATTCTTTGCTGCTATCCAAAACAATAATTACAAAATCCGCTTTCTCAAGAGACTCTTTCGTCTTTCTAATACCAATACTCTCAATTTCATTTTCTGTCTCTCGAATTCCTGCTGTATCAATTAAATGTAATAATATATTTTCTATCATAATATCTTCTTCTAAGGTGTCTCGCGTTGTACCTGGAATATTCGTTACAATCGCACGATTTTCCCGAAGCAGACAATTCAATAAAGAAGATTTTCCTACGTTTGGTTTTCCAACAATTACCGTCTGAATTCCTTCTTTCATAATTCTTCCATTATTACAATTTTCAAGCAAATGGTTTGTATCCTTTAATAATGCTCGCACATGACCTTCAATTGTTTCATCAAAAGAATCCAAAGAAATATGTTCTGGATCATCAAGTGCAGCTTCCAAATAAGCAACATCCTCTAAAATTACTTCACGAAGTTTCTGGATTCGATTCTTAATACTTCCTCTCAACTGACTCATTGAATTGGAAAGTGCTAACTCACTTTTTGACTGAATCACATCCATCACAGCTTCTGCCTGTGATAAATCAAGTCTCCCATTTAAAAAAGCACGTTTTGTAAATTCGCCCGGCTCTGCAACTCTTACACCATGACGGACTAACAAAGCCAAAATCACCTGACATATATAGTGGCCGCCATGACACTGGATTTCCACCACATCTTCCGCCGTATAACTTTTTGGAGCCTTCATGAGAAGTACAAGAACTTCATCAATTTTTTTCGAACCATCAAAAATAAAACCATACTGAATCGTGTGGCTTTCCTTTTTATTTAAATCAATCGAAGTTCCTTTTTCATTACAAAAAATACGGCTTACAATGGAAAAAGAATTTTCTCCGCTCACTCGAATTACACTAATACTTCCATTTTTCGATGATGTAGCAATTGCGGCAATTGTCTCCTGCTCAAACATAAAAACTCCTTTTCTTTGTCAAAAAAGGCTGAATCCTAAGAATCAGCCTTTCACACTTTTCTCTCAATCTTTCTTTTCCTGATATGGTCTCTTGCGGTCACGGGAATAATTATTATTTCTTCTTCGATAATTATTTCTTCTTGGAAGTTCCGAAGCAAATTCACGATTCAAAGTAACAACTACTTTACGATGTGGCTCTTCACCTTCACTATGTGTATCCACATATTTATCACCCTGCAATTCCGCATGAATAATTCTTCTTTCATAAGGATTCATTGGCTCTAAGAAAGCAGGACGTCCTGTTTTCTTAACTTTATTTGCTACATTTCTCGCCAAATTCTCGATTGTTTCTTTTCTTCTCTGACGATAATTTTCTGTATCAATCTTAATCTTCGTATACTTATCTTTATTCTTATTTGCAACAAGAGAAGTCAAATACTGAAGAGAATCTAAAGTCTGTCCACGTTTTCCAATTAACATTCCCATTTCAGTACCCTTCAACTCGATGCGGATTTCATTTTCCACTTCATCAAATTCCGTTTCAATCTCTACATCTAATTTCATAGCCTGGAATGTTTTTGCTAAAAAATTCTTTACCGTATCAATTACATTTTCTTTTTTACGAACACGAATGACTGCCGGCTTACTAAACAATCCTAAAATTCCACCTTTTTCTTCTTCAATAACTTCATATTCAATCTGGTCACTTGTTGTTTCCATCTGGATTAAAGCATTTGTCAAAGCTTCATCTGCTGTTTTTGCAGAAAACTCTTTCCACTCTTCCATCTTAAATTCCTCCTATTTTTTATCTTTCTTTCCAGAAAGCATGTGTGCATATCCGGCAATACTGCCAGACTCAAAATTCTTATCTACATGAGTCTCTTGTTCTTCCTCTTTAGAAGAATCAGCGGTATTCTGATAAGCGGAAGCAGATTTAATTCCTGCTGTTTTCTTTTTCGCATACTCTTCCATCTGACGATTCATTGCTTCACGCTTTGCACTTTTCTTCGTTGCTTTACCTTTATTCTTTTCAATCATTTCTTCCAAAGAAATACTGTCAACTTTTCGGTTAATCAAAATAGCCTGCACAATTCTAAACAAACTACCAATAATCCAGTAAATACCAATACTTACGTCAAAGGAAAGACAGAAAAATCCAGACATAACAGGCATCATGTAGTTCATCATTTTCATAGAACTCTGCATCTGATCCTGCTCACCAGCATCTGTTTTCACCTGAATCAGTTTTGTATTAATAAACTGAAGAACCATAGCTAAAATTGGAATTAAAAATACTAAAATTCCGGCATATGGATAATTTGCTCTATCTCTAAACAAAGACATTGGAGACTCATTAACCAAAAGTCCTAAGAATTTGTAAGCTTCTGGATTCTCTTTCATCGAACCAATTCCATTTACATAATATGGAATGTTACGAATGACATTATACAAAGCAAAAAGAATCGGCATTGTAATCAAAAGAGGAAGACATCCACCAAATGGACTAATTCCATATTTTGCATAAACATCCTGCGTCTCCTGATTCATTTTCATCTGAGATGCCTGATCTTTTTTATTTTTGTATTTTTTCTGAATTGCCTTTATCTCCGGATTAATCTTATTCATTAACCGGGATGATTTCTGCTGTTTTGCGTTGAGAGGATACATAAGAATATATACAAATAATGTAAATATTACAATACACCAACCAACATTATGCACACCTAATAAATGGTACATACACCAGTCGATGCCATTCATAGCCAACCCCAATAACTGATTCAACCAACCTAATGGGAACATATTTTCCTCCTAATACTGTTTACGGCACAGGATCATAACCACCTTTATGAAAAGGGTGGCATCTCAAAATTCTTTTTATAGCCAAAAAACCACCTTTTCCTGCACCATACTTCTTGATTGCCTGAGAAGCATACTCAGAACAACACGGTGTATAGATACAGGAAGGTGTTCTTTTCAATGGTGATATATATTTTTGATAGATGTGTATCACAGCTAATAAAATTTTCTTCACACAATCACTTCATTTCAAAATTCCATGCATTTTCAATAAATGAAAAACTGCGCCGTCTACTTCTTTAAAATTCTTATTTTTTACATCTTTTCGGGCAACAATAACAATTCGATTACCCTTTTTCACCAATGCGTCATTCTTACGAACGGATTCTCTTAATAATCTGGTAATGTGATGACGCACAACACTGTTACCAACTTTCTTACTTACTGAAAAGCCGTAACGACTGGGACCACTCTCCCCTGTTTTAACATACATAACCAGATATTTATTTGCTCTTGATCTACCTTGCTTATAAACTTTTTGAAATTCAGGATTTTTACCTAATTTTTCAAACATTTTCTTTTCCTCATCGGAAGAAGAAAAGGTCAGTTAAATTCTGACCTTATGCAGATAATTTCTTTCTTCCTTTAGCTCTTCTTCTCGCAAGTACTTTTCTACCATTTGAAGTACTCATTCTTTTACGAAAACCATGAACTTTCGATCTCTGTCTCTTTTTTGGCTGATATGTCATCTTCATTCTGCATACACCTCCTTTATAAAATAATAACGAAATCCGTATCAAGCCTAATTATATTATCTTATATTCCAATAGTCAAGCAGTTCTTTGCGTTTATCAACATTTTTTTCTAAAATACTGTCAATAAAATTTGATTTTACCTCTTATTTGTAGTACAATAAAAACGTATGATTTTACCCAAATTCAATTTTTATTAAGATAGGTAGGAAATTTAATGGAAAATGAAATTAAAGACAAATGGAATGAAATAATTACATATATGAGGGATACTTATAGTATTAATGGTGTCCTTTTTCGTACATGGATTCTTCCTTTGCAGATTGTTTCCTGTGATAATGACTCAATTATACTTGCAATTGATGAGAAAGAACAAGGGGATATTATTGGATTAATTGAAAAAAAATACAAAGTTGCTTTTCAAGTATCCATTGAAGTTATTACAAATCATCAGCTGGATGTTCGATTTATCTATCAAAATGACATGGATACGAAAGGAGTTTCTTCCTATAATAAAGAGGAAATGCTGGAAGAAAAATATCCGTTCTTAAAACAGGGTCATTCCTTTGATACATTTGTCGTAAGTAATAGTAACAACATAGCTTATAATGCTGCTGTGGCAGTTGCCGAGAATCCAAATGGCCAGTTATACAATCCATTATTCTTGTATAGCGGTCCCGGACTTGGAAAAACTCACCTGATGCATTCGATTGCCAGATACATTTTGGAGAACCATCCGGAGTACAGCGTTATGTATACAACCAGTGAAAATTTTATGAATAACGTTGTCGATGCCATCCGTACCAATCGGAAGACACAGGATACTGCTGCTACATCAAACCTGCGGAAGAATTATCGAAATGTTGATGTACTTCTCATTGATGATATTCAGTTCATCATTGGTAAAGACAGTACACAGATTGAGTTCTTTAATACATTTGAAGCTTTATATCAGTCTGGAAAACAACTTGTCATTTCCAGTGATAAGCCGCCAAGTCAGATGGAGCATTTGGACATGCGTTACCGCTCCAGATTTACTTCCGGTATGACAATTGATATCCAGCCGCCTGATTATGAGATGAGTATGGCTATTTTGCGAAATAAACAAGAAAATTCTGATATTCAGTTGAATGAGGAAATTCTTGATTATATCGCTACAAACATCAAATCCAACATTCGTATTTTAGAGGGTGCTTATAATAAAATTCTTCTCTTTGCAAGATTTACAAAGCCAAAAGATAATAAGATTGATTTAAACATGGCAAAGGAAGCATTAAAGGATTTCATCTCACCAAATGAAAATATGGTAATTACAGCCGACTATATAATTGATATTGTAGCTGACCACTTTAACTTAGATAAGGAAGCGATTCTTTCTGAGAAGCGAACCAAGACAGTTGCTATTCCAAGACAGATATGTATGTATTTGTGCAATGAATTAACAAATCTTACACTTACGGAAATCGCTGTAAAGCTCAAAAGATCGAACCATTCGACAGTTATCCACGGTGTTCACAAGATTGAACAGGATATTCTTGTTGATAAAGAGTTAGAAGAAACCATTAATGTGTTAAAGAAAAAGCTCAATTCTTGATAATTTGTTGATAACTGTATTTTTTATGTCAATAACCACTTAACAACCTGTTGATTATGAAAATTACCAATTTTTTCATAGACATTCATTCACAGTAACAAACAAGTTATAAATTTTTTCACATTAAGGTTAAACCACTTAAATTAAGGGTCTGTAAGACTTGTCCACAAATCAACAGCCCCTAATACTATATACTACTAGCTAATACTTTAATTTATTATGTTTACGGAAGGAAAGGAGTTATTCACAATATGAAGTTTACCTGTACCAAAACGAATTTTAACAATGGAATTAACATTGCCCTGAAAGCAGTACCGGGAAAAACAACGATGCCAATTTTGGAGTGTGTTGTAATTGAAGCAAAAGGAGATATGGTAAAGCTGACAACTAATGATATGCAGCTTGGCATTGAGACAAAAATACCGGCAGAGATTGAACAGGATGGTATTATCCTTGTTAATGCAAAAATGATTTCTGAAATTGTTCGCCGTCTTCCGGATGATGATGTGAATTTTGAAGTTGATGAGAATAATAACATTCTCCTGTTTTGTGGAAAATCCAAGTTTAATATTCCGGGTATTCCTCATGATGAATTTCCGATGCTTCCAAAAATTGAAGCAGATAAGACGATTCGCATTTCACAGTTTACTTTAAAGGAAATGATAAGACAGACTATTTTTTCAATTTCCGATAATGAAAGCAATAAGATTCTGACTGGTGAATTGTTTGAGATTAATGGAGATGAGTTTAAGATTGCTTCTCTTGATTTAGTAAGAGTTTCAATTCGAAAGATTCATCTGAAAGAAAGTTATGATCCGATTAAGGTTGTTATTCCGGGTAAAACATTGAGCGAAGTAAGCAAAGTTTTAAATGGTGGAATGGATGATGAAGTTTCAATTTCATTTTCCAAAAACCATGTGCTTTTTGAATTTGATGAGACAGTTGTTGTGTCCCGCCTGATTGAAGGAAACTTCTACAACATCGACCAGATGTTAAAGACAAATTACGAGACAAAAGTTAAAATCAATAAAAATGAATTATACGGATGTATTGACCGTGCTACTCTCCTTCTTCGTGAAGCAGAGAAAAAACCGGTGATTCTTCACATCAAAGAAGATGAAATTCAGATGGAGATGAATACCAAAATCGGTTCGATGGATGAAGAAGTGACGGCTGAAAAAGAAGGAAAAGATTTAGTAATCGCTTTCAATCCAAAATATATCAATGATGTATTAAAAGTAATTGATGATGAGGAAGTAACTTTGTATTTGTTTAATGCAAATGCCCCTTGCTTTATTAAGAATGAAGAAGAATCCTATATTTACCTGATTTTGCCGGTAAATATGAATTAGAAATGAGGATGTTATGCAGGAAATAACGATTAAGGATGAGTTTATCAAACTGGGTCAGGCTTTGAAACTGGCGGGGCTAGTTGGTTCCGGAGTGGAAGCAAAAGTAGTGATTCAGGATGGTGAAGTAAAAGTAAATGGTGAAGTGGATGTAAGAAGGGGAAGAAAATTACATCCCGGTGACTGTTTTGAATTTGAAGGAAATGAAGTAAAGGTAACATCTGTATTATGATATTAAAGTCCATTGAAATGAGTAATTTTCGTAATTATGAAAGAGAAGAATTTCATTTTCATGAAGGAACGAATGTGTTGTACGGTGATAATGCACAGGGAAAAACGAATGTGCTGGAAGCCATTTACCTTGGAGGCACGACAAAGTCGCACAAGGGAAGCAAAGATTCGGACATGATTATGAAGGGAAAAGACGAAGCTCATATTCGATATTATGTAGAAAAGAAGCAGTGTACTTATAAAATCGAAATCCACATGCGTCGAGGAAAGACAAAGGGAATTGCGATTGACGGGCTGCCGATTGGAAGCAGTAAAGAATTGATGGGATTATCCCACATTATCTTCTTTTCGCCGGAAGATTTAGGAATTATTAAGGATGGACCGGAACAGAGACGAAGATTTATGGATATGGAATTGTGTCAGTTAGATAAGGCATATCTTTATTACCTGACACAGTATAAAAAAATATTAAAACAGAGAAATGCGCTGCTTAAGCAGATTCAGAAAAACAGTGAATTGAAAGATACGCTGGAAATCTGGGATAAACAATTGGTAGAAAATGGAATCCGAATTATACAAATCAGGGAACAGTTTGTAGAAGAAGTAGCAGCCATTATGAAACAAAAACATTTCAACCTGACAGGTGGTCTGGAAGAAATGGAAGTAATTTATAAGCCAAACTGCAAGGCAGATGATTTTGCCACACGCTTATTTATAGAGAGTGAAAGAGATATTTTACTTGGTACTACTACCGTGGGACCTCATCGTGATGACATGCAGTTTTTTATTAACGGACAGGAAGTAAAGGTTTACGGTTCGCAGGGACAGAAAAGAACTTCGGCTTTGTCGCTGAAGATGGCAGAAATCGAAATTGTAGAAAAAACAATCGGAGAAAAGCCAATTCTTTTATTGGATGATGTTTTGTCTGAACTGGACCGAAATCGTCAAAACTATTTATTGGAAAACATAAAAGGAATTCAGACGATTATTACTTGTACCGGATTAGAAGAGTTTGTAAAAAATGGAATAAACATTAATCAGACATTTGAAATTGTTCAAGGAAAAATTAATGGCAATTGAGAAGATGGAGGTTTTTCATGAGTGAAGAAAAAGAAGTAGTATATGGAGCAGACCAAATTCAGATTTTGGAAGGGCTTGAGGCAGTAAGAAAAAGACCAGGTATGTATATTGGAAGTACATCGGAGAGAGGTCTTCATCATTTGGTATATGAAATTGTCGACAATGCGATTGATGAGGCATTGGCTGGTTACTGTGATGAAATACAGGTATTTATTAACAAAGACAATTCAATTACGGTTATTGACAACGGACGAGGAATCCCGGTTGGAATTAATCACAAAGCGGGAAAACCAGCAGTTGAAGTTGTATTTACTGTGCTGCATGCCGGTGGTAAATTTGGCGGCGGCGGATACAAAGTATCCGGTGGACTTCACGGCGTGGGTGCATCGGTTGTAAATGCGTTGTCTAATTGGCTGGAAGTTGAGATTTATCAGGATGGAAAAAAATATATCCAGCGTTATGAAAAAGGAAAAACGATGTTTCCATTAAAAGAAATCGGTACGACGGATCAAAGAGGAACAAAAGTTACGTTCTTGCCCGATGAAACAATTTTTACGGAAACAACAGAATACAGTTTTAACATTTTGAAGCAGAGACTTCGTGAAATGGCATTTTTGACTAAGGGAATCAAAATTATTTTGACAGATTTAAGAGAAGAAGAACCTTATTCAGAAACATATCATTACGAGGGCGGAATTAAAGAGTACGTTCAGTACTTAAACAAAAATAAAGAACCTTTGTATGAAGATATTATTTACTGCGAAGGACAAAAGGGCGATGTTGTGGTAGAAGTAGCATTCCAGCACAATTCAGCTTTCAATGAAGGATGTTATAGTTTTGTAAATAATATCACAACGCCGGAAGGTGGTACTCATCTGGCAGGATTTAAAAATGCGCTTACGAAAACGTTTAATGATTATGCGAGAAGCCAGAAGATTTTAAAAGATGCAGATCCAAACTTAAGTGGAGAAGATATCCGCGAAGGTTTGACGGCAATTATCAGTATTAAGATTCCGGAGCCGCAGTTTGAAGGACAGACCAAACAAAAGTTAGGAAACTCTGAGGCAAGGGGTGCTGTTGATAATGTTGTGAGCGAACAGCTGACATATTTCTTAGAGCAGAACCCGACAATTGCCAGATTGATTTGTGATAAAGCATTACTTGCTCAGCGTGCCCGCGACGCGGCGCGCAAAGCGCGCGATTTAACACGCCGTAAAACGGCGTTAGAGGGAACCAGTCTTCCGGGTAAGTTAGCAGATTGTAGTGACAAAAATCCGGAAAACTGCGAGATTTACATCGTAGAGGGAGATTCCGCCGGCGGCAGCGCAAAAACGGCGCGTGACCGCGCAACACAAGCGATTCTTCCACTTCGTGGAAAAATCTTAAATGTAGAAAAGGCACGCCTTGATAAAATTTTGGTGAATGCAGAAATTAAAGCAATGATTACAGCATTTGGTACTGGAATTTCAGAAGATTTTGATATCAGCAAACTGCGTTATCATAAAATCATTATCATGACCGATGCCGATGTCGATGGTGCACATATTGCTACGCTGCTTTTAACATTTTTGTACCGCTTTATGCCGGAGCTGATTCGTCAGGGTTATGTATATCTGGCACAACCGCCTTTGTATAAAATTGATAAAAATAAAAAGTCCTATTATGCATACAGCGATGAAGAGTTAAACGCAACACTTGAAGAAATCGGACGTGATGGAAACAACAGCATCCAGCGTTACAAAGGTCTTGGTGAGATGGATGCCGAGCAGTTGTGGGATACAACAATGGATCCGGAGAAACGTATTTTACTTCAGGTTACAATGGATGAGGAACAATCTTCAGAAATTGATTTAACATTCAATGTGTTAATGGGAGATAAAGTAGAACCACGTAGAGAATTTATTGAGAAAAATGCGAAGTATGTTAGAAATCTCGATATTTAGGAAGGAGTAATGAAATGGACGAAAATATTTTCGACAAAGACAGTTTTGATGCAATCAAACCGGTGGATTTGAAAGAAACAATGGAAACTTCCTATATCGATTATGCGATGTCGGTTATTGCTTCCCGTGCACTGCCGGATGTAAGAGATGGTTTGAAACCGGTACAAAGACGTATTTTGTATGCAATGATTGAGTTGAATAACGGACCGGACAAGCCACATCGTAAGTGTGCCCGTATCGTCGGTGATACCATGGGTAAATATCATCCACATGGTGACAGCTCAATTTATGGTGCTTTGGTTAATATGGCGCAGGAATGGTCGACTCGCTATCCGCTCGTTGACGGTCATGGAAACTTTGGTTCCGTCGATGGTGACGGCGCTGCCGCCATGCGTTACACCGAGGCAAGATTAAGTAAAATTTCGATGGAAATGCTTTCCGATATCAACAAAGATACCGTTGATTTCATGCCGAACTTTGACGAGACCGAAAAAGAGCCGGTTGTATTACCATCCCGTTTTCCAAACTTATTAGTAAACGGTACCTCCGGTATTGCTGTAGGTATGGCGACAAACATCCCTCCTCACAATCTGACGGAGGTTATTAATGGTGTCGTAAAAATCATTGATAATCAGGTAGATGAAGGAAGAGAAACTGATTTAGATGAAATTATGGAAATCATCAAAGGACCGGATTTTCCAACAGGTGCCACAATTCTCGGACGCCGTGGAATTGAAGAAGCGTACCGTACCGGTCATGGAAAAATCCGCGTGCGTGCGGTTACCGACATTGAGCCTATGGCAAATGGCAAGAACCGGATTATCGTAACGGAACTTCCTTACATGGTAAATAAAGCAAGACTGATTGAGAAAATTGCAGAACTTCATAAGGATAAACGAATTGATGGAATTACAGAACTCCGCGACGAGTCAAGCCGTGAGGGAATGCGTATTTGTATTGAGTTACGAAAAGATGTGAATGCAAATGTAATTTTGAATCAGCTTTATAAACATACACAGATGCAGGATACCTTTGGTGTCAATATGTTAGCACTTGTAAATAACGAGCCGGTTGTTATGAATCTTTTGCAGATGCTTCAGTATTATTTGAAACATCAGGAAGAAGTCGTAACAAGAAGAACAAAATATGATTTGAACAAGGCAGAAGAAAGAGCCCATATTTTAAAAGGATTATTGATTGCTCTTGATAACATTGATGAGGTAATCAAAATTATCCGTGGTTCGGAAAGTGCTGCTTTAGCGAAAGAGCGCTTAATTGAGAGATTTGGACTGGATGATGTGCAGGCGCAGGCAATTATTGATATGCGTCTTCGTGCACTGACCGGTTTGGAGCGCGAAAAGTTAGAGACTGAGTATGCCGAACTTCAGAAAAAGATTGCTGAATATAAGGCTATTCTTGCAGATAAAAACCTGTTACTTGGCGTAATCAAAAAAGAGATTCTTTTGATTCGCGATAAGTACGGTGACGAGAGAAGAACTTCGATTGGATTTGATGAATTCGATATTTCCATGGAAGATTTAATTCCGGTTGAAAATACGGTAATCGCTATGTCACACCTTGGTTATATCAAGAGAATGACGATTGATAATTTCAAAAACCAGCACCGTGGCGGCAAAGGAATCAAGGGAATGCAGACCATAGAAGAAGATTATATTGAAAATCTGTTTATGGCGACAACACATCATTATCTGATGTTCTTTACCAATTTAGGTAAAGTGTACCGTATGAAAGCCTATGAAATTCCGGAGGCGAGCCGGACATCAAGAGGTACCGCAATTATTAATCTTTTGCAGTTACTTCCGGATGAAAAAATTTCGGCTGTAATTTCCATCAAAGAATTTGAAGAGGATAAATATCTCTTCATGGCAACAAAAGATGGTACAGTCAAGAAAACACCGATTTTAGAGTATGCAAATATCCGTAAAACTGGTTTGCAGGCAATTACTCTGCGCGATGGAAACGAATTGATTGAAGTAAAAGTAACGGATAACAACCGTGACATTTTCCTTGTAACAAAGAAGGGACAATGTATCCGTTTCAATGAAAAAGATGTGCGTACAACAGGCCGTACGTCAATTGGTGTGCGAGGCATGAAGATTGATGATGGCGACGAAGTAGTTGCTATGCAGATGGATATACAGGGACCAAACCTTTTAATGGTTTCTGAATTTGGTATGGGTAAACGTACAAGCATCGATGAATTTGCTCCACAGTTTAGAGGCGGTAAAGGTGTAAAATGTTATAAAATCACAGAAAAAACCGGAAATGTAATTGGCTGTAAAGCAGTTGAACCGGGAACGGAAATTATGTTAATTACAACGGAAGGAATTATTATCCGCATTGGCGTAGATGATATTTCACAGCTTGGACGTGTTACTTCCGGTGTTAAACTGATGAATTTAGACAGTTCCAAAGATATCCGTATTGCCAGCATTGCCAGAGTGCATGAAGAAGAGACGGACGAGGACGAAACAGAAGAAGAGTCATCAGAGAGTGAGGAATAAAAATGAGGACGATTCATACAGAGGAAATAACAAAATGCATTAAAGAAATGTGTATGCAGGTAAATGTAAATTTGTCACCGGATGTGAGAGATGCTTTGTTAGCCGGAAAACAGAAAGAAGAATCGACAATCGGAAAACAGATTTTGGAGCAGTTGGAAAAAAACTTAGAGATTGCAAAAGAAAGCCAGATTCCGATTTGTCAGGATACCGGTATGACAGTTGTATTTTTACGCATCGGACAGGAAGTTCATATTGAGGGAGATTTTCTGGAAGATGCAGTGAATGAAGGAATCCGCCAGGGCTATGCAGAGGGATATCTGCGCAAGTCGGTTGTATCCGATCCGATTCTTAGAGAAAATACAAAGGATAATACACCGGGTGTCATTCATTATGAAATTGTTCCGGGAGACAAATTGGAAATTACAGTTGCTCCGAAAGGATTTGGCAGCGAGAATATGAGTCGTGTCTTTATGTTAAAACCGGCAGATGGAATCGAAGGTGTCAAACAGGCAGTTATCCAGGCGGTAAAAGACGCAGGTCCAAATGCCTGTCCGCCAATGGTAATTGGTGTTGGAATCGGCGGCACTTTTGAAAAGTGTGCCCTTTTGGCAAAGAAAGCCCTGACACGTGAATTAGGAAGCCATTCAGAAATTCCATACGTGAAAGATTTTGAAATTGAGGTTTTAGATGCCATCAATAATCTTGGAATTGGACCGGGTGGATTGGGAGGCCGTGTTACAGCAATCGGATTAAATGTTGAAACCTATCCGACACATATTGCCGGACTTCCGGTTGCCGTAAACATTTGCTGTCATGTAAATCGTCATATTACAAGAGTGTTATAAAAAGGAGAAGGTTTTCATGGATAAATATATTGAGACACCATTGACAAAGGAGAAGGTAAAAGAACTTCATGCAGGAGATTACGTGTATATAACGGGAACAGTATATACAGCGCGTGATGCTGCCCATAAACGGATGGTGGAACAAAAAGAACAGGGGATGGAACTTCCTTTTATAATGAAAGACCAGATTGTCTATTATTTAGGACCTACTCCAAATAGAGAAGGTCAGGTGATTGGTTCTGCTGGTCCGACAACCAGCAGCCGTATGGATAAATATGCGCCAACTCTTCTTGACGAGGGATTAACCGGGATGATTGGAAAAGGAAAAAGAAGTGAAGCGGTCATTGATTCCATGAAAAAAAATACAGCCGTATATTTTGCTGCTGTAGGAGGTGCCGGAGCACTTCTGTCAAAGTGCATCAAAAAAAGCGAAGTAATTGCCTACGATGACTTAGGAACAGAGGCAATCCGCAAATTATATGTAGAAAATTTACCGGTTATTACTGTAATCGACTGTGCCGGAAATAACTTATATGAAACAGCACCTGAAAAATATAAAAGAAGTCATTGACAAATATTATATTTTTTGATAAAATATTGCTTGCACTGAAAAAGTGCGGCGAATTGAATATTGCATTGATATTCAGCTGGAGAAGTACTCAAGTGGCTGAAGAGGCGCCCCTGCTAAGGGTGTAGGTCGTTCGCGCGGCGCGAGGGTTCAAATCCCTCCTTCTCCGTTCAGACAATCCTGTTATTTACAGGATTGTCTTTGTGTCTGAGAGAACATTTAAGAATTGGTTTTCTTGTGTTTTATTAGACAAAAAACATCAAGATATTGTACAAAAAAAACATTTTGTAATTTTTTAAAAAAAATTGAAAAAAAGTGTTGACAAGTGCAAATATATTTGATAAGATAGTATTCGCTGACGCGGTAAAGCGTACAGCAAACGGAATTAAAAAAGATTCCAAGAACCTTGATAATTGAACAGTGAAACAACCTTGAAAAATTATAAAAATAATTTTTCGGACAAGGACATTCGATAAGAATGAAACCAAAACCCGATTCAATTCGTTTCGAACGAAACAACAGTAATCGAACAGGATAA
>CAKRGF010000036.1 GCA_934322085.1 uncultured Eubacterium sp.
CATATATTTAGCTCCATTTGTATTAATACCATGCTTACTGTATTAAATCTTGACATTTTTGACAATATCAACAGATTGTTTTTATATTTTATGTTGCTTTTTATAAATAAATTGTTGAAATTCTAGTATCAATTAACTATACTAATAATTATGTAATAGACTATTGGGACCAGTATTATATAAACGAATCATATTTTGTGATTGACGTTAATATGCATTTAAGTTATATTTATTAAGGAAGGAGAATGAAAAATTGTATAATATTAGTTTCTATAAAGATAAAAAAGGAAACGAACCTGTCAAACAATATATTGTTTCTTTAAAAGAAAAAAATACTAAAGACAGTCTTATAAAATTAAATAAAATCCATGATTATTTAAATATCCTAAAACAAAATGGTACAAGAGCAGGGATGCCTTTTGTTCGTCACATAAAGAATGACCTATGGGAATTAAGACCACTAAAAGACAGATTTTTCTTTTTTACATATGATGGTAATGATATTATTTTATTATCTTATTTTAGAAAGATGACCCAAAAGACTCCATCAAGCGAAATTAAAAAGGCAATAAAACTGATGAATGATTATATTGAAAGGAGCGCGAAAAATGAGTAAAGCGAGAATACATCCTAAAGGTTCATCATGGGATGAATTGGAAAAACAATTATTTACTCCTGAGGAGATTGCTGAAAGTAAAATACGCGTTGACATTATAAGCGAAATGATACAGGCAAGAGAAGAAAATGGTATTACCCAGAAACAACTCGAAACAATGAGTGGTGTAAAACAGCCTGTAATTTCAAGAATGGAAAAAGGAATCACTGATCCACAACTTTCTACTGTATTAAAAATATTAAATTCTCTAGGCAAAACACTTCAGGTAGTTCCACTAAAGAGAAAATAATAAATCTAAAAAAGTCTTTAAAGGATTTCCTTTAAAGACTTTTTTAACAGGGGCACTAGGAATCGAACCCAGCTCTGGAGTTTTGGAGACTCTTATTCTACCGATGAACTATGCCCCTATAATCAAGTGTTTTCACACTCACTCGATTATCATATCGTGTTTTGAACCTTTTGTCAAGAACATTTTCTATTTACTAATGCTCTTTTCGCTTATAATTTTACGAATGGTATCCTCCGATTCTTCACACTCATCAGCAATTTGTGAAATTGACTTTCCTTTATTTAATTTCTTCTGAATCTGTACACGCAGACCTTGACCAATTCCCAATTCAATTCCTTGCTCAATTCCTTGCTCAATTCCTTGCTCAATCCCTTGCTGAATTCCCTTTGTAAGCCCTTCTTCCAATCCCTGTTCATACTTCTCATCCATCTTCATTTCCAACGTCATATAATCATCCCTCCATTCCGTATCTCTCCGGATTTCAAGTACTCGCCGTTCCAGCCGCGCAGTAAATCCATCCGTCGGAGTCGTTGTTTTCAAGTAATCAAGAAGATGTGCAAGTTCCTCTGGTACATCTTCTCGGCTTCCGTTTATATTTATAAAAATTGTTCTCCTTTTGTCTTGCAAATGAATCTCTGTATCCTCACGGCAAATTGACTCAAAGGTGTATACACTTCGGTTTTTAGCAAACAAGTCGAAATTACACACAAAAATAACAATCGAATGTTTTAGGTTTCCATACTTCTCTCCCGCTGCAATCTGGTAACTATCCATCTCACTGTGGTAATACCGGCTCCGCAGCGGCAGTTCTCTCATCTTCGTTGTCTGCATCTCAATATCGTAAGCATTTCCCTGTTTGTCCTTTGCATAAACATCAAGACGGACACCCTTCGCATGAAAATTTGATTTCATACTCACCTGGGTTCCTACGACGACAATTTCCTCAATCTCAATTCCAAGGATTCTCTGTAAAAATTCTCTGCAATCCTCAGAATTACTTAAAACTGTACAAAACATAACATCATCGGTGATGCCAATTTTGTCAAAATCAATGTGTCTTCTCATGTAACATACCTCCCTCTCAGGGAGATGTCCCATGTACTAACCCCCCTGCTTTTTCAATTTTGTTTTTGTGATTTCGCAGTGAAGTTTTTTCGATACTCTATTCTATTTGACTTATTCTGATTCTGATAATATTTAGACTTTCTGCTTGTACATATCATAACACACCTTGGCCTGGATTGCAAGAAAGAACTAATCCTTTCCTAATAATATTTTCGAAATCCACGTACGTCATCGGTATAGCCGACTGCTTCATAAAACTGATGTGCTCCCTTTCGAAAACCGGAAGAAACCAACAGCGCATATTCGCACTGATTTTTAAGTGCGAATTCATCTAAAGCCTCAAATATTTTTCTTCCAATCCCATGCCCCCTGCACTCGCGGGAAACAATTACATTTTCTACAACAAGAAAAGGGGCATCCAATGCAATACATATAATTCCCATTGTGCTTCCAAGCACTTTATCACCATCGGCAGCCACTGCAAGAAAATACTCCGGTCTATCTGCCACCCGATAAAAATTATCTTCTAACACTTCCATTGAAACACCTTCCGGAACCAAATCAAGATACATTTCCTGCAATTGTGGGAGATCTGTTTTTATCATTTTACGAATTTGAATTTCTTTTTTCATATCTATCACCTGATTTTCATTTTTGATTTGTCAATATTCTCACTATAGTATACGAAAACTTAACGAATTTGTCACCTAAAATAAGCAAAAACTGGTCATAATAAGAAAAAACCTTTCCTATAAAAAGAAAAATGCAACATTTGTTAGTAAAATGTTGCATTTTCTCTCTGACACTATATATATCGACTGTTTTCTTTTTTCTTTAACCCCCCTTTTAAATTTTTTTTGATTTTTTTAAAGGACGTTATTTTCATAAACTTCGTCCTTATCCAACTGCTCAATCCCTAGGTAACGCTTTGTGATTTCATACGAAGAATGATTATAAATACTCATAAGTAACGCCGGTGGAGTTCCATTCTTCCATGCATAATAGCCAAATGTTTTTCGTAATGAATGGCAGCTGACCGGCTGTTTCATGCCGGATTTCTGCGCCGCCTTTTGAATAATTCGAAACGCCTGAGACCGTGTAATTGGTTCATCTTTCATCTTTTGACTTGAAAAAATATAATGTTCGGGAACAATGGTATCGAGTGTCTTTCGATAATAATTCAGGGCTTCCTTCGTTGCCCGGTTCAGTGCTAAAACATTTTTCTTTCCTGTCTTTTTTTCCATCACAATGATATGGTCTAAATACCCGACAGAATTGCAGACATCTTTCCATTTCAAATCTAAAATGTCACTAATCCGCAGCGCCGAATTCAGTCCAAACACAATAAGTGCGTAATTTCGCGGTTTATCTTCCTCCTTCTTGTAATAATTTCGAAAATGTTCTAACTGCTGTTTGTTTCGTATCGGTTGTGTCGTTCCCATACTAACCTCCTTCTCCCTTCCTTATTTGGATTGCTTAAAAACAAATCCATGCTGTCAATGCAACATTTTACTAACAAATGTTGTATCAATGCAAGACAGGGAGGTCTTAAAAATGCTTCGATTATCACTTAGTACTGAAGAATACTTAATGCTTGGCGATGATATCAAAATTGTTTTTTTAGGCGGAAGCAATCATCATTTACGTATTATGATTGATGCTCCTAATGACGTTAATATCGTACGGAGTACCGTGTTAGAAAAAAACAATCCGGAATTAAAGAAGAATTCTCCTTCTTATTATGCCGAGCCAAACTTACCGGAAAAGTACCGCAAAAAAAGAGGCACAAAACCCGGTAACACCAACCCGCAATAATAATCAGAGGATTGTAAGCTGCCGGGCCCACAGCCTGCGCCTCTGGATATTATAGAAACTAAAACAAACGCAACGTCGCAAACGGATTTGTGACGGTAAAACAAGGAGGTAATTATTATGATCGTACAACACAACATTACATCAATGAACGCTAACAGACAGTTAGGAATCGTAGGAAACAACTTGGCTAAATCTACTGAGAAACTTTCCAGTGGTTACAGAATCAACCGTGCGGCGGATGATGCAGCAGGTCTTGCTATTTCTGAGAAAATGAGAGCTCAGGTTCGTGGCTTGAATCGTGCATCTGACAACGCACAGGATGGTATCTCTCTTATCCAGACAGCTGAGGGTGCTATGGATCAGCAGCATGCTATTTTGCAGAGAACTCGTGAACTTCTTGTTCAGGCTTCTAACTCCGGCGTATTAGACGGAACAGCTGAGAACGACTTCCAGAAAATTCAGGACGAGATTGATACTTTGAAATCTGAATATGAAAGAATTAACACAGATACAGAGTTCAACCGTAAGAAATTGTTGGATGGTTCTTACAAAGCTCAGTATTTGCAGTTAGGTGCAAACAATGCTCAGGGTATTAATGTTACCATTAAAACAACTGCTTGGGATCCTGATTTGTATTTAAGTAAGACATCTACAGTTGCAAAAGGAACCGCTGGTAGCGCAAGTGACAAAGCTACAAAAGTAAACGGAAAAGTAGTTGAAGATACAACCCAGTATGAATATAATAGCCAGATCTTTACAGTTAAAGAATCTTATGTGGCTGCACAAGGTAACGGATCTACAATTACAAAAGAAGATGCAGATGCAGTAACAACAGATTTCGATAATGCTGACCCATCTACTGATGAGCAAGCACTTTTGAAGAAATATGGTTATACGGCAGACAAGGCTGGCGGGAAAAAATTCAAAGCAGATATTGCCGCTGCAGCTAACAAAAAGGTAGCTGTTACTGATGTTGATGGTAAAGCTATCTCCGGTCTTCTTGACAACGTTGACACCATGATTAAGAGCGTTACTACAGAGCGTTCTAAACTTGGTGCGGTTCAGAACCGTCTGGAGTACACCGTTAAGGTTGATGACAACACATCTGAGAACCTGCAGTCTGCTGAGTCCCGTATCCGTGATACTGATATGGCAGATGAGATGACAAGATTCTCCAAGGAGAGCATCTTGCAGCAGGCAGCTACTTCTATGCTGGCTCAGGCAAATCAGTCCAATCAGGGCGTACTTTCCTTACTTCAGTAAGAAATGTTGTTCGTTTCATAGAAAAAGACCAGTCTTCGGACTGGTTTTTTTTACAAAAGTCTATATATGAGCATTATTTAAAAAGCAGCATAAAAAAGCATAAGTTCGTGACAAATGTTCACTTCCAGTTTCTTTGGATTCCAGTAATTTTGTAGAAAACCTTTGTGACTCGTGGGTTTGAGTACGTCGGTATGTGGTGCTGGTAGTTTCAGCGCCCATACCGCTACGCACTCAACAAACGGGAGTACCCACGAGACGCAAAGCTTTTCTACGAAATTACGGAAAACAAAAAAAGTGCAAACGAACATTTGCCACAAACTTATGCTATTTTTTTTGACTATTCACCCACAAAATGATAAAATACAATTATATCTTTGTTTTGAGGGAAAAAACTATATACTTACGTCGGGAGGAGGTTACTTAAGATGAATTATGACGAGAGTATCTATAAAGAGAAAGCGAACAGGCGGGCGCGGAAAATCTGGCTTGTTTTTGCCATTTTACTATCAGCCAATTACGGCTCTGACACAGCAAACGGACTACGGACCGGTCCCTATTATTTAACCTTTTTACTTCTATGCTGGGTTCCGTTTATTATCGGACAGATTCTATTAAAAGTAAAAGGCATGTCAACCGATTGGTACAAATATGAAATTGCCGTTGGATATGGTATCTTCTATTCCTTTGTGCTGATTACCAGCCCATCCAACATTGCATTTACCTACATACTGCCGGTAACCAGCCTTCTGGTTTTATATAAGAATCAGAAATTTATGATTCAATATGGCGTTGCCAATACGCTAATCATCATAGCCAATGCGGTTATTAAATATATGAATGGATTCAACACCGATGCCGATGTCAAAGAATTTACTTTGCAGCTTTCCTGCATCATTCTCTGCTACATCTGCTATGTAATGTCCATCCGTCATTTGAATGAATCGGACGGCTCCATGTTAAACTATGTAAAAGATGATTTGCACCGTGTTGTAACAACGGTTGAGCAGGTAAAAGACGCAAGTAATTCCATTGTTGACGGTGTTACCGTTGTCCGCGAGCTTGCGGTTGAAAATAAACACGGAGCGGATGTCGTTGTACTCGGCATGAATGAGCTGACCGCAAACAATCAGACCTTGCAGGATAAAACAAATTCGTCACTCGATATGACAACGGATATCAACACGCAGGTAATCAATGTTTCTTCCTTAATTGAGCAGATGGTTGAACTTACCAAAGAATCCGGCGAACATGCCGCTACCAGCAGTAAAGATTTGGACGGCGTAGTTGAGACCACTTCAACGATGGCGTCATTATCCGCAGAGGTAGAAAATGTATTAAAAGACTTCAAATCCGAATTCGAGCGCGTAATTACGGAAACCGGAACGATTGAGGATATTTCAAGCCAGACAAATCTTTTGGCACTGAATGCGTCTATCGAAGCGGCGCGTGCCGGTGACTCCGGTCGTGGTTTTGCCGTTGTCGCTGACCAGATTCGTGTACTGAGCACAGAGACACAGACCTCTTCCGGCCAGATTCGCGATGCACTGACCCGCTTATCAGAAACTTCCGCAAAGATGACTTCCGCAGTCGAGCAGACGCTAGAACTGATTCAGCAGTCGTTGGAAAAAGTTACGCTGACAAACCAGAGTGTAGGAAAAATCACAGCCGATTCCAAAGAACTGGGTGACCACATTCAGGTGATTGATTCCGCCATAAAAGAAGTAGAAACCTCAAATACTCAACTGGTTTCTAACATGGAACAGATTTCCTCGATTGTGGATAAGATGACAAAAAGCATTTCACATTCGGATGGAACAACCCATGCGATGCTTAGTAAATATGCAGAAACCGCAACGAATATCAACAGCATTGAACATATCGTAGAGGGCTTGATGACAGAACTTGGTATCGGTGGCTTTATGGGTGTTGAAGATTTGCGTGCCGGCATGAAGGTTATGCTTTTGCCAAATGATAACAGTAAACATCCAAAAGAGTATCACGGTGAAATAGTAAAGCGTACAGACCAGAGTTTATTAGTTGCCATCAATCCGAAAAATCCTCTGCCAGTTACCAAAACAACCTGGCAGATGCAGATTACAGCAGGAAATATTTTGTACTGCTGGGAATCCGTAAACTGGAAAATGGTAGAACAAGATGGCAGGAATTTGTGTCTGATTGAGCTCCGCTCACTTCCAAAGATTCACAATCGCCGTAAATACCCTCGTATGGATTTGTATAATTTCTGTCAGATCACCGTACTGGAAACCGGCGAAAGTTATATGGGTAAAATGGAAAATATCAGTGCCAATGGTTTTGCTTTTGTATCCGGCAATGAATTTTTCGCTGACTGCAAAGGTCAAAAAATCCGCCTTGAAATTGAAAACTTTGAATTAACATCAGAGAACACTTTGGAGGGTCGTATTCTCAGAAGTTCCAACAACAATGGCATTTACATTGTCGGCTGCCAGATGCCGGAAGACAATCCGGCAATTATGAAATATGTAGCAGGCAAATTGGAAAAGCAGAAAAAATCTCCCCGCCACTAAAGGCAGGGAGATTATAAGGGGAGGATAAGTATTCAACGCTTTATCCGCTGAATACAGCAAATCAAGGCAGAGGGGGAATCGACCTCGATTTGCCAGTACTACTATTGTTGCCGCTTTTTAGAAACTTATACTTATTTTTTTGATTTTTCACAAAAAATATGTTATAGTCAGTAACGTACTATTTATATTAGGAGGAAATTAGCATGGCTTTATTACAGGAATGGCGTGAATATGCCTACAGCGAAGAAATGCAGAATTCAAAAGAAGGACAAAAATTGTGGGAGAACTATTTCACTTTGGAAAAAGGTATCTATGAAAAATTGTTAGTAAACCCATCAGAAGTTGTAGAAGGCACCGTACAGGAATTAGCAGACCGCTATGAAGTACCGCTTTCGATGATGGTTGGTTTTTTAGATGGTATTAATGACAGCTTGAAAGAAACGAACCCAATCGATGAAATGGAAAAAGATACCAAGGTCAAACTTGACATCGATTTAGAGAAATTGTACTACAACATGGTAGAATGTAAAGCAGAATGGCTTTACACCCTTCCACAGTGGAACGATATTCTGCCAGAGGAGAAACGTAAAGAGCTTTACAAAAAGCAGAAAAATTCCGGTACCATCCATAATGAAAACCGTAAGGTCGGCAGAAATGACCCATGTCCATGTGGTTCCGGCAAAAAATATAAACAATGTTGCGGACGTTAATAAAACCGCACCCATTTTTTGAATGTTTTATAATGAAATAAACATGAAAAATTAATAGATAATACATTGACGATTGCCCTTGAAGCGAGTATATTAGAAATTCGAAATTTACAAAAAAGTGAGGTATATTCAGTATGAAAGGGACTCGTTCAATGCAGGATATGACAGAGGGAAGACCAATTTCACTGATACTGAAATTTTTCTTTCCTCTTTTATTTGGAATGTTATTCCAACAATTTTATAACTTAGTGGACACCGCCATTGTCGGAAAGTTTTTAGGCCCCAACGATTTGGCGGCAGTTGGTGCTACAGGTTCCGTAAACTTTTTAATTCTCGGATTCTGTATGGGCGTATGCAATGGTTTTTCCATCCCAGTTGCACAGAAATTTGGCGCAAAAGATGAAAGCGGCCTTCGCCGCTTTGTAGCAAACAGCGTCTGGCTCTCTGTTATTTTTGCAGCCGTCATGACCGTTGTTGTCTGTATTTTGTGCCGTCAGATTTTAATTTGGATGGATACTCCAGCAAACATTTTAGATAGTTCCTACCGCTATATCTTTGTGATATTTTTAGGAATTCCTGTCACCTATTTATATAACCTTCTCTCTGGCATTATGAGAGCACTTGGTGATAGCAAAACCCCGCTCATTTTCCTGATTCTGTCCTCGGTCTTAAATATCCTTTTTGACCTTGGTGCAATTTTAATTTTACAAATGGGTGTCGCAGGAGCTGCATGGGCTACCGTTACTGCGCAGGGAATTTCTGGTATTTTATGTTTGATTTATATGAAAAAGAAATATACAATTTTGAAAATTTCAAAGGATGAATGGAAACTAAACGGAAACTGCATTGCCCGACTCTGTGGTATGGGAATTCCTATGGGACTTCAGTATTCGATTACAGCAATCGGCAGTGTCGTTCTACAGACTGCCGTAAATCGTCTTGGTTCCACTGCAGTTGCAGCCGTTGCCTCCGGCGGAAAGCTTGCTATGTTCTTCTGCTGTCCATTTGACGCAATGGGTTCCACAATGTCTACCTACGCCGGACAAAACTTAGGTGCCCAGAAACTTGACCGTGTAGACAAGGGAATTTTCGCATGCAGCGGGTTAGCTCTTGTTTATTCTGTGATTGCCTGTGCTGCCCTTTTGTTTACCGGACAGTATTTAGCACTTTTGTTTGTCGACGGCACAGAAACCCGGTTAATCGAAATGATTGCTGCATTTCTTCGCTGGAACTGCATTTTCTATTTCCCCTTAGCACTTGTAAACATTGTCCGTTTTACAATTCAGGGCTTGGGATTCGGAAAATTGGCGATTTTAGCCGGTGTGTGTGAAATGGCTGCCAGAAGTATTGTCGGATTCTATTTTGTTCCGGTATTCGGCTTCACCGCCGCCTGCCTGGCAAGCCCAATCGCCTGGATATTGGCAGATGTGTTTTTGATTCCGGCATATTTTCTTGTGGTGAAGTACTTAAAGAGGGAACTTTGTATGAGTTAGTTTTTTAATTTCATAATTTTTTCTCCTAAATAAATTGGTATCTCTTGTGCCGCTCCCGCTTAGCAAACGCGTAAGGGTATCGACATGTAAACTACACATGTCTCATACCCACGTGTTTGCAGCACAATCAATACTAATTTATTTTAGGAGAAATTATCAGAAATTAAGAACCTCTCATCAAAGATTCCATCCATTTGTTTTGCGCTGCATTTAACCTTCCACTATTTAGTTATAGTGTTTTTGCGGTCGATATTTGCAGACATTTCAGGATTCCAGTAATTTAACAAAAAAAGATGAATGGAGAGTGGGTTTGAACGCGTCAGCAGGAGACACTGGTATTTTCAGTGTCCCTGCTGCTACGCAGTTCAACAAACGGGAGTGCCCACTCTCCATCCATCTTTTTTTGTTAAATTACGGAAACTAAATATGTCTATAAATATCCCCGCAATACTCTCTTATTCATAAATCGCTCTGGCAATTTCTACTTTATTCATAGAGTACAAATGGATTCCGTCTACGCCATGCGCAAGCAGATTCTCCATCTGACGTTTGGAGTAATCTAATCCGGCTTTTTTCAAGTCAGCCGGATTATCTTTATATTTCTCAATGGCATCTGCTAATTCTTTTGGTATTTTGGTGCCTGACATTCCGATGATGTTTTTGACCTGTCCGGCGGATGTAATCGGCATTAAACCCGGAAGAATCGGTACTGTGATTCCAGCATTACGTGCCTCGTCCAAGAAATGGAAAAATGTTTCATTATCGTAAAACAACTGTGTAATCAAAAAGTCTACACCTTTTTCTACTTTAATTTTCAAGTTTGCAATGTCTTCCGAAAGGCTTGCTGCTTCCTGATGTACTTCCGGATAGCACGCTCCTGCCACACTGAACTCAAACATCTCTTTTACATCGGTAACCAAATCCGAAGCATGGTCATAAAAGCGGGCGTCAAACTGCTCATCGCTCATCCACTGCGGTTTATCGCCGCGCAGTGCTAACAGATTGTGAATCCCGTTGCGGTACAAATTCGTCAGGAAATTTTTCAAGAATAAACGGTCCGGAATGGCTGCACAGGTCAAATGGGTAAGTGCCTCAATTCCACACTGATTCTGAATATAAGAAGCTATGGCAAAGGTGTTTTCTGCCGTGTTGCCGCCAGCTCCGTAAGTCACACTGATAAAACTTGGGTGAAGTGTTTTAAACTCATCTAGTGCGTCATAAATAACGGATACATCGGCGTCCTTTTTCGGTGGAAATACTTCCAAAGAATAGGTCGGCCGGTTTGTATGAAATAAATCTTTAATCATGTCTTTTTTCCTCGCTTTCGAGACATTAGTATAACATAAAAAAGTGCGCCTGAAAAGCGCACTTTCTTAATTTCCAGCCATAGCCTTATACTAAATATCTATCACTTGGTATAGAATCGAACTATATTGTATGAATGAGGCTCTAAAATAACGACACCATCTTTGACACCTGTTCCTTTTTTCGGAACCACATTTTCAGGATTTTCCGGTGAGTTTACTGCTTTCATATCGTCATTGTTAAGTACCATATGCTCTGCCAGTGTCAGTTCGCCAAAGCCCTCGAAGTCAAGAGAAACCTCTGCTGTTTCATCCATATTACGGTTCACGGCAAATACGGTCAGTTCTTTCTTCTCTTCATTCCAGACAACAGAGCTGTCCACATACGGAATCGCATCACGCTTGCCGGCTGCATAAGTACCACACTCAACATCTGCCTTCAAGGCAACACCCTGTCCGTAACGGCAGGCATACATAAATGGATAGAAAATCGTCTGAAGCCACATTTTACCGCCATTTACTGTCATAATCGGTGCAATTACATTGACAAGCTGTGCCAGACAGGCAATTTTTACACGGTCCGAATTATTAATCAGCGTGTTCAAAAGACAGCCGACTGCTAACGCATCTTCCATCGTATAAATATCCTCTAACAGTGGTGGCGCAATCTGCCATCTCTCCTGTTTTTTATCCTGCTCCTGTGAATGGAACCAGATGTTCCACTCATCGAAAGAAAGGTAAATATCTTTATCGCTTTCCTTTTCTTTCTTAATCCTATCGCAGATAGCTCCGACTTTTTTTATAAAATCGTCCATGTCCATCGAGCAGCTTAAATACTTCTTTGTATCATCATCCGGATTTCCGTAGTACTCATGCATCGACAAATAATCAATGTGGTCGTATGCCTCGCGAAGTACCGTTTCTTCCCATTCACCAAATGTCGGCATGTTCTGGTGGGAACTTCCGCAGGCAACCAGCTCAATGGAGTCATCGATCCATTTCATGATTTTTGCTGCTTCACATGCAGTACGTGCGTATTCAGTCGCTGTTTTATGTCCAATCTGCCAAGGACCATCCATCTCATTGCCTAGACACCAGGTATGAATACCAAAAGGCTTTTCAAAACCATTCGCGCGGCGCATATTGGCATAATAAGTATCGGTTACCGAGTTACAGTATTCTACAACATTACCGGCTTCTTCCGGTCCACGTGTTCCAAGATTTACTGCCATCATAATATCGGTTCCAACACGTTTTGCCCATTCCTGAAATTCATCGATTCCAACCTCATTTGTCTCCACAGAACTCCAGGCAAGCTCCATTTTCTTCGGACGCTTTTCTTTTGGTCCGGTTCCATCTTCCCAATGATAACCCGATACAAAGTTACCACCCGGATAACGAACCATCGGGATATTCATCTCGCGGATAACCTTAAGAACATCCTGACGAAATCCCATATCATCGGCAGTCTCATGTCCCGGCTCGTAGATACCATGATAAACGGCTCTTCCCAAATGCTCAATAAATGAGCTGTACAATCGTTTGTCAATCGCACTGATTTGTTTTTCTTTTTCTGCTTTAATTACTGATTTCATACTTACCTCCATCAACCTCTTTTTCCCTATTGTATATCAGTAATTCATCTTTTACCATGTACTATTCTAACCTAACACTGGACAATCATTTCTATTTTGATTCGCCTACTTCCCGCACACGATAGAACGATTCCTTAGGTTTTGCATTCTTATCCCAAAGGTACAAACACTGTACTAAATCATCATACAACGGATAATCATCACAGATACCAAACACCGTCACACTCGTAATATTACATGGTCCGCCACTGGCTGTATCCATTTTTTTCAACAGTTCAAACATTTCCTGATACCGGTCTGCCTGTCGTTTTAAAGTTTTTTCATTCCGCTTTCCATTCTCTTCGTCAATCTGAAAACTCAATTCTGTAATCTGAATATCTAAATCCAGCTCAGCATATTTTTTCAGACAGTTTTCAAAACTACCATAGGAATCTCCCTTTAACTCATTCGGCATATTTAAATCAACCGTCGGCTGCAATCCGATTCCATCAATCAGCTTTTTCTTTTTCAACCCTTTTACAAGATTATAAATACTCTCTTCTTTTGCCGGCATATAAACATTGTAATCATTGTAAATCAGCTTTACATCTTTAGCTGCATATTTTCTTGCGTAAGTAAATGCTTTTTCTACATAATCAGTGCCCATCGTAGCATACCAGAAATTATCTCCACCGTTAAATGTGGTTCTGCAGTTCCAATTAACGGATGTATCACCTGCACCATCATCCACACACTCATTTACAACATCAAAGCAATAAACAACACCCGGATAATTTTTCTGGCAATACTGCAAAACACCTTTAATATAATTTTCCATGCGTTTTGCCATTACTTTTTTGCTTACATAGCCCTTCTTCGCATCGTAATTCTTCTTAAAGAACCACTCTGGTGTCTGGTTATGCCACACAAGCGTATGTCCACGCATTTTAATACCATTTTCTTTACAAAAATCAAGGCTTTCCTTACAGGAATCAAAGTTCAGTGAAACATCTGTTGCATTGGCATCTTTTTTTCCTTCTTTTGCACATGCTTTTTCATCCAATAAATAACAAGGCTTCATCAAATTACTTAATGTTGTCGAATTAAAATGTTTTTTCAAAATATTTGCCATGCCCTCATGATGGATTGCCGCTGTACTCTTGTCGCTTCCATTGATGGCTGCTCCCATCATAAAATACTTCGCATACAAATCTTTCAGAGCCGGACCATCCACATCACTAACTTTTTGATTTTCTGCCGCCTGTCCAGAAGCCGCTTTATTTGAACTTGTCTCATTTTTTGCACCATCACTGCCACATGCTGTCACCGACAACATCAGGCAAAAACAAAGGATTAGTGCCATTACCTTATTTCTTTTCATTTTTTATCTCCTTTTTCTCTCTTTTCTTCTGATACCATTTTTTAATTACTTTCGCCGCCGGAAGTTCGACCAAATACGTCATGGCAATTGCCACCGCCAGAGAAAGCACAATACACAAAATAGTATACTGCCACTGCCATTTAACATTTCCTGTCATATTTGGCAATTCCTCTCCTGACCAGTTTGGAATCCGAAACTCCTTTAATTTTACGGCAATGTACTGATGGCAGATATAAAACTGAAATGAAATTCCTGCCAAAAATTTCATCACACGGTTGTCAAGAATTTTACGAAAATATTTGTGGGAAAGAATCATTCCAAGCACAAACAGAACAAACACAAGAGACAACAGAAAACGGTTATCTAACTGCCACTGCGTTTCCCTGCCGCTTGTCGAGCGCACCATGCACATCTGATAAAAGAACATGACTGCACCAATTGCCATCACGATCCCGGCAATCCCTTCTGCCAGTGTTTGTTTTTTCCTCATTTTCGTATATTTCATATACAGCCATGCTGCCATCATACCATTGGCAAAAACGGAGAAGAACGTAAGCGTCTGATTCACCACTAAATTCTGGTCAATCGAATAAAACCGGCTGCTAAAATACCATGCACTTCCCACACCAATTGCCGTCATTCCAAGATACGTTCCCACCGGGCATTTGCGAAACAGCCAAACAAGCAGTGGAAAAATCAGATACAACTGCATTTCCACGGCCACCGTCCACAAGACACCATTCAAATGAGTTGCACAGATGACATCCCCAAATAAATTATTGGTAAATGTAAAATGCGTAACAATATCTTTTACCATAAAGGAAGTATCCCCGCCATATTCCGAAAGCGGAATGGCAAAGGCAAATAGCACAATTAATACCGACAAGTAATACGATGGCACAATACGCGCTACTCTCTTTATGTAAAACCCTGAAACCGTATCTGTTTTTTCTCCATAAACCATATCACGGGCATATGGTAAAAAAAGACAAAAACCCGAAAGCAATATCATCATATCTACTAAAATACTTCCGTTTCTCACCAGCCAGTCTAAATCAACATGTTCCGTAATCGGCTGTAACCATGACTGCTGCCAGATATGATACCATGCAACTAAAAAAATTGCAATTGCCCGGATTCCATCTAATACACCAATGTGATAAATTTCATAGTCACCTGCCAGTTCGGCAGGTGACTGTTTCCTTCTTTTTTTGTGTTGTCTTTTTCCCATGAAAACTCTCCACTAAGCTAATGCAGCCGTAACGATTGCCATCGAATATACTTCCGATGCATTACATCCACGTGACAAATCGTTAATTGGGGCATTCAGACCAAGCATAATTGGTCCGTATGCATCAAAACCGCCAAGGCGCTGTGCAATTTTGTAACCAATATTTCCTGCATTGATATCAGGGAAAATAAAGGTATTTGCAGAACCGGCAACCGGGTCTCCCGGACATTTTGTACGGGCAACTCGTGGTGATACTGCTGCATCAAACTGCATTTCTCCGGCAATCAAAAGGTCCGGTGCAAGATCTTTTGCTTTCTGTGCAGCATTTCTCATCTTGTCCACATCCTCGCCGGCACCTGAACCATATGTTGAATAACTTAAGAACGCAATTTTCGGGTCAATTCCGAAAATCTTAGCACACTCTGCACAATCAATTGCGATTTCTGCTAACTCGTCCTCATTTGGCTTAATGTTAATCGCACAATCACCCATCGCAAGTACTGTGTTTCCACCGGTAGCAGACTCACGAACCAAAATAAAGCAGGATGCTACAATATTTTTACCAGGTTTTGTCTTAATAATCTGTAATGCCGGACGAACCGTATCCGCTGTGGAATAGGTCGCACCACCAAGCAGAGCATCTGCTTTACCCATTTTCACAAGCATCGTACCAAAATAATTTGCCTGCTGACAGGTTGCTTTTGCTTTCTCTAATGTCATACCTTTATTTTTACGAAGTTCATACAGGCACTCTGCCATCTCATCAATGTCTTCATACTCCATCGGGTCTATAACTTCAGCTCCACGAATGTTAAATGCGCTCTCCTCTGCTGCCTTTGCAATTTCATCTTTGTTACCAACCAGAATTGGTGAAAGAAAAGTACTTGCCAAAAGACGGGATGCCGCTTCCAGAATACGTGGATCACTGCCTTCTGTAAAAACAATCTTCTTCGGATTTTCTTTCAAGATATTAATCAACTTGCCAAACATACTACACGTTTCCTCCTAAATATTATTCTCTTCTAATCATACTATTTTTTGTGCAAAAAACAAGGGGGTAATTAAGAAAAAATGTTAATAATTTTTTTAATTCCGTAATTTGGTTCAAAAAGTTTCCGTCACATGGGCGCTCCCGCTCAGACAACTACGCAGAGGTATCGACATGCACAAAACGCATTGTCTGATACCCGCGTAGTTGTACCCATGTGTCGTAAAACTTTTTGAACCAAATTACTGCAAATCAAAAAAATCAGTAACTATTCTTACCTATTATGAAAAACTCTGCCCTACATTATACCAAAAAGCACCAAAAAGCGTCGGTTCGTTTTAATTGGTGCACTTTTCTTTTTCTTATTTTACACAAAAAAAGATTTGTATCTCATGGGTACGAACACGCGGGTATCAGACAATGCGTTTTATGCATGTCGATACCCCTGTGCGTTCGTCCAGCGAAAGCGCCCATGAGATGCAAACTTTTTTTATGCAAAATATCAGAAAAGAAAAATCACCAACAAAAACCTACTCCAGGCGATATCCCACATTCCTAACGGTATGTACCCGTTCTCCCGCCTCTCCCAATTTCTTGCGTAATGTTTTGATATGCATATCCAGTGTGCGGGATTCGCCCTCAAAGGTTGTTCCCCACACACGGTCCATCAAAAGATTTCTTGGCATAACATTTCCGGCGTTACTCAAAAATACCCGGAGCAGTTCGAACTCTTTATATGTCAGTTCAATAAGTTCATCATCCACATAAACACGGTGTTTCTCCACATTCATCCGAATGTTTCCCGCTGATAATTCTTCGGCAGACGCCTCCTGCGTTTTGCTGCGGCGCAGTACGGCCTTCACGCGG
Organism: uncultured Eubacterium sp.; assembly: GCA_934322085.1. Taxonomy (GTDB): domain Bacteria; phylum Bacillota; class Clostridia; order Lachnospirales; family Lachnospiraceae; genus Eubacterium_F. The sequence goes on from CAKRGF010000036.1 coordinate 17,143, forward strand.
GAAATCATTTCCAAAATACCAAATGGTTTTGCAATATAGTCGTCGGCTCCTGCATCTAAGCCTCTTACCTTATCAATTTCCGTGCCCTTGGCGGTCACAAGAATCACAGGAACATCCGAAAGCCTTGCATCTTCCCGCATTTTTTTGACAATCGAAATACCATCCTCATCCGGAAGCATAATGTCTAGAAGAACGAGTTCCGGAACTTCATTTTCACACAATTTCCAAAACTCTTTGGCGCACGACGCTTCTTTCGTCTCCATATGACAGTCCTTCATTGCATACACTTCAATTTCCCGGATATTCGGATCATCCTCTACAACACAAATCATTCCGGAACACCTCCTGCCTCATTTTCCTGCTCACCCACTAAGCTCATGGCAATGTTTTCACAATGGTCTGCCATTCTCTCATAATTAATAGCAAGTTCATTGACATAAATTCCAATTTCCGGCGATGTTTTTTCTTTTTTTACCCGCTTCAAATTCTGCTTCTTTATGCGTTTGTTAATATCATCAATCTGTGTTTCTTTTTCTTCAATTACATTGGCAAGCGTACCATCGTCTTTTATAAAGGCAGAAACCGTTGTGCTTACAATATCATGCACCTGCTCTGCATAGAAATTCATTTCCTCCCTTAATTTCTTCGGCCATACGGCTTTGCTTTTTGAAATTTTTGCTGCTTCGCTCATAATGTTTATCGTATGGTCAGAGATACGCTCCAAATCACGGATACAATACACAAGTAAATTCCATTTCGCATACTCTTCTACAATCACGTTGCGGTTTGCAATCTGACGCAGATATTCACCTATTTCCTCTTCGTAACGGTCAATCTTTTCTTCCATTTCAATTACCTGATTACGCTTTTCTTCCGAGTAATCATGGATACCTTCTAAGGCAAGCGTCACATTTTCCAAAGTAAGATAAGCCATCTCATTTGCTGAGCGCTCACACTGCTCAAGAGCAAGTGCCGGACTATCTAAGAAACGGGAATCCAAACGTGCAAATTCCGATGTTGTCTCCTCCTCATCCTCTCGAATTGTAAGAGTTGCCAGTTTTTCAAGCATATTAGCAAATGGGAACAAAAGAATCGTTGCCCCAATGTTAAACAAACTGTGAATCACGGCAATTCCTGCCACTCCTGCTGCATCGTGCATAAACGGGAAATCAATGAATGCATACAGGGAGTAAAATACAATCATAAATACCGTTGTACCAATGACATTAAAATATAAATGAACAAGTGCAGCACGCTTCGCATTTTTGCCGGCACCGATTGATGACAAAAGTGCCGTCACACAAGTACCGATATTTTGTCCCATAATAATCGGTATTGCTGTCGCATAAGGAACACTTCCGGTCAGACAAAGTGCCTGCAAAATACCAACCGATGCGGAAGAACTCTGAATAATTGCAGTAAGAATTGCACCTGCCAGCATTCCTAAAATCGGATTGGAAAACATCGTTAAAACATGTGTAAACTGTGGTACATCAGCAAGGGGCTGTACAGCGGCGCTCATCGTGTCCATACCAAACATAAGGATGGCAAAACCAATCATAATTGCTCCGATGTCCTTACGTTTTTCCTGTTTGGATGCCATAATCAAGAAGATTCCAATAATTGCAAGAATTGGAGTAAACGATGTTGGTTTTAATAAAGTAACCAGTAAGTTGTTTCCCTCAATTCCCGTCAGACTCAGAATCCATGAAGTCACCGTAGTACCAATATTGGCACCCATAATTACACCAATCGCCTGATTTAATTTCATGATTCCTGAATTTACAAAACCGACAACCGTTACCGTTGTCGCAGATGAGCTCTGAATCACTGCCGTAACACCGGCGCCAAGTAAAACTGCCTTAATGCGGTTATCCGTCAATTTCTCCAAAATCCGCTCTAATCTTCCCCCGGATAATCTTGTCAGTCCGTCTCCCATCACATTCATACCGTAAAGGAAGAACGCAAGGCCGCCAATCAATGACAATGCCTGCAGCAAAAATTCTGTGTACATTTTTCATACCTCCATCTTTTTTCATTTCTTTCTACCAGTATTTACAATAACGTATCAAAGTAAAATTGAAATAGACGTTATGTAAAATTTATGTAAAAATTGAAAAATTTCTTTTCTTGTGCTAGGATAAGGCATGGAAAACAAGAATTGGAGGCATTATTTATGAATACATTAAAGAAATTTATTTCTTATTACCGGCCTTACCGCGCCGTCTTTTATTTTGATTTATTCTGCGCTGCCGTTATCAGCGTGGTCGATTTAGCCTATCCACAGCTTTTGCGTAGTCTCACAAAAACACTTTTTACCGGGAACAAAAGCGCGATTTTAGGAGCACTGCCATGGCTCTTTCTCATTTTGCTTATGATGTATACCATACAAAGCCTGTGCAAATACTACGTGACCTGTCAGGGGCATATTATGGGTGCGAAAATGGAACGCGATATGCGAAAACAGCTTTTTGAACACTATGAAAAACTGTCCTTTTCCTATTATAGTACGCATAACTCCGGTCAGATGATGAGTAAACTAGTCAGCGATTTGTTTGACATTTCCGAGCTTGCCCACCATGGACCGGAAAACTTGTTTATTTCCTTAGTAAAAATTATCGGCTCATTTGTATTTTTGTTTTTGATTAACCAGAAACTCGCCCTGCCGCTTTTGCTGCTCGTCATTCTCATGATTTTATTTTCCATTCGGCAGAACAAAAAAATGCAGCAGACCTTTTTGGAAAACCGAATCCGCATTGGTGACATCAATGCCAGTCTGCAGGATACGCTCTCCGGCATCCGTGTCGTTCAGTCCTTCGCCAATGAGGACACGGAACTGCACAAATTTAATCACAGTAACGAGGCGTTCTTAGATTCCAAAAAAGATAATTACCGATGCATGGGAACTTTTATGAGTTCTAACCTGTTTTTTCAGGGAATGATGTATCTCACAACATTAATTTACGGCGGCTATCTGATTGCCATGGGACAAATGCAGGCGGCTGACCTTGCGATGTATGCTCTTTACATTGGTATTTTTATCAGTCCGATTCAAATTCTTGTCGAACTTGTTGAAATGCTGCAAAAAGGTCTTTCTGGGTTCCGCCGCTATCTCGAAGTCGTTGAAACCGAGCCGGAAATTCAGGATAAAGAAGGTGCCATTGATTTAGAAAATGTAAAGGGTGACGTTTGTTATGACAACGTTTCTTTCCACTACAGTGACGATAATAAAACCGTGCTCTCGCAGGTGTCCATTCACATTCCTGCCGGAAAATCCGTTGCGCTTGTCGGTCCTTCCGGCGGCGGCAAAACAACAATCTGCTCCCTGCTGCCTCGTTTTTACGATGTGACAGCGGGAAAAGTTACAATTGATGGCAAAGATGTGCGTGATCTCACACTCAAAAGTCTGCGAAACCAAATCGGAATGGTACAGCAGGACGTCTATTTATTTGACGGAACCATCCGGGAAAATATTGCTTACGGAAAGCCGGATGCAACCGATGAAGAAATCAAAGAAGCTGCCAGACGAGCCAATATGGATGACTTCATCATGCAGCTTCCAAAACAATATGATACCTATGTTGGTGAAAAAGGCACCCGCTTATCCGGCGGTCAGAAACAGCGAATCAGCATTGCCCGCGTCTTCTTAAAGAATCCACCGATTCTTATTTTGGACGAAGCTACAAGTGCCTTAGATAACGAGAGCGAACGCTACATCCAGAAAAGTCTGGAAGAGCTGGCGAAAAACCGTACAACCATCACCATCGCCCACCGTCTCTCAACCATCAAACGTTCCGACGAAATCATTGTCATCACAGAAGATGGCATCGCCGAGCGCGGTACACACGAAACTTTACTTGCAAAAAACGGCATTTACGCCCGTTATTACAATTTATAATTATGCTGTCTGTTTTGACTGCCGTTTCGCTCTTGCTAAAGCAAGTCCGAGGCAGACAAAACAGGCTGCAAATAACACTTCAATTCCCATGTATCTCCACAGTAAGCCCAGTGAACTTTGATAATTTCCACTGTCAATCAGCCGTGCTCCCATGATATACCAGTAGGCCGGAAGAAAATGAGCAATTTTTATAATTCCATCTCCTAGAAATTCAATTGGCACAAATACGCCGGACAGAAAACTCATTCCCAATGCAATGACATTTGATACCATACTGACAGTCTCCGCCTTTTTCATAACCTGACCAATTAAAAATACAATACCAAGTGCCACCATCAAAAATGCGAGGAGGTTTAAGCAGTGTAATCCGCCCTGCACGGTAAACACCCTTTCCCTTGCCCCAATCACGGCACACACAAGATATAAAATTCCAAACAACAATCCTGCCGATAAAGTACCTAAAATGGTTTCACGGTTTGTTTTAGCAAACGAGTATGCGGAGCACTGAATCCGTTCTCGAATCTGCGGTTTGTGAAGAACTACCAAAACCGGTGATATTCCTACAATACACAAGCACAAAAGAATGTACGGAACATACGCAAAGAAATAATACACAAAGCTGTGTGTCGTTTTTCCTCCTGTTTCCAATACGTTCACATCAACCGTTTTCTCATCTGCCTTTCCCGCTTTTGCAAGTGCCTCCTTCACAGAAAATCCGCCGCCAATATATCCTCTTACCAGATTCATATATTGTGTAATCATCTGCTCAAAGGATTCCTTGTAAATGGTTCCCGGAACACCGATAACTTCCATTTTTTTATTCTCGCTGCCACTCAGATAGGATTCAAAAAATCCGCTTGGAATCCGAAGGACACACGATATGCTCCGGTTGTAAATCTCATCCTGAATGACTTCTTTTTTATCCTCGATATGGACTTTTTCATTTCCCTGCTCCAAATAAGCGATAAGCGCCCGGCTGATTTCCGAATTATCTGAATCCATCACAGCAAATTTATACGTAGTTGGTGAAAATGTTGCTTCTCCTGTCTTTTCCCCCTGTGAAGCAGCCGCTAATGCTACCGACAAAAAGATAACTAAGTACATAATAATCTGCCCTTTTTGCTTGCGCAGCACTTGAAAAAATAGTTTATATACTTGCATAACGATTCCTCCTTACACGCCAGATACAAATACCGCCAAGAAGCACGGTTAATCCTGCCAGTGACAATACATCTACAAAAAAGCGCTCATATGTGTCATAGACGTTTAACGCGTAAAATGCATCCGTGATTAACGCTGCCGGACTGATATCATTAACAATTGGCGCTGTTTTTTCAATGACACCCTTGATTCCGGAAATCATCAAATCACTCATGGCACACAATACTAAATTACTGCTGACTAAGACTCCGATTTTTCCGCCCTGTGATAGATGCGCAATACTTCCAATCAGCATACCGAACACAATACCAAAACTGGTCCCCACAAACAAAAGTAACACGATTGCCGCATAACGCTCGCCAATCTGCAAATTCAGAACAAAACGCATGTAAATAAGAAGGGCGCACGCTAATACAAACTGAACCAGCTCTGTCGCAGCAAAATCAGCTACAAACATTGTACTTTTTTTCATTCCGCATACATTGCGCCTCTGTCCAAGCGGTGTAAGATTCGCCTGCATCTGAAGAATTGCTGCACAGCCGGAAAAGGATGCAAACAAACAGGTCATCGCAAAAATCGCATAAAAATAATTGACTACATTATCCTGATTTCCCCTCGTATTTTCCTCCTTTGTAAAATACGATATTTCCTGCTGCATCGGTTTTACCGCCTGCTCTATTTTGTCCGGATGTTTTTGTGCCGTATCCTGAATCAATGTTTCATATTTGGCAAATTGTTTTAAAACGCTTTGCAGCATCGTCTCATCCATGCCGCTTTCTTTCACCGTGAGAGAAAGCTTATTTCCCATGTAAATGATGCCCTTTACCTGATCTTCTTCCAACAGTTTTTTTGCTTCCTTTTCTCCGGTATAGGTCGTAATAAGAAGCTTGTTGTCTCCCTCTGCCGACACAGCATTTAACATCGCTGTAAGTGTCATGTTATCCTGCTCTTTCACAATCGCAACCGGAACCGGCTCAAACTTTTCTGTCCGGTCAAAGATATCTCCAAATGCCATATACATAAATGTGGTCAGTGCAAAAGGAAATAGCAGCGTCCAAAAAATGAGTTCTCTGCTTCTCAATGAACTAAGAAGCATATACTTAAATTCACGAAAAAACATGAAATCTCCTCCTCTCACACATCCCGAAGTTCTTTTCCGGTAATTTCTAAGAATACATCATTTAATGTTGGCAGTTCCGAATATACCCTGCCAAACACAAGGTTTTTATCTTTGAGATAATCGAGTACGTGAATCAGGTTATGTGTACCGCCACTGAAGTTTAACGTAAGTTTTCCTTCATTATATTCCGTTTTGTACACATGCTCCATACTTCCGAGTGCCTCTAAATTTTCTTCCTGAAGTTCCGGAATCTCAATCGAAACTGTCTCCGTATTTTTAATCATTTTTTTCAGTTCATCTTTCGTTCCAATGGCAATCTGCTGTCCCTTGTCCATAATGGCAATCCGGGTACAAATCTGCTCTGCCTCTTCCATATAATGAGTGGTGTAAACAATCGTTGCCCCCTCCTCATTTAATTTCTGGATACCCTCTAAAATTTTGTTCCGGCTCTGCGGATCAACTGCCACCGTTGGCTCATCAAAGAAAATGAGTTTTGGTTTATGGGCAATTCCACAGGCAATGTTTAACCGGCGCAAAAGACCTCCTGACAATTTCTTTGGATAAAATTTGCGAAATTCATCAAGACCGACAAAGGCAATTGCATCTTCTACATACTGCTTGCGGAGTTCCTTGTCTCTGATATACAAACCGCAAAAATAATCTACATTTTCATAAACTGTCAGTTCATCAAACACGGCAACATCCTGCATAACAACACCAATCTCTTTTTTGATATCATACGAATCCGGCTTCATTTCTCTGCCAAATACCTTTACTGTTCCCTTATCGTATTTAAGCAGTGCGAGGATACAGTTAATCGTTGTTGATTTACCGGAACCATTTGGTCCAAGCAAACCAAAGATTTCTCCTTCTTCCACTTCCAGATTCAAATGGTCTAATGCTACTAGTTCCTTATATCGTTTCACTAAATTTTCAATTTGAATAACAACAGCCATCCTTATCCCTCCTCTTTGTGATGTTAAACACATTGTATCATTTTATGCCAGCCGTAAAAAGTGCCATCCATCATTTTTGAATTGTGACATTTGTCATTTACTTTTTTTGTTTTTTTCCTTTATAATAGAACATATCAAATGATGGAGGTTAAAGGGCATGGTAC
>CAKRGF010000037.1 GCA_934322085.1 uncultured Eubacterium sp.
TCGGTTATCACTGCACCTTTTTATTGTGATTATGGATTTGATTTTTCTACGGCAGGGCATGCGATAGACAGCAAGCAGAGAAGCCAGGGATTGGAAATTGCTTTACCAATTACGGTAGGAGACAATGTATGGATTGGAACCAATGTATCGGTACTGCGGGAGTAACGATTGGGAACGATACGATTATTGGTGCCGGAAGTGTTGTGAATAAAAATATTCCGGATGGTGTGATTGCAGCTGGCAATCCTTGTAAAGTGATTCGCAAAATAACAGAGTCTGATAAGAAAAAATATCCTATTTATGAGGAGTCTATGGGAATATAATTAATAAAAATCTGACTGTCTTTTTTGTGACAAATCTGTCGGCTATAGTGAGTGGCATATTAGAAATGGCATATAAAAAAGTATGTGACAGATAAAAACAGGAGACTGTACATAATGAAACGTAAGATAGCAGCACTTATTCTTGTAATTGGATTGCTTGCAGGAATGGGAACGAATGAAAAAATGATTTTGGCAGCAGAGAGCGGTACATCATCGGATCAAAACAAAGAAATTGAAAAAATGGAAGTCATTGATACGGAGATGGAGATTTCCTATAAAAGCTCTTTTACTAAGGAAAATGTTGTTCTTAAAGTTACCTATTCCGATGCGACAGAGCAGTTTGTACATCCGGAGCAGATGACAACGGTTGACACAATGAAGATAGGAGAGCAGAATCTTGAATTATTTTATCAGGGAAAGGTGATAGAGTATATGATTCGCGTTGTTCCAAGACAGGTGACAGGTCTGAAAAGGAAAGAGACAACCAAAGAAAAAGCGGTTCTTGAATGGAGTGATTTAACGGAAAGTCAAGAATATGAAATATATACATCATCAAAAGAAACTAGCGGATTTTCTCTCTTAAAAAGCACAACAAAAACCAGTTACGAATTTACAAATTTAAAAGAAGGACAGATTTTATATGTAAAAATTCGTGCCGGTGCAAATGGATATTATGGAAAAGAATCTGAAACACTGCCTGTGGCTTTACAGCCCGGTGAAGTGACAAAAATTACTGCAACAAAAAATGTAAAGACAAAGATAACGCTTGCGTGGGAGCCGGTCAGTGGAGCGACCGGTTATCAGATTTATTACCGTAAATCGACTTCAAAAGAATGTATTTTGGCAGGTAATACGATAGAGACGACATTTGATGTGACAGGACTTTCCGCTGGAAAGAACTATTATTTTACAATTGTGGCGTATGCCGGTGATGTGGATAATCTGGGCGAACCGTCAAAGGAAGTATTGTTTGGTACGGCACCATCGATGCCAAGTATTTCAAAAATTAAAGGCGGTGATAAGCGGATTAAGGTCAAATGGAGCAAAGGAACCGAAGCAGATTATTTTAATATTTATTATTCGAAAAAATCGACTTCCGGGTATAAAGTGGCGGTAAAAGTGCTGCCAGACGAGTCGAAAATTCGTGCCATAGATGGCTTGAAGAAAAACACAAAGTACTATGTAAAAATTGAAGCAGTGCGGACGGTGTCCGGGATTACAATGAGTTCCATTTCGACGGTAAAAAGTATAAAAACTGCTTCGAAAAGTGTAAAAGCGACGAGTACAACAGCTAAATTTTTCAAAACAAAAAAAGCATTTAAAAAATCGGCAGCTTATAAAAAATATAAAGAGTTCAAAAAACGAGTTTCTTATGCAAAGAGTTATGTGATTCCGGGACTTGTTGGAACAAATGTGGGGGGCTTTTATGCGACACGTATGGTTCCTCAGAGTGTGACATTTGCCGGAAATTATCTGCTGATTTCTGCATATGATTACACGAAAAAACAGGAATCGGTTATTTATGTGATGAACAAAACAACAAGAAAGTATATTACGACCATTGTTCTGCCACATACCGGGCATGTGGGTGGCATCACCTTTGATGGCGAGAATGTCTGGGTGACATACGGTAAAAATTTGCAGAGTTTTAAGTTTAATCAGGTTCAGGCGGCAGTTTTATCCGGCAGGCCGTATTATGAGATTTACCGGTTTGCTTCCGTTGTAAAAATGCCGGAAACGATGTCTTATGTTACCTATTACAATAACCGAATCTGGGCAGCAGCGTACAGCGAATTCTCCTCAAAATATATGTACGGCTATACCATTCAGAATAAATCCGCAGTGCCATCTCTTACTTACACGAACCGGATTCTTATGCCGAACCGGACACAGGGAGTTGCTTTTACTACATCGGGGAAGATGGTTGTTTCGCGTTCCTGTCAGACGAAAAAGGGACGCAGAGGTTTTATGTCGCAGTTAGAAACGTATCAGCCGACATGGGATTACACCAAACTGTCGATTAAGAAAAACAAAAAGAAAAAGACCGTTAAAATGCCTCCGATGAATGAAGGAATTGCGATTGACGGAGCTTATACGTATGTGATTTATGAGTCACCGGCCTTTTATGAATGTCAGGCAAAACTTGACCGGGTGACAGCATTTAAGACAAGTAAAATAAGCTAATAGGGCAAGGAAACAGTAAAACGGATGGAAAGAAATTTTTTGTTGACAAATAGAATACAATACCATATAATCGTTCTAAATAGAACAATGCAACGAGGGGTATGACGATGTTTTTTTGGGATCAGCATAAGACACTTACTAATTATTATGAGGTGCTTACAAGGGATGTGTGCGAGAAGTATGAGCTGACACAGATGGAATATGATATACTTATGTTTCTGAATAATAATCCGCAGCATAATACAGCAGCTGAGATAGTGAAGATTCGAAAATCGACCAAATCTCATGTGTCGACCTCACTAAAAAAATTGGAGAGTAAAGGGCTTATTCAAAGGGAGCAGAGCATTCGTAATAAAAAGTATATCAAGATTACTTTACTGGATAAGGCAGAACCAATTGTACAAACCGGCATAAGGACACAAAAACAATTTGCAAAGAATGTTTTTAGTGGAGTAACAAAGGAGAAAATAGATATGTGCAAAGAGGTGTTTAATAAGATTTGTGCCAATGCAGATGAATGTTTAAAAAAATATAAGGAGCGGGACGATGAAAAATAGATTTTATGTAAAAAAGAGAACACTTCTTTTAATTGCGGGTGTTGTGTGGCTGTTGGCAGGATTTAATGTTGCCAGGATGGGAATATTATCGTATTTAATGATTGACACAAAATGGTATTTGTTCTTTTTTTCAATGCTTGTGTTTTCTGCTTTTGGGGTAATGTTTTTGAAAATGAGTAAAAAACATACGAAAAGAATTATAGGGTATGAAGATGAACGGCCATTTTGGAATTTCTTTGATAAAAAAGCTTATGTGATGATGGCTTGTATGATGGGTGGCGGGATTGGATTAAGGGCTGCTGGTATTTTTCCGGATATATTTGTTGCCTTTTTTTATTCAGGGCTTGGATGTGCATTAGCATTAGCAGGCGTTTTATTTGCAAAAAATTATTTGTGTTATTATCAGTTGATTGAAGAGCAGGAACAACGATAAGCCTCGTATATCAGATATAATGGAGGCAATATTGATGCTGGATATTTGCTGTTTGACTTGGTTGCAGGAATTGTAATAATGGGGTTCCCCTTTTGACGATTTTGCGTTATAATAATAACGATTGCCGTGCAAAAGGGGACTTTTGCATTTCAAAATGATTTAAGAAAAAAGGAGTTGTAAGAATATGAGAGGACCTGCCGCACCGAAGGATCCGGTTGAAAAAAGACCATGTTTATATGTTGTTTTAGATAAGACAATTTCCGGTTCGAAAGACCCGGAGGGCATAATTCGTGATTATGTGTACTTAGAGGGAAGATTAAGAGATCAGGTGAAATTTACATCAGGAGATATTGATGAAGAATTGCTGGATATGCTCCCGAGGATGGAGACATTCCGCAAACTGGTTCACAGTGTTGGTGTCAGCATCAAGGCGGAAGACCCGGCAGATAAAGAAAAGGAAGTCGAGTTTCAGTTCCAGTGTTATGGAAAAACTGATAAATACACGACAGGAACTGTGATGGAAGCGACAATTCCATGTACGGGAGAAGAAATGGTTCTTCCGGTAGATGCCTACCCGGTAAATGAGGATGATGACTGCTTTGGCTCCTTTAATTTTATTTTTCCGGAAGAAAATAAAAATATGGATTTGACAGTCAAATTTTATGTAAATGATGGCTATGAAGTGCCGGAAATTCAAGTTGACCCACCGGTTAATTTTGATTCGCCGGAGTATCAGGATATGATTGAAAACTCGCTTGTGTCGACAGGAAACAATTATCGCCTGAAAAAGGTAATCGAAAAATGTAAACGCGGCGAGGATGTGACGATTGCTTATATTGGAGGCTCGATTACACAGGGAGCCGGCGGAAAGCCAATCAACACGATGTGTTATGCTTACCGTTCTTATGACGCGTTTTGCAAGTTGTTTTCACCTTGCGATGGAAAAAATATGCACTATGTAAAGGCCGGTGTCGGTGGAACTCCATCCGAACTTGGTATGGTGCGTTATGATTTAGATGTTACGAAAAATGGCGAGATTACGCCGGATTTGGTAGTGGTTGAATTTGCGGTAAATGATGAGGGCGATGAGACACAGGGTGTCAGTTTTGAGAGTCTTGTGATGAAAATTCTTCAGGCTGAAAATGCACCGGCAGTGTTATTGAATTTTGCAGTATTTATGAATGACTGGAATCTGCAAAATCGATTGCAGCCAATTGGTGAGCGCTATGAACTGCCGATGGTTAGTGTAAAAGATGCTGTTGTTCCGCAGTTTGAAAAAAATCGTGTAATTACAAAGAGACAGTTCTTCTATGATATTTACCATCCAACGAATGATGGACACCGCATTATGGCAGACTGCATTGCAAATTTGTTTGAAAAGGTAGACAAAGAGGAGATGGCAGAGCAGGATATTTCTCTTGACAAAGAGCCGGTTTATGGCACACAGTTTAAGGATTTGATTCGCTTTGACCGCACAAATGCAGAAGATTTTGCAGTGATTGTACAGGATGGGTATGATGCAAAAGATACAGATATCCAGTATGTAGAGCGTGATATGGATTTAAATGGTTCACCGGAGTTTGCTGACAACTGGATGAATGACGGTTCTGTAACAGGGGCAGAATTTAGGATGACGATTACTTGTAAAAATTTAGTGGCGGTCATCAAAGATTCCGGTTCGTCCGAATTTGGTACGGCTGATATTTTAGTTGATGGCAATGTGGTAAAACAGATTAACCCACTCGATAATGGATGGGCACACTGTAATCCGCAGATTTTAATTGATGAAAAAGAGAGCAAAAAACACGAAGTCGTATTCCGCATGAAAGAAGGCGACGAGGCGAAGAAATTTACAATACTTGGTTTTGGAGTGACACGGTAAATGAAGAAATATGAATTGCTGGCGACTGATGGGCGTGCGCGCAGAGGTCGTTTCACGACACCGCACGGCGTAATTGAGACTCCGGTGTTTATGAATGTAGGAACGGTGGCAGCGATTAAGGGTGCAGTTTCTACGATGGATTTACATGATATTCACACGCAGGTTGAATTGTCAAACACATACCATCTGCATGTGAGACCGGGGGATGATGTGATAAAAAAATTGGGCGGTCTGCATAAGTTTATGAATTGGGACAAGCCGATTTTGACAGATTCGGGTGGATTTCAAGTGTTTTCCTTAGCCGGACTTAGAAAAATCAAAGAAGAGGGCGTGCATTTTAATTCACATATTGATGGACGCAAAATTTTCATGGGACCGGAGGAAAGTATGCAGATTCAGTCAAATCTCGCGTCAACGATTGCGATGGCATTTGATGAGTGTCCGCCGCATCCGGCTACGCGCGAATATATGCAGAATTCGGTTGACCGAACGACGCGGTGGCTGCGCCGATGTAAGGCAGAGATGGAGCGGTTAAATGCACTTCCGGATACGATTAATAAGGAGCAGATGCTCTTTGGTATTAACCAGGGCGGAACTTTTGAAGATATCCGTATCAATCACGCAAGAGCAATCTGCGAACTGGATTTGGATGGTTATGCGATTGGTGGTTTGGCAGTCGGTGAAACGCATGAGCAGATGTATCGCATTTTGGATGTTACGGTGCCGGAACTGCCACAGGATAAGCCCATTTATCTGATGGGGGTTGGTACACCACAGAATATATTAGAAAGTGTGGAGCGGGGCGTTGATTTCTTTGACTGTGTATATCCGGCGAGAAACGGACGTCATGGACATGCATACACAAACCATGGCAAGATGAATCTGCAGAATAAAAAATACGAACTGGATGACCGCCCGATTGAGGTCGGATGTGGATGTCCTGCCTGCCGACATTACAGCAGGGCGTATATCAGGCATCTTTTAAAGGCAAAGGAAATGCTTGGTCTGCGATTATTAGTCTTGCATAATTTGTATTTTTATAATACAATGATGGAAGAAATTCGGGAAGCTATCGAAACAGGTACTTTCTCTGAATATAAAAAGAACAAGCTGGCACGTATGGAAGCCGGTTTGGATGAATGATTTTAGGAGGTTAACTCATGCAGGGAATTGGAATTATTTTGCTTTATGTGGTAATTATCGGCGCATTCTATTTGATTGCGATTCGTCCGCAGAAAAAGAAAGAAAAACAGCATCAGGCATTGGTAAATGCAGTTGCAGTTGGTGACAGTATTCTTACAACCAGCGGTTTTTACGGTGTTGTCATTGATATGACAGACGAAGTGGTTATCGTTGAGTTTGGAAGCAACAAAAACTGTCGTATTCCGATGCAGAAGTCTGCGATTGTAGAAGTTGATAAAGCAGAAGAAGCCTAGTTGGAACAAGAGAAAGAGCCATGCATTTGAAAGAAATTCGGATGTGTGGTTTTTTTGTTTGCGGATTTCGTAACTATAAAAAAATCCACCATTACCTTATAATAATCCATTGACCGTTTATAGGGAGAGTTTGTTATAATGGAGTTAATGAAAAAGAGGGAGAGAAATGATGAAGGAAAAATTACTGGAGAAATTTCAGGACGTTTACGGTGATATCAATGGTACAAAAGTATATTTTGCACCGGGACGAGTGAATCTGATTGGTGAGCACATTGATTACAGTGGCGGACTGGTGCTGCCGTGTGCGCTGACACTTGGAACTTATGGTGTTGCGAGAAAACGTGAGGACAAAAAACTAAAGTTTTATTCCATGAATATGGAAGACGAAGTTCAGGAGATTGAAATTGGGGATTATCAAGTAGTGAATGAATCCGATTGGACGAACTATATCAAAGGTGTTTTGTGGGCATTTGAAAAGAAAGAAATCATACTGCCATTTGGCATGGATTTACTGTTGTTTGGTGATTTGCCAAGCGGGGCAGGACTTTCTTCTTCGGCATCTTTGGAAGTGTTGATTGGATTTATTGTGCGGGACTTGTATGGTTTTGATGTGACCAATGTGGACCTTGCATTAATTGGGCAGCAGGCAGAGCATGAATTTTGTGGTGTAAATTGTGGCATTATGGACCAGTTTGCCGTGGCAATGGGAAAAAAGGACCATGCACTTTTATTAAATACGAAAACGCTTGAGTATGAGTATATTCCGGTTGTACTGTCCGGGGTAAAATTAATCATTGCGAACAGCAATAAAAAGCATAAACTTGGCGAGTCAAAGTATAACGAAAGACGGGAAGAATGTGAAACTGCTCTGGAAGAAATTTCACAGGCGATTGGAATTCATGCCCTTTGTGATTTAGATGAAAAAACATGGAATCTCTATCAGGTGACGGTAAAGGATGACGATAGAAAACGACGTGTGAAACATGCGGTCACGGAAAATGCCAGAACAAAGCAGGCGGCTGCGGCGTTAAAAAACGGTGAACTGAAAACATTCGGCGAGTTAATGAAAGCATCCCATCAGTCGTTATCCGAAGATTATGAAGTCACAGGAGATGAAATGGATGCGCTGGCAGAGGCAGCCTGGCAGCAGGATGGAGTTCTAGGTTCGCGCATGACTGGGGGCGGTTTTGGCGGTTCGACGATTAGTCTTGTAAAAGAGGACTGCGTGGACGAATTTATTCGGGAAACCGGCAGAATTTATACAGAAAAAACAGGGCTTGGCGCAGACTTCTATGTAGTTGAAATTGGTGATGGACCTGTGGTACAATAACAAAGGAAAACGAAGTGTTCAAATGCGAATATGCGGGGTGAGCCCCGAACCCGATTTGATGAAATGGAGGAAACAGTTTTGAAAATTTTAGTAACAGGCGGAACCGGCTACATTGGTTCCCATACGTGTGTGGAGCTTTTAAACAAGGGATATGAAGTAGTTGTTTTTGATAATTTGTATAACTCAAAAATTGATGTGCTAGATAAGATTGAGAAAATCACAGGAAAGAAAATCACATTCTATAAAGCAGACATGTTAGACAAGGAGAGTATGCGTCCGATTTTTGAGGAGCATAAATTGGATGCTGTAATTCATTTTGCAGGTTTAAAAGCGGTTGGAGAGTCAGTGGCAAAACCGCTGATGTATTATCAGAATAATATCACCGGCACATTAAATCTTTGTGAATTAATGAAGGAATATGGCTGCAAGCGCATTATTTTCAGCTCTTCCGCAACAGTCTATGGTGATCCGGCGCAGATTCCGATTACGGAGGAGTGCCCGAAAGGAACCTGTACAAATCCGTATGGATGGACGAAGTCGATGTTAGAGCAGATTTTATCTGATTTTTATACATCGGACAATGAGTGGAGCGTTGTTCTTTTACGTTACTTTAATCCGATTGGAGCGCATGAGAGCGGTTTGCTTGGGGAAAGTCCGAATGGAATTCCGAATAATCTGATGCCGTACATTATGCAGGTGGCAGTTGGCAAACTTCCGGAACTTGGTGTGTTTGGTGATGATTATGATACACCGGATGGAACAGGTGTCCGCGATTACATTCATGTAGTTGATTTGGCAAAAGGACATGTGAATGCGATTCAGAAGGCTGTATCTGCAGAAGGTGTTAATATTTATAATTTAGGAACGGGAAATGGTTACAGTGTTTTGGATATTGTAAAGGCATTTGAGGCAGCAAATGGAGTGAAAATTCCATATACGATTAAGCCACGTCGTGCCGGCGATATTGCCACTTGCTACGCAGACCCGAAAAAGGCAAAAGAAGAACTTGGCTGGGAAGCACAGTACGATTTGAAACGGATGTGCGAAGATTCCTGGCGTTATGCACAGATGTGCGAGAAATAAACAAAGAAATGGAGGACATTTGAATGGATACAAAAAAACAGATTGAAGAGGGAAAAGCGGTACTTGGTATTGAATTTGGTTCAACAAGAATCAAAGCAGTTTTGATTGATGAAGAACATCATCCGATTGCATCCGGAAGCCATGAATGGGAAAATCAGTTAGTGGATGGTGTGTGGACTTACAGCATTGATGCCATTTGGAATGGATTACAGGACTGCTATCAGGATATGAAAAAAGATGTGCAGGAAAAATACGGTGTAAAAGTAACCAAATTGGCTGCGATTGGATTTAGTGCCATGATGCACGGCTATATGGCATTTGATAAGGATGACAAAATTCTTGTTCCGTTCCGCACTTGGCGCAATGCGATTACCGAAGAAGCGTCGGAAAAATTGACAGATTTATTCCGGTATAATATTCCGCAGAGATGGAGTGTTGCCCATTTGTATCAGGCGATTTTAAATGGAGAAGAACACGTAAAAGATATTTGCTTCCAGACAACATTAGCCGGTTATATTCACTGGATGCTGACCGGCAAAAAAGTGCTTGGTGTAGGGGATGCATCCGGTATGTTCCCGATTGATATTGCAACAGGAAAATTTGATGCAAAAATGGTTTCTCAGTTTGATGAAGCGATTGCAGACAAAGGATATCCATGGAAATTAATGGACATTTTCCCGGAAGTATTGTCCGCCGGAGAGGATGCAGGAACACTTACACAAGAAGGTGCAAAACTTCTTGATACAGACGGTGATTTGGAGGCAGGAGTTCCACTTTGTCCGCCGGAGGGAGATGCAGGAACCGGTATGGTGGCAACGAATTCTGTTGCACGGCGCACAGGAAATGTGTCTGCCGGTACATCGGTGTTTTCTATGGTAGTTCTTGAAAAAGAATTGAGTAAAGTTTACAAAGAACTGGATTTGGTTACAACACCGTCCGGTGATTTGGTTGCGATGGTGCACTGCAACAACTGTACATCCGATTTGAATGCGTGGGTGAATATTTTCCGCGAATTTGCAGAGAGTTTTGGTGTGGATGTCGATATGAACCGGTTGTATGGCACATTGTACAAAAAAGCGATGGAAGGCGATGCAAACGGCGGAAATCTGCTGGCATACAATTATATTTCCGGTGAAAACATTACGGAAATGGAAGAAGGACGTCCATTGTTTGTCCGCACCCCAAACAGTAAATTTAATTTAGCTAATTTTATGCGTGTGAATCTGTATTCGGCACTTGCTTCTTTGAAAATTGGTATGGACCTTCTTTTGAAAGAAGAAAAAGTAGCAGTAGATAAGCTTTTAGGCCACGGCGGTTTGTTTAAAACCAAAGGTGTCGGTCAGCAGATTTTGGCAGACGCTGTAGATACACCAATTTCGGTTATGGAAACGGCCGGTGAAGGTGGTGCCTGGGGCATTGCTGTGTTAGCTGCTTATTTAATTCATAACGATGGAAAAAATCTTGGTGACTATTTGAATGAAGAGGTGTTTGCCGGACAGGAAGGCAGTGAATTAAATCCGAATCCGGAAGGAGTCAAAGGATTTGATGAATTTATTCGGATTTACAAAGAAGGACTTCCGATTGAGCGGACAGCCGTTGATTCAATGAAATTATAAAATGGAGAACGAGTAGGGAGAAGGCATTTTTTATGATCAGTGTATTTCTTGTCGAAGATGAATTTATTGTCAGAGAGGGAATTAAGAATATAAATTGGGAGGCCCATGGTCTCTCGTTTGTTGGAGAGGCCAGTGATGGAGAACTGGCCTTTCCTCTTATAAAAAAGAAGCATCCGGATATTGTAATTACAGATATATGCATGCCTTTTATGGACGGATTGGAGTTAAGCCGTTTGATAAAAAAAGAACTGCCACAGACAAAGATTTTGATTTTAAGTGGACATGAAGAATTTGAATATGCAAAGGATGCCATTCAAATTGGTGTGGAAGAATATTTGTTAAAACCGATTAACAGTGATGAAATACTACAGGTTGTCAGACGTGCAGCAGACAAAATTACAGAAGAAAGACAAGCGGGCAGGCGTGACAGAGAGGACGAGGCCGGAGAGAAAGAACGCAGAGAGCATGCTAAGAGCCTCTTTTTTTCCAATCTGATTGAGGGAAGACTTTCTATGGCAGAGCTTCTGGAAAAAGCGCGCAGTATTGGAATTGAATTGGCTGCGTCCTATTATCAGATAATGCTTGTGAAAATCGGACGAAGTACTTTTGATTCATATTCGGCAGCAGTTAATGAAATGAATGACAAATTGCAAAATTATATATCTTCAAAATCGGAACACATGGTGTGTTTTGACAGAGAACCGGAGGGCGAAATTATTCTTTTTATGGAAGAATCAAAAGAGAAGATGGAAGAAGATGTGCAGGATTTGGCAGATTTTTTAGAAAATATGTTATCGGAAAAACCGGAAATTGGCTATTTTGGAAGCGTAGGCAGTCCGGTGAGCCGTATTCGCGAAATCTCACAAGCGTATGAGACGGCAGCACATGCTTTTGCTTATCGTTTTCTGGTAGAAGGAAATCAGATTCTGCGATTTGAGCAGATTGATAGAAAGCCGGTTTTGATGGAAAGAGCCGATGGCGAGTATCATGTTGGAAAAATTAATTTTGGCGGACTTGATAAGACTCGGATTGAAGCTTTTTTGCGTGGAGGTGATTCGGAAGAAATTCCGATTTTTGTAGAGGAATATCTTGAAAATGCAGGGGATGCCTGCCAAAATTCATTGATTTTCCGTCAGTATCTTGTGATGGATATGTATGTTGCGGCGAGCCATTTTTTGGAGCAGCTTGGAGATTCAGAAGAGTTTTCCAGAAAGGAGCCGTTTGAAAGCCCAGCACAGATGGAACAGGTTTTACAGCAGTTAGATACAACTATTTCTTATGTAATTTCTTTGTTCCGTGAGGTGATGGAGATACGAGACTGCCACACGAAAGAGCATAACAGCGATATTGTCGAGCTTGCAAAAAAATATATCGACGAAAATTACAGTGATGAGGATTTGTCACTGAATACCGTTGCGGCAGAGGTGAATGTCAGTCCAAATCATCTCAGTGCGATTTTCAGCCAGAAGACAGGACATACTTTTATCCGTTATTTGACGGACGTACGTATGAATAGAGCCAAAGAACTTTTGAAATGCACAACGATGCGGAGTAGTGAAATAAGTGAAAAAGTTGGTTATAAAGATCCACATTATTTTTCGCATTTATTTAAGAAAAATCAGGGATGTACCCCAACACAGTACCGAGAGGGAGGGGCAAAAGGATGAAAAAATTATTTTTTCGTATTTTTAGGAAGAAAATAGATGAGTATCGTGATTTTTCGATTCAGAAAAAAATTTCAGTGGCATTTGTACTTCTTTTAGTGCCACTGATTTTGTTCGTCCTGATTTGGTTTGTGTGTGCGTTGGATGCAACTAACCGTTATGATAAGGTTGTAAGGAATACGTCCATTATCAGTGAATTTAATTTGGATTTTAAAAAGAATTATGATTATAAAATATATTTGATTACGACAGGAAACCGTACTTATGCGGATCAAAATCCGGAACAAGATATCCGTTATGCAAAAGATATTATCAGACGTGTAAAGGTAACGACGGAAAATAGCGAAAACAAGGAATGTATTGCCCAGATTGAACGTTATTTTCAAGTGCTTGAAAAATATACAAAAACGATTCTGGAAAATATACAAAAAGAAGGGGAATATGATGAAAATCGGGATTTGTGGGAAAATGGCGTGCAATTAGTTACCACAAATATTCAGAATAAGATGCTGCAGCTGCTTTATAATGAAAACAGACAAAGTGCACTTATTTATTCGGATATGCAGCACATCACCCGAAATATGATTATTATAAGTTTGTTCCTTGCTGCTTTTCTTGTTGTGGTTACCACGATGATGATTACAATTATTCCGAGAAGTATTTCTAAACCGGTTCGCTATCTGAGTAGTATTACGAAAGAGGTTGCCGATGGAAATCTTGAGGTGCGGGCACATATGGAACATGGTGTGGATGTAAAATTGTTAGCGGATTCATTAAATGTAATGATTGAAAAAATAAAGACGCTGATTGATAATGTGATGCTGGAACAGATGAGACTTCGAGAAGCCGAATTGGAAATCTTACAGATACAGATTAACCCTCATTTCTTATACAATACGCTGGATACAATTGTTTGGCTGGCTGAAGCAGGTCAAAAAGAACAGGTTGTCAGTATGGTGCAGACGTTGTCTGATTTTTTTCGTGCTTCCTTAAATAGTGGAAAAGACATTGTATCTTTAGAAGGGGAATGTCGTCATATTACAAGTTATTTGCAGATTCAGCAGGTAAGATATCAGGATATTTTAACGTATGATGTGGATATACCGGAGGAGATTGCTAACTGCAAAATACCAAAAATAACGTTACAGCCACTTGTGGAAAATGCACTTTATCATGGAATTAAGAATAAGAGAGGAAAGGGACGGATAGTAGTTACCGGACGAAGGGAAAAAGACAAATGTGTTATCCGGGTGGAAGATAATGGAATTGGTATGACAAAAGAACGGTTGAATCAGGTTCGTGGCGGCTTGACGACGAAAATTGAAGACGGCAATGATTTTTATGGCTTGTATAATGTGAATGAAAGAATACGGTTGAAGTTTGGGGAAGGATATGGACTTTCCATCGACAGTGTATTGCAGGAAGGAACATGCGTTGAGGTGTGGCTGCCATGGGAATCATAAAAAAATA
This sequence comes from uncultured Eubacterium sp., assembly GCA_934322085.1. Lineage (GTDB taxonomy): Bacteria > Bacillota > Clostridia > Lachnospirales > Lachnospiraceae > Eubacterium_F. The sequence continues at coordinate 13,979 of CAKRGF010000037.1, forward strand.
ACCCTTGCCGTAATTTTTTCAACCATTTATGTAAAAAAGAATAGAAAAATCAAAAATAACCAAAAGAATATCCATTGGACTTTTGGCTATTTTTTATTATGATGGAGATACTAAAAACGAGAACTCATACAGAAAAGGAGGAATTGAGTTATGAGAAAAAATTTCATGAAAAAGGTAGTGGCAGGAATGCTTACTGCAGTAATGGCGTTTTCCCTTACTGCATGTGGAGGTGGTGATGCTTCCACAAATGACACAGCAAAAGAAGAGGGCTCTTCTGATGTGATTACGGTTGGATTTTCACAGGTAGGTGCAGAATCTGACTGGCGTACAGCAAACTCAGAATCAATGAAATCAACATTTACCAAAGACAATGGTTATGAATTGATTTTTGACGATGCACAGCAGAAACAGGAGAATCAGATTTCAGCTATCCGTAACTTTATCCAGCAGGATGTTGATTACATCGTACTTGCACCGGTTACTGAGACTGGATGGGATGCCGTTCTTGGTGAGGCAAAACAGGCAGGAATCCCGGTTATCATTGTTGACCGTATGGTAGATGTTAAAGATGACAGTTTGTATACTGCATGGGTAGGTTCTAACTTCGAACTGGAAGGTAAAAAGGCAGCAGCTTATTTGGATGCTTACATGAAAGCAAAGAACATGAAAGATATGAAACTGGTTAATATTCAGGGTACAATCGGTGCATCGGCACAGATTGGCCGTACCAAAGGTCTGGATGATGCTGTAGCTGCAAATGGCTGGAAGCTTCTTGACAAAACAACCGGTGAATTTACACAGGCAAAAGGCCAGGAAGTTATGCAGTCCTTCTTGAAGAAGTACAAAAAAGACATCAATGTTGTATACTGTGAGAACGATAACGAGGCATTTGGTGCAATTGATGCAATCAAAGCAGCAGGTTATGAAGTTGGTGCAGACAAAGACATGATGGTATTCTCCTTCGATAGTACAAAAGAAGGTTTGAAGAAAGTTCAGTCCGGTGAAATTACTTTGAACACAGAGTGTAACCCACTTCATGGACCACGTGTAGAAGCAATTATCAAACAGCTTGAGAACAAAGAAACACCAGAGAAGAAAGCTTACGTAGATGAAGAAATGTTTGCTCATGATGATACTGTAAAATCGGTAACTGTTGACGGAAAAGATTATCCGGTGACGGTTGTGACAAAGCAGGTAATGGGCACTCGTAAGTATTAATTCAAACACAATGTAAAAAAAATGAAACAAAATCAGTAACAAATTGAGTGAGAGAGGAGGAATGATTTCTTCCTCTCTCAATTAGAAAATATCCTGTTATGCAGGTAGATGGAGGGAAAGATGAGCGAGAATATTGTATTAAAGATGAGTAATATCAGCAAAACTTTTCCCGGAGTGAAGGCATTATCCAATGTAGATTTTACATTACGGGAAGGAGAAATCCATGCCCTGATGGGGGAAAATGGTGCAGGTAAATCCACCTTGATTAAAGTGTTAACCGGTGTTCATGATTTTCAGACAGGTGAGATTTACATGGTGAAAAATGCGGGAGGTAAACCGGAATTAATAGTGAATCATTCACCGCAGGAAGCACAACAAAATGGTATCAGTACCGTATACCAGGAGGTAAATTTATGTCCGAATCTTACGGTTGCAGAAAACTTGTTTATCGGCAGAGAGCCAAGAAGATTTGGTATGATAGACTGGCGTACGATGAATCGCAAGTCAACAGAGGTTTTAAAGAATCTCGATATCCATGTGGCACCAACTCAGAGTTTGGACGAGTGTTCCTTGGCAATTCAGCAAATGATAGCAATTGCCCGAGCTGTGGATATGAAATGCCGAGTTTTAATTTTGGATGAGCCGACATCCTCTTTGGATGATGACGAGGTTCAAAAATTATTTGTCCTGATGCGGAAATTGAGAGCAGAAGGTGTAGGAATTATTTTTGTAACACACTTTTTGGAACAGGTATATGAAGTGTGTGACCGAATCACTGTACTGAGAAATGGTGAATTGGTTGGTGAGTACGAAGTGGAATCACTTCCACGTGTAAAATTAGTATCTAAAATGATGGGAAAAGATTTTGATGACTTAGCAGATATCAAGGGTGAATATAAGCATGAAAAACATTTAGAACCGTTGATTGAGGCCAAAGGTTTAGGTCATGCAGGTACGATTCGACCGTTTGATTTAACAATCAACAAAGGAGAAGTAATCGGACTTACAGGACTTCTTGGATCCGGACGTTCAGAGATGGTTCGTGCCATTTACGGTGCTGACAAAGCCGATTCCGGCGTGCTGAAGGTCAAAGGAAAAGATACTAAAATCTCATCCCCATTGGATGCGATGAAAGCCGGCATGGCATATTTGCCGGAAGATAGAAAAAAGGAAGGAATCATTGCCGATTTGTCTGTTCGCGAAAATATTATATTGGCACTTCAGGCAAAACGTGGAATGTTTAAGTTATTATCCCGCAAACAGATGGAAGAATTTGCGGATAAATACATTGACTTGCTGCAGATTAAAACAGCAAGCCGTGAAACTCCGATTAAGAGTTTATCCGGCGGAAACCAGCAGAAGGTGATTATTGCCAGATGGCTGCTTACGAATCCGGATTACCTGATTTTGGATGAACCGACACGAGGAATTGATATCGGAACAAAGACAGAAATTCAGAAATTAGTACTTCAACTGGCGGATGAGGGAAAAGCGGTCACCTTTATTTCTTCCGAGATTGAGGAGATGCTTCGAACCTGCAGCCGTATGGCAGTTCTTCGTGATGGAAAAAAAGTTGGCGAAATTGAAGAAGAGGATTTGTCACAAGAATCCATTATGAAAGCAATTGCGGGAGGTGATGAATAATGGCTGAGAAAATTAAAAAAATAACAGGAATGCGATTATTTATGCCAATTGTGTGTCTGCTTATCGTATTGCTTGTAAATGTGATTCGAACACCGGATTTCTTTAATATAACGTTAAAGGACGGACAATTAAGTGGATGGCTGATTGATGTTATTAACCGAGGTTCTGAACTTGTTATACTTGCCATTGGTATGACATTAGTAACAGCCGCTTCCGGTGGTCAGGATATCAGTGTTGGTGCTGTTATGGCGGTCGCCGCTGCTGTTTGCTGTCAGATTTTGTCCGGCGGTGAAGTAAGTACAAATACACTGGCTGCTCCGATTATTATTGCGGCGATTGCCGGAATTTTGGTTGCTGCTTTGTGCGGTGTGTTTAATGGTTTTTTGGTTGCGAAACTAAATATCCAGCCAATGGTTGCTACATTGATTCTGTTTACTGCAGGGCGCGGTATTGCCCAGTTGGTTACACAAGGACAGATTACATATGTCCGTGTGGAATCTTACAAGGCAATGGGTGGATTTCTCGGCCCAATTCCGACACCGGTTATCTTTGCAGTCGCAGCCGTTGTTGTTGCCTATTTGGTATTAAATAAGACAGCACTTGGTATGTATATTGAAAGTGTAGGAATTAACAGTCATGCATCCCGCTTGATTGGATTAAACTCTACAAGAATTAAATTCCTCACCTATGTAATTTGCGGAGCCCTGGCAGGACTTGCAGGAATCGTTGCTTCGAGCCGAATTTATTCCGCAGATGCGAACAACATTGGTCTGAACCTTGAGATGGATGCCATCTTAGCAGTAGCGTTAGGTGGAAACATCTTAAGTGGTGGTAAATTCAGTTTGATGGGGTCAGTAATTGGCGCTTATACGATTCAGGCGTTGACGACAACGCTGTATGCTATGAGTGTACCGTCTGACCAGCTCCCGGTTTATAAAGCAATCGTTGTTATCATTATCGTAGTTCTTCAGAGCCCGGTTTACAAAAAGGCAATGCAGAATTACAAAGCGAGGAGACAGTCGAAAAAGGCAGTAGTACAGGGAGGTGAACAGTAATGGGTGAATTTTTGAAGGCAAAGACAAAAAGATTTAACAGCAATACATTCCTTTTCATTATTACAATTGTGTTGTTTATTGCAATGTATGTAGCAGGAATGATTGTATTTGCAGACAAAGGTTTTGCAAAACCGCAGATGTTTACCAACTTGTTTATTAACAATGCCGGATTGATTGTAATTGGTTGTGGTATGACAATCGTTATGATTACCGGAGGAATTGATATCTCGGTTGGTTCGGTAACCGCATTAGTTTGTATGGCGAGTGCTTATGCCATGGAAAATAAGGGGATGAGCCCTTATGCAGCTCTTGCGATTTCGCTTGGTATTGGGTTACTGTTTGGTTTGCTTCAAGGCTATTTAGTTTCCTACCTGGAAATTCAGCCGTTTATCGTTACTCTGGCGGGTCTGTTTCTAGGAAGAGGACTTACGGCTATGATAAGTACAGATATGATTTCCATTAAAAACGATTTGTTTCAGAAATGGGCAACATATCAGATTGAACTGCCGATTGGAACATATAATAAACATGGGGTATTCCGGCCGGCATATATATATCCATCGGTTGTGATTGCACTAATTGTGGTTGTTTTGATTGCTATTATGCTTCGTTATACAAAATTCGGACGCAAATTATTTGCTATCGGCGGCAGCCAGCAGAGTGCATTGATGATGGGCTTAAATGTAAAAAGGACGAAGTTTGAAGCTTATATTTTAGATGGTCTTTTGGCTGGCTTGGGTGGATTCTTATTCTGCTTGAACAGTTGTGCCGGATTTGTAGAACAGGCAAAAGGTTTGGAAATGGATGCCATTTCGGCAGCAGTAATCGGTGGAACACTTCTTTCGGGAGGTGTCGGAACGGTTGTTGGTACAACATTTGGTGTACTGATTAAAGGAACAATTACCAGTCTGATTACGACACAGGGTACATTGTCAAGCTGGTGGGTACGAATTGTACTTTCCGCACTGCTTTGCTTCTTTATCGTATTGCAGGCACTCTTTGCAAAAGCAAAAATAAAAGGCAAAAAGGCAGAGAAAAAAGATGCCACAAAGTCGGGTGGAGCACCACCAGACCAAGTGGCTGCAGAGTCATAAGCGGATAGATGATTGTCACAAATCATTGTTTCTCTTTTAGGGACCGGTTTTTAAAAGACCGGTTCCTTTTAAAATTGTTAAGACTGCTCCAAACAAATATGAGAAGGATTACTTGACTTTTTGTTTAGATTCCCGTATTATTAGGAAAGAAATGTAGTGCAGGAGAGGAGTACACAAGTGGCACTGACAGAGAGGGAAATTCATTGGCTGTAAGATTTCCTCGGAAAAAACTTGTGGAAGGTAGCTCTGAAACAGCGGTTCTGAATGTGGCAGATACAGCCAGTAGGAACTGACGGCTTGTCCCGTTATAGACAAAATGAGGAACATAGCGGTTATGCTGTGTTTGAAAAAAAGGTGGTACCACGGCTGTCAGGTCGTCCTTTACGATGCCGTGGACAATGAGGATTTTGATGACTTGTCGAAAACGGCAGGTCTTTTTTGATGTTGGTTGGCAGATGCCCCTGGCATCTAGTTTGATGAATGGAGGTTATGAAACAGAATGAAAAAGGAACTGGAAAAGACATATAATCCGGCGGATATCGAGGACCGGTTATATGCAAAATGGGTAAACAAAAAATATTTTCATGCAGAAGTAAATGCAAACAAAAAACCTTATACGATTGTGATTCCACCACCGAATATTACCGGTCAGCTTCACATGGGACATGCACTTGATAATACGCTGCAGGATATCATTATTCGTTCCAAACGTATGCAGGGATATGAAACTTTGTGGATGCCTGGAACAGACCACGCATCGATTGCAACCGAAGCTAAAATTGTTGAGGCAATGAAAGAAGAAGGACTCACAAAAGACGATATTGGCAGAGAAAAGTTTTTGGAACGTGCATGGGCATGGAAAGATAAATTTGGCGGACGAATTGTATCGCAGCTTAAGAAAATGGGCTCTTCCTGTGATTGGGACAGAGAGCGTTTTACGATGGATGAGGGCTGTAATAAAGCAGTCAAGGAAGTTTTTGTAAATCTTTATAATAAAGGTTTGATTTACCGCGGGGAGCGAATCATTAACTGGTGTCCACACTGCCTGACTTCGATTTCCGATGCGGAAGTTGAGTATGAAGATCAGAAAGGACATTTTTGGCATCTGCGCTATGCGTTTGCGGATGGAAGCGGTTATATCAATCTGGCTACCACACGTCCGGAAACACTTCTTGGTGATACAGCAGTAGCCGTGAATCCGAATGATGAGCGGTATAAAGATTTGGTTGGCAAAAAACTGATTCTGCCTCTGGTACACCGTGAAATTCCGTTGATTGCTGATGATTATGTAGATATGGAATTTGGTACCGGTGTCGTAAAAATCACGCCGGCACATGACCCGAATGACTTTGAGGTTGGACTGCGCCATGACCTGCCAATTATTAATGTGATGACAGACGATGCTAAAATCGTGGATGAATATGAGAAGTATGCGGGCATGGATCGATATGAAGCAAGAAAGGCCATTGTAGAAGATTTGGAAAAAGAGGGCGCTCTTGTAAAAATTGAGGATCACGATCATAACGTAGGAACTTGTTACCGTTGTGGAACAACAGTAGAGCCACGTGTATCTAAACAGTGGTTTGTAAAAATGAAGCCACTTGCCGGTCCGGCGATTGATGCAGTAAAAGAAGGTAAAACAAAATTTGTTCCGGAGCATTTTAATAAAACGTATTTCCACTGGCTTGAGAATATCCGCGACTGGTGTATTTCCCGTCAGCTCTGGTGGGGACATCAGATTCCGGCATTTTACTGTGATGACTGCGGTGAATTGGTAGTAACCAAAGAAAATAGTGCAGTATGTCCGAAATGCGGCAAGCCGATGCGTCAGGATCCGGATACACTGGATACCTGGTTTAGTTCCGCCCTTTGGCCATTCTCAACACTTGGATGGCCGGATAAAACCGAGGAGATGGAGTATTTCTATCCGACGAACACATTGGTAACCGGTTATGATATCATTCCGTTCTGGGTTATGCGAATGATGTTCAGCGGACTTGAGCATACAGGACAAGTTCCGTTTGATACGGTGCTGATTCATGGACTTGTGCGCGATTCCCAGGGTAGAAAAATGAGTAAATCACTTGGCAACGGAATTGACCCGCTTGAGGTTATTGATAAATATGGTGCCGATGCGCTGCGTCTGACGCTGGTAACCGGAAATGCACCGGGAAATGATATGCGTTTTTATTGGGAGCGTGTTGAGGCGAGCCGTAATTTTGCCAATAAAGTATGGAATGCTTCCCGTTTCATTATGATGAATTTTGACCAGAATGAAGATGTGGATTATGAAAATGTAACCGCAGATGAGCTGACTCAGGCAGATAAGTGGATTCTTTCCAAGGTGAATACACTTGCCAAGGATGTCACTACATTGATGGATTCCTTTGACTTGGGAATTGCCGTTCAGAAAATTTATGATTTTATATGGGAAGAATTCTGCGACTGGTATATTGAAATGGTAAAACCACGTTTGTACAACGATGCAGATGAAACAAAAGCAGCGGCTTTGTACACATTGAAAACCGTTTTAATTGATGCACTGAAATTACTGCATCCGTATATGCCGTTTATCACAGAGGAAATTTATTGTACACTTATGGGTGACGAAGAAATTTCTATCATGGTAAGTGAATGGCCAAAATACAAAGAGAGCCGTAACTTTGCTGAGGATGAGGCAAAAGTTGAGCGGATTAAAGAAGCCGTAAAAGGCATCCGAAACATCCGCGGTGAGATGAATGTGCCACCAAGCAAAAAAGCATCGGTTATTGTTGTTTCAGAAAAAGAAGAAGTGTTAAAAATCTTCGAGGAAAATAAAGTATTTTTTGCAACGCTCGGTCTTGCCAGTGATGTGACACTGCAGTCAACGAAAGATAACATTGGTGAAGATGCTGTTTCTGTTGTTATTGCGGATGGAACCATCTATATTCCGTTTGCAGAACTGGTTGATATTGACAAAGAAATTGAGCGTCTGAAGAAAGAAGAAAAGAAACTTACCGGCGAAATCAAACGCTGTGAAGGTATGCTTGGCAATCCGAATTTCGTAAACAAAGCACCGGAGAAAAAGATTGCTGAGGAAAGAGAAAAATTAGAGAAATATAAGGGAATGATGGAACAGGTTAAGGAGCGTTTGGCGCATTTTACAAAAGCGTGACGTAATTTGTGAATGAAACTTATGTTTTGTCGAAGGATTCTCGTATTTCCTACTTGCTTTTTTCACTCAAAATAGGTATTATGAATACCAAAGGGAATACATGACAGTGAAAGAGCAAATAGGAGGTACGAGAATGCTTAATTTTGAGGAAGAACTTGAAAAATTTCAGCCTAGCATGGACATCGAGAAAGTTGAAGATGTTGTTTATCATAATAATTTAGCAGATGTGACAGATATTGTAAAAGAATTGATACAGGATGCTAAAGGAACATTGTGATGAAAAACAGGAAGGGGTTATCAAAGATGAGATGTCCAAGATGCGACGCTAATGTGAGCGACACAGCGACACTCTGCACATTTTGCGGTCAGAATCTTTCGGTGATTCATTATATTCGCAGAGTATCCAATACTTATTATAATCTGGGATTGGAAAAGGCGAAAGTGCGTGACTTATCAGGTGCGATTGTTGTTTTAAAAAAAAGTTTAGAGTTTAACAAAAAAAATACCAATGCAAGAAATTTGCTTGGATTGATTTATTATGAGATGGGTGAGACCGTAGCAGCTCTGAGCGAGTGGGTATTGAGCAAATATCTGCAGGCCGATGAGAATGCAGCGGATTACTATATTAATACGGTTCAGAAGAATCAAACGGCACTGGATGCGACAAATCAAACGATTAAAAAGTACAATTCTGCTTTAGCGGCAGCGCAGGCAGGGAATGATGATTTGGCAATTATCCAATTAAAAAAAGTAGTGAGTCTGAATCCGCATTTTGTGCGTGCACAGCAGCTGCTTGCGTTATTGTATATTCATGACAAAGATTATCATAAGGCGGCGAAATGCTTAAACCGCGCCAGAAGAATTGACTTTAATAATACGACAACACTGCGTTATATGCAGGAAGTTGGTGATTTGGCTGCTTCCTCAGAGAAAGAGTTAGTGAAAAAGCCGTCAAAAAAAGACCCTCTTTCAAATGTAACTCCAGTGGGAACTTACAAGGAAGAGAAGCGGTCGTTAATGCCGGTTGTCTATGTAATCATTGGTGCCATTGTCGGACTTGCTGTAGCATTTGTTCTGCTCTGGCCGACGATGAAGAACAGCGGAAGCGGAGAGGGCTCGCATATTTCGGATACGAATGACCAGCTAGCTGTGCAGTCTTCCCAGATTTCCGGCTTGAAGAAAGAGAAAGAACTTTTGCAGGAACAGATTGATAAACTGCAAAAACAGATAAAGGATGCGGATTCGTCTGCACAGAAACAGACGGCAAGTTATGAAAAGTTA
>CAKRGF010000038.1 GCA_934322085.1 uncultured Eubacterium sp.
CCAAAAGAAAGGTGGATATACAATGGATATTGAATTAGGTGAAGTTCAGGCAAAGTTTGCTGACATAATATGGGAGAAAGAACCGATATTATCAGGCGAATTGACCAAAATTTGTGAGAAAGAACTGGGATGGAAGAAATCAACTACCTACACAGTTCTAAAAAAATTATGCGAGAAAGGAATTTTTCAGAATATCAACGGAACAGTAACATCGACAATTTCCAAAGATGCATTCTATTTTGCTAAGAGTGAGAAATTTGTAAATGAAAACTATAAGGGGTCAATACCTTCATTTTTAGCGGCATTTACAAGTAGAAATAAACTATCACCAAAAGATATTGGCGAGATTCAGAAGATGATTGACAAAATCAGGGAGGGTTAGGTATGAGAGAGCTATTTGCTACGATTCTTGATAATGCATGGGTTGTAAGTATTATGATTTTGGTTATTGTTCTCATTCGTACTTTTATGAAGAAAATGCCAAAGTTTATATATCCGCTATTGTGGGGATTGGTTGCGGTAAAATTATTACTTCCCTATGATATTCATAGTTCATTTGGAATGCTTCCAAGCGATAAGACAATAGAATACAGCGGGAAGGAGAACGCACCTGTTATAGTAAAAATGGGATTGCGCATTGTAGACGAGAGAGTAAATAATTTCTTGGAAAATACAGATTCATCATCGGCATCTTCAACGAAATGGAACTATTATGATATATGTATTTATATTTGGCTGGCAGAAATTATGATACTGCTCATATATATGCTTGTTTCATACATTATGATACATAAGGCAACTTCCCAGTCAGTTCTCATCGAAAAGAGAACTAGTATCTGCGATGAAATCGATAGTCCATTTTTATTAGGAATAATAAAACCGCATATATTTCTTCCGTCAGGTATCAAGAAAGAGAACTATGAGTACATATTAGCACATGAGAATATGCACATAAAAAGAGGTGACCATATATGGAAAACACTGGGATTTTTTCTACTTAGTGTTTATTGGTTTAATCCATTTTGCTGGATTGCATATTATCTATTCTGCAAAGATGTTGAATTTGCATGTGATGAAAAAGTAATCAGCAGACGGGATTCCTTGTGGAGAGCGAATTACTGTCAGACTTTATTAGAATGTAGTTCGGATAGCAGAAAAATTATTTTTATTCCACTTGGATTCGGTGAGATAGAAGTAAAAGAAAGGGTGAAAAAAGTTATGACATATAAAAAAGCAAAAATAGGTCTTGTAGTCCTTCTTATAATTATTTGTGGCATCATTGTGGTATGTTTCGGAACAAGAAATGATAACTCGACAGCAGCAGAAAACACAGAGCAGCAGAAGAAAACTTCGGATATTGAAAGTACAAAATCAAATGAAATTGTGGGGCAGAAACCTACGATAAACCTTGCCGATTATCCAGGTGCAGATGGAACAAAACTATATTACGCAGACGAAGGGAAAATTATTTTTGCCGATTATTATGGCCTATTTGTTTACGATACGCAGAATCATAAATTTATACAGAGTGTTGATTTGAAACCAATAGGCTGCAACAAGACGCAGGGGGATGATGCGTGCGAAATAATGGTCAAAAAAGATGGAAGCAAAGTATATCTGCATGTTATGTCGAATAAAGAAAATATGTATGAATACTCTGTTGATGATAATACTTTTGTACAGAAAAAATATGATGTTGACGAGAACGACTTGTATAAAGGCATAACCAATGAAGAATGTTTTTTTACAACAAGTACAGGTAAGAAAAAATCATACTGTATCGTAAATAATTATCGTTCACCATTAGCAGAGCTAGGATATGTATGTTATGATTCGGAAACAAATTATAATTTAGTATTTCCGCTATTTGTCGAAGACAATTTTAAAAATGCATCGTACTTCAATAGTTCGGACATATATGACATTATGCGAGCTGAAATCAATTACGAAGGAAAGCATTATGTATGTGAAGACAAGGAAGTGCTTGCTGATATTCAAAACGGTTATGCAAATGCAAAAAAGGGATATGGAATGTCAGCCTGTCCATTTACATATGTCATGTACCTGACGAGAGCAGATGGAACCGTCGGAATGGTCATTCCGGCGATGGATAGCTGTAAGGCATGTATTATGGGTGACGGATGGTACGAACAAGATTCATTGTCAATGAGTATTTACGATATGATAAACAAGGGAATGTTTCAGGTTCAATAATTTAATTGGCTCCAACCCTGCCTTCCCCATATGATGTGTTATCTTTTTTGTTTTCCGTAATTCAGTAGAAAAGCTTTGTGACAAGTGGGTTTTGAGTACGTCGGTATGAGGCACTGGTAGTTTCAGTGCCCATACCGCTACGCACTCAACGAGCGGGAGCGCCCACGAGACGCAAAGTTTTTCTACTGAATTACGGAAAACAAAAAAAATAACACCCCTTGAAAATCCCCCCCACATAAGCTATGATAGTACCATACGAAACCAATTTCTGCTAAGACAGAATCGAAAGGAGTTTATTCAATGAATGAAGAAAACATTGTTTTTAATTCAGAGGATGTACAAAATAACAAAGTTATGGGGATTTTAGCTTATTTCGGAATTCTTTTTCTGATTCCATTACTTGCAGCGAAAGATTCACAATATGCAAGATTCCATACAAATCAGGGAATTGTGCTTTTCATTTTCAGTGTAGCACTTAACATAATCAGCAATGGTATTTCCTTTGTAATCTCTGTTACAAGCTTCGGAATCTTATCCTTTGTGGGAACACTTATAACCGGACTGATTGGCTTGGTTTGTTTAGCATTCGCCATTGTCGGCATTGTAAATGCCTGCTCCGGCGAGCCAAAGAAACTTCCGGTTATCGGAGGCATCACTCTTTACAAATAATAAACAGTTATCATAGTAGACCAAAGGCGGTTATCTTACGGGATACCGCCTTTTTGAGAAAGGATGACAGATTATGTCAATGAACACAACACCAAAAGGAGAACGAATCCACATCGCTTTATTTGGACGGCGAAACGCCGGAAAATCAAGTCTTATTAACGCCATAACCGGACAGGACTTAGCCATTGTCTCCGATGTACTGGGAACGACAACCGACCCGGTTTACAAAGCAATGGAAATTTTGCCGCTTGGCCCGGTTATGCTAATCGACACACCGGGACTTGACGATGAAGGAGTATTGGGCGAAGAACGCATTAAGAAGGCACGAAGCGTTTTGAATAAAACCGACTTAGCGTTAATAATTGCCGATGGAAATGAGGCAGCAAAAGATTTTTCTTTTGAGCACCAGATTCTTGCCCTGACAAAAAAGAAAAATATTCCTTCGATTGTCGTGTTAAACAAACAGGATTTATGGGCTGAAAATGAAGCTGCAATTCAAGCATATGGAGATTTATGTGTTAGTTCCAAAACGGGGTATCACATTCATGAATTGAAAGAACTTATGACAACAAAACTGCCGACAGATGACCAGACCGGAAAAATCGTTGGTGATTTGCTCTCCCCACTTGATTTTGTCGTTCTTGTCGTTCCGATTGACTCCGCAGCTCCAAAGGGCCGCCTGATTCTGCCGCAGCAGCAGGTAATTCGAGATGTGCTGGAATCCGGTGCGACCGCTATTGTATGCCGGGATACCGAACTTGCGGACACTTTGAAAAAACTGGGGCAGCCGCCAAAACTTGTCATTACGGACTCCCAGGCATTTGCAAGTGTATCAAAAGACACGCCAAAAAATATTCCGCTTACTTCTTTCTCGATTCTTTTTTCCCGTTATAAGGGAGATTTGCAGACACAGATTGATGGAGTAAAAATGCTTGATAAATTAAAAGACGGCGACACAATTCTGATGGCAGAGGGATGTACACACCACAGACAGTGCGATGACATCGGAACGGTAAAACTGCCACGCTGGATTTCCGAGTACACCGGTAAAAAATTAAACTTTGCCACATCAAGCGGCGGTGGATTTCCGGAAAATTTGAGTCCGTACCGGCTGATTGTCCACTGTGGCGGATGCACCTTAAGCAAGCGGGAAATGGCATTTCGCATCGCCGAGGCAAAAGACCAGAATGTCCCAATTGTCAACTATGGCACGATGATTGCACAATTAAAGGGCGTACTCAAAAGAAGTATCGCCCCATTTGCTGATGAGTTATCGTAATGCCTCGCCACGGTTAATTTTATTAATTACTTTATTCCGATACATGATTTCATCACTTTCTTTAATGAAAATTTCCATGGTATCCTGCTGCGAAGGAACGCGGCAGGCATACCCATAACTGGCGTGAATATCATATTCTTTACCGCCGCTTTCATTGAACGTATCCAGATAAGCAACCAATTCTTCCAGATAATGAACACCCTCATTTTCTGCAATATCTTCGGCAATGATTTCAAATTCATCACCACCGGTACGTGCCTGAATCACCGCATCCGGACATGCATGATAAATCGCTTCGCGCACTTTTTTCAACGCATAATCGCCTTCGATGTGGCCGTAATTGTCGTTAATCTGTTTCATGCCATCCATATCAATAATCGCAAGGAAAATCTGCTTTCCCTCCTCTTTTGCCTTTTCAAACATCGGATTCCCGCGATTTTCAAATCCGCGTCGGTTGTACATCCCGGTCAGCGCATCGCGGTCATACATTTCTTCCAGTTTTACAACAAGTTTCTGCATTTTCTGATATGCCATAATGTCCTGAAGAAGATTACCGATAATAATGTTCCAATACATATACAGCCGTCCCGTCGTTTCGACATCTATAAATTGCAGCGCCTCATAGCCAAAACATAAATCCTGAAAATGAAGCGGTGCCAAAAACCACATCTGCGGCTCTTCGCTGCTCATGCATTTAGGAATCAGTTCTCTGCGGTCAAAACGTTCTCTCGTTGGGCTGATATTTTCCCGATTACGAATAGCAATCGGCATTTCCATTTTATCGGTAAAGCCTTTGAACTCTTTTTTTTCCAGCCAGCCCTCACACAAACACATGCAGTAATCTTTAAAGCCTTCAATATTATAAATATAACGTCCGATTTTCTGTCCGACTTCATCAATCGTATGACATTCACTCATATGAATCGACATAAAATGAAACTGCATTTCACGGTTCTGGCTGATGTTATCCGTTTCGTACATGCGCTGACGTATTTGCATGACTTCCTGTCCCTCACTTGCCATACAGCCACATGATTCCCGTGGCTGCAAAACAGCGTCAAAAAACACATTCTCCACTTTTTCCGGGCAATCCTGCTTTTTATCAATAATTTGTACTGCCCGCCTGCCCATTTCAAAAAACGGAACTGTCGCCGTCGTAATACATGGGGTAAAGGAAAGTGTACTGCGCATACCGTCGTATCCACTCACTGCAATATCCTGAGGAATCCGATACCCACGCCGAATAAGTTCACTGGCAACGGCTGTCGCCATATAATCATTGGCGCAGATAATTCCCTCCGGCTGTGGCTCACCCTCTGCTAAAAACCAGTCACATGCCTCTTTACCTTTATTTTTCCAAAAATCTCCATAAAAAATCTGATGCTCACCATAGGAAAGTCCATATTCATCCATTTTACGTTTAAAGCAAAGAAGCCTCTCCTGTGCATCCCAGTGGTCTTTTGGTCCTGTCATAAAACACAGCTTTTTCATCCCATGTTCTTTAACAAAATGGTCAATCAGCCCTTCCATACAGCTGCCGTTATCCACAAGCAGATTATTTGCTCCGACCAAAAGTTCGCGGATACTGATAATCGGACAATGGCAGCGCTCTCTTATGTTCTTAATAACATGCTCTCTGCTGTCGATTTCCTCCATCGTATCAAGCGCTAAAACAACACCGTCTAACTCTTCGTAAGGCGGCAATTCCCACAATGTCTGATCTCCGATAAAATAGCGGTGGTTCTGTCCATAATTACCATAATCGGAAAACACAGCAACATTATAACCAAGTTCCTTTGCCCTGGTAATAATTCCCTGACATAGGCGATTTTGAAATTCGCCCGCAGAACGCTCCAAAAACACACCAATCGTTTTTCGACTATTATGAAACATCGAATCACTCCCTCTCCGTTTATTTTTTCCACTCTTTCGCTAAAAAGAGCAGTTTCTCTTTCTCGTTATCTTCCGGATGCGCCAACACATGCTCCAATAACTGTTGCAACATTTCGCCAATTGCCGGTCCCGGTGTCATCCCCATCTGTATCAACTCACGGCCGCCAATTGCTAAATCTTTCACACAGACTGCCTCGCCCGCCTCGCATATTTCCCGATAGCAGCGCTTCGCAGCCTCTAAGCGCATCAGTTTTTCCTTTTGTTTATATTCACTCTGTGACAACAAATCCGCCTGCTGTAAAGTAAACAAAAGCGGCATTAAATCCGTCCCTGCCTGATTCATCAGCCGCCGCATCGCCTGCTTTGCTTTCTTCGGCTGCGGCTCATCTGACAAAACGCAGTTTTCATGACGTCTGTCGTGATAACGAATTAAAGTCGTTACCGTTGCCACGGTCTCATTATCAAATTTTAACCGGCGGAGAATTCCCCTCGCCTTCTTCGCTCCGTACTCCGGATGTTTATAAAAATGGGCAATTCCTTCGTCATCAACTTGCTTGCAGTCTGGTTTTGCCACATCGTGAAAAAGTGCAGCATAAGCTAACATCACCCGCTCTTTTGCACGAAATCCTGCCTGCTCCGCCAAAACATTAATATGAGAAATGGCCGCTAACGAATGATGTCCGACATCAAAACAGTGATGTGGATTTTCCTGCGTTGTAGCAAGCATTTTTTCAAGTTCCGGCAGAAAATATGCACTTAATCCCGTCTCCACGGCAAGCAGCAATTTATCACTTCCCTTTGAAACAATAAGCTTAGTAAGTTCTGTGCGGATTCTCTCGGCACTCACATTTACCAAAGTCGGTGCTTTTTCCTTTATTGCCAAAAATGTTTTTTCTTCCAACTCAAACTGAAGCTGTCCGGCAAAGCGAATTCCTCGCAGCATTCGGAGCGCATCTTCGTCAAACCGCTCACTCGCCTCACCGACACAGCGGATTATTTTTTTTTCTAAATCTTCACGCCCTCCATATAAATCTACGATTCCAACACGCGGATTATACGCCATCGCATTAATTGTAAAATCACGGCGCTTTAAATCTTCATTCAAATTGGGCGTAAATAAAACTTCTTTCGGGTGGCGGTGGTCTTCATATTCGCCGTCCATGCGGTAGGTTGTCACTTCATAACCGTCATCACCAATCATGACCGTCACGGTTCCATGCTGGATTCCCGTATCAATGGTACGCCGAAAAAGGGCTTTCACCTGTATCGGATTCGCAGACGTTGTAATATCCCAGTCATCCGGTACGCGCCCCAAAAGTGTATCGCGGACACAGCCTCCCACGGCATATGCCTCGTAACCATTTTCTTCTAATGTCTCAATAATCGATTTTACCTGTTCAGGAATTTTCACGTTATCACCCAAACACATTATACAGCTTTTTCCTTTGACAAACAAGCATATTTTCGCTACAATGTAGAGCGAAGGAAAGGAGGGAAGGATAATGAATTACACCTATTATACAAAAGGTACTTGTTCCAAACAGATTGATTTGGAAATTAATGGTGACGTTATCACAAATGTAAAGTTTTATGGTGGCTGTGATGGAAATTTGAAAGCCATTCCTGCACTGGTTAATGGATTAACCGTAGATGAAATTTCAAACAAATTATCCGGCATCCAGTGTGGATTTAAAGGCACTTCCTGCGGCGACCAGCTGGCTCATGCAGTCAGAGAAGCCTATGAGGCTGAGAAAGCAGCCAATGCCTAGTAAGACATTGGTCTGCTTTGACTGAGTGTTCGAAACCATCCACTCATTAAACAAAACTAAGGAGAGAAAAAAATGAAAAGCAAAAAATTAGTATTTATCTGTCAGGCAGCCGTTATCGCTGCCCTCTATGTCGTATTGACTTATGTATTCAGCGCCTTTGCAAGCGGTGTGATTCAAGTTCGTGTTTCCGAAGCATTAACCGTACTGCCTGCCTTTACACCGGCAGCAATTCCGGGACTTGTCATCGGATGTCTATTGAGCAATACCCTGACCGGGTGTGTTCTTCTCGATATTATTTTCGGAAGCGTTGCTACCTTAATCGGTGCACTCGGCTCGTATGCACTTCGCCGTCATACATGGCTGGTGCCAATTCCACCAATCGTTTCCAATATGATTATCGTGCCATTTGTCCTTCGCTTTGCCTATGGTGCCACGGACGCATTCCCTTTTATGATGGCAACTGTTGGCGCAGGAGAAATTATTTCCTGTTATTTACTCGGCATGATTTTATATGGAGCACTCAAAAAAGTGAACCATACACTGTTCTAAAAATGCCTTGAGGCATTGATTTTTACGCTTTATAAGGGTATAATCGTAATATTAGGATAAAAATTTCGTGCTTACACGATAAATATTCAGTTATTTGAGGATAGAGACACTTATGAAGCGAATACTTTTGATTTTCGCAGTATTCTTTGTCATCGTGGCAGGAATTTATTACTGGAGACAGACGCACATACAAACATCGTCCGATTCCATTTCCACGCCCCGTGTGACAACATCATCTGCGATAAAACCGGAACCGACTGAGCCACCTTTACTTCCCTCAAACCTTGAGAGTATTACAACAAATAACAGTGCGGTTCCCTTAGACGTGGTTCCCAGCAGTTACACGGCACTCGTAAGCCGCGACTATCTGCTGCCATCGACCTATGTGCCAAAAGATTTGGTCGAGATTTCCGTTCGATTCAGTTCGAACTCACACGACGACAAACGAAAAATGCGGCGTGTTGCATCCAAAGCACTGTCAAAAATGTTTCGGGCCGCCGAGAAAAAGGGCATTATTTTATATGGTGTTTCGGGCTACCGTTCGTATGAACGCCAGAAATCCATTTACTCAAGGAATGTTGCGCTGCACGGAAAAAAGGCGACCGATTCTTTGTCCGCAAAACCCGGCAGCAGTGAACATCAGACAGGCCTTACGATTGATGTTTCCGCCAGTTCGGTAGGCTGTTTATTGACCGAGCGTTTTGGCTCTACCAAAGAAGGCAGATGGCTCGCTAAAAATGCCCACAAATATGGCTTTATTATCCGCTATCCAAAGGGGAAAACAAAGCTTACCGGCTATTCCTACGAGCCATGGCACATCCGCTATGTCGGCATCGGCTACGCCAGTTATTTAAAAAAGAACAAACTAACACTTGAAGAATTATACGGCGTCAACCAAAAAGCGAACGAAAATACAACGAAAGTCGATGTGGAGAATACCGATGAATACGAAACGTCATCGCCGTCTCCGACACCAAACCAATAGAAAAGGGGAACTTGTATGAGAACCATTATTATTTTAATTTTATATGTTATTATTTCGATTTTAAGTCTTCCAATGTACCTGATTGAAGCAATTGTACGGCTTATCAGCCCGCATGTGGCAGCCCACATCGCACAGGTCATTGTCAAGAGAGTGTTTAATCTTGTTATGTTTGTTTCGGGATGCAAAAAGACCATTATCGGCATAGAAAATATTCCGAAAGACACACCGATAATGTATGCCGCCAACCACCGCAGCTTTTATGACATCATTTTAGCTTACGCAACAGTTCCGAATCAGACCGCTTTCATTTCAAAAATGGAAATTAAAAAAATGCCTTGTGTCGCACAGTGGATGTATTTTTTGAATTGTCTGTTTATGGACCGCGGCGATGTAAAACAGAATCTGCAGATTATTTTATCTGCCATTACACTCGTAAAAAACGGCTATTCCATTTACATTGCACCGGAGGGAACCAGAAATGCAACCGATACGCTGCTTGAGTTTAAGGAGGGCAGTATGAAGATTGCCACCAAGGGGAAATGTCCGATTATCCCGGTCTGCTTATGCAACACCGAAAATATTTTTGAAAATAATCTGCCTTGGATTAAAAAGGGAAAAATCCTCATTGAATACGGAAAACCAATTTATCCGGACGAACTGGATAAGGAAACAAAAAAACACCTCGGCGTTTATGTGCGTGGAATTATTGAGGAAATGTATGAGGAAAATCGAAAAAAAATCAGCTAAACCTTTCTTTTTTTCCCATTCCATGATAGAATAGTTCCAGTTTGAAATTTTTATGAAGTGGAGGAATCGCAAACCATGCATGTTTTTTTAACTATTTTAGCAATTGTTGCCATTGTATTAGTTGTTGTCATGGTCGTTCTTTACTTCTTAGGCAAAAAAATGCAGAAGAAGCAGGACGAATCGCAGGCACAGATGCAGGCTGCATCCCAGACAGCAACCATTCTTGTCATTGACAAAAAGCGGATGAAATTAAAAGATTCCGGTCTTCCAAAGATGGTTTTGGAAAACACACCAAAATATCTCCGTGGCTCAAAAGTACCGATTGTCAAAGCTAAAATCGGACCAAAAGTAATGTCTTTGATGTGTGACGAAAAAATCTTCCCGGTTCTCCCGGTAAAGAAAGAATTAAAAGTTGTCATCAGCGGAATTTACATTATGGGCGTCAAAGGACGTAACGTACTTGACAATCCGGAAGAAAAACTTGGCTTCTGGCAGAGAAGTAAATTGAAAGCATTGAAAAAAGCAGGAAGATAAATATTGCAGAAAGATAGAAAAAGCAGCAAGCGGGATATTTGCTCACGCAAATATAGCTTGCTGTTTTTCTATGTTTCTGCTTGCGGATAAGGGAAAGAGAAGCTTGTAATAGGGGGAAGTTGTTTTTTGTCAACACCCTTTTCCAAAACCCTCCCTCCTCCATTCTCGAATAAAAAAAGAAGCCGGGTTCAAAGCTATATTTGCTTCGCAAATATCCTGCTTTGAACCCGGGTCTTTTTTTATTACCTCTCAAAATCCAAAATCGAAAGTGGTTCACTAAGATTCTCATTTTGTTCTGCCAAATCAATCGTTTCCCCATCAGACAAGCGTCTTACAATGGGGTAGAGCGTATGGTACTGGCGATTCTCTACCACGACCGCAACGTTGCCATCCGACAATATTACGTTACGTCCCTTTGGATAAACCGGTATGTAAGTAATGAATGCCTTTACATATTCCGGCTGGAACATTTTTCCGGCATTGTTCATCAAAAATTCGATGGCTTCTTTTGGCGACTGCGCTTTTTTATACGGACGCTCACTTGTAATCGCATCATAAACATCCGCAATGTGAATGATTTTTGCAAACATATAAATCTGGTCGCCGTGCAGTCCCAGTGGATAACCGGAACCATTTACATTTTCATGGTGCATATAAACACCCATTTTCGTTTTGGAACTGATGTTAATGTTCTCTTTAAGTCTTTCATAGCCAAGTTCCGAGTGCGTTTTCATCGTTTCATACTCTTCCTCAGAAAGCGGACCTGCCTTTTCCAATAAATCAAGCGGCAAATTAAGTTTTCCGATATCATGCAAAAGTCCTGCTGCCGAAAGTTCCTTCAGAATCGACTTTTTCAATCCGATACCGATACCTGTGAGCACCGACAAAACTGCTACATTTATCGAATGTTTGTAAGTATAATCTGAGTTTGTCCGCATACTGATTAAGTTGACATTAATATCACCATTTAAACTTAACTCTTCTGTGATGTCACTTGCCACTTTAAGCGCGGCATCAATATCAAGTTTCGTCAATGCCTTGGTTGCCTTTACCCCCAATTCATCACTAATCAAATCTTCTACTGTAATATCTGATGACATCTCATCTTCAATATACAACCCCGCCAAGCCTATATCACGCATTCTTGAAATTAACCGTTCGGTCAATTTGACCCGGTAATTCACTAAGATGCTGCCCTGTTCATTGTAAATGGATTTTCCAACAATCATTCCGGGCTGTGCACTGTCAATACTGATATATCTCATACGTCAATCTCTCCATCAAAAACCGTCGTTGCCGGTCCTTTCATCTGTACCTCGCCATTAGCTAAATACGTGTCATATAGTTTACCCCCGCGAATCTGTACCTCAACTTCTTCTCCCCGTTTACAAAAGCCATTTAAAACAGCCGCTACAACGGATGCACATGTGCCGGTTCCGCAGGAAATCGTCTCCCCAGAGCCGCGTTCCCACACTCGCATCTTTATCGTGTGGTCATCAATTACCTCAACAAACTCTGTGTTAATCCGATCCGGAAATAGCTTGTGATTTTCAAAGGACGGACCAATTTTCTCTAAATCTAAATCATCAATTCCCTCTGTAAAAATCACACAGTGTGGATTTCCCATTGAAACACAAGTGGCTTCATACTCTTTTCCGTCAACCACAAGTTTTTTAGCAACAAATGCATCGCCATCTGCGGATACCGGAATCTTTGCAGGTTCCAATACCGCCTGTCCCATATTCACCGTTATGTAAGTAACCAATCCGTTTTCTACGGTAAGTTTCAACGCTTTTATGCCGCTCTTCGTCTCAATCGTGATCTCATCCGAATGAACAATTCCATGCTCATATGCATACTTTGCGACACAGCGAATCCCGTTTCCACACATCGCACCTTCCGAGCCGTCTGCATTATACATAATCATACGACAGTCCGCTGTTTTAGACGGTGCAATCAGAATCAAGCCATCGGAGCCAATTCCAAAATGTCTGTCGCTCACAAAAACCGCCAGTTTGGATGCATCGTCTATCTGTTCTGTAAATAAATTTACATAAACATAATCATTGCCGGTTCCGTGCATTTTCGTAAAATGTAATTTACTCACACAACTCCTCCTTTATTCTTCAATGAAAATATCTACATTGCAGTTAGACAAAAATGTCTGGTTCAGTTCCAAATCATAATCTAACTTCAAATGAAATCCCCGCTCGGTGAGTATCTTTTGGAGCGATTTCGTGCTAAGCGCAATCTCCAGTTCCCCAACCGGCGTCGAATAATATGAATACGTCGTCTCATTTGGCACAAACACCATATGGCTTTCCGCCGGACCATGCTTGATAATCTCTAACTGGTCGTCTTTGTATTTCACCAGATTTTTCACAACGGAGACAAGTCCATTTTCTTCCTCTTCCACAACTTCCTCATAGGTAATCCATGCAAATCCATCTCTCTCACACATCTGCCCAACAGAAATCACTTCCACATCATCGCGGTCGCCGTCTTCGCCGTGCATATGCATGCCGCAGATTCTAAGTTTAACCTCTTTTGTCATGTTCTGACTCCTTATCTTTCAAATGCAAGTGCAATAATCCGATCTAACAATTCTTCTTTCTCAAGCCCTGCTGCCTTCCAAAGCATCGGATACATACTGATGTTGGTAAATCCCGGAAGTGTATTAATTTCATTGAAAATCACTTCGTTCGTTCCCTGCTCCACAAAGAAGTCAACACGCGATAATCCAAAACCGCCCACGGCGCGAAATACCGCTACTGCATTTGTCCGGATTTTCTCCTTTACTTCATCCGGCAGATCCGGGTCAATTACCGTCTTCGATTCCGCATTGTTGTACTTGGCATCAAAATCATAAAACTCTGCTGCCGCCAAAATTTCACCAACCGGCGACGCTTTTGGATTTTGTCCGCCTAAAATGGCACACTCCACTTCTCGTCCGATAATCGTTTCCTCAATCAGCACACGATGGTCATGTTTTTTCGCAAGTGCCAGCGCTTTTTCTAACTCTTCTCTGTTATGTGCCTTGCTGACACCCTGTGAAGAACCGGCATTGGATGGCTTTACAAAAACCGGATATCCCAGTTTCTCTTCTACCTTTGCAATTGTCTCTTCTTTTTCACTCAAATCTCTTGCAGTATCTGCCACATAAGCTGCCTGACGGACACCGATGCGGTCAGCAAAAATCTTTGTTGAAATCTTATCCATACTTGCAGCGGATGCTAAAACATCACATCCCACATACGGGATTCCCGCCAGTTCAAAAAGACCCTGAATCGTTCCATCTTCTCCAAACTTACCATGCAGAACCGGAAAAGCCACATCAATCGGAATCACTTCCACATCATTTCCCGTTACTTTCCAGATTCCTTTCTTTTCATGATCCGGCGAAATCACGGCTGTCACCGTTCCATTTACCCAGGAACCATCTCGAATCGAATCAGTATCTTCCACGAAAAGCCATTTGCCTTCCTTCGTAATACCAATTCGGTATATATCATATTTATCTTCCCGCAGTCCGTCAATTACATTTGCTGCGGAAACACAGGACACGTCATGCTCCGATGACTGTCCACCAAAAATCACTGCTACCCTCTTTTTCATAGGAGCCCCTTTCCGGGTATTTCACCCTGCCGGTAACTTTTTCATATAGCTAATAAAAGCATATGACACCTCTTATACTTTATCACGGAACCCCTTTTTTTTCAAGAAAAAAGAGTATTCCTAATCCATTCTATGAACAAAGAAGAAGTTTCGATACCATTTTCCCCATCAAGCAGTGAATTGTACTCCTCTTCCGTCAGACATTTCTTTAATTTTTCCTTGGATTCTCCCGGCACAATCTGGTATGTGGAGTCCACAAAACACAGCGTCGGATACATCACACACCACCAGTTTTTTCCCGCACTTTTTCCCAAATTTACTTTCAGTGCCTCATACTCGCCCGCCGGAAAAATCATATCGCCATATGTTTTCACCGGAAAATAGCAGGTTGAAAGCGTAGCATCCGCATCATAAGAATATCCTTTTTGCTGCATTTTCTCCTTCGCAACCGCTTCAATCTCCGGAAGCCTTTTCTGAATTTCTATACGCGCCTCATCCACACTTTCTGCATCCTGCATCACACCGCGCAGATATGTAACAACAGCCTCTTTTACTTCCATTTTCAATGCCTGGTCTTTTTTGTTGTCGCTGTTGGCAACCACGTGAAGACGCAGAATCTCCTTTGCAATATCTTTTTGCATCCGGTTTTGTCTCATCTGCCTTGCATAAAAAAACATGAGAACAAACGTCACCACAAATAATCCCGCAATCACAATCCACTTTTTCTTTCCTGTCATTTTAATTTCCTCCTGATTTCAATATTGTCTAATCATAGCATTGACGAATCTTTTGCATTTATACACTTTGCAGGAAAATGAATTTATGGTACACTCTTTACAAAAGCAGAAGGGAGAAATGAAATGGATTCGATTTGGATAAATGCGCCGGCAAAAATTAATATTGGGCTGGATGTCATTAGACGCCGTGAAGATGGCTACCATGAAGTAAAAATGATTATGCAGAGCATCCGCCTGTTTGACCGGCTGACACTCACAAAGACAAAAGAGCCGGGGATTAAATTGACAACAAACCTTTCCTATCTTCCGGTAAATGAAGATAATCTTGTCTATCAAAGTGCCAAACGCCTGATGGACGAATTCCATTTGGAGGGCGGACTTGATATCAAGCTTGACAAGCGGATTCCGGTTGCCGCCGGTATGGCAGGGGGAAGTACCGATGCCGCATCGTGTATGCTTGCCATCAATGACTTATACGAACTGGGACTTAGCAAACGAAACCTGATGAAGCGAGGTGTGAAATTGGGCGCAGATATTCCTTACTGCATTTTAAAAGGAACCGCTCTTTCCGAAGGAATCGGTGAAAAATTATCAACCATTCCGGCGATGCCTTCCTGCTATATTTTAATTGCCAAACCAAACATCCACGTTTCCACAAAATGGGTGTATACCAATCTTGTACTGGATGAGCACACAAATCATCCGGATATTGATGGCATGTTAGCTTCGATGAAAAAGCGCGACCTTCTTTCACTGAGTAATCAGATTGGAAATGTTTTGGAGTCCGTAACGATTCCCGCCTATCCACAGATTGCCGCCATCAAAGATTGTATGCTGCAAAATGGCGCACTCGGTTCTTTAATGAGCGGAAGCGGACCAACGGTATTTGGTATTTTTGATGATAAAGACAAAGCAATGGCTGCCAAGGAGAAATGCCGTGAACTCCCTTACCGGTGTTTTGTCTTTGTGACGGATTTGTACCGATAATTTTTAGCATACACTAAACTATTCTCTGTAATCTGCCGATATGTAAAGTAGAGAACATAGAATGCAGCGTGCCACAGGCACAGAAAGGATGGAACCTTATGAGTGTAAATGGAATTACAAGTGCAAACAGTTCTTATACGACGCCACAGACAACAGCAAAAACAAAAGCTTCCCAGACAACAAATACTGCGGATGCAAAAGACATTGGTGTTGTATATGAAACTTCAAGCAAAACAGATGACAAATCAAACAAGATAAAAGATTATTCTTCTGTTGTTGCCACCATGAAAAAAGAATTGTCAACGAAAAATGAACAACTTCAGAATCTGGTAACAAAACTTCTTGGCAAACAGGCAGGAAAGTATACCAAACTTGCTGATTTGTTCAAAGACATTCAGGCAGACCCTGCTACCATTGAACAAGCACAGAAAGATATTGCTGACGATGGTTACTGGGGTGTTGAACAGACGAGTGATCGTCTCGTTTCCATGGCTCAGGCATTGAGCGGTGGAGATACATCCAAGGCAGATACTTTGATTGCCGCCATCAAAAAAGGATTTGATGAAGCAACCGAAGCATGGGGCGATAAACTCCCTGACATTTGTCAGAAGACAATTGATGCTGCCGTTAAAAAAATGGAAGCATGGCGCGATGGCACAACTTCCGAAGCAGATGCATAAAAAACCGATATCTTTGATATCTTATGATAAGAAGCACTCACCAATTCGTCCGCCGGATGCAGAGCATACCGGACAATACGAGCTGATGGGTG
The DNA here is from genome assembly GCA_934322085.1 of uncultured Eubacterium sp. Classification (GTDB taxonomy): domain Bacteria; phylum Bacillota; class Clostridia; order Lachnospirales; family Lachnospiraceae; genus Eubacterium_F. The sequence goes on from CAKRGF010000038.1 coordinate 16,751, forward strand.
CTTCTTTCTTTTAAGATACTTCTTTTAGAATTAAAATCATATCGCCTGTTTGTACCTGTTCGGTTTCTTTTTGGTTGACTTCCATAATCGCTTCGACGGTAGTAAAAAACTTTTTCGCAATATCCCAGAGCGTTTCTTTTTCCTGTACCACGTAGCCGACCATACCGGGCGCACTGCGGAAGGCATCCCAGTCCACTTCCTCACTTTCATATCCGGAAACAATTGGTTCTTCCATCCGGTCAAATACAAGTAAATCCAGTGCGGCAACCGCCTTAATTTCAATCTCTTTTTCCCCGGTGAGAGAAGCGCTTACCTGCTCTAACATACCATGGAGATTGATATGGCTGTTGTTCGTAAGACCGTTTGCCTCTAACAGCTGCTCAAACGGAATCGTACCCTTTGCCGTCGCAAGCGGAACCCTTTCATCCCCGGTCTGGTATAACACACTTACCAAAAGCGCCCCTCTTACCAAAAGTCCTTCTTCTTTCTGTTCTTTGTGGTCAATAAACAGAGAACCGCTTACATTCCAAATTTGCAGCGGCGCAAATTCACCCGCTGTTACTTTACCGGTAAACCGGCACTTGCTTTTATTATGAATTTTCAAATTTTCAAAATAGGATGGCTCATAAACCGGTTTGCAGTTTTCTTTTAACGAGTAAAAATCCGTGAGAAGGTCAATTTTTTCCTGACCGTACACTTTCATATCAAACGCCAATACAACTTCAACTTCCAGCACACGGAATTCGCCATCTTCATCTTCTTTCACACCTAAATCCCTGCTGTGAATGGAGGCTGTCACCTGTTCTACCATGTCCGCATTGCAGCCGTGGCAGTCAATGTGCCCCTCAATTGGCAGTGTATTCTCAAAATAATTAATGGATGGATTTTCCCCCTCTCCCAGATAAATGACGAAAACATTTGCCTGCCCTTCGACAAGAAGTTTTTCTTCTTCCATCCTTGTATTTAATTCCCCAATGCACACATCTGAATACAAAATCCGCTGCATTGCATCTTTTGTTCCGGGAATTTTCCACTCATCCCGTACCCGCAGCGTATCTTTTTTACTAAAAACCAGATAGGAAACTTCTGCCGTTCTTTTTTTCGTGTAGATATCCTCTCCGCCCTCAATGTCAATGGCTCCCTCACCATCGCAAACGCTTCCTGCCGTCACATTAAGTACAACAATTGCTTTCATTCCTAATTTTCTGGAATTAATTAACTCACTTTTTAAGTCGCCAATCTCTGCCTGCACCGAAATTTCATCCTCGGCTTTTGCCTGTGGCAGCGAAATGGTTTCTTCAAAAGGAATTGTCCCTGTCATCTCACTCACCGGAATATCCCCATCCGATGCATATAAAATCTGGAAATGCAAAAGTCCTTTCACACTTGCCTTTCCCTCCATCATATGAACTTCCTCTATCTGTACCTCTCCCTGTTCTTTCATAATCTGTAACGCATCCGGTCTGGCATCCGGCACATTGAAATCGCGGTCAAGTGTAAGCTGCTTAACTTCCCTGCCGTTACACCGGTTCATATGAACTCGCTTTGTAATCAGGTTCAATCGTTTGGCCTCCTTGTTTCGTAGTTGTCTCTTACAATATATATTCCAACGAAACAAAAAAAGAACTAATAAACCGGATTTCTCCATTTATTAGTTCCCTCTCTACTAGCACAGAGTTAATTGTACGTCCTTTGTAATGACATCCGTATAACTGTATGATACCGTTTGGTAACTATTCTCTTCTGCGTTTTTCACCTGCACAAGAAAGATGCAGGGATATGTTTCCGTAATCACACCTTCAGTTACATCATATTTGTGTCTTCCCAGATTACTCCGAACCTTTACTTTACTTCCTACATGCTCTGCTACGGCACGCCGGACACTGCCAACACTGGCTCTTACCATAAGATATCCCTCCGTTCTTAAAACACGATATATAGCATACGCATATGAGTATACCACATTTTATTGTGGTTGTCAATTTATGGTATCCTCGTCATCACATACCGTCCTTACTATCTTATGCAGTTTTAAGCCATTTTATTCATAATTTCATTCAAAATCTCGTAAGAAACCTCATCCTTTGTCTGAATTGGAAGCTCTTTTGCCCCCTCTTTTGTAATCAAAGTAACGACATTTGTATCCGTTCCAAATCCGGCACCGGCAACTTTCAGATTGTTCGCCACAATCATATCGGCGTGTTTCTTCTCTAATTTCTTTTTCGAGTTTTCTAACATGTTTTCGGTTTCCATGGAAAAGCCACACAAAAACTGCCCTTTTTCCTTGTGTTCACCAAGCCATGATAAAATATCCGTTGTCCGCTTCAGCGCAATCGACGCTTCGCCCTCTTTCTTTTTCGTCTTTTCTGTATTTACCGTAACCGGCGTATAATCGGCAACAGCTGCTGCCTTGATGATAATATCCTGCTCTCTGGCACGTGTTTTCACTGCCTCAAACATACCCGCTGCGCTCTCAACCGGCACAACATCCACATGAAGCGGCACCGGCAGTTCACACGGACCGCTCACCAGTGTAACCTTGGCTCCACGTCTTGCTGCCGTTTTGGCAAGCGCATATCCCATCTTTCCGGTCGAATGATTCGTCAAATAACGCACCGGGTCAATCGCCTCTCTCGTCGGTCCGGCTGTAATTAAAACCCGTTTTCCTTCCATATCATGTTCATACTGGATTTCCTGTAAAATGTGGGAAAGCAGCACTTCCTCTGAAGGCCTTTTCCCCTTTCCGACTGCTTTGCACGCAAGAAGTCCGGTTGCCGGTTCAATAACCTCTATTCCGAAATCTCTCAATTTTTGAAGATTTGCCTGCGTAATCGGATTCTCATACATATTGGTGTTCATCGCCGGTGCCACCAATTTTTTACAACGGCACGCAAGAAGCGTTGTACTGAGCATATCATCTGCAATTCCATTGGCCATTTTCGCAATAATATTCGCACTTGCCGGCGCAACTAAAACCAAATCCGCTTTGTTGCCAAGCGAAACATGCTCAATATTATAGTTAAAGTTTCTATCAAACGTATCGACTAAGCATTTGTGATTCGTCAGCGTCTCAAACGTAATCGGATTGATAAAATTGGCTGCATTTTGTGTCATCAAAACATGTACGTCGGCGTGAAGTTTTGTCAGCATACTCGTCAGATTTGCAATTTTGTATGCGGCAATACTGCCTGTCACACCAAGCACAATGGTTTTTCCCTGTAACATAAAATCCCCCTTCTTAGTCAGACAACTGACCATGTTTTTCATAAGAAGATACACGTTTAATCTGGTTTTTGTCATCCACGAAAACGACTTTTGGCTTATGGCTGAATGCTTCTTCCGGCGTCAAATCACAATAACTCATAATAATAATGTGGTCTTCTACCTGAACCATTCTAGCTGCTGCCCCATTTAAGCAAATCATACCGCTTCCCGGCTCTCCGGCAATCGTGTAAGTCTCAAAACGGCTTCCATTTTCTACATCGACAATCTGCACTTTTTCATATTCATAAATGCCGGCCGCCTCCATTAAAACCGGGTCAACCGTAATACTGCCAACATAATTTAATTCTGCCTGAACCACTTTGGCACGGTGTATTTTCCCTTTTAACATCTGAATTGTCATGACGCTTATCCTCCAATCTTATGATTCGTAAATAAAGTTATCAATAAGTCTTGTTTTTCCAATATAAACAGCTACGGCAGCCAAAATGGAACCGTCAATTGTTTCTATCGTTTCAATATTATCAAAGTTTACAATTTCCACATAATCAATTTTGGCAAGCGGCTCCGACTCAATGATTTCCGTAATTGCCTGTTTCACGGTGGCAGCATTTTTTTCGCCGGCTTTCACTAATTCCTCACCACGAAGTAATCCTTTATGAAGAATAACAGCGGCTTTTCTCTCCTCCTTTGAGAGATAAGTGTTTCTTGAACTTTTTGCAAGGCCGTCATCTTCACGGACAATCGGGCAGCCAATGACTTCGAGATTAAAATTCAAATCTCTTACCATACGGCGGATGACTGCTAACTGCTGTGCATCCTTCTGTCCAAAGTAAGCGCGGTCCGGCTCTACAATGTTAAATAATTTTCCAACTACTGTGCAGACACCACGGAAATGTGTCGGTCTTGTTTTACCGCACAATCCCTTCGTAAGTCCATCCATATCAATGAAACTGCAAAAATCACTCTCATACATGTTTTCCGGTTCCGGATGGAAAATAAGATTTGCACCGGCATTTTCACAAAGCGCCGCATCTCTTTCCAAATCTCTCGGATAAGTTGCCAAATCTTCATTTGGTCCAAACTGAATCGGATTTACAAAAACGCTGACAACGACACGGTCATTCTGCTCAACTGCCTTGTCAATCAAACTTTTATGTCCCTCATGAAGATAACCCATCGTCGGAACAAGACCAACGGAAAGTCCTTCTTCTCTCCATTTCTTTACCTGTTTTCTTACCTCTTCTACGGTTGATACAATCTGCATTTTTTCTTCCTCCTAGTACAACTTCTCAATAATGTCATCATCTATTTTGTATTCATGCTCACTGGATGGGAAAGCACCGCTTTGGATTTCTTCCATATATTTCTGGAATGCTTCCTTCATCACTTCTCCGATGTTTGCATAACGTTTTACAAATTTTGGTGTAAAGTCAGAGAACATACCAAGCATATCCTGGTAAACAAGTACCTGGCCATCACAGCCATTTCCAGCACCGATTCCAATTGTTGGAATATCTAACTTCTCGGTCACAAGATTGGCAAGTTTACTTGGAATTCCCTCAAGTACAACCGCAAATGCACCGGCTTCCTGAACAGCAAGTGCGTCCGCAATTAATTTCTTTGCTGCCTTTTCCGTTTTACCCTGAACTTTAAATCCACCAAAAGCGTTAATCGACTGTGGTGTCAGTCCAAGATGTGCACAGACCGGAATTCCGGCACCCACAATTGCCTGAATCTGTGGGCAGACTTCTTTTCCGCCTTCCAGTTTCACGGCTCCGGCACGTCCCTCTTTCATCAGTCGTCCGGCATTGACAACCGCATCATAAACGGATGTCTGATACGACATAAACGGCATGTCCACAACAACAAGTGCGTTTTTTGCACCTCTTGCTACGGCTGCTCCATGGTGAATCATATCTTCCATCGTCACTGAAATCGTATCCTCATAACCAAGAATTACATTTCCTAAGGAATCACCAACCAAAATTGTATTTACCCCGGCTTCGTCTTCCAGTTTTGCTGTTGAATAATCATATGCGGTCAGCATTGAAATTTTTTCCCCTTTTTCCTTCATCTGCTGAATCGTTACTACTGTGTTTTTCATTTATTGTGTCCTCCTATTCCTGCACATATCATTTAATAACTGAATCATCGTTTGATAATCTCTCTCGGGATTTTTCCGTCTGGCAATCTCTAACACCGTTTCACCAAGTCTTAGATAAACTTCTTTTTCTGCCTCAGTCAACACGGATAAATGCTTTTTCACCGTTTCGGTATCGCCCCTCTCAATCGGACCGGTTAAGGCTTCTTCCGGCGATGAATGAAGCAGTGCTTTGATGTTATTTTGCACAAGCGGCGTTGTCAATTCCACCGCATCTTCCCTCGAAAATCCACAGTCCATAAGCATCTGAATGGACATCTCATACAAGCCAATCATCAGATTGCTTATCATCGATGCCGATGCATGGTACCTTGTTTTCTTCGCCGATTCCATGACGCATACTTTATTTCCCGCTTTCCGGAAAATATCTCCGACAACGGACAGGGCATGAGAATCCCCTTCGGCGGTAAATATTACATGATTCAATTGTTCATACGATGTGAATTTGCTGCTGAACGCATACATAGGATGAAAGGACGCGGCAGATACTCCGTATTCCTCTCGATTTGAAAATAAATCGGATGATAATGAGCCACTAAAATGGCATACTATTTTATTTTGTATTGATTCTTTTTTCAGTTCGTTCCACACACTTTCCAACGCACCATCCGGCGTGGTAAGAAAAAGAATCGTGCTCTCTGCCACTAGCTCGGCCAGAGAATCATATGCTTTTGTGTTTGTAAAAGTCGCGGCCTCTTCCACGCTTTTTTTTGATTTACTACAGTACCCGGCAACCGAAAAACCATGCTCTTTCAGATATTTTCCAATCGAACAGCCAACCTTTCCGGCACCTATAATTCCTATCTTCATGTCATCACCTCCGTAGTCCGTGACAACACATTATCACCTGATGCAGTTTCCTATGAATACCGCTCATACGTGACAGAATAGCACAAATTGAGGGTTTTGTAAAGTGAGTATTTGTCAAGGTTTGTGTCAAGTGTTCGTTGGTACTTTTTTGTTTTCCGTAATTCCGTAGAAACGCTTTGCGTCTCGTGGGCGTTCTCACTAGTTGAGTGCGTAGCGGTATGGGCACTGAAACTACCAGTGCCGCATACCGACGTACTCAAACCCACGAGTCACAAAGCGTTTCTACGAAATTACTGGAA
>CAKRGF010000039.1 GCA_934322085.1 uncultured Eubacterium sp.
CACCTGCATAGCAATCCTTGGAGAGCTGCTCTAAGTTGCCCTGCTCATCCTCTGCAAGGTATTCCTTCTTAATCTCAACCTTCTCAGCTTCCTCATCGGAAATGCTTGCATAACGCTCCATCGTCAGATAATAGATACCAAGTACCATATCCTGGGAAGGAACGGCTACCGGGCCACCATCAGAAGGCTTCAACAGGTTGTTAGGTGAAAGGAGAAGGAATCTACACTCTGACTGTGCCTCTACCGAAAGCGGAAGATGCACGGCCATCTGGTCACCATCGAAGTCGGCGTTGAACGCGGTACATACGAGTGGGTGAAGCTTGATTGCCTTACCTTCTACAAGGATTGGCTCAAATGCCTGAATACCAAGTCTGTGAAGTGTCGGGGCACGGTTCAGCATAACCGGATGCTCTTTGATTACATCCTCAAGTACATCCCATACTTCCTTATCCAAAGACTCTACCATCTTCTTAGCATTCTTAACGTTATTTGCCATTCCACGTGCTGTCAGTTCTTTCATAACGAAAGGCTTGAACAGCTCGATTGCCATTTCCTTTGGCAGACCACACTGATAGATCTTCAGCTCCGGTCCTACGACGATAACGGAACGTCCGGAATAGTCAACACGCTTACCAAGAAGGTTCTGACGGAAACGTCCCTGTTTACCTTTAAGCATATCAGACAATGATTTCAATGCACGGTTTCCAGGTCCTGTAACCGGACGTCCACGGCGTCCATTATCAATCAACGCATCAACTGCTTCCTGCAGCATACGTTTTTCGTTTCGTACAATAATATCCGGAGCGCCAAGTTCCAGAAGTCTTTTCAAACGGTTGTTACGGTTGATGATTCGACGATACAAATCGTTCAAATCGGAAGTTGCAAAACGTCCACCATCCAACTGCACCATCGGACGAAGATCCGGTGGAATAACAGGAATTACCGTAAGAATCATCCAGTCCGGATGGTTCCCGGATTCACGGAATGCTTCTACGACTTCCAGACGCTTGATAATGCGCGCACGTTTCTGTCCGCTGGCGTCCTTCAATTCATCTTTCAATGTTTTGGATTCTTCTTCCAAATCAATTCTCTGCAAAAGTTCCTGAATGGATTCTGCACCCATACCAACACGGAATGTATCACCAAAATCTTCTCTTGCTTTCTGGTATTCCTGCTCGGAAAGAACCTGTTTTACCTGAATTTCCGGTGTCTCAGATTCCAATACAATATAGGAAGCAAAATACAATACTTTTTCCAAAACTTTTGGAGAAATATCCAAAATCAAGCCCATGCGGCTCGGAATCCCCTTGAAGTACCAAATATGGGATACCGGAGCAGCTAACTCAATATGACCCATGCGCTCACGACGAACGCTGGATTTCGTGACTTCCACGCCACATCGGTCGCAGACAACACCTTTATAACGTACTTTTTTGTACTTACCACAATGACATTCCCAGTCTTTGCTCGGTCCAAAAATACGCTCGCAATACAAACCGTCTTTTTCCGGTTTCAGGGTACGATAATTGATGGTCTCCGGCTTCTTTACCTCACCTCTGGACCACTCACGGATTTTTTCCGGAGATGCCAGTCTGATTTTAATTTTATCGTAAGTCAATGTTTTTTCTTCTTCATTACCATACTGTGGCATATTTATAACCCGTCCTTTCTATCAATCTGCGCTGATGCTGCTATCGTCATCAATGCCCTGTACATCCGTCTCACGGAAACCAGCATTTTCAAAGGATTCTTCTTTGAGTTCAAAGTTTTTGTCATTGATTAATTCATTGACATTTTCATGAGTTCCTTCTTCTACAGTTTCACTCATCTGAACTTCATTTCCTTCTTCATCCAGCACTGCAACATCCAATCCCAGAGCCTGTAATTCTTTCAGTAATACCTTAAAGGACTCAGGTATACCAGGCTCAGAAATATTGTCGCCTTTGATAATTGCTTCGTATGTCTTAACACGTCCTACTACGTCATCCGACTTCACAGTCAGAATTTCCTGAAGAGTATAAGCTGCGCCGTACGCCTCAAGAGCCCATACCTCCATCTCTCCGAATCGCTGACCACCAAACTGTGCTTTACCACCAAGTGGCTGCTGGGTAACTAAGGAGTAAGGACCAGTGGAACGAGCATGGATTTTATCATCAACCAGGTGATGGAGTTTCAGGTAATGCATGAAACCAATCGTAACTTCCCCATCGAAATATTCTCCGGTACGTCCGTCACGAAGCTGAACCTTTCCATCTTCCTTAATCGGCACACCTGCCCATTCTTTTCTATAGTCCTGATTTGTCAGGAGATAATCCATCACTTCCGGATCGAGAACATCTTTATATTTCTTCTCAAAATCCTCAAGCGGTGTATTTACATAATCATTTGCCAGTTTCAATGTATCCATGATGTCAACCTCGTTTGCACCATCAAATACCGGTGTTGCAACATTGAAACCAAGAACTTTCGCTGCCAGACTCAAGTGAATCTCAAGCACCTGTCCGATATTCATTCGGGAAGGCACACCCAGTGGATTCAATACGATATCAAGCGGACGTCCATTTGGCAAAAATGGCATATCTTCAACCGGCAGTACACGGGAAACGACACCCTTGTTACCATGACGACCAGCCATCTTATCGCCGACCTGAATTTTTCTCTTCTGTGCAATATAAATACGCACGGTCTGATTTACACCAGGTGACAATTCATCCCCATTTTCACGGGTAAATACTTTCGCATCCACAACGATACCAAATTCACCATGTGGAACACGAAGAGATGTATCTCTTACTTCTCTTGCTTTCTCTCCGAAAATAGCACGAAGAAGTCTTTCTTCTGCGGTCAGTTCTGTCTCACCTTTTGGTGTTACCTTACCAACTAAAATGTCTCCGGCACGAACTTCTGCACCAATACGGATAATACCGCGCTCATCCAAATCCTTGAGTGCATCATCACCAACACCAGGCACATCACGTGTAATTTCTTCCGGTCCGAGTTTTGTATCACGTGCTTCTGTCTCATATTCGTTGATATGAACGGAAGTATATACATCTTCCTGCACCAGTCTCTCGCTGAGCAGTACGGCATCCTCGTAGTTATAACCTTCCCATGTCATAAATCCAATCAATGGGTTTTTACCAAGGGCGATTTCACCGCCGGAAGTAGAAGGACCATCAGCAATTACCTGACCAGCCTCAACCTCATCACCTTTTGTAACAATCGGTCTCTGGTTCATGCAGGTACCCTGGTTGCTTCGTACAAACTTGGACAATTTGTATTCATCCAGATTTCCATCCTTTTTGCGAATCAAAATGCGGTTTGTTTCGGCACGTTCTACCACACCGCCTTCTTTTGCTACGACACAGTTTCCGGAGTCAACGGCTGCTTTCATTTCCATACCTGTTCCGACAACCGGTGCTTCTGTTACAAGAAGCGGCACTGCCTGACGCTGCATGTTGGATCCCATCAGAGCACGGTTCGCATCATCATTTTCCAAGAATGGAATCATGGCTGTTGCCACAGAGAATACCATCTTTGGCGATACGTCCATGTAATCAATTTTATTTCTCTCAAACTCCGATGTCTCCTCACGGAAACGACCGGATACATTTTTACGAACGAAATGACCTTCTTCGTCCAGACGCTCATTCGCCTGTGCAACGTGATAACGGTCTTCTTCGTCTGCTGTCATATAAACAACTTCATCTGTTACACGTGGATTCTCCGCATCCGAATGGTCCACTTTACGATATGGAGCCTCAACAAATCCATACTCGTTAATTCTTGCGTAAGATGCCAGTGAGTTGATCAAACCGATGTTTGGTCCCTCAGGAGTCTCGATCGGACACATTCTTCCATAATGGGAATAGTGTACGTCACGCACCTCAAATCCGGCACGGTCACGGGACAAACCACCAGGTCCGAGGGCTGACAGACGACGTTTGTGTGTCAACTCAGAAAGCGGGTTGTTCTGATCCATAAACTGTGACAACTGGGAACTTCCGAAGAATTCCTTAACTGCTGCCGTTACTGGTTTAATATTAATCAACGACTGTGCAGAAATACCTTCGATATCCTGCGTTGTCATTCTTTCTCGTACCACACGCTCCATACGGGACAAGCCAATACGGTACTGGTTCTGAAGCAGCTCGCCTACTGCACGGATACGACGATTTCCCAAGTGATCGATATCGTCGTCATTTCCCAGACCATATTCCAAATGGATGTTGTAGTTAATGGAAGCAAAAATATCTTCCTTTGTAATATGTTTTGGAATCAACAATGCTACATTGCGGCGGATTGCATCATAACGCTCTTCATCCGTCTCATTCTCTTCCAAAATCTTTTTCAATTCCGGATAGTAAACATCTTCTGTAATTCCCAATGCTTTTTTATCTGCCTGTGGCAAAAATGCATGTAAATCAACCATCATATTGGACAATACTTTTACAACATGTCCTTCTTCAGTCTGCATCATTACAAATGGAATGGCTGCGTTCTGAATTTCACGGGCAAGTTCTTCGGAAACCATCGTTCCGGCTTCTGCCACTACTTCACCAGTTTCTGGGCTGACTGCATCTTCTGCAAGCGCAAATCCAATAATGCGATTTGTAAATGACAATTTTTTATTAAATTTATAACGTCCAACCTTCGCCAGATCATAACGTCTTACATCAAAGAACATATTATTAATGAGGCTTTCTGCACTGTCAACAGCAAGCGGTTCACCCGGACGGAGTTTTTTATACAATTCAAGCAAACCATCCTGGTAATTCTTAGAAACGTCCTTCTCAATACTTGCCAAAATTTTCGGCTCTTCACCAAACATGTTCAAAATTTCCTGATCGGTTCCTACGCCGAGCGCACGAATCAAAACCGTAATCGGAACTTTTCTATTTCTATCTACACGAACGTAAAATATATCATTGGAGTCTGTCTCATATTCCAACCACGCTCCACGGTTTGGAATAACAGTCGAAGAATACAACTCTTTACCGATTTTATCATGGGCGATACCATAATAAATGCCAGGGGAACGAACCAACTGACTTACAATAACACGCTCTGCTCCGTTAATAATAAACGTACCTGTCGCGGTCATAAGAGGAAGGTCTCCCATGAAAATATCATGTTCACTGATTTCCTCTGTTTCATTATTATGGAGTCTTACTTTAACTTTCAATGGTGCCGCATAAGTTGCATCCCGCTCCTTACATTCTTCGATGGAATATTTCACATCATCCCGGCACAGCTCAAAGCTAACAAATTCCAGACTTAAATTGCCGTTGTAATCCGCAATCGGCGAAATATCGCGGAATACTTCATTCAAGCCCTCTTCCAGAAACCATTTGTACGAATCTGTCTGAACCTCAATGAGGTTTGGCATCTCCAATACTTCTTTCTGTTTCGAGTAACTCATTCTCACACCTTTGCCCACATGGACAGGGCGTATTCTGTTTTTCTCCATTGATGATTTCACTCCTTGTCTTTTCTACAGAACTGTGATATACTATAATTCAGGTAGGGATATTGCGCCTACCATACCACAATAGTGCATTTTCTATCGTACCACAAATGTAGTAAGGTGTCAAGCGTTTATTTGGCACTTTTTTCTATTTTTTTAATATTTTTTAAGGAGACGATGTATGGGGAATCAAATCATTATTTCAGTGAGCCGTGAATACGGCAGCGAGGGACACACAATTGCGGAACAAATTGCGAAAGATATGGGACTTCCTTTTTACGACCGCAATATGCTTGACGAAATTGCAAAAGAAAAGGGCTTTGACCCAGCTGCCTTTGCCGGTGTGGATGAAAAGCCGCGTAACAAACTGCTTTCGCGCCGGGTAAAAGGATATTCTAATGCAACCGAAGACAATTTGGCGCAGATGCAGTTCGAATTTCTTCGCAAAAAGGCTGCATCCGGCGAATCTTTTGTCGTGCTTGGCCGTTGTTCCGAAACTATTCTAAAGGAATATGATAGCTTAGTTTCAATTTTTGTTACTGGAAACAGGGACCGCAAATTAAAACATGTTATGGAGAAGTTTTCACTTTCCGAAACTGCCGCCGCAGCTAAAATCGCTAAACATGACGCATACCGCCGCCGATACCATAATCATTATTCTGATTTCAAATGGGGCGACTCGCGTAATTATGATGTTTGTATCAATAGCAGCCGGATTGGTGTAGAAGGAACCGCAAAGCTATTGGAAGAATTTGTAGAGAGTGTAAAGAAATCCTGGTAAAAGGGGAGCATAAACCAGCGAGAAACATTATTCGCGATAGCGAATTCCTTGTTTCGAGTTGGGTTATGCTCCCCTTTCCGCGGTGCTGCGCCGCACGAAGTGCGGCAGCCTCTCTCTTCTTTCGCGGTGCGTGCCGCACTTCGTGCGGCAGCCTCTCTCTTCTTTCGCGGTGCTGTACCGCACTTCGTGCGGCAGCCTCTCTCTTCTTTCGCGGTGCTGTGCCGCACTTCGTGCGTCACTACGCGCGCACGCGCGCTATAAAATCAGAAATAGACTTGGAAACTTGCAAGCAAGCTTGCAGTTTCCAAGTCTATTTCTGATTTTGCACCGCTTAGTGCGAACGCGATTATTTCAATGTTACTTTTGCGCCCTCAGCTTCGAGTTTCTCTTTGATTTCTTCAGCTTCTTCTTTTGTAGCGCCCTCTTTAACTACTTTAGGAGCTCCGTCTACAACTTCTTTAGCTTCTTTCAATCCAAGACCAGTTACTTCACGAACAACTTTGATAACCTTAACCTTAGCTGCTCCAACTTCTGTCAACTCTACGTCGAACTCGTCTTTCTCAGCTGCGCCGCCTGCTGCGTCTCCGCCTGCTGCTGCAACGACTACACCTGCTGCTGCAGATACGCCGAACTCTTCCTCACATGCTTTTACTAAATCATTCAATTCCATAACGCTCATCTCTTTGATAGCATCGATAAATTCCTGTGTTGTCATTTTGTCTTCCTCCATTCAAATTTTAAAAAATAATAATAACTTATTCTGCTGCTGTTTCGCCCTGAGCTTCTGCAATCTGTTTTACGACACGAGCAAAGTTCGTGATTGGTGACTGCAGACTTCCAAGCAACTTGGAAATAAGCTCGTCTTTTGACGGGATTGTAGCAAGAACTTTAACGCCAGCGGCATCATAATACTCACCATCTACAACTCCACTCTTAATCTCAAGAGCCTCTGCTTCTTTTGCAAAATTATTAATAATTCTTGCCGGAGCAGTCTCATCTTCGATACCGAATGCGATTGCTGTAGGACCTTCCAAGTCTTTGTCAAGCTGCGCAAAATCGGTTCCATCAAATGCCAAGTGAAGCATTGTATTTTTGTATACTTTGTATACAACACCAGCTTCTCTTAACTGTTTACGAAGTTTTGTATCCTGCTCAACTGTCAGTCCACGATAATCAACAAGAACTGCAGATTTTGCATCTGATACATAGCCTTTGATTTCATCAACGATAGGCGCTTTTAATTCGACTTTAGCCATGATTTGTTACCTCCTTATTATTGTCAGCTTATGCTGCCATATAATCTGCCGGAGATTTCATCAAAAATGTCATCGACATTTATAAAAAATCCTCTGCCTGCACACGCAGACAGAGGACATAATCTCACTATGATTGTATTCACAATCTTCCTCGGCAAGCGGCATCCGCACTTACATAGCAAAGCTATACTTGCTGTCTACGGCAGTTATAAACTTTAGTCAGTGTAGCATAGCACTACACAATTGTCAAGTTTTTAATTATCCAATTTTCAAAGTATTAACTTTGATTCCAGGACCCATTGTAGAAGTAACGGTAACGCTCTTCATATAAGTTCCCTTTGCACTTGCTGGTTTTGCTTTAATAATAGCATCCATCAATGTGTTAAAGTTCTCGGTAAGCTGCTCTTCTGTGAAAGAAGCTTTACCAACTGGACAATGGATAATATTTGCTTTATCCAAACGATACTCGATTTTACCTGCTTTAATATCATTAACAGCCTTTGTAACATCCATTGTAACCGTACCGGCTTTTGGGTTTGGCATCAAGCCTTTTGGTCCGAGGACACGTCCCAAACGACCAACTACGCCCATCATGTCAGGTGTTGCTACTACAACGTCAAAATCGAACCATCCCTCATTCTGGATTCTTGGAATGAGTTCTTCGCCACCAACAAAATCTGCACCTGCTGCTTCTGCTTCTGCCACTTTATCACCTTTAGCGAATACAAGAACACGAACTGTTTTACCAGTACCGTGAGGCAGAACAACGGCACCACGTACCTGCTGGTCAGCATGACGGCCATCTACACCAAGACGGATATGAGCTTCTACGGTTTCATCAAATTTTGCAACTGCTGTTTTCTTAACAAGGCTAATTGCTTCAGCCACATCATACTGTGTTGCACGATCTACTAATTTTGCGGCCTCTGTATATTTTTTACCTCTTTTCATTTTTCAAACCTCCTAGTGGTATTAACGAACATTGTCTCCCACAACGTCCAAATGACATTAGTTCTTTTTTCTGCGATAAATTTTGACTACTCTTCTACTGTGATACCCATACTTCTTGCTGTACCAGCAATCATGCTCATAGCTGCTTCTAAGCTGCCGGCATTTAAGTCAGGCATTTTTGTTTCTGCAATTTTCTGGATATCTTCCTTAGAAATTGTAGCAACTTTCTTTTTGTTCGGCTCGCCGGAACCAGACTGAATCTTGCATGCTTTCTTCAAAAGAACAGCAGCCGGCGGAGTCTTTGTTACAAAACTAAAACTTCTATCTGCATAAACAGTAATTACAACAGGAATAATCATTCCATCCTGTCCCTGTGTTTTAGCGTTAAACTCTTTTGTAAACTGAGCAATATTGATTCCGTGCTGTCCAAGTGCAGGACCAACCGGTGGTGCCGGAGTTGCCTTTCCTGCCGGAATCTGTAATTTAATATATCCTTCGACTTTCTTAGCCATTTTCAATTCCTCCTAAACGATTAAACCAGTTTCAATTCTGAGAAGTCAATCTCAACCGGAGTATCACGGCCAAACATATCGATAACAATAACTGCCATCTGTTTTGCCGGGTGAACTTCCTGAACAACACCGTCAGTATCCTGCCATACTCCCTCTGTAACGATAACATGATCTCCAATGGAAAATGGAGAAGCTTCTGCCTCTGCCAAAAATCCCATGTTGGCAATTTCTTCTTCTGTCAACGGTACCGGTTTGGATCCCGGTCCAACAAATCCTGTTACGCCACGTGTGTTTCGCACAACATACCAAGTCTGGTCATTCATAATCATATTGATTAAAACGTATGCCGGAAACATTTTCTTCTGAACCTGTTTCTTTTCTCCGTTTTTCTCTTCTACGACCGTCTGCAGCGGAATCAGAACTTCTAAAATCTGATCCTGCAGATTACGATTTTCGATTGTTTTCTCAATATCTGCTTTTACCTTATTCTCATAACCCGAATAAGTATGAACTACATACCATTTTGCTTCTTCTGCCATGGCAACCTCCTACGAAACAATGTGAAGCGCAGTCAAGCCCAAACGAATCACCCAGTCAACACCTGCAATCAGTACGCCCAGCAATACGGACACTACAATTACTAATGCAGATTGTTTCACTAAGTCTTCTTTCTTCGGCCAGGTACACTTCTTGAATTCATTCTTTACATTCTTAAAGAAGCCAGGTTTCGAAGTCTTTTCTGCTTCGCTCATGTGACACACATCCTTTCCGAAACATCACACGGACTACTTAGTCTCCTTGTGTAACGTGTGTTTCTTGCAAAATCTACAATATTTTTTTGTTTCCATTCTGTCCGGATGGTTCTTCTTATCTTTGGTCATGTTGTAATTACGCTGTTTGCATTCTGTACATTCCAAAGTAATTTTAGTACGCATCTTGTCACCTCCGTGAAATTATTTTTTCTGAATCCACGCAATCCTGCGCTTAATCAGCTCTTATACCGCAACTGCGGCTTGGTCAAAATTTTGGCATAAAAAAAAGACCTAATTCATCGCCTATCCACTATACCACAAGCCATAGGTCCACGTCAATAAGTTTTTTTCGCGAAAGCTACAAGCCATGCAAAAAACAAAAATCACGCTGCTTCGTTGGGAGCTTGCTCACATAAGAAGCAGTGGGAGTTTTATTTTTTATAGGGCGACAGCCCGCGACCGAGTGAGCTTCGCTCACGAGATTGGCATGGCGTATGCCCCCTGCTCTTAAATCCAATGATTATACGTTGCCACGGTTCCAATCAGATTAATCGCAAACCCAAACACCAAAATCACCGTATTCCACTGCACAAACTTTTCACCCTTTGGTTTCCAGAGCACTAAGCTGAAGAACAAATATGGCATCATGTCAAGCAGGTACCGGTTACCAAACTGCCAGCCGCCAAGCGTTTTATGACAGCAGATAATCAACAAATGCGCCACCGCCAGAAGCGGAAGCATAATCAAAAGCGTAAGATTTCCCTCTCTCTTTTTCACCAATGCATATATCCAAACGCCAATCATTGTAATAAAAATCGGTGCAATCAGCCAAAACGCCATTCCGTCCGATGAGAAAAACGAAAGCGCACCGCCGTTTTCCCCTGCTGCCGGCAGACGCAGATAATGCATTAAATTTTCTCTTAAATAAGAAAGATTAAACTGACCGGTCTTAGTTCTCGTAAACTCCGGCAGATAATTATGTCCAAATTCCGTGATATTGCCGAAGCGGGCATAATTAAGCGCCATATACGAAATTGCAATCGCACCACAGCCAATCACCCAGTACCATTTTTCTTTTACAAGCTGCCATACAGTCCCTTTCGGATTTTCCTTTTTGTACCCTTTCACCAAAAGATAAACTAAAAGAATTCCATAGAGCGCAAGCATCGGACGACATCCCACGGCGCACGCCCAAAAAGCCAGTGCCAGACCGCCTTTATTTTGCAGCGTATAATACAGCGCCATCAAGCTGAGCGTAAAACTCATGCTCTGTGCAATAAACCACACATAGCCGTTCATTCCGACAAACAAATAACCGGAAGCAAAGTAAAGCATAAGGACCCAAAACAGTGAATGCTGTTTCTCCGCACTCGTTTCCCGGTAAAGTTTGACCGCATAAATACACCCGATTATCGTAACTGTAAGGGCAATAAAATGGTCCGGTGTATTTGTACCAAACAAGACAACAAACGGTATCAGTACATAGGAAGGAAACGGTGGAAAACTAACAAAATATTTCCCCTGATAAATGGCAAGTTCAAGCCACTCGTAATTCTGTCCTAAATCAAGTCTTCCCTTTAACCACGAATCCGTCTGCAAGGCATATGAATTATATGGATTACTCTGCCAAGGCCATTGTCCGGCAAATGCCGCAATCACCCAAAACGTACCAAGTAACGCAAGCGGCACAATGACATAAATCCAATCCACTTTTTCAAGCCATTTTTTCATACTATCTCCTCCTATTTATCCTCGTAATGCTCCAGAAAATGATGCTTTACACCATCTTTTTTATAAGCAATTACCGTATCTAGATTTACATTTTCCACACTCTTAAAAATATTCCCCTCAATAAAAGGATTTGTCTTCTTCAAGTCATGAATCAGATTTTTAATTTCCAGCCGTTTCGAGCGGGTTTCCTCGTTATCGCATGTAGTACAAGTGTCCGTAAATTTGCACGCACACTGAATAAATTTCAAATCATTGTAGTCGCGCCATGCCTTAATGTCATCTTCACGAACAAGATAAAGCGGGCGAATCAACTCCATTCCCTCAAAATTTGTGCTGTGGAGTTTCGGCATCATAGTCTGCACCTGGGCTCCATAGAGCATTCCCATCAAAATCGTTTCAATTACATCGTCATAATGATGGCCAAGTGCAATCTTATTACAGCCAAGTTCTCTCGCAAAATTGTACAAATGTCCTCTCCGCATACGGGCACACAAATAACACGGCGATTTCTCAATATGGTATACCGAATCAAAAATATTCGATTCAAAAATTGTAATCGGCACATTCAGAATTTTAGCATTATTCTCAATCACCTTGCGGTTTGCCTCACTGTAACCGGGGTCCATGACAAGAAATTTTACGTCAAATTCAAATTTGCTGAAACGCTTTAAATCCTGAAAGCATTTTGCCATCAGCATCGAATCCTTCCCACCGGAAATACAGACCGCAATCTTATCCCCAGGCTTTACCAATTCATACTGCGTAACTGCTTTCGTAAACTTCGACCAGATATTTTTCCGGAATTTTTTATGCAGACTACGCTCTACTTCCTTCGCCTTATCGATGGCAGTATCTTGTTCTTCCATCTGGCGGAAACGTGCCAAAAGCCACGAAGCATAGCCCCCCTGAAGACTCACGGCATCGAATCCTTCTTCACAAAGGTTTTCCGCAACACCGATACTGGTCTCTCCTCTACTGCAGCAAATGACAAGTTTTTTTGTCTTGTCCACATCTGGGCTTGCCGAAATTTCATCTTTATTCAAATGCAATGCTCCATCTACAGCACCTCTAGCCACTTTCTGCTCACCACGAATATCAATAATCTGGTAAGTTTCCGGATTCATTGCAAATAATTCATCCACTGTAATACTCATATTAACGCCGCTCACTTTCTGTCTCACACAAGTCTTTGACCACCTCACCGGCAATAATAAGCCCTGCAACCGAAGGCACAAATGCTGTACTTCCCGGAATATCCCGGCGCTCCGTACATTTATGCTTTGCCCCCGGCGGACAGATACAGTTTGTCCGGCAGCTGATTGCCATATCTTCAATCGGACGCTTCGGCTGTTCTTCCGAATATACCACCTTGAGTTTCTTCACACCGCGCTTCTTCAGCTCACGCCGCATTACTTTTGCCAATGGGCACACTTTCGTTTTATAAATATCCGCAACACGGAAACCGCTCGCATCTAACTTATTACCAGCACCCATACTGCTGATAATCGGTGTATTTGTCTCCTTCGCGCGCAGGATTAATTCAATCTTTGCCGTCACTGTATCAACCGCATCAATCACGTAGTCATATTCCTCAAACGGAAATTCTTCTGCATTTTCCGGTAAAAAGAAGCACTTATGAACATTCACAACAGCATCCGGGTTGATATCTAAAATTCGTTCCTTCATGACATCCACTTTGTACTGTCCAACCGTTTTTCTTGTGGCAATAATCTGCCGGTTCAGATTCGTCAGACAAACCTTATCATCATCAATCAAATCAAACGTAAACACGCCGCTCCGAACAAGCGCCTCGCATACATAGCCACCGACACCGCCAATTCCGAAAACAGCCACTCTGGCGTTTTTCAGGCGTTCCATACCGTCTTTTCCCAACAATAATTCCGTTCTTGAAAATTGTGTTAACATCCTAGTTTCATCCTTTTCTTATGGAAATTTTTTCTGCATTTGTAAATACATTGTATACTGGATTAATTCGAACAAAATATTCGGAAAGTCCCAGATTTTTTCCAACATTTGTTGCTAAATCCATCTTGTTCTGCTTGGTAAGATTATTATAAGTAATCGGATAAATAGAACCTGGTCCGCTATTCTTCCATGCAATACACTGAATCGCACGTCCCACACCGCAAATAGTATTGTTGCGAACCGACACATTTACACCGCCACTTATCAAAATACCACGAGTATCACTTTTTCCTTTTTGTTTTACATTAGAAATGATATTATTCTCCAACACAGAATCTGACCAGTTCATCACGCGGACTGGTGAGTCCCAGAGCATATTTTCAATGCGGTTACCACGCAGAACAATATTCTTATGATATATCTGTACCTGTCCATTTGCGCTGTATTTATGCGTTCCTACCGCACGTCCCAGATTCGAGAATTTGCAGTTTGCAATTGTCACATTCTGGTTCGGCGTCTTGTCATATGTGGACCAGTCATTGTGAAAGCCCTGTGTTTCGCGGTCAGGCGTATCCAGATTGATTGCCTCTTTTACATAGTCCGAATTTTTCTTCACATTTTTAAAGGTGCATCCGGTAACAGATACGTTTGCAGAGGCATCCATTTCGATAAAATGACCCACATTGATATTTTTAAAATTAATATTTTCAATCGTCACACCGTCATTATGCGCCACATCAAGGCCAATGCCGTACTTCATATATTTCATATCAATCGTAACGCCGCCCTTGCCAACAAAGTGGATGTTTTTCTCACCATTGTAAGCGCTGTAAACACCCTTCTTTTTAGCATTCGACGGGCGAATCAACTGAAACAGTGTAATTGCCGCCGGCATCTTTTTCTTATTCGTCTTAGTTCCTTTTACAATCTTTACGCCTTTTTCAAAAATAATCGTAACATTCGATGGCACATGAATGGTATTGGTAATAGTGTACGTTCCCTTTTTCAAAATAAGCGTTCCTTTTCCTTTTTTTTGGAATTTCTCCATATAGGAACGAATGGTAAAATACATCCTTGTTTTTTTATTATATAAGGAAGATTTTGTAAACTTCGATGCTTTCAACGGTTTGCTTTTAGCTGTGATTTTATACACCTTGCCCTGTTTATAATCTTTCGCCTCCGTTTTTACTGTGCAGACGCTCATGGCAAGTACAAAAAAAAGCGCTGCCGTCAGCATATGAAGTCCTATCTTTTTTCCTTTTTGATTTCTCATGTAGTTCATCCTCTCTTTTTGACTTTTTATACAAAATCTGCTATCGTGTAAGATAGTTGCTTAACGTTTTTACGGTTGACAAGGAGATAACAATGTCAAATTTACGCTCACATCTTACCAAAAGCGATTTTATATTAATTCTATTTTTATTATTCATCGGTATCGGCATTACCGTCTGGATTTATTATCCAAAATCCACACCTGCCTCAACCGTTGAAGTCCGTGAAAATGGAAAATTGATTCTATCCTTACCCCTGTCAGAAAACACAAAACAAACGATTCGCTGTACAGATGGAGGAAACAATCAATTCCTCATTCAAGATGGCACCGTTTCTATGACCGATGCAGACTGTGGTGACAAAACCTGTGTCAAAACCGGACAAATTAAGGAAGCCGGGCAGTCAATTGTCTGTCTGCCGCACCGTCTTGTCATAACCATTACGGATTCCTCTTCGGATTTTGCACCGGATGCTATTGTACGATAATACCAAACAGGAGGCTTATATGAAACCGCACATCCACACAATCACTGAACTTGCTATTTTTACCGCCATCGCTTTCATATTCAGTTATATTGAAAGTCTTTTTCCGCTTCCTATCCCATTTCCGGGAATCAAACTGGGGCTTGCCAATCTGGTTATTGTACTTGTTTTGTACAAAAATAGCTTCTGTCAGGCACTTACTGTAAGCATTGTACGAGGACTGTTAAATGCCTTTACTTTTGGCAGTCTGTTCGGATTTCTCTACAGCCTCGCCGGAAGCGTATTAAGTCTTATCATCATGAATTTTTTGAAAAATAAAACCCGCTTACACATTTCCGCTTTCGGAGTTAGTGTTGCAGGCGGAATTACACATAACATTGGGCAGTTTGCTGTAGCCGCATGGCTTGTAGGGCCTTCTGCCATCCTGCCATATTTTCCTTTTCTGTATTTCTCCGGCTTAATTGCCGGCGGTCTGATTGGTTCCTTTGTCCTGCTTTGCAGACAAAGAATCCCTCTCTTTAACAGTACGAATTAAACAGCATACCGCTAAACGCCGATGCCTGATAAGCAGTTCCAATGTCACTCTGATATAAATGTGCATAACTATACACTTTTTTATCCACGTATTCCATCGGATTCATACTCATCTGTTCTGCTTTTGACGCCAAATCCGCAATAAATTTCTCTGGCACCTTTACTTCTGCCTCATCAGAAAATGCCAAAAAGCCTTCTGAATCAATCGCAATTCCGGATTCAAACAATTCAGCTGTATGTCCTTCTACAAGATAGCGTAATTCACCGCCCGGTCTCGACGGCTTATGATTCGCCTCACCATACTCGTCACTACGTTTCAGCAGACCATTGTACAACGACAAGACGCGGTTCATGTTATCTTCCACGTCCTCACTTCGTCCGTTAAGCACATCCTGCGAAGCCTCCGAAAGTTCCATCGACATTTCCTTCACATTCAGCGCATACGCCTGCGTGTCCGCAGAAAGTTTCACCATAACAAGCGGATTCGCATTATTCAGGCTGACAATACTTTTATATTTATTTTTTAATTCTCTTTTGTTGTGAATACTGTTTTTGGGTGATACTTCCGGCAGGAAGCCACCAAGATATAAATTATATGTCGCTATCATAATCATCACGCCTTCCGTGGCTGTTTAATATACTCCTCTTATGTGTAATCATAAGTCTAATGATTCATTATCATTGTAAATCATTTTACTGCAAAATGCAAATAAAATCTCCTTTCGTCCTAAAGCAGAAAAAGACACCGTGCCAGACCACGATGTCTTTTTCTTTCTTTTCATATATTACACGATATTTGCTTTTTTGCCAAGTCCTTTTCCTTGAAACAATTTCTGGTATTTTTTTAGTTTTTTCTTTGGAACCTGAATTTTTAATTTAACATTCGTTTTTTTGAATGCCTGCTTACCAACCTTTGTTATCTTTGTTGATTGAATCTTTATTTTCCTTAATTTCGACATCTTATAAAATGCTTTTTTGCAAATTCCGGTCACAGCATATTGGTATCCCTTACAAGAAACCGTCTTGGCTATCGTAATACTTTTCTTTTTCTTGTTTGTCACTCCGAGAACTGATACCGTCTTTACCTTTGCGGAAGACGCTGTAATTACATATTTCACTCCACCTTTTTTGATTATGGTTCCTTTTTTCGGAAGTTTTGTCTTTGCGTGAGATGTACCGGCAACCGGCTGACTGACACCTGGTTTTTCTGTCTGTTTCGGTGCTTCTGTTGGGGCTGCGGTTGGTGTTGCTGTCGGAAGAGGTGTTGGTGTTGCATCCGGCACTGACTTTTCAACAAGTGACGTTTGTGCTGTCATAAGTTCAACCGTACATTTTTGAACCTGTTCCCCGGTTACCGCCGGCGTAATTATCGCTTGTTCACTTGCCAAAATTGCATTTTTTAATGCAGTTGCCGATGCCTCTTCATACTTGGCTGTATCAATTTTTTTCGCCTTGTCTAATTCATCCTTTAGAAAACCAACCAGCTCGTCTATTGTCACAAATTCTCCTGTCATAACGGCATTTTCCGCATGCATAACAAATGAAGAACCATCCAGTGCTTCCTGCTTTCCATTTACCGTAAAGGAACCTATTTTCAAATAGTATCCTTCATCTGCCTTTACACTTACCTTTACAATGTCACCAGCATGATATGTGGATTTTTCTCCACTTATCTGACCATGCTTCGTATTTGCATCCATAGAAACTTCATATGCTGTAATCATTTTATTATACACAACATCTGCCCAGCGTTTTCCGTGTTCAATCAAACCAAGTTTGCTCAGATGAAGATTATCCGTGTGTCGATACTCACCCTGTAAATCATCGGTTGTTGGTCCCACAAAAATAGTTTCATCGTTGCAGGCCGCACGCTGGGTCTCTTTCATGGATTCCATTTTCTTCGTATTATTGTAATTGCTCCATGCATAGGAAACCTGCGCAATGCACCAATTCAAATTATATCCGGCATCTTCTCTTGTCTGTGCAATTAACTGCTGTAAAGAAGCCAGATATTTTTCGCGATTTGTTCCATCCGTATCAGCCTCTCCCTGGTGAAGCAAAAAAGCACGATACCCATATGGCTTCAAGTCATTAATTGCATTTTTAATTGCAAAATAATGTTTTGTACGAAGTTCCTCAATTTTAGCGGAACCAACACCCGTTGATACAAACCCAACCGGAACACCAGTCTTCTGTGTCAGAGCATCTCCCATGGAAGGCCATGCAGAGCCACCGCCATTACCGGTATTAAATCCACTTTCACTCGGCTGACTGTCCTCACAATGCTGCCACGTGTTAGTATTCGGATTATATGCTGATACTAAATCTGATTGAGCAGTTGTTTTTTCGCCTCCAAAGTTACAGGAATTTGACTGTCCACCGGTAATAAAAACTTCACCGACTCCGACTTTTTCTACTGTTTTACTCTCACTTCCCGCATTTACAATCAATGTATACCAGCCACCTCCGGGTACATTTGCAATACTTCCTTCATATGTATTACCTTCCCCTTTGGTTAAAACCGCCGTTTTTCCTAATTCTTTATCTCCGTCATAAAGTTTTGCCGACACCTCCCCGGTTCCACTGTACTCAATAGAAACCTTTACGTTGGCATAATTGTTATTGTCCCTTTGATAAATTGCGCGCTCGGTAGGAATTTTAACCTCCAATTTTTCCGCCGCTTTTCCCGACTGCGGTGCAAAACAAATCCCCGCCATCATTGCCATCGTAATCACCGACCATTTCATGATTTTTTTCAATCTCATTAATACTCTCGCTTTCCTTTGATAACGAAAAAGACCTGTAAAAAGAGCAGGTCTCTTTCATCACAAATACTATTTTACAAATGTTATCTTAGTAATCGTCACAGAGCCTGTATACCCTTCCTTTCCGGTATTGATTACAACAAACGGTTCTGTACCCTTTTCTTTTTTCACATTGGAAAGAGGTACTTCAAAATATCCTTTTGATGTAACAACATACTTAGGATCTGTTGCTTCTTTACCATTCACTTTATGACCAACAATTCCGTTGAAATTGAAATCCAGATCGGATGCTGTAAATTCAATCTGGCATTTTGAATATTGGTTGAAATCAATATCACTCGGAAGCATAACTTTTGCTGTTGGTTGCCATATACCCATTCCGCTTTCCACATAACTTACAGCCTGTGGAAGTTCCGACACAAGATCATCTTCTCCTGCTGTTACCGACAGATACGTAAATGTTCCTTTAAATCCGGCAGTTCCTGTGCTTACATGAACATAAACCTTATCATCTGCACCGATTTTCGCCATGTCATCAGCCGTCAATGTTAGATTTGCCTCGCCGCCTTTCTTGCCCCAGTAATTGTTAATTGTCGGAGAATTCCATTTGTCACCGGTCTTTAATCCAATATTAAATCCCTGTGTATCTTTTACGTCAGTATCTCCTTCCATTGCTGTATACTTTATCGAAATAGTTGTCCCTTCACTCAATTTCGACTTATCAATCACAAAGATTCCCATGGAAGAATACGCAGCAAATCCATTAGGTACATACGTATAAGATGCACCTGCTCCTAAATCATCACCTTCTAAAACAAGGTCCGGAAGCGGCGTTGGTGTCGGTGTTGCTGTCGGCGTTGCTGTCGGCTCTGCTGTCGGCTCTGCTGTCGGCTCTGCTGTCGGCTCTGCTGTCGGCTCTGCTGTCGGCTCTGCTGTCGGC
>CAKRGF010000040.1 GCA_934322085.1 uncultured Eubacterium sp.
TTCCTAAATTGGTTATTTGTAAATGGGGAATTAAAAAACGACTCTGTATTAAATTGTTTAATAAATTATGTTAGAGGGATGATGATGATTTCTACTGTAAATGGAATGTCGGATCGATCACGAAAAATGAATGATGGTTTCTTTGAGCATTTGGAGGATTCAGAGAATTTAAATGATTTGGAAGAATTTTTTAATGAAATGGGGATAGAGTGTAAGCTTGTATTGAAAAAGCTGCCAGACGATCGCAACGAACTTTATTTTGCCCATGAGAAATTAATTCCTTTTTTGAGTAATGCATCAAGTGGAACTTTAGCACTGCTTACTTTATATCGCAGGCTTATCTTTCGAGTGAAGGAAGCTTCGTTAGTATATCTGGATGAGTTTGATGCCTTTTATCATTATGAAATGGCTCAGAATGTGATACAATTTCTTAAGAAAAAATATCCACGTTGCCAGATTATTATGACATCACATAATACAAATTTGATGACGAATCGTTTAATGAGAGCGGATTGTTTATTTATCTTATCAAGTAGTGGAACTTTGACATCGTTGTGTAATGCGACACAGCGTGAACTAAGAGAGGGACATAATCTTGAAAAGATGTATATCAGTGGGGAGT
Source organism: uncultured Eubacterium sp. (assembly GCA_934322085.1). Lineage (GTDB taxonomy): Bacteria > Bacillota > Clostridia > Lachnospirales > Lachnospiraceae > Eubacterium_F. Next base: position 623 of record CAKRGF010000040.1, read on the forward strand.
TTGAGAAATATGAGTAAATACAAAGTGCAAGAGAGAAAACGAAATCAGACATTGTTGATTGTAGAAGGAAATCATGAGAAAAATGAATTGTTTTGGCTTATTTTTAAATGTTTTCCGGAAGTGGACATTGATTTGAATAATGTCTGGATATATGGCACCAATATTTATATGCTTTACGAAGATATTGTAAACATGTATGGACATGATTGGGTTGAAGAAGAAATAGATGTTGATTTGCCATTTGTAATCAGCAAGAAAAAAACACCAGATAACGTACGATATAAAAATGATTTTACGAAAATATTGCTGGTATTTGATTATGAAAGACATGATACAAATTTTTCGGAAGAAAAAATTACGCAAATGCAACGCAAATTTTCTGATGTGACTGATATGGGACAATTGTACATAAATTATCCAATGATAGAATCTTATCAACATTTAAATTCGATTCCAGATTTAAAGTATGAGAGCAGAAAAATACCTGTTTCTTTGCAGCCGGGTAGTAAATATAAGGAACTTGTTAGGGAAGAGTCTATCATTCAAGAAATTGTGGAATTTCCACATAGATTAGATGATTTACTGAAAAAGCATTATGGAATAGACGATAAAGAAATTCGTCAAAAGTGTTGTGATAGTGTTCTTACATTAACGGACAGAGATTGTATAGAGGAAAGCTTAGAGAAAATTTTACAAAATATTATACCATATGACAAAGCTAAAACATTAAAATTTCAGTTAATGGACTGGATAAACAAAGCTGAGTACGCAAATACCAAAAAGACATATTGGCAGTATATGAGGAATCTTTTCGTTGAAATTATTTATCATAATATTTGTAAAGCAAACCATATTTTGCGAGATACATATAACATACAACCGGAACAATATAAGGAATGTTTTGAAAGTATTGATTTAGTAGCAATCTTGAAAGAACAAAATAAGTTAAGCAGCAGTATAGATTCCGGATGTATATGGGTTTTAAACACATGTATTTTTGTTGTGGCGGACTATAATTTTGCATTATTACAGAAAGAAAACAATTTGTAAGTGGTAAACAAAAAGGAGGACAAAATGGGTTCAGATTGTACAGTACCAATTGATGATGGCTTACTTAACATTCGAGTTGGCGCAATTATTTGCAGAGGAAATGAATTTCTAATGATGGAAAATGACAAAGACCCCTTTCTATATTCCGTTGGCGGCCGTGTCAAATTTGGAGAGACAGCGCAAGAGGCAATTGTGCGGGAAGTGCTTGAGGAAACGGGGACACAGATGGAAGTTGACAGATTGGGATTTGTTCATGAAAATTATTTTTCTCTGGACGAGACGGGCAGAGAGAGTCAATTAGTTTATGAAATTTCGTTCTATTTTTATATGAAAATGCCAGAAGATTTTTCGCCGGTTTGCGAGAGTTTTACGGGGAGCAATCATAAAGAGCGATTGGTGTGGCTGACGATGGATGGTGATGAGAAAATTTATCCTGAATTTTTCCGGACGGAATTAAAACAGCCATGCGGCTTTGTAAAGCATATGTGCACGGATGAGAGAAGGTAAATTATTTTTTGCCTCTAATTTTCCGGTTGACGCTTTTTTGTGAAAAAAGTAAAATAGATTTGTAATTTAATTACGGAATAGGAGGACTAAGAAACATGAAAATTGGTATTTTAGGATATGGTAACCTTGGACGAGGCGTGGAATGTGCAATTAAGCAGAATCCGGATATGGAGCTTGCTGCGGTATTTACGAGACGTGCGCCAGAAACAGTATCCATTTTGACAGAGGGAGCAGCCGTTTGTTCTGTTGATGATGTAGAGCAGTGGAAGGATAAGATTGATGTTATGATTCTCTGCGGCGGAAGTGCTACGGATTTGCCGGAGCAGACACCAAAATATGCAAAGATGTTTAATGTCGTAGACAGTTTTGATACACACGCAAGAATCCCAGAGCATTTTGAAAATGTTGATAAGTCTGCAAAAGAAAGCGGACATGTTGGTATTATTTCCGTAGGCTGGGATCCGGGAATGTTTTCTTTGAATCGTATGTATGCGAATGCCATTTTGCCGGAGGGACGTGATTACACATTCTGGGGCAAAGGAGTTAGTCAGGGACATTCGGATGCCATCCGCCGCGTGGAAGGTGTAAAAGACGGCAAACAGTATACAATTCCGGTAGAGGCTGCATTGGAGGCTGTAAGAAATGGTGAAAACCCAGAACTTACAACCAGACAGAAACATACTAGAGAGTGTTTTGTTGTATTAGAGGATGGTGCGGATGCCGCAAAGGTAGAGGAAACTATTAAAAATATGCCGAATTATTTCTCAGATTATGACACGACGGTTCACTTTATCAGTGAGGAAGAATTGAAAGCAAACCACAGTGGTATTCCACATGGAGGATTTGTAATTCGTTCCGGAAAAACAGGCTGGAATCAGGAAAATAGTCATGTAATTGAATATAGCTTGAAACTTGATTCAAATCCGGAATTTACTTCCTGTGTTATCGTGGCTTATGCGCGGGCAGCATATCGTCTGTACAAAGAAGGACAGAACGGATGCAAGACAGTATTCGATATTGCTCCGGCTTATTTAAGTGCCAAAGATGGAGCAGAACTTCGCAAAAATCTGTTGTAAAAAATGTGTATTGCTAGAAATCAATCATAATAATTACCCCCGGTTTCATGATAAGAATCCGGGGGTTGATTTTATAAAATAATAGATAAACAGATACCAACAGCAACAACACCTACCATGATAAGTGCGGCTATGCGGTGTCCCATCCGGCGACTTTTGACGCTGCTGTCCGAAAGAGACATTTGTTTGATTATTTCAACGGCTTTTTCCACATTTTTTTCATCGACATAAATTTCAAATACTGGTTTTGCCATCCGGGCTGTGATGGATGTTTCGATGATTTCATGTTTTTTAGCAAAAATGTGATTGGCTTCGAGTTCGGAAATAATCTGGTCTGCTTCTAAAAAGTTTTCTGCAAGATAAATTTTAGTCATAACTGTCTACCCCCTTATGTATAATAACTTTATTATACATAAAAAGTAAAATAATGACAACCGTTTTATTTATAAGAACACAAAAAACTGGGCAATCTAAAAATAAAAACGGAGGACAGAAAAATGAATCAAAAGGATAATCTCAGCAGCCTGCCAACTGTGCGGTGACAAGTTCAAGGACAAGGAAAATCAAATTATATTTTGTAAAACATGCAATATATTTTTTTGAATTTGCAACGGTGGTTTTTTTGTAGTATTCAAGAGAAATCATACTTGCCATAGAAGCAATTAAAGTTCCTAAGCTGCCAATATTTACTCCGATTAAAAGGGCGGTACTATTTTGGGTAAATTTAGATAACAAGATGGCGGCAGGGACGTTGCTTACAATCTGGCTGACGAGGATGCCGCCACCAATTTCCCTTCCGGAAATAATGTGGGATAAAAAACTGTTTATCCATGGAATCTGTGCAATATCCCCAACAAGGATAAAAAGGCAGACAAATTTGATTAATAAGTTAAAGTTAATAGTTCGAAATGTTTTTTTGTCGAAAAGAAAAAGGCTGGCAAGAACTAGAATAAAGGTCACATAATGGGGAACAATTCGAAGGATGTTCAAAAGGCACAAAATAAATAATAAAATAAAAACAAGGCTCCAAAATCTTTTGTACTTAAGAGATTTTGAAAAGCTATTTTCTTCATCGACTGTTATTGCTATTTTTTCCTTTTTAAAATTAAAAAAAATGAGAGCCAGTAAAAAGAGAAAGGCGATGATTCCGTAAGGAAGTATGGCAGTGTAAAAAGAGCCAAGTGTCATTTGATAATTTTGGAATAAATAAACATTTTGTGGGTTACCGATTGGCGTCATCATACTGCCCATATTGGCTGCAATTGTTTCTAACACAAGAAGTTTAATTAACAAATCATTGCGGTTTAATCGGTTTAGAATGCCAATGGAAAAAGGAACGAGCACGATGAGTGCAACGTCATTTGTTAAAAGCATACTAAGAAAAAAACATGCGCCAATAAGAAAGAGAGCAAGTTTAGATGTGTTACCTGTTTTATTTAAGAAAAATGTTGTGAAATTGTCAATATAACCCAACTTGGTTATACCGGCGACAACACCCATCAGGCTGAAAAGTAAACCAAGTGTTTCAAAATTAATTTGTCCAATTGTATATTGATAAAAAATTTCCATAGTGTAATACCTCTTTATAATAATCCAATTATGTATCGGCTAACTTCGGAAAAAAATAAAGTGATTAAAATTATTTGATTCTTGGTTGACAAATGTTTACCTATCGATTACTATAGAGATAAGGTATACAAGTGATTACCAAAAGGAAAGGAGATTACTTATGGGGGAAATTCATTTATCAGATGCAGAATGGGAGATTATGAATTGTCTGTGGAACAAACCGAATCAAAAAATCAGCGAAATTGTTATTGCGTTAAGTGAAAAGAAAGCGTGGGATAAACACACGGTGATAACGCTTTTGAACCGGCTGGAGAAAAAGGGAGCAGTGGCATTTGAGAGAAATGGACGCGCCAAAGAGTATTATCCGTTAATTTCACAAAAAGAAACGGTAAAGCGGGAGACGGAGCAGTTTTTTGAGCGTGTTTGTCAGGGCAGTTTACGATTAATGGTCAATTCTTTTCTTAGCAGCAAGGCGGTTAAGAAAGAAGATTTGGATGAGTTATATCGTATGTTAGATGAAGCAAGAGAGGGGAATGAATAATGTTTGAATTTATATTGGAATGTCATCTTTTGATGCTTTTTCTGATTTTATTACGGGTTTTGTTTGGCTCCTTTCTTTCCGCAAAAATGCGTTATGCCTTGTGGCTATTTATCCCACTTCGTTTTTTACCATTTGGGTTGTTATTCGGGGCAGGAAGGCAGATTATTTTGGTAAATTTGCTTGGGAAAATACTAGCTATGCTGCCACAGGTTCCATTTGCCCGGTTTGACGCTTCCGCTATCCGTATTCCGGTCTGGTTCATGACTGTGTGGGCGGTGGGAAGTGTACTTGTGCTTGTTTGCCAGTGGTTCGTAAATTTTCGCTTTGAAAAGAAATTATATGAAGAAAGAGAAAAATTTCCGCAGGATACGGCAGCTTACCCGGTCTATCTGGTAAATGATATTGCTTCGTCCTGTGCATTTAAAATACATGGCGAAAAAGCGATTTATGTAGGGCGGAAGGCGGCCAATGATTTGGAAGTTTTTCAGACGGTTATCAAACATGAAACCAGTCATTTGGATTCTGGGGATTTGTTTTTTGGAAAAGTTCGAATGTTTTTGACAGCGGTCTTCTTTTTTAGTCCGATTGCCTGGCTGGCAGCCGTATTATCAAAAAGAGACTGTGAGATGGCGTGCGACGAGCGGACAATTAATCGCATGGGAATTGCAAAAGAAGAATACGGAAAAATCTTGCTGGATTTGACAGCGGAAAGGTTAAATACAGATGTATTATTCTGCCATGCAGTTATGATTTCACCTTCTTCTTATGGATTAAAGGTTCGAATTAAAAATGTTTTGTCAAAGCAGAGAAACAAAAAAAGACAGATTTTGATGGGGATTTTGGTTGTGCTGTTTTGCATTGGAACATGTTTTTATGAAATTCCATTTTTACATAATATGAATCAGGAAGAAACGATTCGGCAGTACGTTTTTTATTGTAACCAGGAATACTTTTTGGGGCTGCTAAAAATATGCGCACCGGAGAAGATGGATTATTTTTTTCATTCTAAAGTTACCGGAAAAATTGTTTCTCTTAACAAAACCAGTGAGAATTCAGAAGAGGTATTGTACCAGGTTGTGACAGAAGACAAAAAGGGATGCAAAAAGAACCAGTCCATTTGCTTAGTGCAAAGAGAGCAGTGGAAGGTAATGCCGTGGTCGGAAGCGAACGTCCCTTTTCAATATGATGTTGTTAAGAATAAGATTCGCATTAAAGCCTATATTGGCAAGGAAGATGTAGTTTCTGTGCCAGAGAAGATAGAGGGAAAAACAGTCAACGAAATTCGGTCGGGTGCATTTAAGAATTGTAATGTGAAAAAAATTACGATTCCTGCCTCGGTAGAAACAATTGGCTCTATGGCATTTTTTAACTTGCCGGACTGCGAGGAGATTACAATTGGAAATAAAATGGCTCTCAAATCCGATGACATTTTCAAAAGATGTCCCAAATTAAAAGAGGTCAACACGAAAGGAAAGGGAACAATTGTCTGGTTTATTGGAAATAGTTTGATTGAAGATGGAAATCTGGATACCTATTTTCAGGATATCTGTGACCAGAAAAAAGAGCCGGTGATTCATTACACAAATACGGGAAGCGGTTACATGGTAATGGACCATTTGAATGATTTTCAAAAGGATTTGCCGGAAACGGCATATCTGACAGCAGATGTAATTCTTATCCAGCCACTTCACGATTATGAGGCAATGATGGTTTCTACTCTTTCTGATAAATGCCGCAAAGACGCGAAAATTTATTCGCTTGGAACCATTTACACGAGATATAGAAATTACTGCAAGTTTAAAAATGATTTTTCAAAACCGCTTGCCGGATTTACACCGGGTGGTGATTTGTGTGATGATCTTGTTCAGAGGAAGATACTCAAGCACTATGATATTCAGTCAATGGATGAAGTTCATCCGACATACTTAAATGGATTTATTTCCGGAGCGAGTATTTACAAGGAACTTTTCCATGGAAAGGTTTCGGATATTGATTACAAAAAAATGAGTTATTCGCTTGATTCTTTCATCCCCGGCAAGACCGATAAAGAGCGGGAAGAAAAAATGAAAGAGATTTTGGATGCCGCACAGAAATTTGATGTGAAGGAATATCAAAAGAGCGGGCGTGGATATTATGGATATTCGGAGAAGATAAAAAGAGGGGCGTAATTAAATTAGGAACATATAATTTGTTTTAAAGGAGGAAAGATATGGTAGCAATATTGACAAGTTCTTTGGGAGGCTCTCATAAAGTAAACGGCAAGCGTATTCCGACTTGTTTGCAAAATGAAAATGGTTTGTTAGACCAAATTAAAAAATATTGGAAGCCTATGTCCAAAGTTCTCATTATAAGTGCCGGACCCAATGATTTTATACGAAATGATAATATTTTGTTCTGTCAACGGGAAGCTTTCGTAATGAGTGGATTAGATGCGAAGTTTTTTGATATATGTGATGCACGTAATGAGGAGATGGCACAAAATATAAGTGAATATGATGTGATAATACTGGCAGGTGGACATGTTCCCACCCAGAATAAGTTTTTTAAAAAAATTAGGTTGAAACAGAACTTGGAAAACTTTCAAGGAATGCTGATTGCATGGAGTGCTGGCTCTATGAATTGTGCGGCTGTTGTTTATGCACAGCCTGAGTTAGAGGGCGAGGCTGTTAGTAAAGAGTATAAAAGATTTATGGAGGGGCTTGGAATTACCAATAAAATGATAATACCTCATTATCAAGATGTAAAGAATGACATTGTGGATGGGCTCCGGGTGATGGAAGATATTACTTATCCGGATAGTATGGGCAAAGAATTTCTTGCTTTAAATGATGGCAGTTTTCTTGTGTCAGTGGATGGCGAGGAAAGTGTATATGGCGAAGCCTTCATAATAAAAGATGGAAAGCAATTACGTTTTACTTAAAACTCTGAATAAACCGAAACACTTGCCACGAACGATATCTGTTTAAATATTGCCGTAAGTAAACAAAATGTGATAAAATAAAAACAAATTATTTTACAACTTGGGGAGGCCTTATGCGGCGATGAAAGAGAATACGGAGCAGCTTTCGAGTGAGGAAAAACAATATCGAAAAATGACGGAAGAACCGGTGTGCCGGTTAATTATGAAACTGGGGCTTCCGACGACAATTAGTATGCTGATTACGAATGTTTACAATATGGTAGATACTTGGTTTGTCAGCCGGCTTGGAACAAGTGCGACCGGAGCAGTTGGTATTGTGTTTGGCCTGATGGCAATTATTCAGGCATTCGGTTTTATGTTTGGACAGGGTGCAGGAACAAATATCAGCAGGGCTTTGGGGGCACATAAAAAGGAGCGGGCACGTGCATTTTCGGCAACAGGATTTTACTTGGCGTTGTTTGCCGGGACAGCCGTTAGTGTGTTTGGTATTCTCAATTTGGATGGTTTGTGCCGGTTACTGGGAAGTACAGAGACAATTTTACCATATGCAAGAATATATGCTTTTTATGTTTTGCTTTCTGCACCGGCGATGGCGACAGGTTGTGTAATGAACAACATTTTGCGCTATGAGGGTTATGCAAGTCTTGCGATGGTTGGTCTGGTATCTGGTGGCGTGTTGAATATGGCAGGAGACGCATTTTTCATGTTTGGGCTTCACATGGGAGTTCGTGGTGCTGCTTTATCGACTATGATTTCACAGTATATATCTTTTGGTATTTTACTGTATTTTTTGTTGTGCGGTAAGACACAAAGCAGTTTGTCCATTCGGTATTTTACGAAGAAAGCAAGTGTCTTTGGAAGTATTCTTGCGTCCGGTTTTCCAAGTATGGTGCGTCAGGGACTTGCAAGTATTTCTACGATGGTATTGAATGCACAAGCGGCTGTTTATGGAGATGCGGCAATTGCTGCGATGAGTGTTGTGTCGCGAATTTTTATGTTTATTTTCAGTGTGGCACTGGGAATTGGTCAGGGATTTCAACCGGTTTCGTCGTTCAATTATGGAGCGAGAAAATATACGAGGCTGCGCAAGGCGTTTTGGTTTACCTTGTTTTTTGGACTAGTTAATATGGCCGCATTTACGGGAGTGGTATTTGTTTTTCGCAGAGAGATTATCATGCAGTTTTTATCCAATCAGGATACATATGATATTGCGTATTATGCACTTGTGATTCAATGTGCGTCACAGGTGGCAGTCCCTTTTAGTGTCTGTGCCAATATGTTGTTTCAATCAATTGGTAAAGCAGGAAGAGCAACGATTTTAGCGACATTTAGAAGCGGTTCAATTTATATTCCGGTTTTGTTAATTCTTGGTACGCTTTTTGGACTACGGGGAATTCAGTGGGCTCAGCCGGCTACGGATATTCTGGCATCTGCTATATCAATGCCAATCGCTGTTGTGTTTTTACATAAACTACCTAAGGATGGCTTGGAAGAAGGGGCGCATTAGGAAGGGCGTAATTTTACTTAAAACTTTGAATCAGCCGAAACACCTGCTCAACGGCTGCGCTTAAATTTTCTTTTGCATGGTTAAAGTCCATCGCTTCTTTCAGCGTTGTTACCGTGCGTAATATAGGGAAAAATGCGTCGATGCCATGTTGGTTACACAATGTGGCATCTTCTGCGACGCATCCGCCAAAAGCAAGAACTTTTTTCTTGTGTTTTTTTGCAATTTCTGCCACGCCAATTGGTGCTTTCCCCATTACTGTCTGTCCATCTAATCGTCCTTCGCCGGTTATTACAAAATCTGCATTTTTTATAAATGATTCTAACTTGGTTTCTTCAAGAATAATTTTAACGCCCGATTCTAAAACGGCATTTGTATAAGATAAAAATGCAAATCCAAGTCCTCCGGCTGCTCCGGTACCTGCTCGATTTGGATTGGCGTCGGAATATTTTTCTTTCGTCTTTTTTGCATAATTCATAAGCCATGTATCCATTTTGGCAATCATCGTTTGTGTTGCGCCCTTTTGTGGACCAAAAACAGCACTGCATCCATTAGCACCACACAGCGGATTTGTTACATCGCATGCAATTCTAAATTTACATTCTTTCAGTTCTGGCATAACATGCTCATCGGTTATTGTTTCTATTAAGGCTAGTCCGTTTGCTCCGTATGGAACTTGTTTTCCATCGGCATCTAAAAAGCCGTAGCCGAGAGCCTCGAGCATGCCGATTCCTCCGTCGTTGGTCGCACTTCCCCCGATACCAACAATAAATTTGCGGCATCCCTTTTTTATCGCATCTCTTATTAGCTCCCCAACGCCATATGTTGTCGTGTGAAGTGGATTTCTATCGGATTCGTTTACCAACGTGATTCCTGCAGCTGCGGACATTTCAATAATTGCCGTGTTGCTTTCTGCAATTCTGCCATAAGAAGCTTCTATCATGGAGCCAAGTGGTCCTGTGACGTTGATTTTTTCGATTGTTCCGTTCATTCCAAGGGTAAGGGCTTCTACGGTTCCCTCTCCGCCATCTGCCAAAGGGCAGACAGTTACCTCGGCGTTGCAAAATACGCGGTGTATTCCTTCCGAAACGGCATTTCCTGCCTCTAAAGAACTTAAACTGCCTTTCATAGAATCCATGGCAACGACAACTTTCATACGATGGCCTCCAATGTGTTTTTGTGATGTAAATTTATTATAACACACTAAAAATATGTGTAAACCATGGAAGTTTTTTCTGCTTTAGATTTGCGCATAGAAAAGGGGAATGGTATAATAAATAACAAAAATTGGGGAGGTTATACATGAAAAAGTATGTGTTAGCACTGGACCAGGGAACGACAAGTTCACGCTGTATTTTGTTTGACAAGCAGGGAAATATCTGCAGCATGGCACAGAAAGAATTTGAACAGATTTATCCTCATGCGGGATGGGTGGAGCATGACCCTATGGAAATCTGGGCTTCGCAGTTATCCGTCGCGACAGAGGCGATGAGTAAAATTGGTGTAACCGGCGAAAATATAGCAGGGATTGGCATCACGAATCAAAGAGAAACGACGATTGTCTGGGACCGGCATACAGGACAGCCTATTTACAATGCGATTGTGTGGCAGTGCCGAAGAACAGCAGATGGCATTGAAAAACTGGTGAAAGATGGTCTGGCTGATTATGTACAAAAGACGACGGGACTGATTCCGGATGCTTATTTTTCTGCATCGAAAATTGCGTGGATATTGGACCATGTTACAGGGGCGCGGGAGAAAGCAGAAGCAGGTGATTTACTTTTTGGAACGGTGGATACCTGGCTGATTTGGAATTTGACGAAAGGCGCTGTTCATGTAACCGATTACACAAATGCGTCTAGAACGATGATGTTTGATATTCATAATTTGCGTTGGGATGAGAATATTTTAGAGTATTTTCATATTCCAAAATCTATGCTTCCGGAGGTTCGCCCGTCCAGCAGTGTTTATGGATGTACGGATTTGAGTCTGCTCGGCGGGAAAATTCCGATTGCCGGGGCAGCAGGAGACCAGCAGGCGGCGTTGTTTGGACAGTGCTGTTTTATGCCGGGGGAAGTGAAAAATACTTATGGAACCGGCTGCTTTTTGTTGATGAATACGGGAGAAAAAGCGGTAAATTCCCAAAATGGCCTGCTTACTACGATTGCAGCAAGTTTTGAAAATAAAATTCAATATGCGCTGGAGGGTAGTATTTTTGTGGCTGGCGCAGGTGTGCAGTGGCTGCGTGATGAGATGGAGTTAGTGAAAGATGCTGCTCAGACAGAGGCATTTGCCAATGCGGTAGAAGATACGAATGGTGTCTATGTGGTTCCTGCGTTTACCGGCCTTGGTGCCCCATATTGGAATCCATACGCAAGAGGAACGGTTGTAGGGTTGACAAGAGGCTGTAAAAAGGAGCATTTTGTGCGTGCCATCCTAGAAGCGATGGCATATCAGACTTACGATATTTTGAAAATTATGGAGCAGGAATCTGGTGTTAATATTGTCAGTCTTAAAGTCGATGGCGGGGCATCGAACAATAATTTCTTAATGCAGTTTCAATCTGATGTACTAGGTGTTGATGTGCTTCGCCCGGAGTGTGTAGAGACAACCGCACTTGGAGCCGCTTATCTGGCAGGACTTGCCATAGGTTACTGGGACGATTTGGACGATATCCGTAAAAACTGGGCACTTTCTAAAACGTTTGCGGCAGATATGCCGGAAGAATTGCGAAATGAAAAATTGGCCGGATGGAAGCGTGCCGTACGCTGTGCGCTTGCCTGGGCGGAGGAGTAGAATTGGAAAGGAGATTAAATAGAGCAAAGAAACAAGGTGGAGTGTAATGCAAAATCTGTTATTAGAATTTTGGGGCGGGAGATATTTATGATTAGTTGACCTGATTTGGGAAAATGGTAAATCAAGTCAACCATTTTATGGATAAAAGTTGACTTAAAAGTCGCTTTTTGTCAAATAGGTCATCAAAAATGACCAAGGTGAATGACTGTATTTAAGATAATCTAAATTTAGGTCAACAAATATATTGTAAAAGTTGACTTAATTAGAAAAAAAGTGGAAATAGGTCAAAGGAAGGCAGGATTTTGGTTGACCGCAAGAGAAGCTTTTGCGAGTTAGGTCAATAGGGCGGTTATGAATGGATAGGTGTACGGAATATAGTACAACGAGAGGTGCTATAATCTTGTTGACAGTAAGGAGATAATCTTAAGAACATACAAGAGAAGGGAGAGTTTCATATGACATTTTTATTATTGATATTTGGTTTTATTTTGATTGAAATGCCGATTGTGGCATTTCTAAGTGTAGTAAATGATGTTCATCAACCACTTCCAATTTTAATTATGGCACTTATTTGTACGGTAATTGATGTGATTATAATTACAAACAGAATTACATTCCATAAAACCAATGGAGGCAATGAGGAACGCATGAGAAAAATTCGGAAGGCTGTAAAAATTATTGCGATAATTATAGCGGTGTGTCTTCTTCCGGGAACTTGGTTTGTATCGGAAGAGGGCTATAAGGCGAACCGAAAAAAAGGTTCATCTTATGATTATAATTATTCGGGTTCTCATTCATCATATGATTCGGGAATTTTTGGCAGTTCAAGAGGCAAGAGTAGTTCATCGGTTCAGCATGACGACGCCGATTCGGATGATACCAGTGCGTCTGATAGTGACAGTACAAGCTACTACCCAACGCAAAAACCGCAAGTAAATCAAAAGATAACAAATGGTGTTGAGGATTACGATGATCCGGATGATTATGCTTCTGATTATGCAGAAGAATTTGCATATGATGAATTTGGGGATGATGAAAGTGATTGAAATTATTGATGTGTTTAATTTTATGCTTATAGTACTTCCGTTGTATCCAAAAACGGCAGAAGGGTATGTTGATTGTTTCGATGCTGCTTAATATTTTGACTGTAATATTTTTGGCATTAACAAGAGAGACGTATGCAACAACGCTGGTATTTCTGCTGTTTGTTTTGAAAGGATTTTTGTTAGGCAGGGTAGGGAAATTTGAAAGATAGCGATTCAACGAATGGTTGATGTTTTTCAACAGATAGGTGGTGGTGTACATTGCCGAAAGCAGATATAATGGAATCAATAAAATAAGCGGCAAAAGGAGAATGAAAATGGAGATTGGAAAAAGAATTAAAGAGGCGAGACAAATTCGAGGATATAATCAGGAAAAAATAGCGGAACAGTTTCAACTTTCCGTGCAGGCTGTCAGTAAGTGGGAGTGCGGACAATCCTTTCCTGACATTAGTTTACTGCCCCAAATAGCAGATTTTTTACAAGTTTCTTTGGACTATCTGCTGCGTGATGAGTGCGAAAAAACAGATCAATTAAGAGGATTGCCGGCAGATGATAAAATTCGGATTGTGCAGTGCGTTGGAGACCAAATTGTCGCCAAAACAGAAGCGATGGAAAATGAAGATTTGGTTATTCCGCTTTATATTCCGACAGACGATAATCGTGCGATGAATACACAAATGAACGTGGAAATTTGGGGAAATGCTAAAGTGAATGGTGTAATTTGCGGAGATGTGCGGGTAGAGAAAAATCTTACTTGCAGTAAGGTAAATGGAAATATCAGTGCGGGAGGAAATGCGACGTGTGAAAATGTAAATGGTGAAGTGTATGCTGGGGGGACAGTTAGTGGTTTTGAAATTTGAAGCTTAAAATAAATTCAAACAGAATTGGAAAATCTTTTTCTTTCTCTTAAAATGTTGAGAAATGTAATTGTTTGAGATATAATGACAAAGCAGGCGTTATTAATGATATAAGGAGTAAATATGATATTTTACCATGTGGTTTCTGACAAACCAAAATATATTGGACAAGATTTTGTTATTGATGAGGAGCACCCAAATGGGGTGTATAATCGTGTTTATGAGCAGATAGACACCGTGAATGATATTTATAGTAATCCTGAAAAATATGAAGGAACAGAACTTGAGCACAATGTCTTGGTTGCCCTTCGGGAGTTGGCGCTTGAAAAGGTACGCAAAGAAAAGTATCCGGAGTATCCTTCAAGAATGGCAGCTTTATATGTGTCTAAGTCTTATAAAGAGGCAGAGCAATGGGCGGATTATTTTGCAAGTCTTGGCAGACCTACATATTCTGTGGCTAAAATTAAAGTTAATGGAAGTGTTTTTTGTGGAGATGCTTATAAGTGTTTTGATGGAAGTATATATGAAGAAGAAAATCTGAGACGTGCTGAAATTTACTGGAAAAACGAACCGAACGAAGATGGAAATATGCCTATTGTTGAGGTGCTTGTTAATGGAGAAATTGAAGTTATTGAGATAATGAAAGAGTTAAATGCAAATATATAAGAGAAAGAAATGTTTGAAAAATTAAGGGAGATTGTTGTATAAAAATGATAAGTGATTCGTTTGATATGGAAAGTGAAGCTATAATAACACCATCGTCTTTTTTGGGAGAAAAGGGGAAAATCTGCGATATTGCAATAGCAACATTTTCAAGAGAGATATTTTCAGCTGTTTTGAAACATTTTGAAAATGAAAAGATTGGTGAGATGAAAGCGGCTAATAGAATAAAGCCAGTTTATCTATTGAACGTAAATAATCTAAAGATAGCTTTTTATCTTTCTGAAATTGGTGCATCTCTTTCGGGAACAGATATTATTGAGGTAAATTGGATGACAGGTGCCAAAAAATTCATTTTGTTTGGTTCTGCGGGTTCACTTGATAAAGAGACAACAAAGGGGAAATATGTTATTCCGTACGAAGCATATCGAGATGAGGGAATGTCTTACCATTATGCATCTCCGAAAGATTATATACAAATTAAAAATGCGGAGGTTATGGAAAATATTTTTAAAGCATTAGAGTTGCCGTATGTAATGGGAAAAGTATGGACTACAGATGCGATATACAGGGAAACCCGGAACCTTGTTGAAAAAAGAAAATCGGAGGGCTGTATTGCAGTTGAAATGGAACTTGCAGGTATGCAGGCTGTATGTGATTTTTATAATATAGAACTTTATGATTTTTTGGTAACAGGTGATATTGTTGACCAGTTGGAATATACTTCTGAAGGATTACATGATGCGAATCATAATCTTGACAAATTTTATGTTGCTTTAAAAATAGCGGAAATGATAAATAAAGGGTGATTGTTAGATTTGCCTGCTAATCTGTTATTTGCAGGTTATTGAAAGGTGGTGCTTATTATGGCAACAAAAACAGTAAACGTAACAGCAAGAATTCAACCGGATATCAAAGAATCGGCAGAATCCATTTTAGAAAAGTTAGGCATACCTGTTTCTGTCTTTATTGACATGACCTATAGACAAGTAATTGCAAATAACGGAATTCCTTTTGCTTTAAATCTTCCTAAAACAATTGAAACAAGAGATGAATTATCAGACGCTCAATTTAATTCAATGATGGAAAAAGGACTTTTACAGGCAAAAGCAAATGAATCAAAACCTGTCAAAGAAGTATTTGCGAATTTAAGAAAGAGGATTTAACATGCCAAAACCTTATGAAGGGCGTTCTTCAAGCGTCCTGTCGCAAAGGAACAAAAGTATTGCACAGAAATCCATTCCGGTTTTCTGTGTTTTTTCTTTGTATGATTTGAGGCGTTTTGGCATGATTATATTAGCGGGTTATTAGCAAAAGATTGTTAAAGAAAATCTAAAAAAAGGCATGGTATTAGTGTCATTCAAATGATATAATAATATAAAAAAGAAGGGGTGTGCGTATACATGAATACAATTACACTTCCAAATGGCAGGACAATTCGTGTTGTATCACCAGAAGAACGAGACTCT
>CAKRGF010000041.1 GCA_934322085.1 uncultured Eubacterium sp.
GTATAACGGAAAGGAAAACACAAAATATTTAAAACTATTAAAACAAAATTATTCATCAAGTCAGGCGGTAATCCGGGAAATTGTAAATTTAACGGCTATTACAAATCTGCCGAAAGGGACGGAATTTTTCCTAAGTGATATTCATGGTGAGTATGAAGCATTTTTGCATATTATGAATAACTGTTCCGGAGTAATCAAAGAAAAAGTGGACTTGATTTTTAAAGATACCTTGTCGGAGTTTGACAGGCAGGAACTGTGTACGCTGATTTATTATCCGAGAGAAAAGATGACGCTGCTCGGGGAAACGAACAGAATTGATGGCAACTGGTATGCCATGACGCTGAATCATTTAATTATGATTGCAAAGTTATTATCATCGAAGTATACAAGGTCAAAGGTGAGGAAGGCACTGCCGGAGGACTATGCTTATATTATTGACGAGCTGCTGCATGCGCAGGAAGATGAGGATGCAAACCAGATTCGGTATCATAAGCAGATATTGCAGACGATTATTGAGTTGGAGGATGCAGATGAATTTATTATTGCGTTGTCGCAGTTGATTAAGCGATTGGCTGTTGATCACCTTCACATTGTCGGAGATATTTTTGACCGAGGCGGGAGTGCGGACAAAATACTGGATTTATTGTATGATTATCATTCACTGGATATTGAGTGGGGAAATCACGATATTTTATGGATGGGAGCTGCCTGCGGAAATGATGCGTGCATATGCAGTGTGATTCGTAATAACCTCAAATATGATAATGTTGAAATTTTAGAAAATGCCTATGGAATCAGCTTAAGGCAGTTGATTCTTTTTGGTATGAAAACGTATGGAATTGAGGATGGCATAAAGGCAGCATTAGCAGCGGTTACCGTTATCCTTTTTAAGCTGGAAGGGCAGTTAATAAAGGCACATCCGGAATATGAGATGAGTGACAGGCTGTTATTGGAGCAAATGGACGATACAAAAAATAAGGTTATGATTGAGGGCGAATGGGTCACTATGAATACCAATGCGTTTCCGACTGTAGATTTAGCAGATCCTTATGAACTAACAGAGGAAGAAACGGAAATTTTGCGGAAACTGCACCGGAATTTTGTGTCGAGCCAGCGTCTGCAAAAACATATTCGTTTTCTGTATGAAAAAGGAAGTATGTACAATGTATACAACGGAAATTTAATTTATCACGGGTGTGTTCCGATTGATAAAAATGGAGCCTTTGATAAATTGTGCATTGATGGAAAATATTATCATGGAAAAGCGTTGTTGGATAAGTGCGAGGAAAAAGCAAGAGCCGCTTATTTGGACAACCCGGACAAGGATGATATTGATTTCATGTGGTTTTTGTGGGGCGGTGAAAAGTCGCCTTTGTGTGGAAGAAAACTTAAGACTTTCGAACGTGAATATATGGATGAAGAAAGTTTGTGGACAGAGGAGTCAAATCCTTATTACAGCAAGTATTATGATGAAAGTTTTTGCTGCCAGATTCTTCATGAATTTGGACTTTATGATGACGATTCCCATATCATCAATGGACATACACCGGTCCATGCCATTGAGGGGGAAAATCCGGTCAGGGCAAATGGAAGGCTGTTTGTGATTGATGGCGGTTTCTGCCGTTCCATGAATAAAGCGACAGGTATTGCCGGCTATACTTTGATTTTTAATTCGCATGGATTAAGGCTGAAAGCACATACTCCATTTACTTCAGTGGAAGATGCCCTGATGAATAATACGGATATTGAATCCTCTTCTGAGATTATCGAAAAAGATTTGCAGCGTATGTTTGTAAAAGACACAGACATTGGCAAACATTTGTTGGAGGAAATCAGTGATTTGAGAAAATTGCTTGAAAATTACCGCAGATTATAGAAAAGGCAGAATTTGCCATTTCTACTCATGCTTGTTACAATAAAACTATCAATTTGCTTGTATGCGGAAAAGAGGAATTATTATGAATACAAATACATCGAAGAAAACATTTTTATTAGTTGAAGGGGCATTAATGATTGCCATGGCGTTTGTCCTTAGTTATATTAAACTTTATGATATGCCGATGGGCGGAAGCATTACACTGGAAATGATTCCGTTAGTTATTATGGGACTTCGTCATGGAGTGAAATGGGGAACATTTACGGCAGCCGTACATGGTATCATTCAGCTTATAATAGGCTTTAGTAATGTAATGTACTGCGCTACGATTCCTGCGATGATTGGATGTGTACTGTTAGATTATCTTTTTGCCTTTACGGTACTTGGACTGGCAGGGCTTTTTCTTCCGCTATTTAAGAATAAGCTTATAGGTGCGGCAGTTGGAACGGCGATATGCGGAGCACTGCGCTTTCTGTGTAGCTTTTTGTCCGGATGGCTTTTGTGGGGAAGTTATGCACCGGAGGGCTGGAGCGTTGCTTACTATAGCTTTATCTACAATGGTTCTTACATGCTGCCAAACATTATCATTGGAGTAATTGTTATTTTGATAATTGGAAAAACAGCACCGGGATTTCTATTTCAAAAGAGGGAAAACGATAGATAAAACTGGTGCAGGAAAGAGGGGATTTTATGTATTGGATTTTACTGGTAATTCAGTATGTGGGAATGGCAGCACTGTTTTTTGAAATTTTATATGTAAGCAGACAGCACAGTTCGCGGATTCAGACGCTTCTTGTGATGCTTTTATATGCTACGGTATTTAATATTGCCGGGTATACGCTGGAAATGCAGGCGGCGACCAAAGAACTGGCAATGCAGTCTTTGAAAATTACTTATTTAGGGAAACCGTTCATTATATTTATTATGTACCTTTTTGTAATGGAATATTGCGGGGTAAAACTTAGTAAAAAAAAGGTAAATTTATTTTTTGGCATAAGCGTGTTTGTGGCGGCATTGGTATTTACCAATGAACATCATTCGCTTTTTTATTCCTCCATTTCTTATACAAAAGATGGGCTTTTTCCACATTTGGTATTGGGACATGGATTGTTTTACAATTTGTATATTATTCTTGTACTATATTTCGTTTTTTCCACCTTTTATGTGTGTGCTCAGAAATACCGGAAAGACAAATCAGAAATTATGCGAAAGCAGGTAACCGTACTGCTTGTTATGGTGCTGCTTACATTCCTTTGTCTGGTATTGTTTTTATTTAAACTGACAGACGGATATGATTCGACAACATTGGCGTATCTGGTGGCGGTGTTTTTGTTTCAGCGTCTTATTCGCAAGTACAAGCTATTTGACACGCTGCGTCTGGCACAGCAGGAAGCAGTGGAGTATATGTCCAATGGCTTAATTGTTCTCAATATTTATGGTGGGTTGGTTTACACGAACCCAGAGGCAGAAAAGATATTGGAAAAGCTGCAGAAAGAGCAGAGTGAGGGGTTACAATATTTAGAAGATCTTGCTGAGAAGTCAGAAAATTTATTTTTAGATGAATGTTCACTTCTAGAACACAAAAATAGTGAAAAATGTGTATATGAAGTATCCAAGCATGGTATTTACCGCGATGATAAATATTATGGACGAATGATTGTCATTACAGAAATTACGGACAGTTATTATTATACGGAGCGTTTGCAGCATGACTTGGATGTTAAGACCAAAGAGGTAGTCAAAATTCAGCGTGATATCATTGCGAGTTTTGCAGCGATGATTGAGGCGAGGGATGGAATTACCGGACTTCATATTAAAAATACCGGAAATTTAGTGACGGTGCTTGTCAATGTGATGAAAAAAGATGCGGGATTTGCTGATAAAATCACGGATGAATATGCGGAGATGACGGCGGCAGCAGCGCGTCTGCATGACATCGGAAAGATTGCGATTCCGGACCGGATTTTGCAGAAGGAAGGAAAACTTACCGATGAAGAATTTGCCATTATGAAAACTCATCCGGCAGAGGGCGCCCAAATATTAGAAAATACAATTCAGGGAATGGAATCCGATGCATATTATCAGATTGCACATGATATGGCATTGTATCATCATGAAAAATACGATGGCAGCGGTTATCCATGTGGAATACGCGGCGAGGAAATACCGCTTTCTGCACGAATTATGGCGGTGGCAGATGTATATGATGCGCTGCGTTCCAAGCGCCATTATAAAGATGGATTTTCCAAGGAAAAAGCGATGGCGATTATGAAGGAAAGCCGGGGAACGCATTTTGATGCGGAAATTGATGATTTGTTCTTGGAGCATATTGATGAAATGGAGGCTGTTTTAGATACGGGAACTGATTTATAAATACACAAGATAGGAAGTGCTGGAATGAAAAGGAATTACGAAAAATTTATCACAGATATGATACGATATGCATCATCGGCGGAGTCACCGGATTATATTATACAGCAGATTTTAAAGTATATTTGTGAAAATCTGGATTCTGACCGGGCATATATTTTTGAAGATAATTTAGATGGTACATTTCGAAATACCTACGAGTGGTGTAGAGAAGGTGTATCCGAGCAAATTGATAATTTACAGCGGGTGCCTTATGAGGGAACGCTGGATGCGTGGTTTTTAGAGTATGAAAAATCACACAACATTATGATACATGATATAGAGGAGTATCGGAAAGTGAGTGAGCCACTGTATCATATTTTGAAACCACAGGGAATTCGGACTTTGGTGACAGGACCAATTGAAATTAATGGTAAATACATTGGTTTTTATGGAGTGGATAATCCGCCGTTGGAATTGATGGACAATATTTCTACTATGATAAATATGATGGAGTTTGTCATTTCCATGATGATTCGTATCCGAAATTATGCCAGGGAAGTTGAGGAAAATGCGCTGCGTGACCAGCTTACGGGCTGCCGGAGCCGAAAAGCACTGTCGTTTGCCTATGATGGAGACTTTGCTAAAAATCAGTCGATTGCCCTCATTATGTGTGATTTGAATGGACTGAAAAAGAAAAATGACACGAAAGGGCACGAGGCAGGAGATAAATATTTGTGTGATGCGGCAGAAGTTTTGTTTGCCTGCTTTGGCAATGAGAATGTGTACCGTGTGGGCGGGGACGAGTTTGTGATTGTGCTGTTTGATGTAGATTTGAATGCCGTAAATGAAAAAATTGATAAAATGTTAGTTTACCTTGAATTGAAGGAAGTCAGTATGGCGTATGGATTTGCTTACCGGAAGAATGCGAAGGAGCCATTTGAAAATCTGATGCGTGAGGCGGATAAAAGGATGTATGAAGACAAACGCAGATATTATGATAAAATATCAGGAGGAAAGCATTAGGAAGGAGCTGTGAGTTGGAGAAGAAAGAAAAACGGTTTCAGATTATTTTGGCAATTGCGGTGGTTGTGTTGTTATACCTTTTTTTAGAAGGCTTTGGCATCACTTGCCCGATTAAATTTCTGACCGGTATTTCGTGTGCAGGGTGTGGCATGTCCAGAGCATGGCTGGCGGTTTTTCATCTGGATTTTGCACGGGCATTTTATTTTCATCCCCTTTTTTTTACGCCACCGGTTATACTGCTTGTCATTCTATTGAAAAAGCGTATAAAACCAGTGCTTTACAAAGGTTTTATATTTACAATGATAGCGTTATATGTTATTGTTTATTTGTATAGAATGATATGGGGAGACCATCAAGTGGTTGTATTTGACCCGGCAAAGGGATGGATGGTTTTACTCATTCAAAAAATTTTAAGCTAAAGGAGGATATATATGTTTTGTACAAATTGCGGTGCACAAGTCCCGGATGGAACAAAATTCTGTCCGTCTTGTGGTAAACCGTGTTCAACGGGAGAAAAGGTGAAACAGGCAGCAGAGGATGTGTTTAACAAAAGTGAGAAGGAATTAGGAAATGCTTTTGAAGATGTGAAGCAGAATTTCCAAGGAGGAACGGGAAGTACACCTCCACCATATTCCGGCGGCAGATTAAAAGAAGATCGTTCGCTTGTTACATACATTTTACTCACACTGGTTACCTGCGGTATATACGGTTATTATTTCATTTACAAATTGGCTGAGGAAGTTAATATTGCCTGTGAGGGAGATGGCGAGCAGACTTCAGGACTTGTTGCATTTATTTTACTGTCATTCATTACCTGCGGTATTTATGCTTATTATTGGTACTACAAATTGGGAAATCGTTTAGCGGCAAACGCCATTCGTTACAATTTAAATTTCCAGGAAAATGGTACGACCGTATTGATGTGGTGCATTTTTGGTGCTTTCCTGTGTGGTATCGGACAGTTTGTTGCAATGCACATTTTGATTAAAAACTCAAATATGATTTGTGCTGCATACAACCGTTCCAAAGGATTATAAGAAATAAGATTGACACTTTCAAGGGGGAAAGACATTTGGTTTTTCTCCCTTTTTATGTGAAGTTATGAAAAAGTCTGGGAGGAGAAACTAAGATGAAAAAGAGAATTATTGCAATTGTGATACTTGTAATTGTGGTGGCTGCCGGTGCGCTTTTGGCATGGCAGTATATGAAAAACAGAGGCGGTGTTGAGGTTCGCTGCGACAGTACCTATCCAGTGAATGAAAAATTGAAAGCATACCGTCAGGATGATGACCGGTGGAAAGATGATAAGTTAGGAGAGTCTAAGTTTGACATGGAATCGTCCGGCTGTATTATTACAAGTATTGCCACGGCGATATCAGCGAGCGACAATGCATTGACGCCCGGTGAATTGAATCAGTTATTATCAGATAATCAGGTATATGACGGCGAGGGAAATCTTCAATGGGGGCTGCTTGATGCCATCAATGGATTTCACACGAAGGTTTATTCGGATGTTTCGGCTGCTCATATAGATGAGTGCCTGAAGGAAAATCATTATCCGATTGTGAAGGTTCATAGGCAGACACTCACAAGCTATCACCATTTTATTTTAATTGTGGGGACAAAAGATGGAGAGTATATTTGTATGGACCCACTGGAGAATAAGCTTACAAAACTGTCGGATTATGGCAGTAAAGTATATGCTGTCCGCTGTGTGTGGTATGAAAAAGAATGAGTTGTCATTCCATAAACTTTTATGGAATTTCAATTATAAATATGTTAAGAAAGGAAGGAACTGTTATGAGAAAAAATTTTGGAGCAAAACCTTACACGTATCCACAGCCGGTATTTATTCTGGCAAGTTACGGAGAAGACGGTACACCGGATGCTATGAATGCTGCCTGGGGCGGTATTAGTGGTGGCTCTGAAGTAACCATGTGTATTAGTGCCCGTCACAAATCAACGGAAAATATTTTGAAAAAGAAGGCGTTTACCATCAGCATGGCAGATGCTGCACACGTGAAAGAATGTGATTATGTAGGACTTGCTTCTGCAAATGACACACCGGATAAACTGGCAAAGGCAGGCTTCACGGTAAGCAAGGCTGAGTTTGTTGATGCCCCTGTTATTAATGAACTGGCTGTTTGTGTCGAATGTAAGCTTGTCAGCTATGACGAGAAAAGCGGTCACATGGTAGGTGAGATTGTAAATGTCAGCGTGGATGAAAGTGCCCTTACATCGGACGGTGAGGTTGACGTTACAAAAGTTGAGCCGATTTCATTTGACCCTTTTAATAATAAGTATGTGAAAGTTACAGAAATTGTAGGAAATGCTTTTTCGGATGGAAAAGAATTGATGTAGGGATTCATTATAACTGTTTACATGGAAAAGAATATGTGATAAGATAAGAACAACCCGCAAAGAGGGAGTAGTTCCGCGCCAAAAGGTGAGGTGTAGATTTCGTCAGTACGATTTGAAAGAATCCGGAATTTACGGAACAAATTAGATTTGTTGAACAAGACTTTTTGTGCATGTGTTTTGCATGCACAAAAAGTCTTTTTTTATTGAGGCGGGCTGCGAACTTTGAAATTGTTATTAATCAGAGAAAGGAAAGAAAAGATGAAAGAAATTTACCGGATGACCAAGGAAGAAATACTCCAACACCAACATGTCTCGGAGAAAGGCCTGACAGAAAGCAGGGTGCAGGAAATAAGGCAGAAAATAGGGGAAAATCAGTTACAAGCAACAAAGAAAAAAAGTCCGGTACATTGGTTGCGCAGGGACGTGCGGTGGTGTTAGTAACGGCGACAGGAATGAAAACGGAGATGGGAAAGATTGCGGAACTCATGAATGCCACGCAAGACAGGAACACTGACACAAAACAAAATGACGCCTCCGTTCAAATGAAAAAGGAAATTGGAGATCCCACAGAGAGCTGTCTTTTGATAATGGCACAAAAAGCCGGATTGGCAAAGGCTGGAATTCGCACAGTTATTTCACGGCTTTACCTGTCGGAGCGAGCGTTCGCTGGTAAATTTGAAATTTTCTACGAATCTATGGAGCATCGGTGCTTTTGCAGCGGGAACATTATTACTTGCTGCAGTGCTTTTTCTGCCGGGATTGCAGATACTTTTTGAGGTAACTCCATTAAGTGGAATAGAGTATGCAACTATTCTGGGATTGGCAATTACACCCACCATATTTATTCAAGGTTATAAGTTCATAACTAGCAAAAATAGAAAGAATTTGTTAAAATAAGAGAAAGAAATGCGGCGCAAAACATACATTTTGAGAAAAGAGGCGATGATATGAATACAAAGCGGGAATTTTGGCAGCGAAATGTGGTTGCAGTGGTTGGTATGTTAGTTTTTTCAGCGGGTATTAATCTTTTTATCGTACCGGCAAATCTTTATAATGGTGGTGTTTTGGGAATTAGTCAGGTGATTCGTACGGTATTGGTGCGTTATTTTCATTTGGCATCCGGGACAACGGATATTGCGGGTATTATTAACATGCTTTTGAATATTCCATTGTTTGTACTTGCCTATGTATTTGTCGGTAAGAAATTTTTCTTTCGGACATTGGTTTGTGTGGTGAGTCAAACATTGTTTCTTAGTTTGATTCCGATACCGGCGATACCAATTGTAAGGGATTCCCTTACTGCAAGCATAATTGGTGGAATTTTTGGAGGAACAGGAATTGGGATAGCATTGCAATCCGGTGGATCAAGCGGTGGTTTGGATATTGTTGGTATGATTTTTACCAAACGGTTTAAAGGATTTAGTGTTGGCAAAGTGTCACTGTCGGTAAATGCAGTTATTTATATTGTTTGTGCAGTATTGTTCGGACTTCCTACGGCAGTATATAGCATTATATATTCGGCAGTAAGTATGTTGATGACGGATCGGGCTCATACGCAGAATATTAACACGGAAGTGGTAATATTTACCAAAAAGAAGCCTTTGAAGATTATTGATTACATTGTCAATGAATATCACCGCGATGCGACCTGGTGGGAAGCAAAAGGCGGTTATACCGAAGAAAATACATATATGGTTATTGTTGTTTTGTCCAAATATGAATGTGCTCACTTAAAGCGGGAATTAAAAGAAGTGGATGAGCATGCATTTGTAATTGTAAAAGATGGGATGTCTGTGGTTGGAAAATATGAAAAGCATTTACAAGGGTAAGAGTTGTTGCATTCATACTGGAAGCTTATGATACAGAACTTGCAGAAAAGATAGCAATGATGGTAACGGAATCACTTTACCGTGTGACCGCAGAAACCACAAGCAATTCCTGCGGAGTTTGTGACAATTGTTCGCTGCTAGTTTCTTTGGTTTCCAGTAATTTCGTAGAAAAGCTTTGTGACTCGTGGGTTTGAGTACGTCGGTATGTGTTGCAAGAAGTCCAGTGGACTTCTGTTCTGCAACGACCGAAGCGGAGCGGAGACCACTGGTAGTTTCAGTGTCCATACCGCTACGCACTCAATTAGTGGGAACGCCCACGAGACGCAAAGCTTTTCTGCGAAATTACGGAAACTAAAAAAAGTGCCAATGAACAATTGACACAAACAGGCCTATTTTCCAACTTGACAGAACTAAACCTAAGCGATACAATGTATTTAGTAATACTAAATAGTTAAGAGGTGAGGGCATACGGCGAGTTTTGAACAACAGTTAAAAAAGGGTGTATTAGAGATGCTGGTTCTTGAACTTTTGGCAAAAAAGAGTATGTATGGGTATGAGATGATACAAACCTTGAAAGCGGCGAGCGAGGATTTTTTCGCTTTAAAAGAAGGAACGCTGTATCCCATTTTGTACCGCTTGGAGGACAATGATTTTGCAAAAAGCAGCTGGTCTGAGCCGAAAGATGGCAAGGCACCCAAGAAATATTATGAAATAACAAAGAAGGGGAGAGAGAGACTTTTGTTTCAAAAGGAGCATTGGACTTTGTTTGAAAAGAAAGTGGATGAATTATTAAGGGGGAACGGCAAATGACAGAACAACAATTTTTACGACAGATAAAGCGGCTCCTGCATTGTAAAGCGGACAAAAAACGAGAGATACTGCGCCAGCTTGAGTCAGACATTGCGAGCGCGAAAGAAGGAGGAAAGAGCTGGGAGGAGATAAGACAGGAGTGGGGAACACCGGAGCAGTTTGTTAGTGAATTTAACGAAGATGGACGGGGCATACAAAAGGGGAAAAGAATCTTAATTGGCAGCTTGGCAGTGATTGTTTTGTTTGCTTGTGTGGCAGCAGGTATTTGGTTTGCACACGCGCACAAAAAAAACAGCGGGCAACAGTTGGCAAAGAATGTTGAAACTCAGAAAATCGAGAAAATTCCTGACGTTGTACGAGAGGCAATTACCGATTTTTCGGATGATGCATATGAAAAATTTATCGCTCGGTGTGATGCGAAAATGCAGGCGGCATTTTCTAAGAAAAATTGGGAAGATGCACAAAAAATATCTTCATCACAGATGATTGAAAAAGCAGAAAATGAGAAGTTATTAAGTGTGACACAAACTACTCAGGCAGGACAGGATTTGAAGGTTTATCAAGTGGCTGTTGACTATGGCAAGCGTCAGATTGTGTATACGATTTCTCTGGATACAGAAAATTTAATTGCCGGATTTTATTTTAAATAACGGGGGTGTTTGTATGGAATGGCATGGAGCAATAGCAATTTATGTGATTGGTACGCTGGCACTTATTATAAGTGCGGTTCATACGGCGGTAACAAGTCAGGAAAAAGGAACCTTAATGAATGGCTTCGAACTGGAAAAAAATCTGGATGAGAAAAAATACAGGCAGGTAAAAACACTGCTTCTTGCGCTGCAGTGTTTCCTGTTAATTTTATATGTTGTTTTATTTATTTTCTTCCGTCACTATCTGGTGGCACTAATCGGTTTGTTTTTCTGCGCAATTCTGCCATTTGCCCTTACGCTTTTGGCAGTTCCGAAAAATCAGGATTAATACTAGGTGCGGTTGAAATAGTCGATTCCATCGTTTGGTTTAAAGTAAGTTCGGATGTAGCCGTCTGTGGAAACAAAAACAATTTCATTGGCAGCGGCTAAATAATAAACATCATCACCGTCTTCGGCTTCCGCTTTATGGAGAGCATTTTGGTCTTTTATTACCCGATTTGCTCCGCGCAGATACTCGGCAGCGGATGAATAAGGAAACTCGGCACCATGTTTCAAAAAGTGTTCCATGAGGAGGCGGTTTGAGCGAAAAGTAAGACTGCTTTCTTTTTTGTTCTGTACGGTAACTTTGCAGTATAATTTTTTCTTGAAAAATTTGCGGAAACTCTTTTTCGGTTTCCACTGGATGGTTGCCGTAATTTTACATTGACCGGCTTTTTTTGCGGTCAGTTTTCCTTTAGAAGTGACCGATACTATACTCTTTTTTGAACTCTTGAAAGATTTTTTGCGGATAATTCCGCCGGAAATTTTGAGTGTTGTTTTTTGTCCTGCGGTAAGCGTCAGACGACGTTTCATGGCGGGCGCTTTTGCGGCAGCCGGTGTGTATGGCAGAACAAAAGAAAGTAAAAGTGCGATAAGACATAAAATATTTATTCTTCGTTTCATATAAATTCTCCCTGTAAAAAAATTCTAGTAACAAACTAAGTATAGCATGAGATAATATTTTTTACAAGGTTCGCTCTGCCAGAGACTGTTGATACTTTCTTGGCGACAATCCCAGATGATTATGGAAACAGCGTGAAAAATTGGAGTAGTTCTGAAAGCCGCATAAGAAGCAGACATCGTTTGGCAAATGCCCTTTTTGCAGCAATTCTTTTGCGTAGGAAATTATCAATATAGTCATAAATTTCGGAAACGAGAGGTGGGATAGGATTGGAAAAAGAAGGTGCACTTAGGACTGCTTTTTCCTGATTTAACATCACCAAAATCTGACTTAAAAGCGCTGTACACAAAACATCCCAGCCATAGATGTGTTCTGACAGGCATTGTTCCAGTTCCCGGCAGCAGGATAATATTTTTTGGAACGTATCCTGTGACGGATGGAGCAGAGGAAGCGAGGCACGATTTACGGGTTGTTTTATTTGTCGGAAAAATTGGGCGTATCACCGCTTGTCAACTGGAATCATGTGCTGTCAAAACGCAGAGAATATGTGATTTTGACAGAGAAAGATTCTTTTGTTTCAAAGGAACCGTCGGTGAAATACCGTGGATTTTTTATTAACGATGAGTGGCCGGTATTTGGCACTTGGGCAGACAAGCATTTTGGCGGAATTAATGCAGCGTGTTATGAGTGTGTGTTTGAACTGCTTCTTCGATTAAAGGGAAATTATTTGTGGCCAGCCATGTGGGCGTCCAATTTTAATTTGGATGGTCCGGGCTTAAAAAGTGCTGAGTTAGCGGATGAATTAGGCGTTGTTATGGGAACATCCTTTGGCGGGACGGACTGATTCGCAACCGCTCCTTTGAAAATGTAATTACGATGGGAATGCGCGGTGAAAATGACACGGCAATTCTCGGTGCAGATGCAACAATGGAGGACAATGTAGTCTTTTGCGCCGTGTGTTGAAGACGCAGAATCAGTTAATAAGAGAAACAATCAATGAAAACTTGGATGAAGTTCCGCGCATGATGGTACTTTTTACAGAGGTTGAGGGATTCTTTTATGGGGATGAAAAGACAAAAGGATTGTTGGATGAACCGGAATTAGAGGGCGTGACTCTGATGCTTAGCGATAATAATCAGGGCGCAGCACGCACACTGCCGACAAAAGCGATGCGTAATCACAAGGGCGGTTACGGAATGTATTATCATATGGATATGTATGGTGGACCGATGGCGTTTGAGTGGATTGGTTCAACGTATATTGGAGATATCGGGACCCAGGAATACGGTCTTTCTTTTTTCCTGGATTTGGCATATGATATTGATAAATGGGGCGGAAGGGATGCAGCGATTACAAAAGAATATACGAAGAAATGGCTGCGGACACAGTTCGCTGCCTGGTTTGAGGAAAGCATGCTTTCCCGGATGACAGAAGCCTTATGGGATTATAACCGGCTGCTGGCAAGGAGAAAACATGAAGTCATGAATGAGCGGGTATACCATCCGGTACATTTTTTTGAAGCAGAGGATGTTTTGAAGTGTTGTGAAAAGCTGCTTAAAACAGCGAAAGAGGCACGAAAAGCATGCCCAAAAGAAATGTTAGGTGCATTTGTTTCCTTGTTTTATTTTCCGGTATGTGGTACAGCAAACTTGATGAAAATGTGGATTCTTGCCGGGCGCAATAAACTTTATGCCAAGCAAAACCGCATGGAAGCCAATGATTTGGCAGATGAAGTTTTAGCATGTATCAAAGCGGATAAGGAGTATGTAAAGGATTATCACGAAATTGACGATGGCGCTTTTTATGGCTTTGGTTTATCCAAACATATTGGATTCCGTGATGAAAACTGGAACGATGAAAACTGCCAGTATCCGCTCCGCACTTATGCTTATCCTGCGGATGATCCGAGGATGATTGTAGCAAAGAAAAATGATGAGCACTATCTCACCGGTGGTTTCTGGTGCGAGCGTCCGCTTGTCTGGCGGGATGCTATGCGAAAGGATGTATCAGAAATAGCTTTTGAAATAGCCTGTGGCAGTGAAAAAGAAGTCCAATATGAAATTCACACGGATTGCCCGTGGCTTCATTTTTCTAAAAAACAGGGAACAGTTGCTAAGACAGAACATATCACGGTTACAATTGACAAATCGCAGTTAAAGGGAAAAGAGACAGGCAAATTTTTTGTGAAAAATGTCGGGTATGGCGAGGCAGAAATCCATATTGAGGCAGAAGAAGAAAAGAAGTATCCATCCGGATATTTTCTTTGGGACAATGGACGTGTGGCAATGGATGCCGGTCACTACACAGCGAAAAAAGATGTAAAAAATACTGGATTTATAACACTTTCTCCGTATGGCAGAACGGACACGGCGGTAAAAGTTTATCCCGTGACAAAGGATTTTTGCGAGGAAAATGTGAAAATAATCAATACGGTGAAAGAAGAGGATAAGCCTTTTTTTACCAGTGCCCAGTGGCAGCAGGAAGCTTATGAACAGATTAAAATTACAGAGACAACGACTATATGCAAAAAGGGATGCAACCGCCTTTACTTTTACGGTATGAGCCCGGCGATTGTTCTGGAACGGATTGTGTTATGGGAAAAAGACAAGGAACTTCCGGAATCCTATTTGGGTCCAACTGAAATTTTTTTTGAAAAATAAGAAGAAAACTCGACGCAAATCCATTGCCAATTGTATATTAAGTGAAAGGAGGGATGAAAGTGGAACATTCTTTATACGACGTCGATAAGGAAGCGAGATTTCAAAAGGTATACGATTCTTATATGCAGGATGTGTACCGGCTTTGCTTTTCGTATATGAAAAATAAGATGGACACGGAGGATGCCGTGCAGGAAACTTTTTGCCGCTTTTATCAGGCAATGGAGTGCGTGAAAGAAAAAGAACATGTAAAAGGGTGGCTTCTTGTCACAGCAGGAAATGTCTGCAAAAATATTTTGAAACATTGGTGGCGGAAAAATCGAAGCTGGCAGGAAAATGAGGAGACAAAAGGGCGCTATGATGAATATGAAATTGAAATGCTTGAACTTGTGTTAAATCTCCCGGTGAAATACAAAACCGTTGTGTATCTTTATTATTACGAGGGCTGCAATAGTGTGCAGATTGCAAAATTATTGAAAAAGCCGGAATCTACGATACGAACGTATTTGCAGAAAGCAAAGAAATTGTTGAAACAGGAATTGAATGAAGGAAATGCTGTCGAAGTTAATCGAGGCAGTGTATATCAGACCAGGGAGGAATAGAAATGGAGATTAAAGATATTTATCAGAAAATGGAGTGCTCAAAGGAGGATAAAGAGAAGATTTATCAAGCGATTTTACAGAAACGCCAGAGAAATTTTGCCGGCAGTCATTTTATGAGAGCAGCGGTTATTGCATTGTGTCTGCTTGTTGGTGGAACGACGGCCTATGCAGCGGTTCATTTGCTCACGGCAAATGAGGCAGCAGAGCAGATGGGAAATGATAGGCTGGCAAAAGAATTTGCGGGATTATCGGAGCAGGTCGTAACGAAAAAGTCAGGTGACTATAAAATTAGTTATCTCGGAAAAGTAAGTGGAAAGAAATTGCTTGATGAGGAGATTAATTCCGGTGTGTCGAAGGAAAAATCGTATTATGTTGTGGCAGTAGAAAATACAAAGGAAAAGGATGAACGGATGATTGCATCGCCTTTTGTAAAGGGAAAGGCACCGTGGCAGTATAATCTTTTTGTCATGGGCGGAAGTTCGGAGAGCCAGTTAATTGATGGTATCCGTTATTATGTTTATGAGTGTGATAATCTCGATATTTTTGCAAAATATGGTGTTTATTTAGGTGTGAGTGACCAGACACCGGGCGCTGAAAACTTCTGTTACGATAAAAAGACAGGAGAGATTTCGGCAAATCCGAAGTACAAAGGTGTCAGTGTTTTATTTGAAGTGTCATTAGATAAGACAAAGGCAAATGAAGATAAAGCACAGGAAGCGTTCAAAATGGCGCAGGGGGAAACGCAGAGCGGGGACACGCGTGATACGCAGGTTACACAAATGCATAAAATTATGAAAAAGTGGAATGAACTGCCGGAGCAAAAACGGATTCAATTTGCCAAAGAAAACGGAGTGAAGACAAAAGAAGAAACCGTTTATAATGAAAATTATGCAGAAAAGATAGGCAAGGAATTTATACCGGGCAATTCCTACACGGAGAAATACTTAGACATAAAAGTTGCTGTCCTTGTAAAGAAGAAAACAGCAAAGATTACACATTATCAGGTTTCATTGGATGAAGTAAAAGATTTACTTTCCTGAGTGTAAAATTTAAGCGGGCGCTTCCTGCGCCCGCTCTAGATAATAACTTCTCCTGCTGTGTTAATTAGTTGTTTTCCTTTGCTGCAAGTAAGGCTTTTAATCGAGCAATTTCACGGGAGTGTCCCAAAGTTTGTGTAAACCTTCAAACTGATGTAAGATAACATTACTCAGTTTGGAGGTTTTTATTGTATTGGCAATAAAAATAAACCACCTGCTATGCAGGTGTGTTCCCAAACAGCTTTAGCTTCAAGTAAAAAACCT
>CAKRGF010000042.1 GCA_934322085.1 uncultured Eubacterium sp.
CTCGTCATCTGCAAACCATCTGGATTCCCAGTCTTTGATAACGCCGACTCTTAAACCGTGTGGATTTACCTTCTGTCCCATCTTAATCTCCTTTCATTATCTTTCATTCAAGATGATGGTAATGTGGCACATTCTCTTTTCAATACGGTATGCCATACCACGAGCTCTTGGTCTGATTCTCTTCATTGTAGTTGCCTTGTTGGCAAAGCACTCATCAACGTAGAGATTTTCCGGGTCCATGCCATTGTTGTTCTCAGCATTTGCAATGGCAGAATTCAATAATTTCTTAATTACTGATGATGCATATCTTGGATTGTATTCCAAAATACCAAGTGCAGTCTGTACATCTTTGCCACGGATTGCATCCAATACGAATCCTGCTTTCTGAGCAGAAATTCTGGCATGTGACAGTTTAGCAGATGGTCTTGTATCTTTGTTCTGGTTTCTTTCTTTCTTAATCTGTGATCTATGTCCTTTAGCCACTTTTCAGAAACCTCCTTTCATACATTCATACATTGAAACTTTCATTTCTTAAAAACGTCCGTCATCCGCAACGTTTTAACCTCTCTTCTCGTCTTTTCCATGACCTCTGTAAGTTCTTGTAGAAACGAACTCACCAAGTTTGTGACCTACCATATCTTCTGTCACATATACCGGTACATGTTTTCTTCCGTCATGGACTGCAATCGTGTGACCCACGAAGCTAGGGAAGATAGTGGAACGACGTGACCAGGTTTTAATTACTGTTTTATCTCCGGATTCGTTCATGGCATCAATTTTCTTTAACAGATGCGCATCAGCGAATGGTCCTTTTTTTAATGAACGTGACACTACGTTTTACCTCCTTTATTTCGGTTCTGCGCCAAATTACTTACTAAGCGCTTTACCATCTCTACGACGGATAATCATCTTATTCGACTGTTTGTTTTTCTTTCTTGTCTTGTAACCAAGAGCAGGTTTGCCCCAAGGTGTACATGGTCCTGGACGACCAACAGGTGCTTTACCTTCACCACCACCGTGTGGATGGTCATTCGGGTTCATGACAGAACCACGAACTGTTGGGCGGATACCCATATGACGTTTACGTCCTGCTTTACCAATGTTTACAAGGTTATGCTCTGTATTTCCTACCTGACCAATAGAAGCACGGCACACGATTGGCACCATTCTCATCTCGCCAGATGGCATACGGATAATTGCATATTTGCCTTCTTTAGCCATGAGCTGTGCACTTACACCAGCAGCACGAACAAGCTGTCCGCCATGACCAGGATACATCTCGATGTTATGAATCTGTGTACCAACCGGCATATCTTTTAATTCCATGCAGTTTCCGACTTTAATTTCAGCCTCAGCACCGTTCATAACGGTCTGTCCTACTTTAAGTCCTACTGGAGCAAGAATGTATTTCTTTTCTCCATCTGCATAACAAATCAATGCAATGTTTGCTGTTCTGTTTGGATCGTACTCAATCGATTTAACGGTTGCCGGAATACCATCCTTATTTCTTTTAAAGTCGATAATTCTGTATTTTCTTCTAGAACCACCACCGTGATGTCTCACTGTGATTTTTCCCTGCGCATTACGTCCTGCATGCTTCTTCAAAGAAGTTGTCAGGGATTTCTCCGGAGTAGATGCTGTAATCTCTTCGAAATCGTAACCGCTCATGTTTCTTCTAGAAGGGGTATATGGGTTATAAGTTTTGATTCCCATTTGTTACACTCCTTTCGATTTAAAGTCCTTCAAAAATCTCAATATCAGCACTGTCCTCTGTTAATTGAACAATCGCTTTTTTCTTCTTTGCTGTCTTGCCAACTACCATACCACGTCTGCGTTTTTTACCATCCAAATTCATGGTGTTTACTTTCGCAACTTTGGTTCCAGGGAACATCTTCTCTACTGCCTCTTTAATCTGGGACTTTGTAGCCTCTGTATGAACATAAAATGTATATCTTTTATATTCCATGCCAGCCATAGATTTCTCTGTGATAACCGGTTTATCAATAATGTCATAATATCTTAAATCTGCCATTATGCGTACACCTCCTCGATTGCTTTTACAGCGCTCTTGGTAATGACTACTGTGTCATACTTCAATACGTCGTAAACACTAATAGAATTGTTGTACACACCTCTTGCTGTCGGAATGTTTCTAACAGAAAGAATTGCGTTTGATGCATCACCATCAACTACTACCAACGCTTTTTCAGCTTTCAAATTGCTAAGAATCTGCTTCATCTCTTTTGTCTTTGGAGCTTCCATATCAAGAGAATCTACAACGATAAGTTTTTCCTCATTTACTTTAGAAGATAAAACGGATTTCATCGCTGCTGCTTTTTCTTTTTTGTTCATTTTGAAAGAATAATCTCTCGGAACCGGTGCGAACACAACACCGCCGCCTGTCCACTGTGGAGCACGGATGGAACCCTGTCTAGCATGACCAGTTCCCTTCTGTCTCCATGGTTTTCTACCACCGCCACGAACTTCAGAACGTGTCTTAGCTTTCTGTGTTCCCTGACGTTTATTAGCGAGCTGTAAAACAACTGCCATATGAACCAAATGCTCATTTACCGGAGCGGCAAATACGGAATCGTTCAAGTCGATTTTCTCTACTTCTTTGCCTTCCTTATTATAAACAGATACACTTGCCATCTGTGTCTTCCTCCTTTCCGAAAAGTTATGCCTTAACGGATTCTTTAATAATTACTGTTGATTTCTTCGGTCCCGGAACAGCTCCCTTAACCAGAATCAGATTATTTTCTGCATCTACGCGGACAATCTCAAGATTCTGAATGGTAACCTGTACTGCACCCATCTGACCAGGCATCTTCTTGCCTTTAAATACTTTACTTGGATCAGATGCAGAACCGTTGGAACCAGCATGTCTATGGAATTTGGAACCGTGACCCATTGGTCCGCGAGACTGTCCATGACGCTTGATTGCACCCTGGAAACCTTTACCTTTTGTCTTCGCAGTAACGTCAATTTTGTCACCAGCTTCAAAGATGTCTGCTTTAATTTCCTGGCCCAACTCATACTCTGCAGCATTCTCGAATTTAAACTCTGTGAGGAATCTCTTATTCTCGATACCTGCTTTTTCTAAGTGTCCTTTTACCGGCTTGTTCACTAATTTCTCGCGAACATCGCCATACGCTACCTGTACTGCTTCGTATCCGTCATTCTCAACTGTCTTAATCTGAGAAACATATACCGGACCAGCCTGAAGTACGGTAACTGGTGTCAATACACCGTCTTCGTTGAAAATCTGTGTCATTCCAACTTTTGTAGCTACAATAGCTTTCTTCATTTCTTCTTTCCTCCTATAAAATCTACAGCGGATTGATTTTCTCAAACCAATCATCCTAGATGGTTACTGTTTTGTCCTGAACCGTAGACCGCATCATAACCATAGGTTCTTATTTCATTTTGATGTCAATTGCAACGCCTGCAGGCATTTCCAAACGGGAAAGTGCATCTACAGTCTTCTGTGAAGGTGTCAATACATCAATCAGTCTTTTGTGAGTTCTCTGCTCGAACTGCTCACGGGAATCTTTGTATTTGTGTACCGCTCTAAGAATGGTAACAACTTCTTTCTTGGTAGGAAGTGGCACAGGCCCACTCACCTTTGCTCCCGTTTTCTTTACAGTATCAATCAGCTTAGATGCTGCAAAGTCGATCAACTGATGATCGTATGCCTTCAGGATAATTCTCATTTTCTGACTTTTTTTACTTGCCATAAAAAATAGTCGCCTCCTTTTCGTACTTTATTTGGTAATAGTACGACAAGTGGTGACTGTACACTCATCCGTGTGTGTCATATCGGTTCATTCAAAAATCCTCCCTATGGAGGCTTGACTCACACGTTTATCTGCTCCTTGGCAGAAAATATGTTACTGTACAGTGACTTGCCGTCAGGGTTCCCGGCCGAATTTGCTGATCTCGGCCTCTTGACATTCGCTCCACGGAAAAACCCACCAGATGGTGGCAACCTCACGCTTCATCGCTATCATGTCACAGCAAATATTAGTCTACCATACCTTTTTCCATAATGCAAGCACTTTTTTTCACGAAAACTACAAGCCATGCAAAAAAGGTAAAAACAAATTTCGTCGGGAGCTCGCTCACGTAAGAAAATTTGTTTTTTAGCTTTTTTATAGGGCGACAGCCCGTGACCGAGCAGGCTCTGCCTGCGAGGTTGCATGGCGCAGTGTCCGGGGCGACAGCCCGTGACCGAGCAGGCTTTGCCTGCGAGGTTGCATGGCGCAGTGTCCGAGGCGACAGCCCGTGACCGAGTGAGCTCTGCCTGCGAGGTTGCATGGCTTGTAGTTTTCCGAGTGCACTTGCAAGCTGGCAACTTGCTTTTGGCACTCCATCTCGCCAGCACCCCTCTCTTCCCAGACGTTTCCCGCCAAATCCATGGTGCCCCACACCCCATGCAACGCTTTTCCCTCTTTTTCTCCCTAAGCGTTGTCTATTTCGCTCGTTTCACGCCTCTTATCTCCCTTATTTCGTCAAATCACGCCCCCAAAGCAACTCTTTCTTCTATATTAGTGCTCCAGCGTTGCTTTTGAAGCAACCTCTTTTCGTTCTCATACAACTCTTTTTTACTTTAACACCAATTTAGGTTGCATAAGACAAGTTGCCAGCTTTACTTCCTTCTCTTTTACCCAGCAACACCGCGTACACCAGAGATGGCAACTTGCTTTTGGCGATTTTAGCAAAGCCCTCTCACACCAAATACTCCTGAATATAACAATCCAGCACTCTGGTATTCAACGGTGCACTTGAACTTTCATGAAGCAATAAAACATCTCTGCCAATCAGCAATTGATTCATCTCAAAGGCATCCAGTTTTCGCAGAACCGCATTATAATAATCCTCATTATCCATCATTCCAAAGTGCTCCAAATAATAAATCCTGCCGGTTCGCGAATTCATAACCGTAAAGTCCGGATAAAAGGTAACTCGCCGCCCATGCACCGTAAGTTCCAATGGCTTTTCATATTTATACACTACACCATAACGCCGTAAGTGGTCAGCTATAATTATCTCTGACTTCGAGCGCACACGCTCACCATTTGCCGTGAAGTATTCACCAGTCACTTCCTCATCCAACGTTTTCGCAGCATAACCTTCATTTTCAAACATCTTAACTCTTTGTTCAATAGGAATAAAATCCGGAGTAAATAAAACTTGCTTACCTTCATGCATCTGAGAATACACATCTTCCAATTCAGAATCCGAGAAAAATTCAACTGCCTGTCTTCCAGCCTCAATCTTAGCATTTAATATAGGAAGTAACTTTTTATAATACCTGTCTTTTGCCAGCATCCTCAACTTATCTTTTTCGCTTTTTTTCACATATTCCCCATTAAGATAATATTGAAATGCCCCTCGCACTTTCCGACAGATAAAATTACCACCATTTGATATTGTAACACTCTTTTCAGCCTTCCTGCGCACCTGCTCCAAAAACCATATACGCTCTTTAGCAAAACTCTTTAATTCATTTTCCAAACATCCACATCCTTTCTACATCCAAACTCTGCCTAATAAAATACACTTTAACACACATTTCAGGCATTTACCAGAATTATTCAGCGTATAACGCTCGCATCAGAAAAATTTCACACGGTTCTCCCCTACAATAACCGTACTGGTGCCTTTTGCAAGCCCATCCTCGTATAGATACAATCCATCTTTGTAGACCTTTTCCACTCCATCCGGGATTACAAACTCATCGCCAATCAAGTATGCATAATACATTATTTTACCATCCTTCGAATACAGCCATCCATTTTCATCACTTTTGTAATTTGAGTTAGCCTCTGCCACATCAAATCCCATTTCATCACCATTTACACTATTTTCCCACACAACAGCATTTTTAGCAATATACTTTACGCTCGCCGGTATTTGAACACGTCCTTCCTTATTGATTCGGATGCAATGCATCCCAAGCCTTTCCAAATGTTCCGGCATATTATGAACATATTTATAAGAATCTCCCAGTGATTCCTCATCCAGCTGCTTCAAATTGTCCGGCAGGGAACGAACAATGACACCGTTCAAACCATATTTTTTTACCCGCTGCAAATTACTTCCCAATTTTACTTTTACACACTCCCCTTTATAAAAAGCATATTCCTCAATAACTTCTATACTGTCCGCCAGAATTACTTCCGAATCGCTTCCATATTTCCCCATGCCGCGAAAAGCATTCTTTTCCACCGTCTTTCGACCTTCTGCAAGCGTCACCTTCAAAGGCCCGGCTCCCGAAAACGCATATTCGTCTATTTTTACATCAGGTGGAATTTCCAGTGTCGACGTCTTAAGTTTGTATATCATACACCGCTCTTTCTCATTCAGGGAAAATGCCTTCTTTCCAATCACCTTAACACTTTCGGGAAGAATAATTTTTCTCTCTGTCTGATAGCTTCCTTTGTAACGGATGAGTACACCATCTTTCACTTCAAACAAATCGCTGGTTTTATTTTTCTGTTCCTTTTGTTGAAACAAATCCGGCTTTTTCACCTGTGCCTCCCGCAAGGAGTTTCCACAACCGCAAACCGCCATAGCAGCGAATAAGTTGCATAACATATTTACTAAAATTCATCAAACAATACTATAAGTAAAACCTTTACTTACCGCATACGACTGCATAAATGGATTCTTTTTTCCCTGCAAAATAAAATTAGTACAATTCTTAAACGGCTCCCACTTACCATCATAAGAATCACTTTCACTTCCCGTTGCCGGATTGACCACAACATCCGGCAATACCACCGTCAAATTGTGGCATCCATAAAAATCCTGCCCCATTGTACTATCTTTTGCATACACAACCTTTTTCAGGTAACAACAATTAGCAAAACACAAGCCGCCGCCATTTACACCAGCCGGAAATTCGTAAGAATACCCCTGCTTCGCTGCCGGATAGCATTTCATATATGTTTTTTCTTTATCTTTATAATAAAGAACATCATTTACTGCATAATATCCGGTTTCCTTTTTATCTGCCTTAAACTGTTTTAAATTTGTACAGCCGATAAAAGGAGTGTTAATTTGTTCCACCTTATCTCCAAGTGTCACCTTTTGAAGTTTCGTACTGTGAGCAAATGCATACAAGCCAACATTAGAAATATTCTTTGCAAGCTCCACGCTTCTTAAACCAGAGGCAAAAAATGCACCGTCTGAAATATAAAATAATTTTTTACCGTATGAAATCTTCTGCAAATATTTAGCATACTCAAAAGTCGCCTCGCCAATCTGCGTTGTCTTTCCCTGAATCGTATAAGACTTCTGAGTTCGCCCTGCCGGATAAACCAAAAGCGTCTTCTTGTTTTTTGTATACAAAACACCTTTAGCAGAGCAAAAATATTTATTTCCCTTTGCCACTTTGATATTTTTTAACTTACCGCATCCGGTAAATGGTGTAGAAAATATATTCTTTTTCTTAACGATATTTCCCCATGCATAATCTGCCTGTTTTTTTTCGATTGTTTTCAAATACTTTGGTAATACAACCGTTTGAACCTTCGATGATTTCTTCCATACATTGGCACCGAGTGATGTCACCTTTTTCCCTGCAATCTTGTTCGGAATCACAATTCGTTTCTGATTCTTACTGCATGAAACGATTTTAACCTGATTTTTTGTTATCTTGTAGGTAAAACCATTTTTTGTCTTTGCACCTGCCATTGTGCCGGCAGATGCAAAGGATAGCGTTAAAAATAATGCTGTAAGTACTGTTATTCTAATTGTTTTTTTCATACTAAAATCCTCCTATTTGTAATTAATTACACCACTTTTCTCTCCATTCTGTTTCAGCCATTTCTTATACAATTTAATTGACTGCCTTGGAACATAAATCTTCTGCCCAACAGGCACCATTGAAGTATTCTTTGACGGAGCAGCTATCTTAGGTGGATTTGTGCTTTTAAATTCAAAAACACAATCATCCATGTTTCCCATATCAAGCCAAGCTCCCCGCAGGCATTTCAAACTAGATGGCATCATAATCTTACTAATATTCTGCCCTATCAATACAGAATCCTGATTTAGTTCCTCAACCCCCTCTGGTATCACAGCCGTATTTCCATTTACTACTCCTACAGCCAATGCCTTTTTATCTTTTCGATAAATATAATTTCCCTTTTTAGCAAACACCACATTATCGCTTTTCAAATCAATCTGCTTAACTCTGCAAGTGGCAAAGCACCCCTTCCGAAATGAATCGAAACCATTCAAAATCATAATCCTTTCTCTTCCGGGAATAGCAAAAACTGCCTGTTTTTGTTTTTTATCAATAACAAGTCCACCCTGCTCACAATATTTATCATTGTCAGCAGACACATGAATTTTACTAAGTTTTTCGCAATTACCAAAAGCCCCCAAACCAATCTCCAAAACATTTTTCTCTATATCAAATTCCGTAAGCCCCGAGCAAAGTTCAAATGCACCAGCCCCAATTCTTTTCAATTCTCTTGGGCAGTTTATTTTTCTCAGCGAATATAAGCCTGCAAATGCATTATCTTCGATTGAACAGACACTGTCCGGAAGCACAACGCTGTGTATTTTATTCACTGTTTTCGAATATTGAAAATCATCGCCATCCATAATCGAATCTCCAAACACATTGTATGCAACATCTGATGTGTTTTCACCCCTATTATCTGAATCAAATCCAACGCAAACCAAAATACTTTCATTTATTTTCTCAGGAAATTTCAACTGATTTGACGTGTGTTTATCAGAAACTTCTACCTTAGTAATCCATACATATTTTCCGTCAGATGACTTCTTATATAAATACTTAATTGTATCCATCTCATACTTTTCCACATTGTCATTCCACGTTAATTTTTCAATATTTACATTTGCATTTGACTGTATTCTCGTTTGCTTTTTTGAACAAGCGCAAGCAAAAATCAATATGCTAAATAGTAACATTATAAATGCGGACTGCTTTACTTTCATATTTTCCTCCTATTCACGCCTTAATTCGCTGCCTCTCTTTTAATTAATTATCTTACTTTTTTCTCCCGGTGCGAAATCATCACCATACATATATACGCCCTTTTTATATACCTTTTCTCCTCCCTTGCGTTATCCCTATTTATTTTTTCCGAAATCATATTTCCATTCCGGATGCTTTTTATTGTAAATCACTCCGCCTTTTACCGCCAGTTTTTTGTTGCCCTTTTCAAGTTTTATCTCTGTCAGCGACTTCCAATTTTTCATATAATACACAGATGTAAATTTCTTTGGCACATAAAGTTTTTTCATAAAAATGTTATCCGGCACATAATCCATTGTTTTCACAGTCTTTGGAATTCTAAAACTTGTGTTCTTTTTACCCATTGGATACTCAAGCAATGTAGTCATTTTCTTATTGTATAAAACTCCATTCTTTGAGGCAAGCACCTTATTCTTTTTAGAAACACTTATTTTCTCAAGTTTTTCCGCATTTGCAAAACTTACATTCTTTGATTTTACATTTTTTGAAATAGTCACAGATTTAAGATTGTGCACATTCTCAAAGGCATAATATCCAATCTTTGTGCATTTAGCCGGAATTTTATAGTTTTTCCCCGGTCTGTTTGCCAAGTACATAACTAATTTTTTTCCATCTTTTGAAAAGATAACATCATTTGAAACCTTGTAATACTTGTTATTTTTCGAAATAGAAACCTTCTTTAATTTTGGAAAGCACTGATTTAATTTTTCTTCAATGCAATTGCCCCAATCATGTGAATATGGCTTTACAAAATCGGAAGAAAATTCAATTTTTTCAATGCCCGTTTTATCTGCTGATTTCAAATAATCCTGACCTGTAATTTTATCATCCAGTTTGTCTCCTGTATCCGGCTTTGTCTTAAATGCAACATACTTGACTCCCTTTGCAAATTTCAAAACCTTTGCATTTTTAAACTGCGCGAGTTTTCGCATATCTACTGTAACACACTGTAATTCCTCTGTATTGCCTGAATTTGCTTTTCCCTCAATAACAACCGTGCTCTGCCCTTTATAATCGCTGTCGTTACTTCCGGTATATGTAAATTCAGTATTTGTATTCTCCTGTGCAAAAGCTTGTGCTCCCGGCATGATAACCGACACCGCCAAACCAAAAGTTACTAATGTTCTAATTATTTTTTTCATACTTAGACCTCCTATTTGTAATTAATTTGCTGCCTCTATGTAAACAATACGATTGAGGCAGCAAATAAGTTGCATTTTTTTATTATTCAGACAACACTTCTCCGTCTTTTATCTCAATCACCCTCTGACATCTGGCAGCCACACCATTATCATGCGTGACTATGATAACCGTATGCCCATTTTTATTTAACTCCTCAAACACATCCATGATGTCATCCGATGTATTGCTGTCGAGTGCCCCTGTAGGCTCATCTGCCAAAATATACTCCGGAGAATTAATAAGGGCTCTGGCAATCGCTACTCTTTGTTTCTGCCCGCCGGACAATTGATTGACCCGTTTATCTTTCAATTCCGCGATGTTTACCTTTTCCAAAACATCCATAATCTTTTTACTTTGCTCTCTTTTTTTCACCTTACCGAAAATAAGCGGAACCAGAAGATTTTCCTGCACGGTATATTCTTCTATCAAAGCAAAATCCTGCATAACCATTCCAATACTTTTGTTTCGAAACTCCGCCAATTGTTTTTCCGACATCTGTCCCACATCTTGGTTTCCAACGTGGTAACTGCCGCTCTCAAAGCTATCAATTCCTGCCAAAACATGCAGCAAAGTGGATTTACCGGCACCGGATTTTCCAATAACCGCTACCAGTTCCCCATCCTGAACCTGAAAATCAATTCCTTTTAAAGCCTTATATTCATTTCCTTTTCCTTTATTATATATTTTCACTAAATTCTTAATCGAAATCATTTTATTCTCCTTTCCTATCCCGAAAAACTTCAACCGGCTGCTTTCTGCATAAAATAATATACGGAACAATCCAATGCACAAAACATAACACCACCAGCATAACCACCATAGAAACGACCGTTACCCAGTCTAACTTAATCAGTAAATATTCTGTCAAATTTAATTTTTGAACCGTCGCAAATAAAACAAAAAACATTACCACGGAGAAAAATGCGGTGAAAAAACTTTGTATTACCGAGAAAGATACACATCGTCTCCACGGAAGCCCAAGCAGACTAAATATCGCATTGTGATATAAATCATCTGACATATTTAAGGCGCATACATTAACAATACTAATAATCGTGATAATCAGCACACATATCAACACCGGCAAATACATCATTGATTCTTTTTGCAAATGATGTTTTGTATTTTTCATAAACTCTTGTAACGAGCTGTCAATCGTAGTTCCATCATTTCCCGTCCCCAGAGTTCTTTTCAAAGCATGACTATTGGAACTCATTTCGTATTTTGTTATATCATCCTGATACACGATAAAATGATCCTGATTAAATGTATAGGTAACACCATTTTCTTTTGCCTTTTGTTCCCCGATCAAAATCAGAACACTCTTCTCCTGCTCATAGCGGTATGTGGAATAAATATCTCTGTAATCGTTCTGCAAAATTTGACCCTGACCAAAATCATGTCCAATTACATTTGTTCCTTCTTCCATGACGCCAACAACTTCCGCTTTTATATTCTTTGTTTTTCCGCTTTCATCGATTTGTTGAAAATTCAACATACTCCCTGTTCTCCACCCATATGAATTTTCCGAAATCACGACCGGCAGAACACCTTTTTTATCGTCCGCATCTGTCAGCCACTTTCCCTCTGATAAATCGGGTGCATAATCATTTAAAACATCTTCCGGATAAACAGCCGTAATCATATCCGCATTTTCATCTTGATTACTCAGCGTGGTACTCCCCCACGAATAAACGGATTCAATCTTTTTCATGCCGTTTGCTATATCCTTTGCATTTACTCCATGATAACCAAAAGATGTTACATAAATTCCTTTTTTATCCGCCATGTGCTGTACCGGTTTATATGCCCTGAATATTGTCGCCAACATGGTAACTGACACACACAATACAAGCAGCAGCACGGAAATCTGTATAACAACAAAAACATTTCTTTTCCAATGCTTGATATATTCACCAATTGC
The DNA here is from genome assembly GCA_934322085.1 of uncultured Eubacterium sp. Taxonomy (GTDB): domain Bacteria; phylum Bacillota; class Clostridia; order Lachnospirales; family Lachnospiraceae; genus Eubacterium_F. The sequence goes on from CAKRGF010000042.1 coordinate 12,126, forward strand.
TAATATTCCCATTATAATTCCCCCCTTTTAAAATCCAGGATACTTTTTCTGGTAATAGAAAATGACAAAGCATACCCAATAAGCAATACGACAAAAAGAAAAATTCCTATAATCGTGCCGTATTCTTTTATACCGTATATTCGGTCCACATACTTAAACCAAGTAAGCATTTGTGGGAAAACCACAAACCGAAACAAGCCTGTTGCCACAATTACAACGCATAACATATTACATAAAATTTCAGTAAAAAATAACATCCGGGCACGTTTCTTGCTGCAGCCACATAATAAAAAAACAGCAAGTTTCTTTCGTCTTTTCTTAAAAATAAAACGATAAATCATATACATATTAACGCCTGCTAAAATTGCGAGTAACGCACTAACCACAAGCATCGAATACTCTTGTCTTAAATCCGCATTATTGGAGACATAAAATTCTGCCGGTTTACAGCCATACGACAAAAGCAAATCACGGAACGTTTCATACTGCGCTCGTGTCGGCAATTGAGTCAACCCAAAGTTTAATCGTATCCATACACAATTCTTAGGAAACGCAGTAAATGGAATTTCATACTCACCCGGATCATTTATATCATCTTTGCCAATAATATCAAATGTTTCCTCTCCTAAAACAATCGTATCTCCTACATCTTTTTTATCTTCTCCATTGATTACAACAACTTTATTTTTATTTCTGTAGTCTTTATCTTCATAATAACTTCCCTGTAATCCGTACTTCATATTTTCATAGACCGAATCACTATAACCATATTTACCATTTTTATATTGAGCACGATCTAAAAATGACTTTTTCCCATCTTTGCTTTCCGCTTCCACATAAAAATAATCAATCGGTATTTCTTCTTCTACCATGGTCATAAAAATCTTATTTATATCATCACTCGTTATTTTTTGATTATCAATTGTCGCCTCTAAAGACTTCGAGTCATGGTTATCGCATAACTCATACAAATTATTTTGAAAAACTCCAAAAACAAAAAAGATGCTAAGCAGCGCAAAAATCTGTGAAATCAGCAAAATAACAAAAAGCGCTGTATGCCTTTTCATCAAATCCGTTACATTCTTAAAAACCATTTATGCTCCCTCCTTTGGTTTTCCGTACGCATACTTAATTTTATGCTTTTTTGCCCATTTTTCTGCGTAAGAGTGTTTTTTCACATAAAGAGTAACTTTATCTTTGCAATCTCTGAACTCGTACTCGTCTATTTTCTTTACACTGTCAGGAATTATAACCGTCTTTAAATTTGGACATGTTACAAAACCATATTCTATCGTTTCAATTCCCTCTTCAATTTCTACATATGTAAGATAATTGGAAAATGTCCCCTCACTGCATGTAACATCCAACGACCGAACTTTCTCTCCTTCATAAACAGCCGGAACAACAAGTTTACTCTTTTTCTTTAATTCCGTATCCGAGAAAATTTTTAAACACCCATCAATAACCCACCAATCGTCTTCCGGAACTTTTTTGTTTCCAGGCGCGTCATTCTCCACTTCTGTCACAGTATTCTTTTGAGCATTCTGCAAGTTCTGAGCACCACCTGAAAAATCAATAAGAAACAGGCAGCCAATTCCCAGCATCAACGCGATAACAACAAAGATTATTATGATTCGTGAACTTCTAGCCATATAAAATTCCTCCCTATAAAATATGTTTCAGAATAAAAAGATTTTAAATTCATAAAATCCTTTATTTCAAAACATATTTACTAAAATTTACTTACTTTGCTTTAAATTCTTTCCAAATTTTCTAACCATTTTTTTTAACATCTTTTTGTCCTCCTCGGTATATTTTTTACGTTACTCATTTTAACACAACATAATATTTGTAACCGTTTTTTTTATGAACGGTCGTTTTTCGCACATGAACGGTAAAAAACACGATTAATTTCTCAATCAATCGTGCTTTTTGTAAAATATTTTCGTATTAATTCTATAATTAACGTAGCTAATGCACACTCTACAACTAATACTAGTTCGACACATAGTTGCTTTTTTCCGAATATATATAAAACAAAATACAATACAAACAATAAACAAATTAAATATCTTACCCGAATATGCATTTTCTTTTTATCTTCCATATCCATAGGTTTCTCAATACAGTCAACTGGCGCAATAATAGAAATTAGCCCCATGCCAATTCCCGCCATTAGCAAATAAAACCAGTCAGGCAGAAAAATCAAATAATCGGGTAAAAAAATACAAACTAACACAATTGCGCAAGAAGTAAAAAAACATAAAAGGGAGCTTTTTAGATGACATCCTCCAATCGAACTTCTAAGCGGAACCATGACAAGCAGAAAAATAATTGCACGAACGCACTCTCCACATAACACGCCAATCGCAAGACACGAAACAATATTCAAAACATTTCCAAACAAGGATTTTATTGAATACTCATATAGCTCGCGTTGTTTTTCCTCTATAATCGATGCTTTTATCAAATGATTTGTAATCATACTGCTCACCATCTTTATTCCTCCCGAATCGGCACCTGAATCATCGTCTCGTAAGATTCTTTTGTGTGGCTGACAAGCATAGTTCCTCCATAATTTTCCACGGTATCCTTAACATTGCTTAATCCCAACCCATGAAACCACTTATTCTTTTCTTTTTTCTTTTCAGACGAAACACTATTTTTAGCATAAAAAACAAACGATGTATGTGTCATCTCTAATTTCATTTCAACGTATGAACGCTTCTTTTCGCCACATGTCACTGCCTCTATAATGTTATCAGTTACATTTCCAAGTACAACTACCAAATCATAATCATCCATGATTTTTCGATTTTTATTTATCTTAACAGATAACTCAACAGCACACCCAATCTGTTCCAACCGTTCCTTAAACCTGCCAATAATTGAATCCACAACCAAATTTCCCGTATTAACTGAAGAATATAACTCCGCAAACGAATCATCTATTTTCTCGATATAATTGATTGCTTCCTCATAATCAGATTCTTCCAGATACTTTTTAATCATTTGATTATGCTTATTCACATCATGAATCAGTCGATTTCCTTGAATAAAAGAACTTGCTAACTGTTCATATTTTTCCTTTTGCGTTTTAATCTGTCTCTCCATTTGTTCTTTATTGCTCTGCTCGGTAATATACCCGGTCAACGTATTCAAAAGATAATAAGAAACCATATTCAATATAAGAAGACTTATCACACCAAACAACCATGAAATTGTTGGCTGACCGGATACCATACCATTTATCACTACAACACTTAGCACAGGTACAATCAAAAAACCAACCTGGTATCTAATCGGAATATTTCCCTCTCTTTTCGTAAATATCTTTTTAAACAATACAAGCAAAAGAAGAAATATTTCAACTAAAAACAACGCTATTATTTCTTCCTCTTCACCTTTGGTTATTCCCAATAACACCATTACAACCTCGGCAATTCCCTCCGCAATTATAGAAAAACCAATAAATACTGCCATTGCAAAAAAACGTTTCACTAAATCGGTTTTATAAAAAAGCGTAAGAAAAAAAGCCCCCACAATCATAACTATCAATCGTGCATAAAC
>CAKRGF010000043.1 GCA_934322085.1 uncultured Eubacterium sp.
CACTAGTTGAGTGCGTAGCGGTATGGGCACTGAAACTACCAGTGCCTCATACCGACGTACTCAAACCCACGAGTCACAAAGCTTTTCTACGAAATTACTGGAATCCAAAAGGATTGGCAACGAACATCTGTCACAAACGTTGACAAATGTATGACTTTACCTTTTCAGTGCAGCGGCAATTCATAGGAAACAACTTTTTTTACTTAATTTTGCTCAAAAGGTTGCATTACCTCCCACACCCGCTCCTAAAAATCATTTCAAACGACCAATTTCTACAACTCAGTTATCGGTAACCTTTTGGGAAGAGGCCGTAACTTATCAAAAAAAAGAGTTGCGTTTTGTGAGTACAAACACGTGGGTATCTGGCATTGCGTATTTTGCATGCCGATACCCTTACGCGTTTGTCTAGCGAAAGCGCTCACAAAACGCAACCCTTTTTTTTGATAAATTACGCCTTCCCCCAAAACCTACCAGCTCCGCTTCTTCTTCTGCTGCCGTGCGGTCATGCGGATAACCAGGCTCTGCGGCAGAACTCTACTGATAAATGCGAGCACTTTCATTTTATTTTTCGGAACAATTACGATTTTTCGTTTTTCCATTTTACGAATTGCATAAGCAGCGCAGTATGTCGGTGTGATAGACGGTATTGCAAATTCTACATTTGCCACTTTATTAAATTCGGTGTCAACCGGTCCCGGACAGAGTGCACCCACATACACATTACTTTTCTTTTCCTTTAATTCAAGTGCCACGGCACGCGTCAGACTTGTGACATACGATTTTGTCGCATAATAAGTCGCCATATAGGGGCCGGCCGGGAAAAGTCCTGCAGAAGATGCAACATTAAGAATCGAACCCTCTCCCTGTTTTTCCATCTGGCAAAGCATCTGCTTCATAAGAAAATGCATGGCACGGATATTGACGTGAATCATTTCCACTTCTTTGCTTAAATCAGTCTCAAGAAAACTGCCGCAGTCACCAAATCCTGCATTATTAATAAATACCTTTACCGGTAATTTTTCTACATCTTCCATTAACTTGCGGCATTCTTTTTTCTTTGCAAGGTCAGCCGTCAGAACAAGACATTTGCGTCCTTTTTTCGTCCATTCCTCCGCAAGTTCCTGCAACCGCTCTTTCCGTCTCGCCACCAGAATCAAATCATAACCTTTTTTTGCGAACTGCGCAACAAACGCTTTTCCTATCCCGGAACTTGCTCCCGTTATCATAACAAACCCTTTGCTCATGATGCTTTCCTTTCTGACTTTATGCTGATAAATTGGCAAAAATAATTGTTCCCCTCTTTTTCAACCATATACAAAGTACCACACTTGCCACCGCAAATGCAACCAAAATCACCGCAAAATACAAAGAAACTCCCATTGGATATGCCATCGTATAATAAAGCACCGACAGCACTACGGAAACAACCCATCCACCAAACATCGAAATCACAACACTAAGACTCTGCTTAATCGGTGCCAGCTCATTTGTCCAGGATAGATTTGGCATCTGCAATCCGAGAAACAATCCAAACAATGTAAGGAAGATTGCAAACACAATCGGCACTATCAAACCAAGAATAGTTTCTATCCCATGACTTGGCATCACAAATGCAAAACAGATTTCACACACAATAAGCGGCACAATGGTAAGCAAAAGCTGCACGCTAAGTTTAGCACGAAGCACCTGCCACAAATCCATCGGCAATGACTGTGCAATCCAAATATTTTTTCCTTCCAGCGATACCGACGGAACAACCATGTCATTCATCGACGCTAATAAACTAAGTGCAGTCACAACAAGGACAATCAGCATGCCCTCTCTTTCGCTTCCGAAAATCATATTCATGAAATCCAAAATGTCATTTCCCTTAAAAAGCATGACAACACCAACAATTGGAAATGCAATCACACCAAGCCCGCAATTGAGCATATAATTCGGACTCGATAAAAACCGCCCAAATTCTTTCTGTAAAAGTGCCATAAAGGGCGTTTTTCTCTTTTCCTTTTTCTCTTTGTAAACAACCTTTTTCACACTGCCGCTCGAAGTCGCAATCTTAATAAAACTCCGCGACAAAACAACAAATGTCAGTGCACATAACACGGCAATGACAGCCGTGTAGAGAAGCATTGCTAAAAGGTCACCTTCTCCAATTTTCCCAAACAGGTAAACGGGATACGCGCTTCCCTTTACCTTTTCCCCGTAAACAGCCGCATTCATAAGAAGATTTTGAATCAAATCCTGCGCCTTAAAATAAACAAAATAATACAGGGCAAAAAAACATAGTGACAGAATCACGGTAATAAAACTTTTATTCTTTAACTTCAAGCTTATCTTTGCCACACACCAGCCAAGCACACAGGATAATATTAATACCAAAAGAGAAATTAATAAAATCAGTAACACCGGACCAAAAACAGTCAAAGGTGTTACCTCAACTTCAATCCAGTAAACAATAACTGCCGGCAGCATCACAATTGCCGAATACATGAGCCCCATTAAATACACACTGGCAAGCCTTATTGTCAAGATACTCCGGATGGGAATCGGCATGGACAAAAGTAAATCATTATCCTTTGACAAATACAAACCGGAATAGGTATTAAACACACTTCCGAATGTACCAAGCGCAATTGCAATCATTCCCATAATAAGAAAATACAGCCATTTCATATTTACCATAGCAAACGGCTTGCATAAAGAATCTGCCAAATAAGCAAACATTCCTCCCACAATACCAACCATAAGAATAATGAAAAACCCAAAGAACAAAACAGTAGAAAAAACCGAGCGTTTTTTGTTCTTTTTGGCATCATAAAAATAGGCACGGAAAATTTCTGTCATCTGTTTTTTCAAAAGTATACGAAACATCATTCTCCCTCCAATTCCAAAAATACCTCTTCTAAGCTGTCATCGCCCTTTACCTCCTGCATGGTACCAGAACGAATCAATTGTCCATTTCGGATAATTGCCACTTTGTCACACAATTTTTCTGCCACTTCCAGTACATGTGTGGAGAAAAAGATAGCACCTCCCTCATCACATATCTCACGCATCATCTGTTTCAAAATGTGTGCTGCTTTCGGGTCAAGTCCGACAAACGGCTCATCCATTATAATTAACTTTGGCTCATGAATCCACGCAGATATAATCGCAAGTTTTTGCTTCATTCCGTGTGAGTAAGAGGCAATCGGCTGCGCAAGATTTTCTGTCATCTCAAATAAATCAGCATACTTGCGGATTCTCTCCTGTCGTTTTTCTTCCGTCACGCCAAAAATATCAGCAATAAAATTTAAGAATTTAATTCCTGTCATAAATTCATACAAATCCGGATTATCCGGAATATAAGCAATTTTTTGTTTGCAAGCAAGCGGATTTTTTCGGATGGATTCTCCTTCAATGAAAACTTCCCCTTTATCAAATTGAAGAATCCCGACAACCGCTTTCAGTGTTGTCGTTTTTCCCGCTCCATTATGACCGATAAAACCATAAATTTCACCCGGCGCGATATGAAGAAAAAGATTATCTACTGCCTTTTTTTCTCCATACGTTTTTGTCAAATTCTCTATTCTTAACATTTTCCTTCACTCCTTATAATTAATTGCTAAGAAAATCACGCCGGTACTGCGATGGTGTAATTCCCTCTGATTTCTTAAATACTTTTGTAAACACGCGGTAATCACCATAACCGGACTGCTCCGAAACTTCCGCAATCGAAAGTGAAGACGAAAGCAGCAGTTTTTTTGCGTGCTCCATCCGAATGTTTGTAAGGTATGTCAGAAAATTTACTCCAATTTCATTTTTAAATAACTGACTGATGTACTGCGAATTTAAATGAAATTCTTCCGAAAGAATATGCAAACTAACTTCTTCCGAAAGATGCTCCTGCATATATTTTGTAATTCCGGTTATGACACGTTCTTTTTTCACAACCGGTTTTTCCTTTACTTCGTTATTGTAAAGACTAATTTTCAACCGGTCAATACAAGAGCCAAATTCCTCGTAATTGACCGGCTTCAAAATATAGTCCGTAATCTGCAGCCGCAGAGCCTCCCTGCAATATGAAAAATCATCATAGCCGGAAACAATCACAAAAGCCATAGACGGATATTTCACCCGGCTTAACTGAATCACTTTCAGTCCGTTGATAATCGGAATATTAATATCCATAATCACAATATCAGGCTGCTCCTCATCAATTTTTGTAATTGCTTCCATTCCATCCGCTGCCTCGCCGACAACAACACACTCATGGGCTTCCCAGTCAAACAACTTTTTGAACCCTTCCCGAATCATTATCTCGTCATCGACCAACAGCACTCGCAGTTTTTTCATTTTGCGTCCTCCTCATGCGGCAGCAGTAATCGTGCCGTCACTCCGCCGGTTTCATTTTCCATATAACTGAGTCCATACTTTGGACCACACAGCAATTTGATTCTTTTTTGCACATTTAAAATACCAATGCTGTTTCCCTCTAGTTTTGCCTGCTTCTTGTCGTAGTGAAGAAGCATTTCATCAATGATATCTTTTCTGCCATCCGTAAATCCACTTCCACTGTCGCGAATCAGGATTTCGATTGCATTCCCCTCTTTTTTTGCCGTAATGACAATCTCCCCCCGGTACCCTTTGTTTTTCAAGCCGTGCAGCAAACTATTTTCAACAAGTGGCTGTAAAATAAAATTCGGAACAAAACTTCCTCCCAAATCCGGGTCTATATCATATTCACAATGAAGATTCGGATAGCGGTAACACATCAAATCCATATAAGCTTCTAACAATTCCAGCTCATCATCCAGTGCTACCATCTGTCTGTCCACTTTTACGCTGATGCGGAAAAAATCGACCAGCCGCATCAACAAATCCGCCACTTTTTTATCCCCGTTAAGCTGCGCCTGAATTCGTATTGTGTCGAGTGTGTTATAAAGAAAATGTGGATTTACCTGACTTTTCAAATACAGCATCGACATTTTCTGCTCCGTCAATTCAGCCCTAAGAATATCCGGATTTTCCAAAGTCAGATAAAAGGACAACGTCATCAATGTAATTCCCATTCCACTGATTAGCCACGTTGGGTATGCCCCCTGCAAGCCGCACACCAAAAATTCAACCAAAAGTGCTACTCCAATCGCAAACTTTTTCTTCACATGAATCTGTTTCCAGTTCCAGATTAAAATTCCTGCGCACAGTGCCAGATAAATCGCGACTCCGCCATAACTGGCAATCACATAAGCACCTGCCGAATAGTTTCCATTTGGCGTTTGTATGTATGCAATCGGAAAAACAAGTGCAATGATTTCCAACACAATCAAAAAGATTTTCGCCGGCCAGTCAAAAATCATTTTTTTCTTGGTCTCTTCCTCCACAACAGCAGCAATGTACCGGTAAAACAAGTACAAAACACCTGCCATCGTTCCGACAAACACCCGGTGAACCGCATCGTTTACCACAAGCGGTACCTGCTCCAAATGATTTACCGTATAAATCGTTACTGCATCGAAAACAAGATGAACAATTACAACCAGCAGCAAAATAGAAAATGTCCGGTGCAGTTTCGTATGTTTTCTCTCTGCCGAATAATACATATACGCAATAAATCCTAAAATGATAATAAGCGCAATTTCCATTCGAAGCATTCTTTCACCTCCCGACACAATAATTATAATCTGCCATGAAAAAAAGTAATAGGCGGATATTTTATGTAAATGTGTCTATTTTATAGATTTGGTTGTTTTTATCATATCATAAAATGGGGGTGGTTGGTGGTTTGTTTTTTTAGTTTCCAGTAATTTATGAGAAACTAAAAAAATACGAGCACTTCATGCAAACCAGCAAGAAACAATCAGCTTCTTGTGTTTTCAAAACAACGCTTTTTGCTTTATTTGCTCTGTAGGGTTGCATTTTTGCGTCGCATTCAAATCTAATCAAGAAAATTTATGAAGAAATTGCAACCTAAAAGGCGAAAATTAACAGAAAGAGTTGTTTTATCATCTAATTTCTCCAGATGAAACTTGATAAATGCATCCCTATGGGACAAATCAAGGGAAAAGAGTTGCATTGGAACCGCAGATCTATTTTACCAAAACTGTTCTCAATTATTTGGTGAATTGAAACCCAAATAAAGAAAGGAAGAAATTTATTCTCCTCAATTATACAATTTTTGATAATTAGTTTGTGCCAAATATTTAACTACTGCTCCCGGACATACTCTTCCAGCGTAATGCCCCGCCGCGTAATTTCTTTTGCGGCTTTTTTTCCTACATAACGAAAATGCCACGGCTCGTACGAATAGCCGGTTATTGTTTCACGACCTTTTGGATACCGAAGCACAAATCCATAATCTTTACAATGCTTTTGTAACCATTTATTCTCCAGCGTATTCTCCTGTGCGCGGTTTAATAATTGAAAATTCTTTGCCGTGATATCCACACACAGTCCTGTTTGATGTTCACTAAATCCGGGTGGCGCAACCGTGCGGAGCGCATCCTTTTTTGCCGCTTTCGGACTCATTCCCAATCGCTCATTTTTTTGAATCTCCTCTTGCAAAAGTATGCTTTGTTTTGCATAACTGCGGTAAGCACTGGAAACAACAATTGAGTAACCCGGATTTTCTCTTTCACAATCAAACCACATAGCCCTAAGTGAGGCATACATTTTTTTTGCGACAAATTTTCCATTTTTCAGACAAACCAAAGGCAGATGAAAATCTTCCGGCATTTTGTTGTCTTTGTTTACTAACACCAAAAGTGAATTCCCTTTTTTCTGCTTTGTTACTTTTACGGATTCTACCTTCTGCTTAACTTGCCCCATCCTATTTTTGTTTTCCGCCTTATCTCCTTTTGCATGAATCATCAAATACATACCGATTAAAATGCTGTCAAAGAAAAGCACAAAAACCAAAATAAAAATTAAGTATCGTCTGCTTCTTTTACTCACAAAAATACCTCCTTTCAGACTACGATACAATCATAAAATGAACTTGTATCTTTTTGCCCAAAAGAAGGTATCTTTTTTGTATCATTTCATCGCGATTGAATCCGCATAACCATTCGAATATAAAGAACCCGACATATCGAAATCATCCTCTGATGCGATTCCACCCAGACTTATCTTTATATTACTGTATTTGCCGGCAGTCGGATTTTCCCATATTACGGTTCTCACAGGAACAACACTATTGTTCTTATTGGAAAAAACGGCAACATTTTGAACTAATATTAACCTGGCAATCGTATCATGGCTGTAACTTTCTTTTTCCCATTTTGCACCATAATATTCTTCTAATTTTCTTTTAATTCTTTTTATAAATTTCGCCGCTCCTGCTTTCTCCGATACATGATTTCTAGTTAAAAATTTTAATGGTTCTCCTCCCTCAGCACTAAAATATAGAATCTTTTCAAGTGCCAAATCAAAACCAATCCAATAATCGGAATTTTTATATGAAAAAGACAAAATCCAAATTGGAAATCCATTGGTTCCGTACTCCTGCTGAACCGAATAATACGATGCCTGTTTGAAGCTTTTTTCAAGATTTTTTGATAACCTTGAAAAATCCATGATTTTTAACTCCGTAAATTTTTTCAACTGTGTATTCAGCTTTTCAAAAAATTTGCCATCGTATTCCAAAAGCTGCTTTTTATTTTTCGTTTTAAACAAATAGAGCTGATTTGGCGATGTCGACAAAATATCCATTTTTTCGGCATACGATAATTGCATTCCCATACTCTTTTTCGATGCCGAATCTTTCGTAACCACAGCCTGCCCTAAATCCTTTTTTTCCTGCATTTGATTCACGATATTTGGCGCCCACTGTACACCGGCAAAAACTAAAACGACCACCACAATCATCAAAAAAATTCTGATTCCTTTTTTCATACTTCGTCCTCCAAAGAAAACCAAATCGTAATTTTTGTTCCCTCATTTTCTTTGCTTTCAATTTTCCATTCTGCATGATGCAAACGGACAATTTCAGCACAAAGTGTCATACCAAGTCCGGCGCCCCCCTCTTTGCGGGAGCGGGATTTGTCAACCATATAAAAAGGCTCCAAAATATTTTTAATCTCACTTTCCGGAATTCCTTTCCCTTCATCTCTTACTGTAATGGCATAGCGTTTTTTTTCACATTTGCCGGTCAGCCGGATATGCCCGCCGGCCTGCGATGCCTTTGCGGCATTATCCACCAAATTTACTAAAAGGGAAATAAATAAATCTTTTTCCAGCAAAAGCACTGCCTCATCAAATGATGCCTCGAAAATTACTTCTTTTTTTTGAAGTCCCTGCGCTGTAATCTGTTTGACCTCTTCAATCGACTCTCCTACATTTACCGGTAAAAAAGAAATCTCTCCTTTTTGCAAAACAAACAATTCCAGCAATTTATACGAAAGTGATTCTAACCGTTTTCCCTGTGAAAAAATATAGTTTGCCGCCGTCAGTTCTTCTTCTTTTGAAAGAGACATTGAGCGGAGCAATTCCGCATAACCAATAATCGAAGTCAGCGGTGTTTTCAATTCGTGGGCAAACGCAGCGGTAAACGCTTCCTGGCTCTTTACATGTTCTTCCAACTGCTCCATTTTTTCCTGAAGTTCATCTGCCATCTGGTTAAAGTCAATGGCAAGCTTTGCAATTTCGTCCGTTCCCCGGATTTTAGCACGTTCTTCCATCTGCCCGCCGGCAAACGCCCGCGCCGTCACGGACAACGCCCGAACCCGATAGGTCAAAAGATACGAAATCACAAACGACAAAACCGCGCAGCATATCAAAACAATCAAAACGATGTAATGATACATCTTTGTCATGTCATCCCGCTTTTCAAAAATTTCCTCTAAATTCGTCTGCGTCTCAATATAATATCCATTCATATCCGCTGTCACAAATAAATAACTGATTGTCCGCAGATAATAATTTTCACCTTTTTGACAGACCTGATAAATTTTGTGGGACTTATCAACATTTTCTAACAAAGAAACGTCTTCTGTTTTTTTCGTCGAAGAGAAAATCGTTTTCTTCTTTTTATTGTACACAAAAAAATCAGTGCCTTTTTCCAAGAGACTTTCCTGCAGTGAACTTATGATTTCTTTCATCGAATGATTTTGTTTTGTAAAATAATCTGCCGGCACGGCACTCACTGCATTTTGCAAAGCAGTGCGGTACAGCTCATTCCGGCTCATACCCATCTCGATTTCCCGCTGCAAAGAGGTTTTGAAAGAGGCAGAAATCATCCATGTTCCACTGACCGCAAACGTAATGGAAATAAGTATAAAAAAACTGATAAACATTTTCCAGTAAAATTTCACGTTACACCTCCAGCCGATATCCAACTTTGTAAACCGATTTAATTCGATTTCCCCAATTCATTTTCTTCCGCAGCCTCTGCACATGTAAATCTACGGTACGGCTGTCACCCATATAATCATTTTCCCATATATTTTCATAAATTGTTTCACGATACAAAGCAATATTTTTATTGCGCACGAAAAATAAAAGCAGCTCAAACTCTTTGAGCGTAAGCATAATCTGCTTTCCATTCTGCGTAACCGTTCGCGAAGAAACATCAATCACCGTATCAAAAATTTCAATCGTACCGCCTACTTTGTGGTAGCGCCGCAAAACCGTTTCCACACGCGCCAACAGCTCAATCATTTCAAATGGTTTTGTAATGTAATCATCAGCACCTGCGCGAAGCCCTTTCACACGGTCATTCAATTCGCCCATCGCCGTAATAAAAATAACGGGCGTTTCTTTTGTTTTTATGTATTCCAGCAATTCATATCCATTAATTTCCGGAAGCATGATATCAAGAAGAATCAAATCGTAATTATTTTTCTCGATACAATCTGCCGCTTCCAATCCGTCCATCGCCTGTTCACAGTGATATCCAGCCTTTGTAAGGCTCATTTTAATCAGATCAGAAATTGCCTCTTCATCTTCCACAATCAGTATCTTTATCATTTACATCCTCCTTACCACCTGCTATCATACATCTTTTTTGTATCTATTTTGTATCGGAACCCTTTCCATATAAAACTTCCAGTTTTGCAATAAAATCTTCCAGAATAAACCGCGAATCCACCGATGTATACACCCGGATTTTCGGTCTTCCTTTTTCGAATTTATTGGTCGTGTCATCAAGTATAATCGGTGCCTCGGTTTCATGATAATATCCACAATCCGGATCAAGCACCACACCAACCGCCGGCGAATCACCTAACGTCCAGCTCTCCCCTGCTGTCCATCCCGCATGTTCCGAATGATTATACGTTTCCATATTTTCAAATAAATGTCTGCCAATTTCTCCACATGGCGCAATCCGCCTCTCAATCTCAGCAAGACTAATTCTCATTTTTCCATACACATCATTTGGAATCTGCCAGAAATTCACACCACTGTTTAACACGTAGTTAATCGCCTCAACATCATTTCCCGCATTGAACTCGCGCACCTCAGGCGTACTATGCTCATGCCCCTGTCCGCCAATCCACACAATCGTCATGTGTTTTGCAATCTCCTTCTTTTTCATCATCGCACTCGCCACATTGGTAATTGCCCCAATGCACAGCACAAACAAGGGCTTTGCATTCTCCCTCAGTGCTTCTTCAATCAAAAAGTCAGCCGCAGGTGAAACTTCCCCGCCCTGTTTTTTCTCAGAAATTTTTGTTTCCTCTCCCATAAAAACGGGAACTTCTTTTTGCATTGCACGCAAAACCGTCAAAATCTCTTCGTAACTCTGTCGCGTACTCCCCTCTCGATTAAACTGCTCAGCAAAAATTGCCCTCACGTCAAACTTCTGGCACATCAACGCGTGGGCAATTGCAAATGGATCGTCTGCCTCACAGGCAGCATCCGTGTCAATAATGATACGGACTTTTTTATCTTCTGGTACCTTGTACTGAAATGGCATGGTAAATCTCCTTAATTAAAAAACTACAACTAACAACATTTTAAACTGCTCTTTTCCAAATACTGCATGAGGGTGTTTTGCCGGCATAACGATAGACTCCCCTTCATGAAGTTCATAATCAACACCATCAATTGTGATTTTGCCAACACCGTCAAGACAAGTAACAAAGGCATCACCGCCTGATTCATGTGTACTGATTTCCTCGCCCTTATCAAATGCAAATAAAGTTACACTCAAATGCTCATTCTGCGCTAATGTCTTTGATACTACTTGTCCTGGCTGATAAGCTACTTCATCCTTTAAAACCAAAACCTTCGCCATATCCATATTTTTTATTCCTGCCATTTTTATTTCCTCCTGTATATTTGTGATATTGGTATACTATTTAATATAGTATACTAATAGGAAAATATACGTTGTTATGACAACGAAGGGGGAGTTTATTTATCAAGTGACTTCTTTTATCATCTTTGCCAATTTTCTCATTTGTTTTATCGTATCTTCATATGCAACATAATCGTCTGAAAAATAATAATTTCTTTATCTTCATGCAGATACATATTTCACCCCTGTTTCATAAATTGCTTTATAGATTTTCAATGGATAATATGCCAATAACTTATCCACCTGCTCTCTTGTAATTCCGTGTTCATTAGCATAGTTTGTCAAAATCTTTCCACATTTTTTCATATCTTCCTCTGCTGATTTATCAATATCCTTCAAACAATCAAGTAATTGAAGAACATATGCATTTTCCTCCGTAATTGTAACTGCAGGTCTTCGAATCAAATATTTTTGATTTTTAATGCTAACTTCTCTAACCTGTGCAGGTGCGTAATTACTAGTAATCTCCTCCTTAATTGGTACTTGAGTTGATAACCCAAGCCGATTTGCAAGAGTGTAGCCTGAATAAAAACCAACTCTCTTTCCCCTACGAGAAACATATTTATGAAGCGCAACTGTCTCAGCAGAAATAGTAGATTTTTCACCAAAAATATTAATCTTAGGAATATAGTAAATTCCTGAATCAAACCGGTCAATTATCCCTTCATCTGTCATTTTTTTAAAATGATATCTTATATTTTCCTCTGTCATTCCTTTAATAACAATGTCCAATACTTTCTGGGCTAGCCGGGTCATATCCTAAGTTTTTATCGAACAAAAAATCAACTCCTCTACTTTAAACAACGAGCTGCTTAAAATCATCTTTACTAATCTTTATTCCAGATACCGCAAGTCTTTCTGACCTTTCGAAATATATTTTATCTACTATGCTCTGCTTTTCAGATTCAATTCCATGATGCAGTAATCGATGACAAATAGGACATAAGCATACGACATTTGCATATATATCAAGACTGTATTCAAATTTATCTTGATATTTCATCGGAAGAGCATGATGACCTTCCATATATGGATGGCCTGAACTTTTAGCAGTAAAAGTCAAATGATTATTATCATATTCACACAAATAACCCGCAGATTCTATTGATTGTAGTTTTATAATTGAGGACCTTGGTCTAGAAATAATCTCCTTTTTTAACTTTTCTGCAACAGGCATCTCTCCATCAAGAATTTTAATTTTCTTTTGAATATTTGAGAAGCCTTCACCAGAAGCAAATTTATAATAATTATTCAAGCCAGAACTATACATTTGATGTCCTGTCTGATTCAATTTTATAAATTCAGCATCGTTGAACAGATATGCTCGTACTATTTCTAATTCCCCGGTATCTTGTATTTCATATATACTTTCTTCTATTTTTCCACGTTCCACAAGAATATTGGATATCTTCCTTAATGCCTGCGTATAGTGCCCAACTGAAGAATCTGACACTTTACGAATTTCTTTCAAGTACTTGATATAATATGTTAGCAACACATGATTATTCATCCTTGCCACCCTCCACGCACTCTAAAAATACTCTTGCAGAAAATCCGCCTCTTTTATCAACTTTCTTTGCTCTCAGTTCTTCTAACTCAGCTAAAGAATATCCCCTTGCCAAACAAATTGCCTGCAATACCTCAAGCACATCTGCCATCTCTTCAAGATTTTTATCAGCCTGATACTCAGCCACTTCCTCATTCAACTTAGCCTCAAGCGCAACTATATATTCCTCATTTGATAAAATATGTGTCCTACACACCTTACCGTCTGCTTCAATTATTTCTGAAATTTTATCACGTACTAATTTGTTATATACCTTCATTATGACGCCCCCTTATGAAACCTTCCAAATCTCGTAACCTTGTCTTCTTGCAGAATCGTATACAGGTTGCATATTTTTTCCAAGGATGTTTATAAACTCTGTCGGTGAATTTCCTTTCCGATATAACTCCTGTACTGCCCATATCGAGTGCAAATTATCTTTATAACAATGCTTATATAGTTTTTGCAGACCTGGCTTTTCATGAATCAATTCATACATTATGAATTGATTATTTGCAAACTGCTCAAAATAATCGTTCCATGCTGGAAGCTTCTTATTTTTCTGCATATTCTGTATCGTATCCATAGGCATCAAATTCCACAATTCATCATTCATAACAAAGTTTCTTGGAATAAAGTGATCCACAGCGTAGCTTTCTCTATTTATGTCACCTTCCATAAATACATTTTTAACTGGTCGAATTTCCAAAATCGCATCCCACAGTTTTCTTACATTTTCAAGTTTTCTTGTTTTCTCATCTTCTTGAGTTAATTTATATACTATCCCTGGGACTTCTGGGTTATTGTTCTGTAACCACTTTACCTTCTCATACTTAATCCATCCTAAAATAGAAACCGTATTATCTTGAATCATCTGAATCCAGCCATCATTGAATGAGACAACCTTTTTCAAGCTCTTTTCATCATTAAATGTATATGGAAGCAAGATTTCTGACCCACTTAATCTATTATAATAAGCTATCATTCTGCCTGCGCTGCTATTTAAATCAATCTTCTCTGTTCCTTTATTTGCAAATCCAGATAAAGCTTTATAAGGCACATTCTTAGTAAGCTCTGTTTTATAAAAGTGCAGTTCCTTGTCATCTGAAAACTCATTTAGTTTGTTAATAATCTGAATTTCATCTGCGTTACTTGGAAGATCAGATAGTTTGAATAATCTTGATACAGCCTTTTCAAGATTATCTTTCACCTCTCCCTCCCCGTAGATTCCACTTAAATGAATATGATATTCCTGGACAGGGAACCACGCATTTACAATCATATTATTGATTATTTCATCATATGTGGCTTCTGTTCTATTAGCGGATATCAGCTGTACAATTGCTTCAAGCCAATAAAATTTATAGCAATATGAAGGAGAACTCATCATCTTTGAAAAGCCTTCTATATCAAGTTTATTGTAATAATTACTATCGATTATTAGCTCAGCCAATATCTCACCTTCTCTCTATCAAAGCAACATTATTCTGCATTCTTTTTGGTCTTTCTTGGATCCTCTGGTTTCTCTGCACTTTTAGGAATCATCCACATTCTTCCCATCATGACAGCGCCTTCAATGCGTCCTTCTTTACAATAAATCGCCACTCTTCTCTGAGATACATTCCATTTTTTTGCACAATCTGCTGAAGTTAAATATTCCATTCTGTGTCCTCCATATAAAACGACAACATGTCACTTTAATTATATTCGAATACGCGAACACTTTCAAGATAAATATTCTATGTTGCGAACACTTTTCTATATGTTGACAGCATGAACCCACAGCTGTGCTTGAAGGCACTAGAAAAGGCCCTGACCATAGGATTCCCCCCACAATCAGAGCCTTCGGCAAAGTAGCCTAGCACAGCTGCCCCTGCTGTAAACATATTTTATTTAGCCAATGCAATTCATATCAACAATTCTTACCCTTCTGTTTGAATTGTCGCAAATTTTGCGATGGTTCAATTATCCAGTTCATCCAGCATCCGCTCAAACGGCTTCACATATTCTTTTCCTTGCCGTCTAATTCCATTATTTTCAAATGCTGCCTGTTCCGCCTGAACACTTTCATTTTCCTGCCATCTGTCACAAGTGTATTCCATATCAAGAAACATTCTGGTAAGATTACCTGTCATTTGCCTATCTGCTTTCTCTACAAATATTATTTCCCCCACCTCGGACATATACTTATCAATTTCAGGGTTATTGAAACCACCGACTTCCATGGTATACGGAATAGCTTCTTTGATTAGTTCTGCAAACTTATCAACATTCCTTGGCAATCTGTTTCTGAAAATTAGTGAATACATCGTTCTGTCATTCATTAGGATAATCGTGTTCTTTCCATTAAGCTTTGTTATATGACCATGCCAAGCGTATAAATCATCCATTTGAGCATCGGCCAGCATTTTCTGTAATTCATTTTTCTTGATATTTAAAGCATCCGCTAATGCCTTCGAACAAAATATGTACATATTCCATCTACTCCTTACATTTCCATAATGCCATTGGATGATTCTTCACTCTTTCAACTATCTCCGCATCTTCAAAAAGCAACTCCGGCATATATTTTTTCTCTTCGAATCTATCAAGATATTCCTTCTCTTTAGTAGTCAACACCATGAGGTCCGATATGTAATTCTTCGCAATCTTCTTTCTCTCATCCAACTGGAAATTATCTTTCTTATTAAACACTGGAAATAA
>CAKRGF010000044.1 GCA_934322085.1 uncultured Eubacterium sp.
CATCTATTGTGATGTACCCAAATTCATTGTATATCGCCATATTTCCTCTTAGAGTGTTATCCCTGCACATAAAAGTATATCATATTATGCTTGAATTAGCACTAAAATTCTTTTCTTGAAACCAACTCTTTTATGCACATTATTTCCTCTTGCTTCAATATACAAGAACAAACACAACGCTAACTGTAGAACTAACTGTAGAATTTCCACCATTACATATTACGCTTTTGTGTTGTCTTCCAACTTACATTTTCTAAGCTTTTCTTCTAGTTTACATTCATCACTAATACAAATTTCACGTTCTATTTTTACCATTTCAATTATCTCTTGAATTATTGTTGCTCCTAAACATACGCAAGACAAAACACGCGATATACTACTTATATCTTGACTTACTATTTTAGGAAAAGTCAATGGTATACACAGACCAATCAGCAAAAGTGTTACATATATTGGACTTACCCAAACAAACTGCTGTCTTTTGCTCATTTTTCTACATGCATATGAAATTATTAACACACCAGCAGACATTACTGCAACAAAAAAATCAATAGAATTTGCAACTTTTGGCACAGACTGATATAATAACAACCAACACAATATGCCTACTTGCACGCAAAAAACAATAAACGGAATAGCAAATCCGATCCGATTTAGCACTTTTTGCAAAATCAGCTGTACCTTATACTCTTTACCTTTCTTACCTTTCTTTACTTCATTCTTTTCAACACTACCACCAAGCATCTGCCATACCTCTGAATCTTCTTCATATAACAATTCTATGTGTTCAACATCACGTAAACAAAACAAAATAGTCATTTTATTACCACTGTTATCTCTAATTAATTTGTTGTCTGCATGATTAAATATAGAATAATCTATAAGTGCTATATACGAATCTGAATCATGTTCATCCATATATTTAAAAGTTCCACTATAAAAAAATTCAGAATTATTCAAATATATAAGAAGAATTGTTTTTTTATCAAAATCAACAACATCTTTAAAAACATTATTTCCCAAAGTTTTCTTACCTAATCTACTTAGATTTCTTCTTGCCCAATTGCCATTGTACAGTTTTGAAAAAAAAGTAGCTGTAATTATTGCTGAAAATACATATATTACAATTTTGATATTTTCGTTAAAATCTATTGTTTTCAGCATGAAACTATGCAATACTGAAAAAAAATTTTTTATAAGTGCATTTACAAACAAACTCCAAATTCCAACTAAGTATAGTTCCATCTTCGAACTTGTTAGCCAATTAAAAATTGTTACAAAAACAAAACCTGCCAAAAACATATTAATTAAATCATTTACCAGATGTATCAATTCATGCAAATCTATGACTATTCACCTTCTTTCTTTGATTGGTTTCCATTTGTTTTTAAAGATTTTATAGTCGAATTCCCTGTTGTTTGATTTAAAATATTAACCACTGTTTGCGTATTGTTATTTCCGGTCGTATTTCCAGATAATGAATGTGCCAAATATCCCTTTTTCCCTTTATTATTCATCTTTTTATCCTCCTTTTTTCATTAACTTATGCTTTCATTGTAATTTTAATAATTGATGTTCAACCTTTTAGTCTAATACACCTTTATTAAATTTATCGCTGAAAAAACATCTCCTTGCAACCCAAAATGGCTATATTAAGTTGTAGAACTACGGTTTTTACTTACCCGCAACACACTCCCTATTCTACAGTGCTTCCCAGCCCCCCGCACTGCCCATTCGGATTCCGCTTTGCTCCATCCTCATGACGGCTGACGCCGTATAGTCTCACCCGAAAAATCATCTTTACGAATGCAAGCATTCGACTTATGATTTTCGGGTTGCGACTGCACTGCTTACAGCTTATTCAAACTCGACAAAGCTACCACATATATTAAACTATTTTGTTTAGTTTTCGTGGTGAAATCGCCTGCAATTTATTTGTTTTGCATATTTTATTTTGGCTTACTGATTTTTTGTTGCCAAAATGTTGCCAATTTCATTTATAATCAGCATCCTATTTCTACGCTGAACGTGACGCAACATCACCATAAATCGTCTCATCAAGATCTTCGTCACTCATTGAATTACCATTTTCAAAATAGAAAGAAGATAATTTATCATGATACTCTTCTAGCACATTATTGTTTTTACTGGTGTAAGAAACCGACTCCCTATATTGCCAATGCTCTCCCGAAAAACGTTTCGCTTTTACAACATCTTTTTTAGGTATCGGTTTTTTTCCATCCATGTACCCACCTTCTTCACGCATATGTTCAAGAATTATTCTATTAAAATACTGGTTTGTACTAAATAGATATTTTTTTCTAACAATTTGCTTAGGCACTAATAGAACTTCCTGTCCCTCAATATAATACGACGCTCTTTCAACCCTTATCCAATCCCCTTTTGTTTGACTCCATGTCCAAAAGTTTGCAAGGCCATTGCTTTCTATACCATACTGTTTCATCTGCTGCATTGTAAAACTATTCAGATGATCATGTAAAATGTTAGTTATTAAATCAGACAATCCATCCTCCGCAAAATCCGGAATCAAAACAGGTAAATCTTCTGCCTTTCTTATTGTCGAAATCTTATTTAATAGATTCTCCAATGGCATAAAAATGTCTAGCAATCCTTTAGCCGTATTGCCTTTACCATTATCCCCTTGACCATATCCCAGCCTCGTTCCATTCTGCTCCCCAGCATGTGATAACAATACTATCTTTCTTTGCACATCATTATTTCTATATGCTTCATAAAACTCATCAAAAAAAGATTGTATTGTTGCATTTGCATCATTGCACCATTGATCCTTTGCTAGTTCGATCAACACCGGATCAATAAACAATAAATTGTCATCGTTCACTGCAACATCAACGAAATTGTAATTATAATGCCCCTTTAGACCATTATTAAAATAATCTGAAATAAAATACATGCTTATGTCCTTTCATGATTAAAGGCAACGACGTAAATTAACCTTTTATCATAATAAATGCATTGATTAGGGGTGCTGACCATTCACCCGATGCCATACACAAACGCCAGTTCTGATTGTAATTTAGACTAAAAAATGTTAACATAATAATGTTGTAATTTTTGTGGTCACCATATCACAAAATACGTCTGAGTTGAAGTGCCCGCTTCAACTCTTTTGTAATATGTAGTCTTTTTTCAGAAAGCACACTGTCCCCCTTTCTCTAGCAGTGATTATTCAAAAAACCTCTTTGGTACATATCCAAATGCGCCCTCAAGAATTTTGGTTGTTAAGTTTGTATTCGCTCTTGATGAGCTATCTTTACTTAATCTTTGTATTTGACTTTTTCCAACATCATCTTTAATAACAATCCACACTTGATCTCTTTTCACATGATTATCTACTAATAATGGTTGATGTGTTGTGCAAATCAATTGTCCACCGTATGGATTACTCTCATCATTTGTAAAAAGAGCAATTAACTCCTTAACCAAATGTAAATGTAATCCATTTTCAATTTCATCTAAAACCAATGTTCCACCATTTTCGAGCACCTCGAAAAGATATGGTAATGTAGTAAATAATTTTACTGTTCCCAAAGATTCGTCATTAAAAAATTCTAACGCCTCTGATTCTGTTTTTATTCTAACTCCGTGATCATACATTGTATGTTTTGTTTTCACACCTACTCTTACTTTTTTTTGAATCAACTCCCTATTTTCAAAATCATCCAAATCATTTTTAGTTCGATTCACCTCTTCCTCAGATAATTCTATCTTCATCGCACTTATCGTCGGATCTGCTTTTTGCAAAATTCTCGCATAAATTTTCATTTTTTCTTTTGAAAAAAGTTCTAACCGAGCCGGATCTAATTGCGGTGTTGCCATATTAAATACATATATGTCGAGTATCGCTTGAACAACTTTGCTTGCCACCTCATTATTAAGAGTCGCTGCCATAGCTAAACATAAAGCTTCCTCTCTAACAACCTGTTTCATTTCCTCAAATGATCTCATTTCTGATCTAAGAAGAATATCTTTATTAGCAGGTGATGTTCTCACAAGTAATTTTTCTCTCCTTCTATATTTCTTAGTTAAAAGTTCTGATGTGACTTTTCCATGTAAAACAGCGAATTCATAATTATATGTAATATCATCAATGATGACTTCAATGCCAAACTTTGTTGGCTCATCTTCATATTGAACATCGAACCGGAAACAATCTATCTGGTTAGTGATATCCCCATTTTTAAGCATCAATTGTAGTTTTTTATCATTAATCATAGGGAGCGGAGAAAATCTAATAAGGTTCTGAATTTCTCTTATTATCTTACAAAAAAACGTCTTCCCAACTCCATTTGCACCGTATAGATATGAAACCCTATTTATCTCTTGGTCGCCTACAACAAAAGTATTCATACTATGTTCTTTTTTACTACTATCTGCAACACAGGTAAATTCCACTCTTTCCGCAAATACAGCGTAATTCTCTGCATAAATACTTTTCAATACTGTCATGCTCATAATCTTTACCTCCATCTGTCAATAAATTATCACATATCTTTCATTATGTCAATAGTTATGTTTATTTTTTGCTTAACTCATGCATTTTATTTGTTTAACTGTTTTTTTGTAGATTTTCCGCATTTTTCCTGTTTTAGCATTCATAAATATAGGAGGCTTGCATTTTGCAAGCCTCTTCTCACACTTAATAGATACTTATTAATCAAACTAAAGAAGCACAAATAGCACACAATCCGTTTTCTCTAATAATAGATCCAATAATTAAGTTAATAAAAGGCATAAGCCCTATTATCATTTCTATCATTTCATATATTCCACAAAAAACAACCTCCGACCGTGATTTACAGTTTACGATCATAGAATTATCAATTTTATTTTGTGCCATACTCGGTATATATATTATGTTCGCCGTTCTTTCTCCTATATTGAAAGATTTAATTTACCGGGATTATTCAAAATACAATTCTTTAATATATGACCTCAATCAAATCAAAATTTTTCAGCCTAATCAAATAGCAAGTTCCTCAAATCACTTGTCTTCTTCCAAAGACAAATAAATCAAAAAACCTTACCGACTTCAGTCCTCACAACTGAAAATCAGTAAGGTTTTTATATGCTATAAAATAATTACTCAATGAATAACGGAAAAAATGTTGCCATTTTGTTGCCAGCCACTAAACTCATTTGCTTGGAACGGTCATAAACACTGGATTTGTTTGACCGTGCAAATTATTCAAACTCAATCGTTCCAGGCGGCTTACTAGTCAAATCATAGAATACCCGGTTGACTCCCTTAACCTCATTTATGATTCTCGTCATTACTGTCTGCAGCACCTCAAACGGAATATCTGCGCTTTCTGCGGTCATGAAGTCAATGGTCTTCACAGCACGAAGCGCAACGGCATAATCGTACGTTCTCTCATCGCCCATAACGCCGACGCTGCGCATGTTTGTGAGGGCAGCAAAATACTGGTTGATGTCGCGGTCGAGACCGGCTTTTGCAATTTCTTCACGGTAAATCGCGTCTGCGTCCTGCACGATGCGGACTTTTTCAGCGGTTACCTCGCCGATGATACGAATTCCGAGACCCGGACCTGGGAATGGCTGACGGAATACGAGGTATTCCGGAATACCGAGTTCGAGACCGACCTTGCGGACCTCATCTTTGAAAAGGTCACGGAGAGGCTCGATGATTTCTTTGAAATCAACGTAATCCGGGAGGCCGCCGACGTTGTGGTGGCTCTTGATGACAGCGGATTCACCGCCTAAGCCGCTTTCTACAACATCCGGGTAAATGGTTCCCTGTACAAGGAAATCAACGGCTCCTACTTTTTTTGCTTCCTGTTCGAAAACGCGAATAAATTCTTCGCCGATTATTTTTCTCTTTTTCTCCGGTTCTTCGACACCGGCTAATTTTTCATAAAAACGCTCCTGCGCATTGACGCGGATGAAGTTCAAATCATAGTCGCCGTCCGGGCCGAATACCGCTTCTACTTCATCGCCTTCATTTTTACGGAGAAGTCCCTGATCTACAAAGACGCAGGTGAGCTGGTCGCCGATGGCTCTGGAAAGAAGCACGGCTGCAACCGAGCTGTCAACACCGCCGGAAAGAGCACAGAGCACGCGGCCATTGCCGACTTTCTCACGGATTGCCTTAATCTGATGCTCAACAAATGAATCCATGCGCCAGTCACCGGAACAATGACATACATTGTAAACAAAGTTGGAAAGCATTTTCGTTCCCTCTTTGGTGTGAAGGACTTCTGGATGGAACTGAATGGCGTACAATTTTTCTGATGGATTTTCAGCGGCTGCCACCGGACAATCTGCCGTATGTGCGCAGATATCAAATCCCGGTGCCACCTTAGAAATATAATCAAAATGGCTCATCCAGCATACGGTGTCTTCGCTGACATCCGTAAACAATGCTGAATTGGTATTTACATGAACGTCGGTTTTTCCGTACTCACGAACCGGTGCTTTCTCCACCGTACCTCCAAGCACGTGCATCATCAACTGAGCGCCGTAGCAAAGGCCGAGTACCGGAATACCCATTTCAAATAATGCTTTATCATAAGAAGGAGCACCATCCTCATAGCAGCTGTTTGGTCCGCCGGTCAAAATAATGCCCTTTGGATTCATTTCCTTTATTTTTACTAAATCCGTTTTATACGAATAAATTTCACAATATACATTGCATTCACGAACTCTGCGCGCAACTAACTGGTTGTACTGACCGCCAAAGTCCAATACGATGACTAATTCCTTATTCAAAATTAGTTTCCTCCTTCTTCATTTGATTCTAAATAATATTGTGTAAAAGCCTTTTCGTGCAGACACGAACGCCTTTTGTACTTTTTACCCTAGTATCTAACACATTTTATCACGAAACATCCTATGGGGTCAATGAAAACTCCTATAAATCAAAATACCCGACAAATTTGACATCGTGCTTTCCTTTTGGGAATAAATAATGGTAAAGTGCGATGAAATAATCATCCGTCATACTGGCAAGATAATCGACGACAAGCTGATTTTTCTCCTGTTCGGCATACGGCTTTCTGACGTGGGATTTGACATAAAAATTATTTTTCTCCATGTATGCCATGTGATGGCGGTAAAAAACAGAAGATTTGTCTCCGCTTTCTGCCTGGCGCAAAAGTTCCTCATACAATTCACCAAACATTGGGCGGATTTCATTTTCATATAAATCATTGAGCGACTTATTGTTATAAATCATTTCATAGTTTTCTTTTTTCGCCTGCCGCAAAGCGTCAAAATATTCCTCATCCATTTTCAAATAATCTTTGCCATAACTATTTTCGATGATATTGACACTGAAATTATTGATAATTTCACCGTTGGTGGTGCCAATCGCCCCAGCGGTAAATGGTGATTCTTTTAACAAATTCAGGCGCATTGCGTCCTGTCTGTCTTTGCCAAGATAGGCTATAATATCGCAGATACGCATCACACAGCCCTCTAGCGTGCACGGAATCAACTCGCCGATTGCCTTCTCATCGACATAGCATGCTTCCACCTTTTTATCGTATTCTACAAAAGTAGACATCTCGCAGGGACGGTATTCTTTTAATTCCAATTCGCCATTATGGCAAAAGATTCCGTCTAAGGTCTGCAAACTGATATTCCAGTTTACCATATCGTCCAGCACGCGGACGCTATGTACATTATGGTTAAAATAACGGCCGGTATGCTCCTGATACAGACTGCTTAGAATCCGCTCGCCGGCATGGCCAAACGGCGTATGTCCGATATCATGTCCCAGAGAAATGGCTTCAATCAAACTTTCATTGAGTCCCAACACACTGCCGATATTTCTTGCAATGCGTGACACGAGCTGAACGTGCAGGGCACGCCTTGAAATGTCATCATTCTGGTAAAAAGAAAATACCTGCGTCTTATCCGAATAACGGTTGTAATACGGCACATGCATAATTTTCTCCACATCCCGCACAAACGCCGGACGCCACAAATTCGCCTTATCGTGGTCCATGCGTCGTCTCACGATTTTCTCATCCGGAAATGCATACGGATTTTTCTTATGTTTCTCCCTGTCCTCTAAAATCCGCTCCTGCAATTCCTTTGATAATGAATGATACTGCGCCATAATTCCCTCCATTTTCCATTTCTTTACTCTTCCGAATCGTCCTCCGCCACAACGATTTCCGTCTTTAACCGGCTCAATCGTCTGGATATCGAAATCGTCACATACAAGTCCGTAATACCGCTGTAGACCAGTGCAATTCCTAGACACATAATCAAAATCTGCGCCGCCTCAAATGGATTCATCAAAAGCACAATCCCGGCAACAATATTTACAATTGCCATCGCAAACGCCACATGCCACGTACCATGTCCGAGGCGAAGCATATCAACCGAATTCTGCATTTTCATAATACCGCTCATCGTAACCAGAAAACCAAGCGCCGCCGGAATCAAATCCGTCAGTTTGTCCACTTTCACAATCACGAGAATTCCGCCAAGGATTGCACACAATCCCACGACAAGGTCATAGCGGTAAATAATTCCACTGATGTCTTTTCGAAGATAATTAATAAGGGAAACCACTCCTAACGCCAAAAGCATCGCCGCCAGCAGATAACAAATCGTTTTCATCGTTGCCCCCGGCCAGAGAATCAAGACAATACCAAGTGCAATAAAAATTACTGCGAGCAAAATCAAATTCCATTTCAACTGTTTTAATAAACTCATAATCACCCTCCAATCATTCAAAATAGTATTCTGTCGTTACCATATCCACACCAACTTCATCCAAGAGACGCTTCATTTCTTCCTCTTTATTTACCGTCCAGACATTGACAAAAAGCCCCGCCTTGTGAAGTTTTTCCACATCCTCTTTGGAAACGAGCGTGTAACGCGAATCCAGCGAAATCTTATTTTCAGCGAGCCATGCAATCAGCTCATCCGAAACTTTCGTCCACTTGTTGCCGCCAACCGCCCCATAAACGTACTGAAGCCTTGACGCCGGGATTCCGATATCTTTCAAACGTAACAGTGCCAAAAGGTGCATACTGATAAAAACCGTCCGCTCAAGAAGTCCTTTTTGTTTCACTAAATCAACGATTTCTCTTAGTTCTACAGTTGTATAATCCATCTTCAATTCCACAATTGGGTGAATCGTTTCGCTCCGCGCCATAATGGACAAATACTGTGAGAAAGAAATCAAATGCTGTAAGGGATGCTCATCTCTCTTTTTCCCCGCCGTCACCGGATAGCTTATTATTTCCTCAAAAGTCATCTGGGGAATCCAGCGGTCAATTCCGCACATCCTGCGCAAATGTCCATCGTGGCTGACAACGTAAACGCCATCTTTTGATTTCCAGATATCACATTCCACGCCATAAAAATCCCCTTCTACCGCCATTGCAAATGACGCCTGCGTGTTTTCCGGCGCCTCCGAACTGAAACCGCGGTGTGCAATCCTCTTGATTTTCATTTGGCATCCTCCTTGGGTTGAGATATGGTTTCTCAAGTTTATAACGTAAGTATACTCATTTTGGAGGAAAAAATCAACTTTGGTGTGGCAGGTGTTCGTTGGGATTTTTCAGTTTCCGTAATTGAATAAAACAGCTTTATGTCCCGAGGGCACTTTCGTTCGTTGAGTACGTAACGGTATGGACACTGAAACTACCAGTGCCTCATACCGACGTACTCAAAACCCACGGGTTCACAAAGTTTTTCTTCTGATTTACTGGAATCCAAAGGAATCGGCAGCGAACATTTGCCACAAACCCGTCATTCCAAACTCAGTTTTTCTTTATCTTATAAACGCATTCCGAAATGCCTTTCTGGATGCGGTTGCTGCTGCATCTATTAACGGCACATGACCTCTCATTAATTCTACATATCGATTTCCTTTCCCATCTTTTTTCGATGTTTTTGCGGCACTTAATGTTTCCATGATTTCATTCATGCGTGCATTAAAAATTAATCCATCTGTATATTTCTCAATGGTACGGCAAAGTTCTTTATTCTCTTTGCTGTTACGCGGTAAGGTGATTCCGTTACCGTCATCGCTATCTTTTCTGCAAGATTAGTGGAAATCAATCCAATCTTATCCATTTGCATGGCTTCATCTAACAGATAGACATAGGCGTTTTCTCCCTGTTCCGTTTTTGTACGATATACAGTTCTCTTGTACTCTACTTCGCCATATACCGTTTTGATACAGGTTTTTCGTTTCCCTTTTCCCCGATAATGCTTTTTATCGCGACTTTCTGCAAGCTCTGTATCATAGGCTTCCAGAATCTGCTGGGTAATCTGGCGGCCAAGTTCACAAACATAATCGAATATTTTTTGCTCTAACACCTTGAAAGATAGTAAGTTTTCGTCTACAATTAATTCTCATCTTTGACAGTTGGTTAGTTAAAAAAGTGCCCCAATCCCTGTAAACACAAGGGGTGTGGCACTTTTTTCGGC
>CAKRGF010000045.1 GCA_934322085.1 uncultured Eubacterium sp.
AGTTAGTGTATAATTTTCATTGGCAAAAATAAAGGGAAGAAGGAAATCCCCTCTTCCCAATCATACAGTTTTTCTTTATGATGTTAGTTGCTAGAAAAACAATAAAGGAGACTGTATGATGAAACTAATTGTAGACGAAAACTTACTATCTTTCAAGGTGTTAGAGCAAAAAATATTCAATTATGTTTGTGAACTTGGCTGCCAGATTACCCAGCAGATTCTGGAAGCCTATGATACAGAGCTTGCAGAAAGTCGCGATAAAAAGCATTATCGGGGAAAAGGGAAACGAAAAACCTGTATCAAAACGGTATATGGCGAAGTAGAGTACAAGAGAACTGTATATCGTACAAAAACGGAACAGGGAGAAAACGCCTATGTCTATCTGTTAGATGAAGCCATGCAAATGGATAAGATTGGATTGATTTCCACTAATCTTGCAGAAAAGATAGCGATGACGGTAACGGAATCACCTTACCGCGTAACCGCAGAAACCATAAGTAATACCTGTGGACAAAGCATCAGCAGCGGAGGTGTATGGAATATGATGCAGCGGCTTGGTGAACGGCTGGATGAAGAAGAACAGTATGCCGTAAAGGAAATGCATGCAGACCGGACACAAGGAGAAAAAATCATTCCTGTGTTGTTTGAAGAAATGGATGGCATATGGCTGCACATGCAGGACAGCAGTCATAAAAGAATGAAAAAACAGGAAATGAAAGTGTTTACCATGTATGAAGGCTGGGACAAAGACCAGCAAAGGCGAAGCACTCTGGTAGGAAAAACCATGTTAGCGGGAATGGAATCAAGCCGGCTCTTTCATGAAAAACGGGAGGCATTAATAGAGAAAAAATACGATGTGGATGAAATTCAGCAGAGAATTCTAAACGGTGATGGAGGAAGCTGGATTAAGGAAATGTATGACCCGGATGCAATTTTTCAGTTAGACCGTTATCATGTTTATCAGGAAATCCTGCGAAAGATAAATGACCGAAGTGCGCAGCGAGAAGCAAGAAATCTGTTTGAAGAAGGAAAAACAGAGGAATTATTAGAGTTTCTTTTAGTGTATGCGGACAGTGTGGAAACGACGGATGAAAAAGATAACAGGAGCAGAAATGCACGCGAGTTATATCGATATCTTAATAACAATAAAGCCGGACTGTTACCTTATCGAAAGCAGGGGAAAAAGATACCGGAACCAAGAGAAGGAATTGTATACAAAAACATGGGAGTGCAGGAATCCCAAAACTGTACCGTAATTACCATGCGGATGAAGCACCGCCGGATGAGATGGTCAGTCAAGGGAGCCAGTAACATGGCAAAAGTATTGTGCTGCAAAGAGAATAAAGAACTTTGCCGTACCATTGAGAAATATACAGATGGATTAATTTTTAATGCACGCATGAATGAAATCATGGAAACATTAAGTGCCGCAAAAACATCGAAAAAAGATGGGAAAGGAAATCGATATGTAGAATTAATGAGAGGTCATGTGCCGTTAATAGATGCAGCAGCAACCGCATCCAGAAAGGCATTTCGGAATGCGTTTATAAGATAGAGAAAAACTGAGTTTGGAATGACGGGTTTGTGACAAATGTTCGCTGCCGGTTCCATTGGATTCCAGTAATTCCGTAGAAAAACTTTGTGACGAGTGGGTTTTGAGTACGTCGGTATGTGGCACTGGTAGTTTCAGTGCCCATACCGCTACGCACTCAACGAGCGAGAGCGCCCACGAGACGCAAAGCTTTTCTACGGAATTACGGAAAACAAAAAAAGTGCCAACGAACACTTGACACAAACAACTTTGTAAGGTCATTTGACAAGTGTTTTTTTTATTGTATAATGAAAGTGGATAGATTATATTTGAATGGAGGACTCCACATGGACAAAGTATATATACTGGTATTGCTGTTAATGATAATTCCAATATTGATTTGTATAAAATATGCTGGAAAAGTAAAAAGTGAAGTGGCATCTTCTATTGTAAAATGTCTTGTTCTTGTGATTATCACCATTCTTAGTAATGGGGTATTTGTGCTTTCAGACAACCAACTGTTTTCATATGTTATGGAAGGAATGTATCTGTTTTCCTTTGATGTGTTGTTAATTTATATATTGCAGTATTCACAGCAGTACACACGTGTATTCAATGAAGTGAATCTGTTTCGGACAGGTTGTTTTGTTGTTGCAGGTTTGGATGGGATTTCACTGCTCCTAAATGTATTTTTTCATCATGTATTTACGTTAAAAGCAGAAAACTATATAAGTTTTCAGATGTATCATATTAGTGACAAAACAATTTTTTATTACCTGCATTATGGATTTTCCTATTGTTTGATGTTTTGCATTATTGCATCTTTTTTGACAAAGATTGTGCAAATATCGGATTTTTACCGCAAGAAATATGTTCCAATTTTTGGAGTGTTTTGTGTGATTGTTATATTAAATATTGTATGTAATATTTCGGGATTTCCATTAGATATTTCTCTTCCGTTTTTTGTATTTGCATCCATTTTAATTTGTTATTTGACGTTATATCGGTCGCCAAGGGAGTTGATTGATGAAACATTGTCCATTGTGGTGGCAGGTATGAATAATGCGGTAATCTGTTTTGATATTAGTGGGGAATGTGTCTATGCAAATGATCATGCACGCAGTATATTTCATGACTTGTCAAATGATATTGCAGGATTTTCCGAGCAGGTGCAGAATTGGCTGTGTGGACATGATTTTGACAACCGGGACTGCGTGGAATGGAGTGCCCAAAGGACGATTGACAATGAAATACATTATTTTGATATAGAATATAGAAAGATATTTGCAAAGAAGGGTGAATACATAGGATTTTTCTTAAATCTCATTGATACAACAGAAAAACGTCTTGCCTATGAAAAAGAAAAATATTTGGCGACGCATGATGCGCTTACCGGATTATATAGTAAAGACTATTTTTCAGTAAAAGTAGCAGAAGTTTTAAAAGAAAAAACAGACGAGGACTGGCTGTTAGTATGTTCTAATATTAAGGATTTTAAATTGATTAACGATCTTTTTGGAATTGAAAAGGGAAATGAAGTGCTAAAAATGCAGGCGGACATTTTTAAGGAACAATGTAGTGAAGGTATTGTCCATGGCAGAATTGGTGGGGATAAGTTTGCAATGTGTGTTCCCAAACCTCAATTTTTGGAGCAGAATTTTATGAATATGGTACAGACAATGAGACATGCGTTTGATAATGATATGTATCATTTGTATATGTATATTGGTGTTTACGAAATTACGGACAGAGATGAGGATGTTTCCATCATGTGTGACAAAGCAAATCTTGCCATGAATACGTTGTATGAAAACTACGACAAATCCATTGCTTACTACAGTGACATAATGTTGGATAAAACAATTGAAGAAAAACAACTTGTAGGGGATTTCGATGAAGCGATTGCCAAAAGGCAGTTTTGCATGTATTTACAACCTCAGATGACATCGGAAGGAAAAATGATTGGGGCAGAGGCTCTTGTAAGATGGCAGCATCCAAAACGCGGATTGATTTTCCCGGGAGATTTTATTGAAATTTTTGAGCAGACAGGACTTATTTACCGGCTTGACCGGTTTGTGTGGGAACTTGCTGTTGAAAAATTGGCACAGTGGCAAAAAGACGGGAGGGATGATCTATATATATCCGTAAATATTTCTGCAAAGGATTTTTGTTATATGGATGTTTATAAGACCATCACATCTCTTGTGGAAAAGTATAAAATTGTGCCATCAACTTTGAAACTGGAGATTACAGAAACGGCTATCATGACGGGAACTGCCGGAGAACTTGAAATCATCGAACAGTTTAGAAAGTACGGTTTCGAAGTGGAAATTGATGATTTTGGAAGCGGTTATTCTTCCCTTAATACATTGAAAGATATGGATGTTGACGTGTTAAAAATCGATATGGGATTTTTAAGAACAACAAAACCGGAACATTTGGAAAGAAGTATGACGATTTTGAATATGATTATATCTCTTAGTAAAATGCTTGGCCTTTCCGTGATCACAGAGGGCGTGGAGACACAGGAACAGGTTGTCAAACTCTCGCAGATGGGATGCGGAATCTATCAGGGATATTATTTTTCAAAGCCGATTCCGGTGAGTGAGTTTGAGGAGAGGTATATGTAGAGTGTTGTGGAGCAGGATTGAGACGCGACAGAGACGCGGCCGGATTTTTTATTTTATTGACATAAAAACTATTCAATGATATTATGATATTAAATAATGAGTGCTACCGCTTATGCGGATAGCCTGATAATTTTGTCAGAAATGACCGCCAAAGTTTGTCAGACAGGGGCGGTTATTTTTGTGTCTTGGAATTATGCTTACCATGCGTATAACCAAGACTATAAAAGGTCGCACACAGTGCGAGCACTGAGATAAGGTCACTAATGGTTAGCATAAGCAAAAACCTCCTCGAAAGATTTCCATAAAAGGATGATCTATGTAATCGCAAGCTAAAACTCTTGCGGAGAAGGCTAACCGCTTGCCGATAGGGTAGCACTGAAAATATTATAGCAGACACGTGATAAAAAAACAACTAGTCCTGATGGATTATTTTGTTGTAAAAAGGCTGCTAAAGAACAGGCAAAATGGTATGATTAGTTAGATACAACTAACAACAAAGAAAGGCGAGGGGAAAATATGACAATACTAATTATTCGAATTATGTTTGCACTGGGAGTTGTGGGACACGCAGTCAATATGTACTGTGACCGCATCTTAAGTATATTTCCAAATGGAACAATTAAACTTGATAATATAAAAGAAATAGAAAAAGAGGGTGTGCTGGCGAAGATGATGGAGGGCGTGTCGGCAGATGTACCGATGCGTTCTGCCGTATTGGGTGTTTTGGCAATGATACTTGAATTTTTCAGTTACATTGCACTTGCTTTCTATACATATGGACACTCTCATGCAATGGGAATTATTATGTTTGTGACTGCCGCCTGCTTTTGTATTATCGGGGCTGCTTATCATGTGAAATACGCACTGGCAGAATATGTTTTTATCAAACTTGGGCGGGATAATAAAGCCAAAGATTTGATGTTAGAAGTAAAGGACAGTGCACCGGTTTTAAAATTGTGTATGGTCGGAATGGTAATTTATATTGTCACTTTGATTGTTGGGATTGTAACGGGTATTATCGGATTCCCAATATGGGCAGTGATTTTTACAACGCTTCCAATTGTAGTTTTACTTTTTCCATTTAAAAATATTGGAACACTTCATATTGCAGCTATGGTTTCCATGCTGGCGTGGATGTTTTTGATTTAAGCTTTTTACAGATAATGCCGATATTTACACTATAAAGTATGTTTGAAACGGAGTTCAAACGAGTAATACTTCAAGGAGGATGGCATTATGGCAGTAAATGGAATTGGAAATGGTTATTTCTATCCGGTGAAAAATCAAGAGACAGTTGGGATGAAGGCATCGGATTCAAAAGCGTCATCTGGGACGGTGTTTAATAATGGTGGTGTGAGCTATGAGAAAAGCATATCAGATGCTGCTTCGTCTGGTCTTGATTTTATACAGGAAGTGGAAAAGCGAAATAGTGGAACTAAGTTTTTTGTGGGAACTGTAGGTTACGGGCAGACATATGGTAATTCATCGGATGTGAATTTTGTAATTCATCCGAAATATTTAGAAAAACTGGGAACTGATGAAGAGGCGAGGATGACCTTTGAAAAGGATGTTAAGTTTTTGACGAATTGCTCCAAACAGTTTAAGGCACAGATGAAAGCACAGGGGCGGGAAGTGGTAAGCGATGGCTGGTTTTGCGACGAAAATGGAAACTGGGGCGGCTGGGTTATTACGAAAAATGCAGATAAGGGTTCTTTTTTGAAGAAAATGTCAGACCAAACAAATGAAATTTTAGAAAAGAAGCTGGCAAAGAAAAAAGGAAAAGCGTGCCGGGCGTATTTACAAAACCGATTTAAGGGGATTCAATTTCGATTAACAGGAGGAGATGAAAAATGCAGGTAAATGGACTGAGCGGAGCTGGTTCCAAGACAGCTGGAATTAAAATGGCACAGAAGATGGATTCTTTCAGTATAAATATTAAAAATGAAATTGCCAGAAAGCAGAAAGAGCAGCAGGAAATCTCTGCGGACAAATCATTGAGTGCAGAAGAAAAAATGAAAAAACGTCAGGAAATACAAAGACAAATCAATGACTTATATAATCAACTGCGGCAGCATCAGATTGAGCAGAGAAGAGAAAAACAGCAGGCAGAGATGTCTGCAGGAAACAATCGTGTGGCTGCAAAGGAAGACAAACAAATGGCTGGATTATCACAGGCTAGTATGGAGTCTATGATTTCTGCGGATTCTGCTATGGCACAGGCAAAGGTGCAGGGCAGAGCGGTGACCGGAATGGAAGGTAGAATCAGAGGGCTGAAAGCCGAAATCAGACAAGATGCGGGAAGCGGTGATAGCGTTAAAAAGAAACAAGAAGAGCTTGAAAAACTGGAGCAGAGGAAATTGTCGGCATCTGCATCCCAGATGAATACTTTGGGAACATTAAATCAAAAGATTGCTGATGTGGCAAAAGAAAAAGAGGATGAGGATAAGGAAGTTGCCAGTTCCTTCACAAAATGCTAGTATAGGAAAGAGGCAGGTGATACTTTTGAAAGCAGAACAGGTAATCAGAGAAACGGCAAATCTTTGTCGAGATTTTGGTGCAAAAGAAGTTATATTATATGGTTCAAGAGCAAAGGAAACTGCGAGGGAACGAAGTGACATTGACATTGCAGTAACGGGTGTCAAAGATTTTGATGCACTTGTCGAAGAAGTGGAAAATCTGCCAACATTATACAGCGTCGATATGGTAAATATGGATACTTGTAAAAATCAGTTGTTATTGGAGGATATCAGACAGTATGGACGAAAAATTTAACCGCCGATTTACATCATTTTGTAATTCACTGGATGCATTGGCAGAGGCAAAAAACAGAGATTTTTCTGATTCATTTGTCTTGAGTGGAACAAGTGCAAAGTTTAGTATTACATTTGATTTGGCATGGAAGGTTATGAAAGACATTTTGGTGCAGTACTATGCAATTACAGGTTTTGTCGCTGGTTCTCCAAGAGAAGTTCTTAGAGAAGCATACAAAGCAAATTTAATTTCGGATGAGAGCTGGATGGAAATGTTAAAAGTAAGAAATGAGCTCACACATGATTATGATTGTGAGATTGTGAAAGAACACTGTAGTACGATTGTAGAAACCTATATTGATTTGTTTTATACGTTTAAGGATACAGTGGAGCGCTTGCAGGTAGAAATGCAAAAACATCAACAATCCAATTGTGTAGGTTTGTCAAACATATGTTACACTGATGCCAGATAATCTTTCAATACCTGATTGGGCGATTTCCATCCAAGAG
>CAKRGF010000046.1 GCA_934322085.1 uncultured Eubacterium sp.
TAGGAGGCGGTCGCTCTATCCAGCTGAGCTACGAGAACAGATGGCTCCCAAGGAAATGTTATACTGCCCCTTAGGAGGGGGCTGTTATATCCATTTAACTATGAGAGCAAAATCCGGCTTATGCAGCATAAGCCGGAGATTTTTATTTTATCTGGTAATTACAGATATTTTTTCAAAACATCGACTTTATCTAATCTCTCCCAAGGAAGGTCTAAGTCGCTGCGGCCGAAGTGGCCATAGGCAGCAGTCTGGGAATAGATTGGATTTCTGAGGTCGAGCATCTGGATGATGCCGGCCGGACGCAAATCGAAGTTCTCGGCAATGATGTCGACTAATTTGCTTTCCGGTAATTTTCCAGTGCCAAATGTGTCAATGCGTACGGAAGTTGGTGAAGCAACGCCGATTGCGTAGGACAACTGGATTTCTGCGCGGTCACACAGACCGGCAGCTACGATATTTTTGGCAACGTAGCGGGCTGCGTATGCAGCTGAGCGGTCAACTTTTGTCGGGTCTTTTCCGGAGAAAGCGCCGCCGCCGTGGCGTGCCCAGCCACCGTAAGTATCAACAATGATTTTACGGCCGGTTAAACCACTGTCTCCGTTTGGTCCGCCGATTACAAAACGACCGGTTGGGTTAATATAAAATTTTGTATCTTTGTCAATTAATTCCACAGGGAGAACAGCATCTACGACATATTCGCGGATGTCTTTCTGAATCTGTTCCCAGGAAACATCTTCACTGTGCTGCGATGAAACAACAACAGCATCCAAACGCAGTGGATTTCCATTTTTGTCGTATTCTACCGTAACCTGTGATTTACCGTCCGGGCGCAGGTAGGAAAGTGTTCCGTCTTTGCGGACTTTGGAAAGCTGGCGGGACAATTTGTGTGCCAGATAAATCGGATATGGCATATAGTCATCATCGGTTTCGTTTGTTGCGTAACCAAACATCATACCCTGATCGCCGGCACCTTCCGATTCAATTTCGGTGTCCGTCAGTTTTGCTTCTAATGCTTTGTCAACGCCCATTGCGATGTCGGAAGACTGCTTGTCCAGTGCAATTTTTACCTGGCAGGTTTTTCCGTCAAAGCCCTTTGCAGCATCGTCATAGCCAATTTTACAGATTGTATCACGAACGATTGCTTCAATGTCAACCGTTGCATTGGATGTAATTTCACCCATAACTAAAACTAAATCAGTAGTGATTGCAGTTTCGCAGGCAACACGGCTCATTGGGTCCTGTGCGAGCATAGCATCTAAGATGGCATCGGAAATCTGATCACAGATTTTGTCCGGATGTCCTTCGGTTACTGATTCAGAAGTAAAAAGTATCTTACCCATGGTTTCCTCCATTCAAATTCATACGTAAATAACATTATTATTCTACTATAACAAAAAAATAACGTCAAGTTGGAAAAAAACATAAAATATGATAAAATTTTACACATTTTTCTTTTTTTATGTTATGATAAAAAAAGAAGGTAAGAATAAGGGAGTTTTGTTTGGGCTTTCTTACGAATAGTCACAAAATATGAATTAAAAAGAGGAGAAATATGGCCATTCACATTTTTATCATTTGTCTTGTTATTTTGGGAATTCAGAACATTATTTCTATAACCATCCATAAGAAGCGTTTTTCAAAACGGGTGGATGAAATACAGAAGCAGCTGGATGCGAAAAAAGAAGAATCCGATATTGTTATGAGGGAAATGCTGAGTAATATCACGCACGATTTAAAAACCCCTTTAACAGCAATACGCGGGTATGCACAGGGAATTTTGGATGGTGTGGCAGCGACCCCTGACCGTATGAATAAGTATATTGTTACAATACGAAATAAAGCAGATGATATGGCAGATTTAGTAAATGAATTGTCATTGTTTGCTCAAATTTATAAAAAAGATATTGAATATAAAAGGGGGATTGTTGAAGTTGATGATTATATGAGCCGCTGTATGAGTAATCTGGCACTGGATTTGGAGACTAGACAGATTGATTTTCTGTATCGAAATGATGTGGAAAAGGGAACTTATCTTTATATTGATGAGGAGAAAGTTAAACGAGTGTTTTATAATGTAATTGGAAATGCTTCTAAATATATTGATAAAGAGCCTGGGATGATTTATCTTCATATTGAGGATGCTGGAAAGATGGTGTGGGTTCGTATTGCCGATAATGGTTCAGGAATTGAAAAAGATGAGCTGACATTGATTTTTGAGCGTTTTTACCGAACAGATAGTTCTAGAAATTCCAGAACAGGAGGAACAGGATTAGGTCTTGCTATTGCAAAAAAAGTAATTGAGGATCATGGGGGTCAGATATACGCAGAGAGCGAAAAAGGAAAAGGAACGAAAATTTCTTTTTCTTTGCCAAAGAAAGTAGACGAATAGCAAAAAATATGATAGCATAGGAATATGAGAATGGAGGGCAAGCATGAAAAAAATACTTATTGTTGAAGATGAACTGCCAATTGCTGAGTTGGAGAAAGATTATTTGGAACTTAGTGATTTTGAAGTTACGATTGAGACAGATGGCATTGAGGGTGAAGCAAGAGCGATGAGTGGAGAGTATGATTTGCTGATCCTTGACGTAATGCTTCCTGGACAGGATGGGTTTGAAATTTGCCGCAAATACAGGGAAAAGTATTTGGCACCAGTTATTGTCGTATCAGCGAAGAAAGAGGATATTGATAAAATTCATGGCTTAGGACTTGGTGCAGATGACTATATGACGAAACCATTCAGCCCAAGTGAATTGGTAGCACGAGTAAAAGCTCATTTAAATCGTTATGAATCGCTGACAGAACAAGCATCGGAAAAGACGACTAAAAATGAAATTATTGAAATTGGTGAGTTAAAAATTGACCGCACTGCACGTCGTGTATTTGTTCGTGGCGAAGAGAAGAATTTAACTTCCAAGGAATTTGATTTGCTGTACTTTTTAGCGAAAAATCCAAATCATGTATTTCCGAAAGAAGAACTGTTCCAGCGAATCTGGGATGTTGGACCAATTGGGGAAAATGGCATGGTTGGCGATATTGCCACAGTTACCGTGCATATCAAAAAAATTCGTGAAAAAATTGAGCAGGATACATCCAATCCGGAGTACATTGAGACCATTTGGGGTGTTGGATATCGATTCCGTGCCAATTAATTTCAGGGATAAAAAATTAAAAATCGAAGATACTAAGGTAGCAGGCCGTATGGTCTGCTGCTTTTTATATTTACGGGAGGTGCGGCATGAAAACAAGACATTTCATTTTAATTGGTCTTACGATTTTGTTGTGGTTTTCTTTTCGTTTTCTGCTTCCGCTAACGCTCCCCTTTGTACTTGCCTATTTTTTTGCGAAATTGGTATCGCCAATGATACAATTTCTGGTAAATAAATTAAAATGGAGACGGAAAGTCAGTATTTTTTTAGTTGTTTTTTTAACGCTGTTGATATTAGGTGGATTTAGTGTTTATATCATTACATTAATTATTAGTCAGGGAATGATGCTGCTGCAGAAA
This sequence comes from uncultured Eubacterium sp., assembly GCA_934322085.1. Classification (GTDB taxonomy): domain Bacteria; phylum Bacillota; class Clostridia; order Lachnospirales; family Lachnospiraceae; genus Eubacterium_F. Next base: position 3,509 of record CAKRGF010000046.1, read on the forward strand.
ATACCGGTTTATGGGCAGATTTGTGGAAGAATGCTTGAGAAAATGTGCAGTCACTGCGACCGGATGCTTGAGCTTGCGGATGGAAGCAGTTTTGATTATTTAGAGGGTCAGGCAGCAGGGCTTTATCAGAAAATTGGCACGGATTTACTCCCCAGATTGTCCGGGTGTGCCATTTTCCTTGTAAAAAAGGGGATTGGCGCCATCAGTTCGCTGTTTATTTTCTTTTTGTCCGTGCTTTTAATTTTGCTGGATGACAAAATGCCTGCGGTGCGTGGCAGACTTCGTCCGTTTGCGCAAAAACTGCGTGGTGCAGGGCTTGCCTATCTCAAAGCACAGTCGCTGTTGTTATTTATCATTGCGGCACTTTTGGCACTTGGTTTTTATTTCATGGGAAATGATTATGCAATACTTCTTGCGATTGGAATTGCTTTACTGGATGCCTTCCCAGTCCTTGGAAGCGGTGTGGTGCTGATTCCGTGGGCGGTATTAAGCGTCATTGGCGGACGATATTATGATGCAGCAATTGTCACAACACTTTTTTGCGTGGTTACATTTTTGAGAGAAATTTTAGAACCGAGACTGATTGGAAAAGAAGTGGGGATTAAACCATTGTATCTGATTATTTCCGTGTACGCCGGAATCGAATTATTTGGCATCGGCGGTGTGATTTTGGGGCCGGTTTCTTTAACTATTTTGAAAGCGGTACGCGAAGAACTCATCGAACGGGAACGGCCCTAGCGGGAAATCCAGCGGCTCATACCGGAGCCATGGTCTGAAAAAGGACGTGTGTGAAAACCAAGTTTTTCGTAAAAAGGTTCTTTGTTCAATGCGGACATGAGATTTACCATAATGGTTTCTCCCTCATCCACCTGACTTTCCAGCCAGGAAAGAACATGCTCAATAATATATCGTCCAAGTCCCTGCGACTGGTGCGATGGACGCACAATGACATCGCAGATAAAATAGACGTACCCACCATCTCCGACAACACGCGCCATGCCCACCGGCCGTCCGTTCTCTCTGGCAATCAGGGTATAGAGGGAATGGTCGAGGGCGATGCGGGCGCGATTTTCTCTTATGGTAATAAAATCTACGCTTGCACGAAGGTCATTATATTCATCAATTGTTATGGAATGATTTAATGTTATATTTTCTATGTTCATGGCAAGCTCCTAAAGTATCAGACAAACTGGTTGGTTGTTTCATCATACTGGTAGTCAATGGAATCCAATGTCTGACAAAGCTCTGCCTGATTCAGTTCATATGTCTGGCACAATTCTTCCAAAGTTGCAAATTGATCCCTTAATTTTGTATTTACAAAACTAACTAAAATAATGGGGTCCTGTGGTACATCCACAATCAAACACCTCCTGTGTATTTTCATTGATTCCCAACTATCATACATAAAAACATAGTTTTTTGTCAACCCTATTAGGAGAAAGAATCTTTTTGGGAGGTGATTATGTCGCAGAGAACAGAATTTTCAAAGGATTTTAGCAAAAATAAACAGCGGATTGATGAGCTTTTGCAGATTGATAAAAGCTTTGATTTGCTGTACCGGGTGGTGATTATTGGTGGTAAAAAGGCTTGTTTTTATTTTGTTGACGGTTTCTGTAAAGACGAAATTATGGAGAAGGTATTAGAATTTCTCTATAAAATTAAACCGGAGGAAATGCCGGAAACAGCGCATGATTTTTTAAATGAAAAATTGCCGTATGGTGAGATTGATTTAGTGCGGACAGAAAATGATTTGATTCAGAGGTGCTTATCGGGTGTTCCGCTTTTGATGGTGGATGGATACTGCGAACTGCTCGCAATGGATTTTCGAACATATCCGGCACGTTCGGTCGACGAACCGGAAAAAGATAAAGTAATGCGCGGTTCCAGAGATGGTTTTGTGGAAACCGTTGTGTATAATACGGCATTGGTCAGAAGAAGAATTCGTTCTACGGACCTTGTGATGGAAATGCATACAGTAGGAAAAAGTTCGCGGACAGATGTCGTAATTGCTTATATGGGTAACCGTGTAGAACCGGAAATGTTAAACAACATTCGTAAGCGGATTGATGCGATTGAGATTGATTCTCTTTCCATGAATCAACAGAGTCTTGCAGAATGTTTATATCAGCACAAGTGGTATAATCCGTTTCCGAAATTCAAGTTTTCGGAACGTCCGGATGTCACAGCAGCCAGTATATTGGAGGGAAGTGTGGCAATTTTAGTGGATAATTCGCCATCTGCCATGATTTTACCGACATCGGTTTTTGATATTGTCGAGGATGCGGACGATTATTATTTTCCTCCTGTGACAGGAACTTACCTGCGGCTGTCGCGAATGGTCATTGATTTTCTTGCTGTTTTCATGACACCGGTATTTTTGCTTTTTATCATGCATCCCGAGTGGCTTCCGGAGTCCTTAAAGTTTATTCAGATTAATGACCCGGTGAATGTCCCCATATTCCTGCAAATGCTGATTTTGGAGTTCGCCATTGATGGATTAAAACTAGCGTCGGTGAATACTCCGAATATGCTGAGCATGCCGCTCAGTGTTGTGGCAGGTATTATATTGGGTGATTATACGGTAAGTTCCGGCTGGTTCAATGCCGAAATCATGCTTTATATGGCATTTGTGGCCGTGGCGAATTACACGCAGGTCAGTTTGGAACTTGGCTATGCGCTGAAGTTCATGCGGATTATTTTGATTTGTCTTACCGCCGCATTTGGTCCGTGGGGACTGCTTGCCGGTACGGCACTGGTAGTTGTTTTGATTGTGACGAACCGGACAATCAGCGGAAAAAGCTATATTTATCCGATTATTCCGTTTAATGCGAAGCAGTTTTTGAGACGGTTTTTCCGGGTGAATCTGCCGAGTTCGGAAAAATAAACGGCGTTATATCATGATATTACATGGAATGGATACAATAGCATGATACCTATCCCTTTCAATATAGTAGACATAGGTACCATAGTATTTTAACGTAATGTTTTCCACATTTGTGATTCCGTATCCGTGTACCATTTCATCTTTTTCATGTTCTTTTGCTTGATGAGACAAGGTATTTGAAATGTGCAGTAAAAGCTCTTTACTAGTGGTACGGATCGATACTTCAATTTGTCTCGGAGCCGGCACTTGAATTTCACGGCAGGCATTCAGACAGTTGTCTAGCAGATTGCCCAAAATGATACTAAAGTCATAATCATCGATTTGAATGTTAGACAGGCTTACCTGGATGTCCGTCCGAAATTCAATGTTCTCTTTTTCGGCAATTGACATATGATTGCTTACAAAGGCATCAATAACCAAATTTCCTGTATTTATACGGTTATAAGATTGTTCAATGTATTCCATAGATTTTTTTAAATAGTCTTCAATGACATCGTAGTTGCCTTTTTTTACACATTCTTCTATATAAAAATAGTGTTTTTTGGTATCATGCATTAAACTTCGTGTGTTACGATATGCTGTAGAAATCTGCTGGTATTTTGTTGACTGAAAAGCAAGCTGCTGATTCAACTGCTCTTTTTCTTTTTGGAGACGGTTCACATTCAAAATATTGTCTAACAGATAATAGTTTACAACATTGATAAATAGCAAACCAG
>CAKRGF010000047.1 GCA_934322085.1 uncultured Eubacterium sp.
TGGTCTCTGCTCTTAATAACTATCAATAAAATCTTATGTCAGTTTTTTGAGTTTACACAAAACTTGAAACGGTCTCAATTTCACTATTTTTTTGCGATAATGCCTCATTCTTTTCCTGAGTTATTTTTATCAATTCCTCATCTTTTTTTGATAGTTCATTATCCTTTTCCTGAGTTACCTTCGACAATTCCTCGTCCTTTTCCTGAACTACCTTTTTCAACCGCTCAATTTCCTGTTCCTTGACTTCGTTCATACTATCCACGTATTCTTCCACCGTACCTTCTGATAACAACATAGGCTCTACCTCCGCTATTCGCAAGAAAATTCCAATCAATTGAAACAGGATATTTGCTTTGCAAATATAGTTTCAATTGTGTTGGAATTTCTTGCTTTCATTTTAGTTCGAGAGGACACTTCCTGTGTTCGCTCTAGATAAAGGCGTCATCTGCTCCTTGATTTTGTTATGATTTCTCGCATTTTGAGGTTAGTATAACATAGTCTTTTAGTGTTTGGCAACTATTTAATATATTTTTACTCGCATCATTATTAATATTCGATAGCGTCAGAGAGTTTTAGTATTTCGACTTCCTTTATGTTAAGAAATAAAGTATTGTAAAAATTCAATGTTTTTTGCATGTTCTCCATCCTATTGTCTCCCTCCACAGGTAAACAGGAGAAGTATTATCCTGGTAAGTATTATAGAACACATGTAAAGATATATCAAGCTTTTTCTACTACATGTTGAAATTTAATTGAAAATCCAACAATAAAGTGATAGCATTCTGAAAATTTGTATTTTACAATATATGCAGGAGGTGTGAAGAATGGAAATTGGTTCAATAATTATGAAAAAGAGAAAAGAACTTGGTATCACGCAGCAAGTATTGGCAGACAAACTACATGTCTCAAATCAGGCAGTATCAAAATGGGAAAATGGAATGGCTTGTCCGGAAATTAATTTGCTGCCAGCAATTGCAAAAGTATTTGGGATAAGTGTGGATTCTCTTCTTGGATATCAGTCTCCAATATTGAGCGATTATGAAAAACGATATCAGAAGAAGGGGTATTATTGGGGAATAAAACCGAATGACTTATGTTATGAAATTTTAAAATTAAAGCCTCCGATAAATCCGTTAAAGGTTCTTGATGTAGGGTGTGGGGAAGGAAAAGATGCTGTTTTTTTAGCACGAAATGGGTATCATGTATCCGCTTTTGATTTGGCAGAAACTGGAGTTGAAAAGGGGAAAAAGTTAGCTTCACAGCATGGTGTTTATGTTGATTTTTTTACAGCAAATATTGAAGATCTTCAGCTCTGCGAAAATTATGATATTGTTTTGTGTAGTGGTGTATTTCATTTTCTGAAGCCGGAGAAAAGGCAAGATGTTGTAAATGAGTTAAAGCAGCATACAAACCCTGATGGTATTCATGTTATGAATGTGTTTGTGGATAAGCCATTTGTTGAAATTTTACCAGGGAAGGAAAAAAATCGCTTTCGATGGAAATCAGGACAAATTTATACATTGTACCATGATTGGTATTTTCATAAAATCGAGGAAGTAGTATTTGATTGTAACAGTGGAGGTGTGCCACACCAGCATTGTATGGATATTATGATTGCTCGAAATAAAAGTAAGGAGTCATAATTATTATTAAAAAATCCCCGTCCTGCTGGCTTAGCCAGTAAGGCGGGGGATTTTTTAATAATAATTATGTGCAGTTAAATTCGGTTGTTCCACTTTTTCCAAACCTTTATAGAAAGCACGGTAGAAGAAGTAATGTCAAGGACTTTCTGGTGTTTTGTTGTCCAGTGCTTCTTTGAGGAGACAACTTCATAATAAGTCGGAATTTTATAAGTTTTCTTTTTCCATTTTTTCTTTGTATACTGGTATTTGGTTGCTTTGGTGGTAACCTTTTTCCAGGAGTACATAAGTCCATTGGACGTTTTCTTTTTTGTCACTTTTTTCATTTTGCCAGAGACTTTGAGTGTTTCGTAGCAAAGTTTCTTTTTCTTGGCAAAAGAGGCGGCTTTTGCGGAAGGGTATGTGTGAATTACTTTTACTTTTTTGTATGATTTAACATCACCCTTTAATGCTGTTAAGCGGCCGCAGACATAAAGATGTTCAACCGATGTGCTGCCAGGAAAATAAAAGGAAGTCAGGGCACTGTCGACAAACATTTTTTTGACCGTACGGGTGCCGAATGGATAAATGCCGGTGGAAGTTTCACATTCGTTTATTTCATAAAAATCAACGTTAAATAATGAGACCGATGCAAGCGGAGACACACCGCTGAACGCATAAGGACCAATTCGCATATTATTTAAATCTAGATCCTGCAAATGGTCACAGTCTGCAAACGCATACTGTTGAATGTGCAGTTTTTCCGTGTGATTAAAATCAATACGGGATAAGGAAGAGCAACCGGCAAAGGCGTAACTTCCAATTGTGGTAATTGTTTTTGGTAAAATAAGATGGCGGATTGCGTTTGCATATAAAAACACTTCATTTTCACTGACAATACATGTGTTCTCTTCCATTTCTCCAATACCTGTAATTGTATATCCATCAATTTTTTCTGGAATGGATACCGTATCATTGATTGTATTAATTCGGCGAAGAGTTGCCTCTTTTTTGTCCTCATTTGTAACCTGATATGAGTAAATACCGGATTTTTTCCATTCCGGGTTTGAACTAATTGGATAATTTTTTCCTCCGTCTGGAGATACGAGAGCTGTAGGTTCTGGTACAACTAAGAAGTCAATTTTCTGTATACCTTTTGCGGTACCGGACGGCACTTGAATGCTGGATAGTGTAAGTCCCATGATTAATGCGGTAACTAATAATCTGCCTTTTTTTCTCATAAAAACGCCTCCTTTTTTGTATAAGTTTAATTGTTCCTTTGAGTTATACAAATATTACGAATGAGAATTAAAAAAAGTTGCAAAAGATTAAAAAATCACCATAAATCATGAATTTTGTCATAAAATATTTAAGCACTTACTTGACCTATATCCGCTGAATATTGTATCATAAAGCAGAAAATGCAAAGAAGGGATGAAAATGATGCCACAGGAAGAGAAAAAGCACAAGAGACGGGTACATTACAGTGGAAAATATCCGAAGAAATTTGAGGAAAAATATAAGGAACACCAGCCGGAGAAGTATCAGGACATGATCGAACACGTCATTTCGAAAGGAAATACGCCGGCAGGGATGCATCTTTCCATTATGGTACAGGAAATTCTGGATTTTCTACAGATTCAGCCGGGGCAGACTGGATTCGATGCGACACTTGGCTATGGCGGACACACGAAAGCGATGCTTGCCTGTTTAGAGGGCAGAGGACATATCTATGCAACGGATGTGGATCCCGAAGAATCGGCTAAGACGAAGAAGCGGCTTTTGGAGCAGGGATACGGTGAAGAAATTCTCACAATAAAACTGCAGAATTTCTGCACGATTGATGAAATTGCTAAAGAGGCAGGCGGATTTGACTTTGTGCTTGCTGATTTGGGTGTCTCTTCCATGCAGATTGATAATCCTGAGCGTGGCTTTTCCTTTAAAGTAGAAGGTCCTCTTGATTTGAGGTTAAACCAAAAGGAAGGAATCAGTGCTGCAGAGCGGCTTGACACGATTACCAAAGAGGAACTTGCCGGGATGCTGTATGAAAACTCAGATGAGCCTTACAGTGAGGAGTTAGCAAAAGCCATTACCGATGAAATCCGCAGAGGAAACCGGATGGACACGACGAAAAAACTGCGTGATGTCATCGAAAAGACGTTAATGTTTCTTCCGGAAAAGGAGCGCAAAGATACTGTCAAAAAAACATGTCAGCGTGTCTTTCAGGCACTGCGCATTGATGTAAATAATGAATTTGAAGTATTGTATGAATTTATGGAAAAATTACCGGAATGCATAAAACCCGGCGGAAGGGCAGCAATTCTTACCTTCCACTCCGGCGAAGACCGTCTAGTAAAAAAGGCGCTAAAGTCCGGCTACAAAGCTGGTATTTACAGCGATTATGCAAAAGATGTGATACGCCCTTCGGCGAAGGAATGTGCACAAAACGGACGGGCACGTTCTACGAAGATGCGGTGGGCGATTAAGAAGTAACCGAAAAAACGACAAAGAAAGGAAGTACTATGACATTTGCAATTCTTTTCGTATCGATTGTGATTCTGGCGTGTTTAGTAGGGAACCGAATATCGAACCGTATTGGCGTTCCAATGCTTTTGATTTTTATTGTGCTTGGTATGTTTTTTGGTTCGGATGGTGTCATTCGGATTTCGTTTGAAAACTTTGAACTGGCAGAACAAATTTGCTCCATTGCCCTGATTTTTATTATGTTTTACGGTGGTTTTGGAACAAAATGGAGCGCTGCAAAACCGATTGCTCTGCGGGCGGTTATTTTATCGACTGCCGGTGTTGTTCTTACGGCAGGGCTGACGGCATTGTTTTGTTATTATGCGCTTCACATCGGACTGCTTGAGAGTCTTTTGATTGGTTCACTGATAAGTTCGACGGATGCGGCGTCGGTGTTCTCGATTCTGCGTTCTAAACGGTTGAACTTAAAGTACCGGACCGCCTCTCTTTTGGAGGTGGAAAGCGGTAGTAATGACCCGTGTTCGTATATGCTCACCACAATTTTATTAGGCTTAATCGGTGGTGGAAAAGTCAGTGCGGGAGCCATTACCTATACGGTCTTTGCGCAAATTGTCTATGGTGTGGCAATTGGTGCCTTGATGGCGGGAATTACGATTTTTGTTCTGAAAAAATTTCAGGTCACGACAGAAGGCTTTGATACCATTTTAGTATTTGCCTTCGTACTTTTGGCATATGCGGTTCCTTCCGCAGTTGGCGGCAATGGATACCTGAGTGCATATTTGTTTGGTATTGTACTGGGAAATGCGGATTTGGACAATAAAAAGCCGCTGGTACATTTCTTTGACGGTGTGACCGGCTTGATGCAGATGTTAGTCTTTTTTCTCGTCGGGTTATTGGCATTTCCGTCGGCACTGCCGGCGGTCGTATTTCCGTCGCTGATGATTGCGCTGTTTTTGACGTTTGTTGCCAGACCTGCGGTTGTGTGTTTGCTGTTAACGCCTTTTCGAAGCAAATGGCGGCAGCAGATATTAGTTTCGTGGGCGGGACTCCGCGGGGCGGCGTCTATAGTGTTTGCGATAATGGCAAGGAGCAGCGGCACAGTGTTTGAACACGACATTTTTCATATGATATTTTTTATCGTGCTTTTTTCCATTCTTTTGCAGGGAACACTGCTTCCGTATGTGGCGAAAATGCTTCATATGATTGACGATAAAGAAGACGTATTAAAGACATTTACCGACTACACCGAAGAGGTGCCGGTTCAATTTATCCAGTTTACGGTTGAAGAAAATCATCCGTGGGCGGGCAGTAAGATTAAAGATATTTTGCTGCCGCCGGAAACACTTCTCGTTCAGATTCAGCGGGATGAAAAAGATGTGACGCCAAACGGAGACACCGTGCTTGTGCCGGGCGACACATTGATTCTCAGTGCAAAGGCACCGGGTGATGTGGATGGTGTGCGGCTGATTGAAATTGAGTTAGACGGCAGCCACAAATGGGTTGGCAAAAGTTTATCGCGGATTCATCTCGGAAAAGGGAAATTAGTCGTGATGATTCAGCGGGGGGAAGAATTAATTATTCCAAATGGAAACACGGTGTTTGCACCGGGTGATACAATTGTGATAAAGGAGCGATAGGAATGAAAAAAATAGCAAAGCAGATGTCAGAGTCTATTGAGTTAGGAATCGTGTTAGCGGCATCCGGTGGATTTATGGATGCGTATTCGTACATCATGCGCGACCATGTATTTGCAAATGCACAGACGGGAAATATGCTGTTGCTTGGTGTGAGCATATCTGAAAGAAACTGGCCGGAAGTTGTGCGGTATTTGTTTCCGGTACTTGCGTTTGCAGCGGGAATTATGCTTGCTGATTTGGTGCGTTTTCGGATGGATGAGAGAAAAAGACTTCACTGGCGGCAGATTTCTGTATTACTGGAGGCAATTGTCCTTGCCGGCGTGTGCTTTATTCCGGTTTCTCTTAATCTCTTAGCAAACAGTTTAACGTCACTTGCCTGCGGAATTCAGGTAGAGAGTTTCCGTAAGATTCACGGAAACGGAATTGCGACTACGATGTGTATCGGAAATCTTCGCAGCGGTACACAGAACTTGTGCGATTATATGCATACGAAAGAGAAAAAGTGTTTGTCAAAAAGCATCCTTTATTACAGTGTGATTTTGTGCTTTATTATTGGTGCCGTACTTGGAAATGTATGCATTTCTTATATGAAGGAAAAGGCAATTTTAGTGTGTGCATTCTTTTTGCTTGCCGCCTTTATTATGATGTTTATTGACAGGGAGAAGGAAGAACATGAAAGCCGTTCGTAGAGGATTTATCAAGTCCATTCCGATTTTGTGCAGTTACTTGTTTGTCGGAATGGCGTATGGAATTACGATGCAGAATGCTGGGTTTTTTTGGTACGATGCTGCAATTGTCAGTATACTTGTGTATACCGGGGCCTTTCAATTTGTCCTGATATCGCTTCTTAGCAGCGACTCTTGGTGGCTTGCCTGGGGAACTTCTTCCCGCGCAGTTAAATGGAATTGATTTTTGCATGACGGCATTATTTGTGACACTTAGTTATAAATGGAAACATAACACATTTGTAAGTATTGCTGCGGGAACAGTACTTTATATGGTGCTGCAGGGGATGCTGGGAAGAATGTAAAAGAGGGTAAAAAACAACATATTATGAAACTTGACGAACAAAAACCATTGTGCTATACTAGGGTTCGACGAGGACGTCACAAGCGAAAATTTGTGACGTCTTTTTTTGTATTGGCAATAAAAATAAACCACCTGCTATGCAGGTGTGTTCCCAAACAGCTTTAGCTTCAAGTAAAAA
>CAKRGF010000048.1 GCA_934322085.1 uncultured Eubacterium sp.
GTTTCGGCCTGTAATCAGGTTCATGTACATGCTTCTGTTAGAAAAAATCAGTAGAAACAGATACTGGAAGATTTCCGTTACTGGAATCCCTTTCTTTTTGTAGGCGTTGGATATTTTCAAGGCTGAGGAAATATGAAACCTTGTAAAAAATCTTTTGATAGATTTCGAAATCTGCTTATCATCTTGAGTTGCTTGTGTTATACTTTTATTCATAGCATGAGCCTCCGGAAGTATGATTGTTTCTGAACAACTCAATTATACCAAAACCAGATGGTTTCATGCTATTTTTTTGCCAGTTATTATTGAATTTTCAAGGTGCGTAGGCACTTATTCAAGTGCGAAGTTTGAGTAAATAATAATACTTATACAGCTGCTTTATAAAATCAGCTATCTGTTCCATCAGGTAATGATTTTTCTGTGCCTGTTCATTCCAACTGCATGCATGCTCTATATTTCCCTGCCAATGCTTCTGCCTGTTAAAACCCTGATTCTCTATTTTCCATCTGTTTCTCCCTGCTCTTACTATTTTTCTGGCATTGCTTTTTGTAATTGTAATATTTGTAATCCATGCTGACTCTGTTATTTTTTCTTTTCCATCTGACTGGCTTTTCTTTTCTGTATAATATATCAGATTTACATCTGAATTTTGAAACATAATCCGGTTCTGATACTCTATTTCCGAACCTCCTTTTTCTTTTTTCAGGCAATGCCTTATATTCCTTTGCTATGGATGGGGCACATCCTTCTTTATAACGGATGATATAATCCCAGCCGTAATCTGTGCATGGCTGTATAACTTTCTGACTGACATACAATCCATCCGCTGTTATTATAATTGGAAGCCTCGGAAACCGCTTTTTCATCTTCTCTGCAAGTCTGATAAATGCCTTGCTTTCACAATCCTGTTTAACTTTTTCTTCACTCTGATGGATATACTCCCCTGAATTTTGAATCGGCTCAGAAGCTATACTGCATACAAGGTTATTCCCAAGATAAAGTTTTTCTTTTATTTTACCTTATCGCAAAGAAAAGGGCTAAAATTTAATGAAATTAGTGCGAATTATTTTTACCTTTCAAAGCTGCATATGCAACTGTGCCTGATTCTTTCCACCAAACATCGTATTATCTCCAATGGCTATATGAAATGTATCGCACATCTTTTCATCCAATACTGCATAACCACAAAGCTCTGTAACATGGTCATTCATTCCGAATCCCAATTCACATACGGTTTTTTCTGCTGTTCCAAGCTGCTGCAAAAATTCATTTACTTTTTTACAATTGCTTTTTTCCACAATTCCGTTATGAATTTCCAATACTACATCATCATATGCTCCTACATTTTCTTCATACAATTCTCTTTTAACACTTCATAATCAATGTCATATGCTTTTCCATACGGGTAATATATTCTGTTGGTTCTAATCCTGACTCCAATGCATTTTCCTGGGTAGGAATACGAATCTGCAAGAAACGTTGTACTTTTCCTAATGCCCCAAACAAATTTCCCATATAGTGTTTGTAAATCATCATCTGTTCCTCTTCTAACTGTGCACCCAGTACTACCGGCTGATATACAAAGATGTCTAATACCGTATCCACCTTTTCAAAAACAGAAAAATATTTTTTTCCAAAAGAACGTTCTGTTGCCTGAGCAAACAACTTCTGATTTCTACTTCTGGACTGACGTAACTCTAATGGAGACGCACCTGCTGCCACGACTGTTTCTGCAAATTCTTCTAAAACATCCTCTTGTTCCTGTTCGCCCCAGAAATGCAAAAGTATCATCTCTCCTTCTTGTATTCCACTTGCTTTTACTATCTTGTTTATAATTTGTCTATTCATTATTTTCCCTTCTTTTTTATATTTATCTAATCAAATTTTTCATTGCAAAAAAAGAAAGGTTTTCATAGACTTATTATCTTTCTATAAAACCTTTCTTCTTCTATCACTACGCAAAATACTATTTCATAATCACATTTCTTATAACAATAAGACTAAGGTTCCTGCCACTAACAGCACTAACCCCACAACTGCCTTTTTCGTCAGTCGTTCTTTTAGGAATACCCTTGCAAACAATATCGTAATCAATATGCTTAATTTATCAATTGGTACTACGATACTAGCCGGTCCTTCCTGCAATGCCCGATAATAACACAACCAAGACATACCGGTTGTCACTCCGGAAAGTATCAAGAATATCCAGCTAGTTTTTCCAACCCCTTTTACCTTCGATTGTTTCTTTTGCAAAAATACCACTACCCATGCCATTACAAGCACTACTCCGGTACGCACTGCTGTTCCGTAATTAGATGGAATTCCCTCCATTCCTAATTTTCCAAGAATAGAAGTTGCACTGGCAAACACGGCTGAAAGTATTGCATATATCAGCCAGCGATAATCTTTTTTCTGCTGTTGTGTAACCACCGTTTCCTTTTTTTCTATCATTAGCATGGTTCCTGCTAAAATTCCAACCATTCCGATAAACATTGGAACGGTAAAAGCTTCACCTAAAAACAGAAATGCCAATATCATGGTAAATACGGTACTGGTCTTATCGATTGGCGTTACCTTATTTACATCTCCCAGCTGTAATGCCTTGAAATAGCATAACCAGGATGCTCCGGTTGCTACTCCTGACAAAACCAGCAACCACAATGTTTTTTGTGTTACTTCATCAATGGGAACATAGGAATTTGTCACAAATACCATCAGCCAAGAAAACAGCAATACTACTATGGTTCGCAATGCCGTTGCCACATCTGAATCTGTATTTTTTACACCTATTTTTGCAAGAATTGCAGTTGCTCCTGCAAATAAAGCAGAGCCCGTTGCAAAAAGTATCCACATCTTTTGTCACCTGATTTCTCTATTGTTCTACCTTTATTTCATATGAGTGGTCAAAAACTTCCTGCGGTTTCAGTTTATTTCCCCACTCTCTTTCTTCTAATGTACCTTCAAATGTCTCTCTGTCACATCTGCCATACCAAGGCTCAATGCATACAAATGGTGCGTGCTTCTTTTCCAGAGACCAGATTCCCACTACCGGAGCCTGGAAAGATACGGTAATATATGGTTTCTTCTGTGGGTCTACCAAGGAAACTTTTCGCACCTGATATTTTTCTATGATATAGGCACTTTCATCAAAAAATCCTTCTTCAAACTTATGATAGCCGTGCTCTAATTTTAAGCCATTCTTGTGATTAAACATCAATCCATCTTCTGCGCTTATGAATGAATACATTACTTCCTCTTCTTCATCCATTACAATACCATAATCACTCTGTTTTTCTCCTTCGTTCAATGGACACATAAATGCCGGATGTGCACCAATGGAAAAATGCATTTCTTTCTCTTTTTCTAAATTTGTAACCTTCCACATTACCCGTACTGTATCATTTTCCAAACGATATCCGATTTCTAACTGAAATTCAAATGGATAATTCTTCTTTGTATCCGGTGTTGCCTTCAAACGGAACCATATCTCTTGTGGCTCCTGTGAAACACACTCGAATTCCATATCTCTCGCAAATCCATGCTGGGATAAATGATATTCCTGTCCGTCATATCTATATGCATTATCACGAACACGTCCTACAATCGGAAACAATACCGGTGAATGTCTACCCCAGAACTTTGCATCTGCATTCCACAAATATTCCTTTCCGCTTTTGTTTCCCCTCAGGGAAATCATTTCTGCTCCTTTGGTTTCAAAACCAACTGTCAATTGTTCATTTTTTAATTCATATTTCATTGTTTCGTCGCTCCCTTTATTTTTCTCTATTCCCCTTATATTTCACCTCTTTTTTAGCCATTTTTAAATCATTTTTTCAAATTCTTCCATGGGAATTGGTTTTGAGAACAAATATCCCTGTGCCATGTCGCACCCAATTCCTTTTAAAAATTCTGCCTGCTTTAGCGTTTCCACTCCTTCGCACAAGGTACCTATCTTCATTTTCTTTGCCATTTCCACTACTTGTTCTACAATAATACTGCTTCGTTCTGATTCTGCTGTTTCATCCAAAAATCCTTTGTCAATTTTTAAAATATCCACCGGTAAATCTTTTAATAAATTCAAGGAAGAATATCCGCTTCCAAAATCATCAATGGATACTTTATAACCTTGCTTTTTACACTCCTGTATAAAGTCCTTTGTCATTCCCTGCGCACTTCCCATGATAGTCTCTGTCAATTCCAGCTCGAAATACTCTTTTGGTATCTGATATTTTTCAATTAGCTCGTTTAATCTCTGTAAAAAGTCATAGGTTCTTACATGCACTCTGGACACATTTACTGATACACAAATTGGTCTTCTTCCTTCCTGTTTCCACTTCTGCATGCGTTTCATTACCTGCTCATACACATAAAAGTCAACCTGTATAATAAATCCGTTGCGTTCAAATAATGGTATAAAGTTATCCGGCGGAATAATCTTTCCACTTGGTTCTACCCACCTTACCAAAGCCTCTGCGCCTACAATTTCACCTGTGGGCAGATAATATTTCGGTTGCAAATAGACTTGAAACTCACCTTTTAAAAGTGCATCTTCCATCTTATTTTCAATTGCAATTTCCTGTGCTATTCTCTTTTTTATTTTTTCATCATAATAAGCGATATCCTCACTGGCACTTTCTTTTATCGTCTTTCTTGCCATAGATGCCTGATCTACATATCGGGAAATATCTTTTCTTTCTTCACCTGCTCCGATTACGCAAATTCCTGCTTTTATGGTAATTCTATATGACTGACGTTTTCCGGCATTTTCAAAAGAGATTTCCTTTCCCAACGGCCGCAACATTTCTTCTCGATAGTCTTTTTCAGCCATCATTATCATAAAAACATCTGCTGCTTCTCTGGCATAAATTCCTACTCCTCCGAAAATTTCCTGTATTCTTTTTCCCAGTGTTTTAAGTATGTTATCTCCTATGCGAACACCAAAATCATTATTTATGAACTTAAACTTATTTATATCAATGGTAATTACTATGTATGCCTGTTCCTGATTTTTCTCCAGAAGTTCCTGTGCCTCTTTGTTAAATTTCACCTCATTCCACAGTCCGGTTACTGAATCTGTCAATGCTAAATGCTTGTAATGCTTCTCTCTTTTGGAAATAATATATGCTACTGCAACAATCACTGCTGAAATTGCCAGCAATATATGTGGTATAAATTGGCGTACCACTTCCCATATGGTTGGTTTATAGGATATATTAATTGCATTCTCCGTTACACATTTTTGGAACTTTTCTTCCGGTATTTTATTTATGGTTTTATCCAGAATACTTTTTAATACAGAAGCATTTTGTGTATTTTCTCCAATTCCAATATAAATCGGTATCGTACGAGTCATATTCGGCACGATACGCAGCTGCTCATAATTACTAAGATTATACACCGTCTGTAGAAAAACAGAATTTACTGCTGTTAAATCTGCCTCTCCTTCATTTACCGCCTCCAAACATGTAGTTATATCCTTATACTCTTTGATTTCCCACTTTGGCTCTTCACTTTGAAAATACGATTGAATTTCTACAAAACATTTCGGCAAAGCAATTACTGCATTTTCCGGTATTTCCTCTCCCTTTCGCCCTACGATTGTATACTCTTCGGAAAGATAACTTTGGGAATACAGCATATGATATTTTTCTGCCAGTTCCCTATCCATATAGCTTCCTGCAATGATATCTGCCTCTCCATCCCGAACCATTTCCCATGCTTTTGAAAAATCTTTTATCGGAATATACTCAAACTTCAAGCCACTCTCTTGTGAAATTAACTGCATGGTTTCCGCATAAACCCCTGCATATTTATTTGTCTTTTCATCTGTATATTCAATTGGATAGCTGTCAGAATTATATGCCACTTTTATCGTAGGTTCACTTGAAACATACTCATATTCTTCTCTGGTGATTCCTGTCAGTTTTTGATACGGCACACCAAAAAACACTTCATGCAAAGCTGCAATATAAAAAGGTTGTTCACGTTTTAACTCTAAATCTGTTTTATTCAGCTTATCCATTAGCTGCGGATTATTTCCACTTACTGCAAAAGATTCCGGTATGGAATATGTTTTTCCTACATATTTAATATTATCAATATCTCTTAAGCTTGACACTAACATAATATCTATGGTTTTGTTATTCAGTGCCTCTTGTAAGCTCTCATAATCATCAAAATAAACCGATTCATATGAAATTCCATTTTCCTTTGCATAACGAACCAGTGCGTTTTCCAAATCGGAGCTTGTATTTATTCCAATCTTTTTTCCATTAATATGCTGAAAATCATCAAAAAAGATATCTGTATTATTTTTTAATGTAGCCAACATTCCATACTCCAAAGCAGTTGTCTCTTTACAGAACAATAACTGATCTTTTTGAGCACAGTCTTTATGTATACCACATAATAAATCAATATCTCCATTTAATAACTTTTCAATCCGTTCACTCTCATTCACTTTCACAAATTTATACGTCCACCCGGCTCTTCTTGCCAATTCATTCAGATAAGTGACACCATATCCATATAAGTTTCCATCTTTATCTTCCTTTATCATTGGATCATATGGTGTATAACCTACTGTAATTTTCTCCTTTTCGTCCTTTTTCTCCTGTTGTTCCGCCGCAAATACCCTGGCTGAAAGTGCTGTTAAAACTAATACCATTATTGCAATTGTAACAATACTACATCTTCCATGAAATTTTCTCATAATTTTCAGCCTTTCCCCGTGTTTTTCTTTCTTCTCATGATAATTTAATTATACTTTCTCATGATTAAAAAATCAATCTATTATTTTTCTAAATATAAAGAGTCCGTTTTCCGAACTTTTTCGCGCCCGAGCGGTGTCATTTATGACCAATTTCCTATTGCAGAACAAAGAGTCCGCTTGTCGGACTCTTTCGCGCCCGAGCGGTGTCGTTTACGACTAATTTCT
>CAKRGF010000049.1 GCA_934322085.1 uncultured Eubacterium sp.
CAATAAAGGACAATGAAAATGGATTTGATACCATTTCAAATTGATCCGGTATTGTCATCATGATTATGATAGAAACAAGTGGCATAATACATATTAATAATGTGTATTGAAAGGAAAAAATTTTTTTCCTTTTCAAAAAAACGATATTTGTAATCATAATGATAAGGAATAAAAATAATTTCGATACAATTGAGCAGACAACTGGATTTCCAAGAAGCTTTTCGCTTGTTTCTACAGGAAACAACTTAATGAATAAAAACGTAAAAATTTCTGCTAAAGTTGCAAATAGCTGAAATGTAATAGCAGCGAAAATACGATGAACAAACTTTCCCTCATATAAAAAGGATAGAGCAAATAGAGAAAGCAAACTGATTCCGGCTATTATATAAAAAGAATGGTTTTTGAGCCCCTCTTTTTTATCTTTCCATCAATTGCTTTTTAATCCAGGCAATTTCTTCTTTGTAAGGTGGTGTTGATTTCTTTGGATTTTCCGGGTCTTTAATATACGGAGTTTCCAGAATTTTCGGAATTGCTTCAAAACGCAAATCTCGAATAACCTGCATCAGAGCGTCGCTTCCTAAATAACCCTTTCCAAAATTCTCGTGGCGGTCTTTTGCTGCACCGAGCGGATTTTTACTGTCGTTAATATGGAAGGCAGCAATCTGGTCAAGACCAATAATTTTATCAAATTCATTCATAACATTTTCGTAGTCATTCACTAAATCGTAACCGGCATCATTTACATGGCAGGTATCAAAGCAGACACGAAGTTTATCCGGATGATTGCAGCCGTCATAAATAGCCTTCAATTCTTCAAAACTGCGTCCGATTTCTGTGCCTTTTCCAGCCATCGTTTCCAGTGCGATAAACACGGGAGTATCTTCGTTTAAAACTTCATTAAGTCCTTTGCAGATTTGTGCAATACCGGCTTCTGCTCCGGCACCAACATGTGCACCCGGATGTAAAACTAAAACAGTTGCACCCATAGCCGCTGTGCGTTCAATCTCTTTTGCCAGAAAAGTGACCGCCAGTTCATAGGTCTCCGGTTTTACCGTGTTGGCAAGATTAATAATGTAAGGTGCATGAACAATAAAGTTTGCCATGTCATGTTCTTCCATTAACTTTCTTGCCTGTGGAATGCATAATTCCGAAATATCTTTACGTCTCGTATTCTGGGGAGCACCGGTGTATACCATAAAAGTATTGGCATCATAAGAGAGTGCCTCTTTTACAGAATTCACAAGCATATCTTTGCCGCTCATTCCCACGTGAGAGCCGAGTAATAACATAAGAAATCCTCCTTTTGCACGCCGGGGGCGTGTTTGTGATGTTCTTAGTATACACGTTTGGGGGTAATGTGTAAACAATAGATAAATGGTTTGTGTCAAGTGTTCATTGACTCTTTTTTTGTTTCCGTAATTCAAGAGAAAAGTTTTGTGTCTCGTGGGCACTTTCGCTAATGGAGCTGCGTAGCAGCAAGGGCACTGAAACTACCAGTGCCTCTTGCTGACGCGCTCCAAACCCGCGAGCCTCAAAATTTTTCTCTTGAATTACTGGAATCCAAAGAAACTGGCGGTGAACATTTGACACAAGCCAGAACTTTTGTGACTCAGTCGTTCATTGTTTTACAAATACATTATGAAATGTTTTCTGAATGCCGTTATAAGATGATAAAGAAAAATTTAGTTTGGGATGATGGGGCTGTCATAAATGTTCGTTACTAGTTCCTTTGCCTTCTAATAATTCCGTAGAAAACTTTGTGACGAGTGGGTTTTGAGTACGTCGGTATGTGGCACTGGTAGTTTCAGTGCCCATACCGTTACGCACTCAATGAACGGGAGTGCCCACGAGACGCAAAGTTTTCTACGGAATTATTGGAAGACAAAAAATGCCAACGAACACTTGACTCCCCTGCCACATCCATGCTTGACATCTCGTCCTATTTTACCTAAAATAAGAAACTAAGAAAGTGGCTTCATTTGCCACTTGACTTAAGAATTGGAGGAATATCAAAAAATGAGTAAGAAACCTTATTATTTGACGACGGCGATTGCCTACACATCGGGCAAGCCGCATATTGGTAATACTTACGAAATCGTTTTGGCTGATGCCATTGTCCGCTACAAACGTTTTCAGGGGTATGATGTTCGTTTTCAGACAGGGACTGATGAGCATGGACAGAAAATTGAGTTAAAAGCACAAGAAGCAGGAATTACACCAAAAGAATTTGTAGATGGTGTTTCGACAGAGATAAAAAGAATTTGGGATTTGATGAATACGTCTTATGACCGCTTTATTCGTACAACCGATGAGGAACATGAAAAGCAGGTTCAGAAGATTTTCAAAAAGCTTTATGATAAAGGCGATATTTACAAAGGATTTTATGAGGGTATGTATTGTACGCCTTGCGAATCTTTCTTTACACCATCCCAGCTTGTCGATGGCAAATGTCCGGACTGTGGCAGAGAGTGCCAGCCGGCAAAAGAAGAAGCTTATTTCCTTAAATTAAGTAAATATCAGGACCGCCTGATGAAGCACATCGAGACACATCCGGAATTTATTCAGCCGGAGTCCCGTAAAAATGAAATGGTAAATAACTTCCTGAAACCGGGTTTGCAGGATTTGTGTGTTTCCCGTACAAGCTTCAAATGGGGAATCCCGGTTGACTTTGACCCTGCACATGTAATTTATGTGTGGATTGATGCGTTAAGCAACTATGTGACCGGTACTGGATTTGATTTGGATGGAAATCACACGCTTGTGGATGGCGAGAATTTATATGAAAAATACTGGCCGGCAGATTTGCATCTGATTGGAAAGGATATTCTTCGTTTTCACACCATTTACTGGCCGATTATGTTGATGGCACTCGACCTTCCACTGCCGAAACAGGTATTTGGACATCCGTGGCTTTTGCAGGGTGACGGCAAGATGAGTAAGAGCAAGGGAAATGTTATTTATGCCGATGATTTGGTAGATATTTTTGGCGTGGATGCCGTACGTTATTTTGTTTTGCACGAAATGCCATTTGAAAATGATGGTGTTGTGAGCTGGGAACTCATGGTAGAGCGTATGAACTCTGACCTTGCAAATGTTCTTGGTAACCTTGTAAACCGTACCATTTCCATGACGAACAAATATCTTGGCGGCGTTTTGGAAAATAAAAATGTGACAGAAGCAGTTGATGACGATTTGAAAGAGACTGTTTTGTCAGTACCAAAAGCAGTTGAAGAAAAAATGGATAAACTGCGTGTGGCGGATGCGATTACGGAAGTGTTCCGTCTGTTCAAACGCTGTAACAAATATATTGATGAGACGGAGCCATGGGTACTTGGAAAAGATGAGGCAAAGAAAGACCGTCTTTCTACCGTCCTTTACAACTTAGTTGAGAGTATCGTAATTGGTGCCAGTCTGTTAGAGCCATTTATGCCGGAGACGACAGAGAAAATTCTCACACAGTTAAATGCGAAAAAACGTGGCTATGAAGAAATGGATACGTTTGGTCAGTATGAATCCGGAACAAAAGTAACGGATTCACCTGAAATTTTGTTTATGCGTCTCGATCCGAAAGAAGTTTTGGCAAAGGCAGAAGAGATTAAACAGAAACAGATGGCAGAAGCAAAGGCTGAGTCCGGTGAAGAAGATGCCAGCGAGGAAGAAGGAATTGACATCGAAGCAAAACCGGAAATCACATTTGACGACTTTATGAAAATGCAGTTCCAGGTGGGCGAGATTATTGCCTGTGAGGAAGTGCCGAAATCGAAAAAATTACTTTGCAGCCAGGTGAAAATTGGCAGTGAAGTCAAACAGATTGTATCAGGAATTAAGAAATATTATTCACCGGAAGAAATGGTTGGCAAAAAAGTAATGGTACTTGTCAACTTAAAACCGGCGAAACTTGCAGGAGTATTATCGGAAGGAATGCTTCTTTGCGCAGAAGACGCAGAAGGAAACCTCTCCCTCATGACTCCGGAGAAAAAAATGCCGGCAGGAGCAGAGATATGCTAAAGCATTGAGCCGTGCACTAGAAAGAAACGATTTCTCTTGTGCTTGCACAAAAGAGAAAATCGTTTCTTTCTAGTATAGGGCGAAAGCCCTGCAGTGAGGAATGCGGAGCATTCCGAGGTGCGGCACGGCGAGAGGACGAGGCGAAAGCCCTGCAGTGAGGAATGCGGAGCATTCCGAGGTGCGGCACGGCGAGAGAAGAGGCGAAAGCCCTGCAGTGAGGAATGCGGGGCGTACCTCGGCGAGAGGAGACAACTATGAGCAGTTATATTTTCGACACCCACAGCCATTATGACGACAAAGCCTTTGACAGCGACCGCGACGAAATCCTTGGTGGACTTTTTGCAAAGGGAATTGGTAAAGTCGTGGATGTGGGGGCAGATATGCCATCCAGTAAAATGGCACTTGAACTGGCAAAGCAGTATGAATTTGTCTATGCGGCACTGGGGGTGCATCCGAGTGAAGTGGAAGGGCTGACGGAAGATGACATGGCGTGGATTTCTAGTCATGCGGCACATGAAAAAGTGGCAGCCATCGGAGAAATCGGGCTGGATTACCACTGGCCGGAGCCGAAACCGGCACTTCAAAAGCAGTGGTTTCGCAGACAGATTGAACTTGCAAAGGAAGTAAAACTTCCGATTATTGTGCACAGCCGGGATGCGGCAGAGCCGACCATGCAAATCATTCAGGAAACAAAAGCCTATGAGTGCGGCGGTGTCATTCACTGTTATTCGTATTCGCCGGAAATGGCAGAAGAATATGTGAAAATGGGATTCTTTATTGGCATGGGAGGAGTCCTGACATTTAAAAATGCAAAAAAATTAGTAAGATGCGCCGAGCGGATTCCGCTGTCGTCTATTGTGTTGGAAACAGACTGCCCGTATATGGCACCGGAGCCAAACAGAGGAAAGCGAAACGATTCGTCGCAGCTTATTTACGTGGCGCAGAAATTAGCAGAAATCAAGGGCATTACGGAAGAAGAGGTAAAGCAGGTAACAACGGAAAATGCCCACCGGTTATACCGGCTGACACAGAATAAATAAAAGGAGAAAACGCGTGGCAAAACTGGGAAACCCACAGGAAACCATACAGGTTTTACAAAAACATGATTTTCATTTTCAAAAAAAATTCGGACAAAATTTTCTGATTGACCCGCATGTGTTAGATAAAATTATCGAGGCAGCAGAAGTCACAAAAGATGATTTTGTATTGGAAATCGGACCGGGAATCGGAACGATGACACAGTATTTGTGCGAGGCGGCAAGACAGGTATTAGCAGTAGAAATTGACAACAACCTCATTCCGATTTTACAGGAGACACTTTCGCCTTATGATAATGTAGAGATTCTTCACGGGGATATTTTAAAGCAGGATATTCATGAAATTGCGGAAAAATATAATGACAAAAAGCCAATCAAGGTAGTTGCAAACCTGCCTTATTACATTACAACCCCGATTATTATGGGGCTTTTGGAGAGCCACGTGCCACTTGCTAACATTACCGTTATGGTGCAGAAAGAAGTGGCTGAACGCATGCAGGCAGAGCCGGGCACAAAAGAGTATGGTGCATTGTCGCTTGCCGTGCAGTATTACGCAAAACCATATCTGGCGGCGAATGTTCCGCCAAACTGTTTTATTCCGCGGCCAAATGTCGGGAGTGCGGTAATAAGACTTGACTGCTTAAACCGGGTGCCAATTGAGGTATCCGATGAAAAGTTGATGTTCCGTCTGATTCGGGCGTCTTTTAACCAGCGCCGGAAAACTTTACAGAATGGGCTGGCGAACAGTCCGGAACTCTCCTTTTCCAAAGAGGAAATCAAGAGTGCACTGGAAACAATGGAGTTGAGCCCGACGATTCGCGGGGAAAAACTTAGTTTAGCGCAATTTGCTGCATTAGCAGATGAATTAAAAAAGATTCAACAGGGAGGTAATACCGATGAGTGAAACAATGGCAGATTACGAAGACCAGATTAATGCATCTTTTCGTTCGTTCCGTGAAGGTGATACGGTGACCGGAGAGGTGGTAAGTGTTGAAGAAGAGGAAGTTCTTTTGGATTTACGCAGTTTTTCACAGGGAGTAATTCCTTCCGGTGAATACAGTGATGATCCGAATTTCCATGCGATGGATGAGATTCGCACTGGAGAAATGCTGACGGCTGTTGTGCTTTCGCCGGATGATGGACAGGGACGTGTTCTTCTGTCGCTGCGCGAGGCAAAAAGAGAAGAGGCATGGGAACAGGTCGAGAAGGCTCTGGAAGAGAGAACGGTGTTTACGGTAAAAGTAAATAACAGCGTGAATGCCGGTGTTGTTGCCTACTGCGAGGGATTGAGAGGATTTATTCCGGCGTCGAAACTGGCACTTGAGTATGTAGAAGATGTGGAAGAATATGTTGGAAAGACGCTTTCGGTTATTGTCATTACAGCAGACCGCGAGGCAAATAAACTGGTTCTTTCTGCAAAAGATGTGGAAAAGGAAAGAGCAGCAAAAGAGCAGGAGAAAAAATTAAATGCTCTGCAAAAAGGGTTCGTGACAGAAGGCGTAATTGAGCGCATTGAGCCATATGGCTGCTTTGTGAC
Organism: uncultured Eubacterium sp.; assembly: GCA_934322085.1. GTDB lineage: Bacteria > Bacillota > Clostridia > Lachnospirales > Lachnospiraceae > Eubacterium_F. The sequence continues at coordinate 6,583 of CAKRGF010000049.1, forward strand.
AATCGGGGATGGCTTATCCGGGCTTGTTCATATTTCTCAGATTTGCAATAAGTTTTTACATTCGCCAAATGAAGTTGTCAAACTCGGGCAGACGGTGAAGGTAAAAGTCCTTGATGTGACGGACGGAAAAATTCGCCTGAGCATGAAAGAGGCAGAGGATATTGCACCGGAAGTGGAAGAGGCTGAATCCATTGAGTACCATGATGAGGAGGCAACGACTTCTCTAGCTTCTCTTTTGGCAGGAATTCATTTCGAAGATTAGCGCATAAAAATCACTGCGGCACATACATTATACTAACAATCAAAAGCGGAATATGCTTAGAAATGGAGTGTGTGTGGTGA
>CAKRGF010000050.1 GCA_934322085.1 uncultured Eubacterium sp.
AAGAATATGACGTTATTATGGAAGAAGTAGAAGATGAATTTATCAATGGATTTTCATTAAATTATTAATCTGAAAAAATTTATTTTTTATGGATTAGGTTATGCCATTGAGCGTGTCCTTGCCAGAACACACTCAGGCATAAAAGGATTCCTTTTGAAAAATGGGGAAACTCAAAGCTGTGTAAAAATGTTATGACTGATTAAAACTTAAGTGTGAATAAAATGCTTACGATACGAGGAGGGTGTTTCCTGCATGAGCTGTAGGAAGGCACGATTGTAATAGCTGATGTTGTTGAACCCACAAAGGGTTGCAATTTCAGCTATTTTTTTGTTGCTCTGGGTCAGATATTCACAACTTTTTGTAATTCGTTTCCGGTTAATATACTGGAAAGGCGTAAATCCGGTAAAATCTTTAAACAGGCGGCAAAAATGTCCCTCACTAAGTCCTGCATTATGGGAAAGAATCTTCAGGGATATATTTTCCATATAGTGATTCGATATGAAATCAACACATTCCCGTAGCTGCGGATATGTTTGGTGGCAGGAATGGTTCATTTGTATTTGTGCCATATGGTGATTGTACAGGTGTTGCCAAATAATAAGAAGGTTGCCACGCAATATAAGTTCACAATCTTCAATTTGGGTGTTAGATTGTATAAAAATATTTTTTAAAAGTTCCAGAATATGGAATTGCCATTCCTCAGAAGAATGAATCGGGAGCATACAATTGGAAGCACTGTATAAAACTGGATAAAAGTAATGTTCGCAATAAGATGGAGTTATATCCATAATCATTTTGAGAGAGAAAACAATCGCATAAAAGGAACAATCTTCTGTTGGATCACCCATACGTTTTGCGCTGTGGAGTAGGTTTGGTGGGATAAAAATGGCATCGCCTGCCTGCAAAGTAAATTTAGCATCTTCGATCTGGAACTGTACATTTCCTTGCTCAAGGTAGAAAAATTCCATCTCGGAATGGCAGTGGAGGTATAAGGCAGATGTCATGTTTGGGTAAACAACTGTATGGTGTAGGGAAAAAGGACGGGATTGAGTCTGGTGTAAAATTTGCTCAATCAGATAAGAAGATTTGTCTGGTTGCATAGGTATCACATCCTTTCAGGTTTTTATTTGTTTCAATATTATGAAGTTAAATGTCTTTTGTGTAAGCATAATGGCACTTAGACCGTTTACTCCTAATATCATATTACCATAATATCAAAATAGTGTAAATATATGATAATATAGTTAAAGAAATTGCTGATATAAAGCAATATAATATTAGTATAAGAAAGAGAATCCAGTGGAGGTGCACGAAATGGGAAAAATTACAATTTTAAAGGATAAACTGATTTTTGAGCGACGGGATGAACTGACAGTGATAGAGGCATATGGAGAAAACTGCCTTCGCTGCCGTTCTACAAAAAATTCAAAGCTTCTTGATGAAAATTGGACATTATTGCCACCGGCCAGTGAGAGTGAATGCTTTGTAGAAGGAGATGAAAAAGTGGCAACAATCCGTAATGGAATGGTATCTGCTACCATTGAAGCAGGACAGCCATGGTATGGGGGAATTATTTCTTATTATCGGAAAGACAGGCAAATTCTTCATACAAAGTTTGAAGGGGAATATACGGGAAGAAATGTACATACTGAGGGAGATCATTATCAGATTAAAGTTATTTTTGATGCAAATGAAGGGGAACATTTTTACGGTCTCGGACAAGAACAGGAGAATCAGTTTGATCGGAAGGGAAGCACCTGTAATTTGCAGCATTATAATACAAAGTCAGCAGTTCCGGTTGTATATTCTTCATATGGATATGGATTTTTATGGAACAACCCGGCGCCGGGACGGTGTGAAACAACAAACAATCATACGATGTGGGTGGCAGATAGTGCCTATCAGGCTGATTATTTGATTTATGCAGGTGAAACTCCCGCGGATGTGTTGAAAATATATTGCGATTTGACGGGATATGCCCCGAAGTTTCCAGAGTGGGCAGCCGGATTCTGGCAGAGCAAGCTTCGGTATGAGAGTCAGGAGGATTTGTTGGAAGTTGCCAGAGAATATAAAAAGAGAGGAATTCCGATAACAGCTATTGTTATTGATTATTTTCACTGGACAGAGCAGGGAGAATGGAAATTCGATCCGGAGTATTGGCCGGATCCGGCGGCAATGTGCAGGGAATTGAAAGAAATGAAAATTGAACCGGTTGTATCAATTTGGCCTACGATTAACCCAAAGAGTGAAAACTACGAGGAGATGAATGAAGCGAACATGCTCGTGCGCACGGAAAACGGGCAGTATGGGACATTTGAATTTTACGGACAGCAGACATTTATTGATGTAACACATCCGAAAACAGGAAGTTTTGTATGGGACAAAGTAAAAGAAAATTACTATAAATATGGAATTCGCACATTTTGGCTGGATGAGGCAGAGCCTGAGGTGCATCCGCAGCAATATTCGAATTTGAAATTCTATGCTGGAAATGGCGCACAAAGTGCAATGTTATATCCTTATTATTACAGTAAAATGTTTTATGAAGGGCTTAAATCTGAAGGTGAGACGGATATTATCCTGCTCACTCGTGCCGCTTATCCGGGAACGCAGAAATTTGGCTCTCTTGTATGGAATGGGGATATTATGTCAACGTTTGAAGCACTTCGTATGAGTGTAAAAACAGGACTTTCTATGGCAATGAGCGGTATCCCATGGTGGAATAGTGATATTGGTGGATTTCTTATGGGTGATATTGAAAGCGATTATTTCAAGGAACTTGTTGTGCGATGGGCACAATTTGGGGTATTTAGTCCGGTTATGCGCCTTCACGGTTCACGGCTGCGAACAAAAAATCAAAAGGACCGCCATCCGGGTGTGAAAGAAAGAAGCGGCGGTGACAACGAAATATGGAGTTTTGGAGAAGAAAACTACAAAATATTAAAAGGACTGGTCGAACTGCGTGAACGATTACGCCCTTATATCTGCCACTATATGGATTTGGCTTCGGAGACGGGTGCTCCCATTATGCGTCCAATGTTTTTTGATTATTACGAAGATGAAGTTTGTTATACACTGGAGGATCAGTATATGTTTGGGGAAGACATATTATTTGCTCCAATTTCGGCTCAGGGGCAGACTGGGCGTGAAGTGTATCTTCCGGAAGGAAGCTGGATTGATGTCAATACAAAGGAGGTGTATGAAGGGAAAAAATGGGTGACCTGTACGGCACAATTACATCAGTTTATTGCATTTGTAAGAGAAGGAAGTAATGTAATCAATGTATTTTAAGAAACGAAGGATGGTTTTGAAATGAAAAAATATTTATGTGCATCATCTCTTTTCTAGTGCTGGCGGGGATGTGGCTGTTTTTAAAGCAATACACGAAAAAGGAACCTGCATAAAAACAGATTCCTTAAATGAGGGAAAATCCCTGTCGAAGAATGGAAGTCCAGTTACTTTTCTGATAGAGAAATCGGACTATGATTACAGTCTGCTTTTCTTCAACAATTATATAAAAGGCAAGATAATTATTGATTATCACAAAACGAATACCCCAGCTTGCAAGAACTGGATCATCTACCAGACGGAACTTCTGTGGCAGGTCTGCTAATGAGCCTATCTGTTCAGTCACAGCATCTAACAGATTATTTGCGGCATTAGGATTTTTGAGGGCAAATTCGATGTAATCCGTAGCACGCATAATATCGTGTTCTGCGGTGGAAGTGATATGAACTTGATAGCTCATCGACTGCGGCGGCTCCTGATATCAGCCATAGCTTCGGAAAATGGTCTGGTATTGCCTGTGGCTATATCGTCCATTCCTTCCTTAAGTTGGCTGTAAAGTTCAAAGCGGCTGGTCATTTCTTCGTAGGCTTCAATGCTCATAACAGCAAGATCACCTTTTCCATTCTTCGTAATGAAAACTGGTTCAGGATAATTATGACAAAATGTAGAAATTTCATTGTAATTATTCCGTAAATCAGCACTTGATTTGATTGTCGGCATAAAAACACCTCCTTGCTTTATAACAAAATTATACATAAATTTTGTTATAGCGTCAATGATATATTAATAGAGAATGATTAATTCTTATCTCAAGAGTACTTTTATTAAATCATGCATATTTTGCCTGTATGGTAATTTGGTGTTATATACTTGATGGATGAGGAGATGGAAACGGCGATTATGACACAAGTTAAGTTTGTATCTTTATGGACAAAGAAAATTTAATATGATATAGTATAAGATGTTTGTTGGTTTTCTTTATGTGCAAGAAAACTTGTATGTGGAAAAAAGGAATGGAAAGGAACTTGATAGCATGAAACTCGGAATCGTGGGGCTTCCCAACGTAGGAAAAAGTACATTATTTAATTCATTAACAAAAGCAGGAGCAGAATCGGCAAACTACCCATTTTGTACGATTGATCCGAATGTCGGAGTCGTACCGGTGCCGGATGAAAGACTGGATGTATTGACTAAGATGCATGAGTCAAAGAAAACCGTACCGGCAGTTATTGAATTTGTAGATATTGCAGGATTGGTAAAAGGAGCATCCAAAGGAGAAGGATTAGGAAACCAGTTCTTGTCGAATATTCGAGAGGTGGATGCCATTGTACATGTTGTCCGCTGTTTTGAAGATACGAATATTGTTCATGTAGACGGAAGCATTGATCCGCTGCGTGATATTGAGACAATTAATCTGGAACTTATTTTTTCGGATGTTGAAATTTTGGACCGACGTATTGCAAAGACTGCACGTGGTGCGAACAATGATAAGAAACTTGCCAAAGAAGTGGAAATGATGAAGCGTTTGAAAGATTTCCTGGAAGAAGGACATTTGGCAAAGAATTTTGAACTTCAGGATGAAGAGGAAGAAGAGTGGTTTAAGGAATATAATCTTTTGACAGCAAAACCGGTTATTTATGCGGCAAATGTATCAGAAGATGATTTGGCAGACGATGGTGCATCCAATGAACAGGTGGCAAAGGTGCGCGAGTTTGCAAAAGAGGAAAAATCAGAAGTGTTTGTTATCTGTGCACAGATTGAGCAGGAAATTGCAGAACTGGATGATGATGAGAAGAAGATGTTCTTGGAAGATTTGGGACTTACTGAGTCCGGTCTTGAGAAACTGATTCGTGCCAGCTACCGCATTCTTGGTTTGATTAGTTTCTTGACAACCGGTCCGGATGAGACGCGTGCATGGACGATTACAGAAGGAACGAAGGCACCACAGGCAGCGGGTAAAATTCATACGGATTTTGAACGCGGATTTATTCGTGCGGAAGTGGTAAGCTATGATAATCTGGTAGAGTACAATGGATATAATGGAGCAAAAGAAAAAGGTCTTGTGCGCTCCGAAGGAAAAGAGTATGTTGTACAGGATGGCGATGTTGTATTGTTCCGCTTTAATGTATAAAATCGAATGTAAAAAGAAAGAGGGGTATTTGGGATGAGTCAAGGGGCAGATATTGCATTCCCACATCTGGGAATTACAATTGGACATTTGCCAAAGGGAATTACCATCGGTGGATTCACGATTGCTTTTTATGGCATTATCATTGCCTGTGGGATGCTTGCCGGACTTTTGCTGGCGAGGTGGCAGGCAAAGAGAACCGGGCAGGAGCCGGATGTTTACTCCGATTATGCGATTTGGGGAATCATCTTTGCGATTATCGGCGCACGTTTATATTATGTGGCGTTTAGCTGGGATGCTTATAAGAACAATCTATTGCAGATTTTTAACACACGAGGTGGTGGACTTGCGATTTATGGTGGTGTAATTGCTGCTGTAGTTACTGCAATTGTCTATTGTAAAAAGAAAAAATACAATTTCTTTTTGTTTGCCGATACGGCTGTGCCGGGGCTGGTGCTCGGACAGATTATTGGACGGTTTGGAAATTTTATGAACCGGGAGGCATTTGGAGAATATACGGATTCGTTGTTTGCCATGCGCTTAAAGGTGAGTGACGTCACGTCGGCAAATATTACTTCTACAATGAGAGAACATATTATTGTACAGGATGGCATCCGCTATATCCAGGTGCATCCGACGTTCTTATATGAAGCGGCATGGAATGTGTTAGTGCTGACGGCGATGCTTTTTTATACGAAGAAAAAGAAATTCAATGGAGAGATTTTTCTCATTTACCTCATCGGATATGGTCTTGGCAGAGCATGGATTGAAGGCCTGCGTACCGACCAGTTACAGATTGGAGCAACCGGAATTGCTGTATCACAGGTGCTTTCGGCAGTGCTTGTAGTGGCTGGCGTGGCTGTCTGGATTTATCAGATGAGACGGTTAAAAAAGAAAGAAAAATAAAAAGACAGGAAAAAGGTCCTGTTTATCTACGATATAAAGTAGATAAGCGGGGCCTTTTTTTCGTGTAAACATGAAAAAAACTGGAAATAGGCTTGCCAATTCCCACTAAGTGGTGTATTATTAATGTAAAAGTGGTGAGAAGTGGAGTAAAGTGTCATGAAGTGGTAAATTTCATACCTTATGTGGCAGATTCACAAAGCCATGATGGGAAGTTGGTGAAGCACGATGTTT
>CAKRGF010000051.1 GCA_934322085.1 uncultured Eubacterium sp.
GACCTACAGGGCTCGAACCTGTGACCCTCTGCTTGTAAGGCAGATGCTCTCCCAGCTGAGCTAAGATCCCATGCGTCACTCACAGCGACCTCTTTATTATACCAAAAACATCCACTTTGTCAACACCTTTTTCAAAAAATTTTCAGATCAAATATTTTCTTTTCCTTGACGCTCCCTACCTGTATCATGTACAATGTGAATTGGACTTATCCAACAATTGTTTATTATTAGGAGAAAAAATATGTTTGTAAAATATCTGATTTTGTTTTTCATCTCTATGGTACCCATTGTTGAACTGCGTGGTGCCATCCCTTATTCCGTTGTTTTCGGACTTCCGCTCATACCATCCTACATCATTTGTGTGATTGGTAATATGCTGCCGGTTCCTTTTATCTACCTTTTTGCAAGAAAAATTTTGATTTGGGGTTCCGACAAAAAGGGCATCGGCAAGTTCTTCCGATTCTGTTTGGAAAAGGGTGAAAAGGGCGGTCAGAAATTAAAAGAAAAAGCAGGACGCGGTTTATTCGTCGCACTGCTTCTCTTCGTCGGCATTCCACTGCCCGGCACCGGTGCATGGACTGGCACACTCGCCGCCAGCCTCCTCGATATGGATTTCAAATCCTCGATTTTAGCATGCATGGGTGGCGTACTGCTTGCCGGAATTATTATGGCAGTTGCCAGTACCGGCGTATTCAATGCAATTTTGGCACTTTTTTAGTAAGGCATTTCACACATACGAAAATCTATTTTCCCATCTTCACGGATTTCCATCACCGTGTAGGTGGGAATTTTATTATCCTGTCTCGGTTTTGAAATACTCCCCGGATTCAAAAGAATCAAATCATCGGTTTTCTCTAAATACGGCACATGCGTATGTCCAAACATAACAACATCGGCATGATTTTGCAGTCCAAAGTAGCGCAGAGTGTCCGGCGCCCCGCCATACGAAAGATAGCGGTGTCCATGACACATCGCAATGCGCTTGCCGCCAAATTCAATCACCATACTCTCTTTGAGCGAAGATGAAAAGTCACAGTTTCCTCTCACCATATAAACCGGATACGGCGTCAGCGAACGGATATAAGCCTCATCATTTCCTACATCCCCCAGATGAAAAATCGCTTGAAAATCCGGATGCCTGTCCATCGCTTTTACAAGATTTTCGGTTCTTCCATGCGAATCACTAAAAACCAGTGCCTTCATTATGCCTCGCCTCTCTTTTTCAAAATCTCAACCATTTTACGGATTGCAATACCGCGGTGGCTGATTGCATTTTTCTCTTCCGGTTCCATTTCTCCGGTCGTCATGCCACGCTCCGGCAGATAAAAAATCGGGTCATAACCGAATCCATTCTCACCTTTTGGCTCTTTGGCAAGTTTGCCTTCAATAATTCCCGTTGCCGTATCGACCGTTCCGTCCGGATAGGCACATGCAATCACACAGACAAATCTGGCATCTCTCTTTTCATCCGGCACACCTTCGCAGCGTTTGAGAATCTCCGCATTTTTAATCGAATATGGGGTATCTTCGCCCAAATATCTCGCCGAATAAATTCCCGGCTCTTTATTCAGATAATCTACCTCAAAACCGGAATCGTCCGCAAGAACCATCTCGCCAGTCTCTTCCATCACTGCTTTCGCCTTAATCACGGCATTTTCTTCAAATGTCTTTCCGTCCTCTACAATATCAATATCCACACCAATATCTTTCATGGATAAAATCTCATAGTCATCGCCCAACATCTGACGGAACTCGTTGACTTTTCCCTGATTTCCAGTTGCAAAAACCAATCGTTTTTTACTCATTTTCTTTTTTATCCTTTCTTCTCGCCGGCGGTTTTACGCCCATGTACTGATACAAATACGTTTTCATCATACCATTGTAAATTTTACGGTTTTTCGTTGCTTTTTTTCGGTTTCCACCTGCTGCCACAGCTTTTTGCGCATCCTCATATCCACTTAACAAAAAGAACGACCACGTATCATTTTCTGACATCACACGTCCAACCGTTTTGTACAAATCAAACATTTCTTCTTTGGTCGAGAGACGCTCACCATACGGCGGATTGCTGATTACAAAACCATATTTTTTCGGTGTATTAAAATCAGCCACATCGCGCTGCTGGAAATGAATGTATTCATCCACGCCGGCAAGTTTTGCATTCGCCCTCGCCATTTTCAGCACCTCGTCGTCTATGTCATATCCCTGAATATGAATCTCTACATCATTTCGGATAGCGTCTTCCGCTTCATCAATCGCATCGTACCACGCCTTTTTCGGAACAAGATTTTTCCAGCTCTCCGCAGTAAATTCACGGTTCATCCCCGGTGCCATATTCAAAGCAATCATCGCCGCCTCAATCGGTATCGTGCCACTTCCGCAGAATGGGTCAATCAGCATACGGTCGGCATGCCACGGTGAAAGCAGAATCATCGCTGCCGCCAATGTCTCCGTAACCGGTGCCGGTGCCGTAAATTTGCGGTAACCACGTTTGTGAAGTGACTCTCCGGTCGTATCTAAACCAATTGTCACAATATCTTTCACAATACTAATCCGAAGTGGGTAAGACGCCCCAGTCTCTTCAAACCAATCCGTATGGTAGGTCTGTTTGAGTTTTTCAACCATTGCCTTTTTCACAATTTTCTGAATGTCCGACGGACTGAACAATTTACTGCTCACAGAATTTGCCTTCGTCACCCAGAATTTTCCGTCTTCCGGTATGTAATCCGCCCACGGTATCGCTTTTACCGCCTCGAACAAGTCATCAAAACTCGTCGCACGAAAGCTGTCAATTTTCAGCAAAATTCGTTCCGTTGTACGCAGAAAAATGTTGGCACGGGCGATTGCCGCCGCATCTCCGAAAAATGTCACTTTGCCATTATCCACCTGCGATATTTCATAACCAAGATTTTGTATTTCACGTTTCAGCACCGCCTCCATTCCAAAATGACACGGCGCAATCAATTCATACTGTTTCATAGTAACCTCATTTTTTCATTTCTTCGTATCCTCCGGCAATACTGGACGCCCATTTTCCTTTTTTCGCCAGTTCTCTTGCCGCCTGCAGACTATGATTTCCATGGTCGCAGTAAAAAATAATCCTGTCGTAATTCATCATTTCTTCCTGATACTGTGAAAGTTCCTCATATGGTATATTCCACGCACCGGAAATATGCGACTTTGCAAATGCTTCTCTGCTTCGCAAATCCACGAGAAGTGTTTTACTGTGATAAATATATTTTGACGCTTCTGAAAAAGACACCAGATTAGGTTTCATATCATACCCTTTTCTTTTTAATCTATTCCAGCCTCTGCGTCATTATGACCAAAGAGCCGGTCTTAATCGACCGGCTCCGGAAAATTAATAACAATCTTTGGAATTGTTTGCAGAAGAATCTTTTGTGCGGTTCTTACTGCTATTTTTGCTCGCATTCTTACTTGCATTTTTACCAGCGTTTTTACTGGAATTTCTGCTCGTATTCTTGCTATCATTTTTGCTGTTATTCTGAGCATCATTATACTCATCTAAAAAATTCTTAGCCATGATTTCCTCCTTCGCTGCATTCTCATGAATACGTTACGAAATTAGTATGTCTCATGACTGATTTTTTATGCAAAAATATAATGTCAGGCTTTTCCAACAGAACCAAATAATTCCATTTTTTCTTTTACTGTTGCTTTGATTGCTTCTGTACCAGGAGCAAGCAGTTTACGTGGGTCAAAACCTTTACCTTCCAAATCTTTGCCCGCTTCAATATAAGCACGTGTTGCTTCCTGGAATGCAAGCTGGCACTCTGTGTTTACGTTAATCTTAGATACGCCAAGAGAAATTGCTTTCTTAATCATATCTTCCGGAATTCCGGTACCACCATGAAGTACAAGTGGCATAGTTCCTGTCTTCTCCTGAACAGCAGCCAAAGTCTCAAAGCTGAGTCCTGCCCAGTTTTCCGGATATTTACCATGAATGTTACCGATTCCTGCTGCTAACATAGTAACGCCAAGGTCAGCAACCATCTTACATTCGTTCGGATCTGCACACTCACCGGCACCAATGACACCGTCTTCTTCACCGCCGATTGAACCAACTTCTGCCTCAATAGACAATCCTTTTTCTTTGCAGATTCCTACAAGTTCTTTTGTTTTCTCAACATTTTCCTCAATTGGATAATGAGAACCATCGAACATGATGGATGAGAATCCTGCTTCGATACAAGCTTTTGCACCTTCATAGCTGCCGTGGTCAAGGTGAAGAGCAACCGGAACTGTAATGTTCAATTCCTCAAGCATTCCATTTACCATACCAACAACGGTTTTATAACCGCACATATACTTTCCGGCACCTTCGGACACACCAAGGATAACCGGTGAATTTAACTCCTGAGCTGTAAGAAGGATTGCCTTCGTCCACTCAAGGTTGTTGATATTAAACTGACCCACTGCATATTTCCCTGCTTTTGCTTTGGTTAACATTTCCTCTGCTGAAACTAACATAATAAATTCCTCCGTTTTCATTTATTTAGACAGATGGGAAGTTTTTCGCTGTTTTATTTTTTGGGATTGCTAAAACGCTCATTTTTCTTCGCCAGCTGTTCCATTTGCTTTTGATTAATATAATGCCCAATCATCTCATTTTTCTTCATCAGAACACAGCCGTACAAAAAACGTCCGTCGTCAAGCGGCATCGTTCTTACGATTTTTCCAAACATAGCAATTTCCGTAACTTTTTCTTCGTACTGCGCCATGTATGTCATATAGACGAATGCACCATCTGCGTCCTTTAATTCTTCCTTGTAAATAAAGGCAAATCCGGTGTTGCTTAAATCTTTGAGATGAACAATTTTTTCACGCCCGCTATGCCCAATTCTTGCGTGGATTTCTTCTCCGATATACAATCTGTATGCGCCGCGCCGGTTGTACTCACGACCTTCGTTCGCCGCTTCCGATGCATAGTAAATTTTGTGTTTGTGGCGAATACAATCCATCTTCGCCTCTTTCCACAAAATCGGTTTGTCATCTTCACGCATATACATAATATCTACATCAACCTGGTCGCTCTGAACATTCAAAATTTTCTGGTCTTTGCGAATCGGCTCAAACAAGACATTATGCTTGTGATTTCCCTGCACGATTGTCTCAAACTCAAAATGCTTGCCATCAATCGTAAGCAGTAATAAAACCTTAGTCCCCTGCTCTAATTCTGATAGTAACAATTTAGACTTTCTCCTTTCCATTGTAACCCCACATAGTATAGGATAACACAATTGGATTGGTTTTTCAATACAAAGCGGTGGCGTGGTTTGTGTCAAGTGTTCGTTGGCACTTTTTTTGTTTTCCGTAATTCCGTAGAAAAATTTTGCGTCTCGTGGGCACTCTCGTTTAACAAACGCGTAAGGGTATGGGCATGCAAAATACGCAAGCCTCATACCCACGTGTTTGTACCCACGAGCCACAAAGTTTTTCTACAGAATTACTGGAATCCAAAGGAACTGACAGCGAATATTTGTCACAATCTAATTATCTCTCATTCCCGCTCTCTTGCTTTTTATTTACACATGTCTTTAACAATACTAACTCTGCATATTCTCTCCATAATGATTACTAATCTTTTGTTATCAAACTTAGGAACAACAGGAAGCTTCCCGCATGGGTTTTAAGCACGTCGGTATGAGGGTTGTCAGATGTTTTTCTGACAATCCCATACCGCTGCGTGCTTAACGAGCGAAAGCGCCCATGCGGAAACTGACTGTTGTTCCTTAATTTGAAAAGAAAAAGAATATATAACACCAAAAAAGGACCTGCTTCCAAGCGTTTCACTTAGAAGTCAAGTCCTATTAATAACTGGGCTAGCTGGATTTGAACCAGCGAATGTAGGAGTCAAAGTCCTATGCCTTACCCCTTGGCGATAGCCCAACATCCCATAAAGGGAAGGGTGGGTAATGGGATTCGAACCCACGGCCTTCAGAGCCACAATCTGACGCGCTAACCAACTGCGCTATACCCACC
>CAKRGF010000052.1 GCA_934322085.1 uncultured Eubacterium sp.
TGTAGATGGAAGATTTTGTATAAAAGTCGAATTTGTACCGGATGGCGAAAGACATACGATATCATGCATAATAAAAACTGCATAATGATGGCATCTCTGAATGTTTCTGTCGTCGTGTCATCCATTCTATCTGTTCCCCCTCAAAAAAAACATTTCGATTGAAAGCAATCAACCAATTCTATGTTTTTTATATAATACAACGATTCAGCACTTAGAAATGTTGCAGTTTATTGGACCTTTTTGTACGTCATACCAAACATAAACGAATCCCTAACAACACACAGATTATTATCAATCACTATTAAGAATTCCCCTACATCTTCGCATAATTACTGTACTTATTATCTATTGCTTTTAAATAATATTTTGCTCACACCTTTAACTTCATTAAACGCATATATTTGACCATCTGAAACTGATTTTTGTTCCTGAATCAACCACCCATTATCTCCATATTTCAAAAGACTATTCGAGCAGTTTTCTATCGCTGTTTTTTCAATGCTTTCAGAATTTTGATATGATTTATAGTAAACATTACCATCATCCTCTGAAACATAATAGATTCCTTTTTCCCCCAAAGCATAGCAACTAACATCTTCGCTGTATCTTGTGTTATTCACTATTTTACCATTTGTTGTAACACAGGTTTATGCAAGCAGTCTGCGGGAGACGGGAGATAGTGTTAAGCCGATGGTCGCGGGAGTTATTTCGGTTTTTGTAGACATTTTGTTTAACTATCTTTACAGGGGCTTTACCGCACATTGCTTGTTCCACGTGACCTGATGGGAAAAATGTTAAAGAAGGGCTTACCAATCTTCTTCAATGAATTTTTGTGGTCCGGCGGGATATTGTGTATTTTCCTTACGGTAAAATTGATCAGTATTTCCGAAGTTTTATGATACGTCAGAACAGGTCAGAAATTATGGTCAATGGTTCATCATCATTACGGCTTTATTTTTCCCTGTGCAGGGCGTCTTAAATGCGTTATATTTTACGTTACGTTCCGGTGGAAAAACATTGGTAACTTTTCTTTTTGACAGTGTCTATTCATGGTCGGTTACATTGCCGATTGCACTGTGTCTGTGTTTTCTTACAGATCTGCCAATCCTCGGTGTATATGCAATCGTACAGGCGGCAGATATTGCAAAAGTGGTTATTGGATACCGCATGATAAAAAAGGGAGTATGGATCAGTAATATTGTTGAGTAGTTAGCGGGCAGACTACGTCAGTCACTATTGCGGAAGATCGGATGGTGGCTGTTCCGGTATTGTGTTGGTGTCATGCCGGTATGACGTTTGAAGGCATAAGAAAAGGCATGCCCATCACAAAAACCCAGGCTTAGTGCGATAGACAAAATACTCCGGTTTGTGTTATATAATTCTACTTTGGCATATTCCATTGTCTCATTGATGAGATACTGCTTTAATGTCATGCCGGTTTCTTTGCGAAAGAGCGACGAAAGATATTTGGGATGATAGCCAAAGTAGTTTGCCAGACCGGCTACGGTAAGGTGATAGGCCTGATTCCATTTAATATAATTCTTTACATTCTGTAATAAATAATCCTTAAAGGAATGTTGTGATAACAGACTTTCCTGTATCTGATTATATAGTTCCAGTAAAATATTCATTGCGTAGAAGTTGTTTGTCCGTTTGTCCCGGTAGGTAAAGTTGACATCATTAAGCTGGGAGAATACGGCAGTGATGCGGTTCATAGAGGATAGAGAACCGCAGCGTGGGAGTGTGATAATGGCTTCATCCTTAATGTGCAACATCGGACATTCAAAATGAAGCCAGTAGAAAGAACAAAGGGAGGGTGCCGTTCCATATTGATGTCCCGGTTTCATAATTAAATATTCATTTTGGTTTACCGTATAGTCTTTTTCTGAATCTGCTATGTGTAAAGTACCTTCTGTTACGATAATGAGCTGGTATTCTTTCAGTGTCCGAGACATATGGATCCAGTCGGGTGAGCTGGATTCAAACAGACCATTATATTTATAAGATACCTGGGCAGCAGTAGAAATTATAATATTTTCCATTTTCAAACATCCTCCTTTTAGCTTATGGAAGCGTTTAATGCAACTGTAAGCAGGTAATGTATAAAAATAGTATAGTATAATAATCTTACTTTTTCAAACCAAATGTATCACTTTTTTTATTTACTTATCACTTACTATATGCAATAGTAAGATTACTAAGTTTTAAAAAAAATGTATGGAGGTTTGAGCGTATGAATGTCAGAAGATATCAAAAATGGGCAAAGAGCGGTCTGGCTATCATGTTGGCAGGCGCCATGATGGTAGGAACAGCGGCATCCGGTGGAGGGATGACTGCACAGGCAGCAGAAACAGAAAGCAGTGACACGGTTAGTACACAGAAGGCGGTAACGTCTGATGCAGCATCCCTTCTTTTTACGGAGAAGCATATTACATCGGATCTTACATTACCAACGATAGGAGCTTCAGGAACTACGATTTCTTGGAAATCCTCTAATCCGTCAGTTCTTTCTAATGAAGGAAAGGTTACAAGACCGAAAAAAGGAGCAGCGGATGAAGAAGTTACATTGAAGGGAACAGTGAAGATGGGAGATTATGCAAAGGCGAGAAAGTTTGCGTTTGTTGTTCTGGCAGAGTCTGAGATGGGACCAACCAAAGAATTTGCGCTAGATCAGGTGGAACTTCTGGATGATTATTATCTTACAGCACAAAATTCGGATATTGAGTTTTTGAAGAAATTTGATAATGATCGTCTGTTATCAAGATTCCGTGAGACAGCAGGACTTGACACGAAAGGAATTGCTCCTTACGGTGGCTGGGAAGATGGCTGGCTTGGCGGTCATAGTGTCGGACATTATCTTACGGCGATAGCGCAGGCTGTGAAAGCGACCGGAAATGCTGATCTGAAAGAAAAATCCAAACAACTGATTGAAGGACTGGCAGAGTGCCAGAATAAATTAGGAACAGGATTTATCTTTGGTGCCAAGATAGAGACGAAAGGATATGTGGAAAAACAATTTGATATTCTGGAAGGTAAAACAACCGGAAAAACATGGGTACCGTGGTATAACATGCATAAGATGCTTACAGGACTTGTTGATACTTACAAATACACAGGTAATAAGCAGGCACTTGAAGTTGCAAAGAAGTTAGGCGACTGGATTTATAATCGTGTTAGCAAATGGGATGCCGGTACACAAGGTAGGGTTCTTGGTACAGAGTATGGCGGAATGAATGATTGCCTGTATGAGTTGTATTTATGCACCAGAGACAGTAATCATCTGGAAGCTGCGCACAAGTTTGATCAACCTAATCTTTATAAGACTGTAGCCAAAGGTGGTAAAAACTGCTTAAATGGTAAACATGCCAATACAACGATTCCTAAGTTCCTTGGTGCTTTAAAACGATATGTTGTTTTGGAACAGACAGGTGAATTAACAAAGGATGATGAAGCTTATCTGACAAATGTAGAGAAGTTCTTTGACATAGCGGTTACAAGACATGCCTATATAACAGGTGGCGTCAGTGTTATGGAACATTTCCGCAAAGACAATAATCAGGACGGAACAAGAACACAGACGAACTGCGAAAGCTGTTGTGCACATAATATGCTGAAAATGGCAAAAGAGTTATATAAAGTAACAGGTGATAAGAAATATGCGGATTATTATGAGACAACTCTTCGCAACTCTATCATGGGTGCTGTAAAATCCGAGAGTGGAGCCGCTGCTTATTTCATTCCGATGGCTACCGGTTACTTTAAGACATTTGGCAATGAAGATCCGGCCAAAAACATGTTCTGGTGCTGTACCGGAAGTGGCATGGAGAACTTTACGAAATTGGGGGATAGTATTTATTTTCATGCTAATGATACCTTGATCGTAAATCAGTATGTTTCTTCTAAAGTAACATGGGAAGAGAAAAATCTTGTTGTGACTCAGAAGTCAGATGTAACGAAATCAGACAAAGCGACATTTACAGTTAATGCAAAAGATGGCAGTACAATTCCTTCCGCAGCATTGGCATTGCGCGTTCCGGACTGGATGCATGGCAAAGCTGTTGTTACGGTAAATGGTCAGGAAGAGAAAGCGGCATTCAGCTCAGGTGGTTACATTCTTCTTGAGCGTGAGTGGAAAGATGGGGATGTTGTTACAATGGAATATCCGATGTCAGTAGATGCTTTCGGGCTTCCGGATAACAATACGGTATTTGCGTTCCGTTATGGTCCGACTGTTCTTGCAGCCAGATTAGGAAAAGAAAAGATGACTTCAACTACCTGGGCAGGTGCTAATCTGACAGCCCCATTATATAAAGTAGTTGGTGATCAGAATCAGAAGATTACGATCAAGTATGGTGAGTCAAAAGCGGCAACACCATTGGGAAATGAAACATTAACCATTCAGGAGGATATGTCGACGATTGAATTTATCGATCATATTGACAATTATCTTGTGAAAGATACAACGAGTGGTACCTTAGCATTTAAATTGAAGGGAACCAATGCGGACACAACATTTAATGGTGGATTGCAGTTCGTTCCATTTAACAAATTAAATGATGAGCGTTATGGAATCTACTGGTATTTTGATACAAAGTATACAGAGAGTGACGAAAAACAGATCCTTACAGCAAAAGAAAACGGACGTCTTGATGCCAGTATTCTTGATTCTACGCAGCCGGGATATGGACAGTACGAAACAGATGTCATTCATCAGTTACAGGAAAAAGACTCAGTTGCCGGCACGATTACGGCTGGCGGAAGTACACGGTATGCAAAAGCAGGTGGATATTTCACTTATAACTTTATTGTAAATCTGGATAAAGGTAACGCTTTGTTATGCCAGTTTGCGAAAGAAGACAATGGAAAAACAATTAAGGTCATGGTCGGTGATAAGCAGATCGCCAGCAAAAAACTGGCATATGACGGAACGGCAGCCTTCTATACCGAATATATTAATATTCCGGATGATGTATTGAAGAAAAATGTGAAGAAGATCGTGCCGGAAGGAGATACAAAAGAATATACCGTAGTGTCGGTACGATTTGAAAGTGGTTCTGACGCAGAAGACAGCGCACGTCTGGTAGGCGGTTTATATATGACACAGAGTTTTAGTGATCAGGCCGTCCTGAATACTTTGACAAGCTCGGCTGGTGAAGTAAGCAGTGCCAATGACACATTTACGATCGTTGCGCCGAAGGGAACAACTTCGGTAGCTTTGAAATATGGTATTGCCGATCAGTTTGGTCTGCTGTATGTTAATGATAAACTTGTAGATGATACAAAACAGCAGACATATGAGCTTACGGCTGCTCCGCTTTCACTGAAAGTAAAAGTATATGCAGAAGATCATAAGACAGTAAGGAACTACTCGGTTGTCATCAAAGTAAAAGAAGATGATGTGAAAAAGAATAACAATAATACAAATAATAATTCCGGTTCTTCACAGAATACTGCGACACCAAAATCGTCAAACACTTCAAAGAAAAAGGTATCTATTTCAATCACGGGTAAGAAATCGGTGAAAAAGGGCAAGACGATTACATTGATAGTAAAGAAAAAGAATGTGAAAGGAAAAGCAAAATGGAGTGTTAATAAGAAGAAACTGGCAAAACTGAAAAAGAAATCAGCAACAAAGGTTGTATTGAAAGCACGTAAGAAGGGTAAAGTAAAGGTAACAGTTAAAGTTGGTAAGTTAAAAGCGACTAAGACGATTACAATTAAATAATAAAAAACAATCCGCCGGAACCAGTTTCCAGCGGATTGTTCAGACTGTAGACAAAGTGGTGCTAGGACTGTTGTCCCAGCACCATTTTTCTGAGCCTGTGAAAAAATTTCTGTAAATTATATAATATCAAGGTCTTCTATGATAAAATACAAATCATAGGAGGCCT
>CAKRGF010000053.1 GCA_934322085.1 uncultured Eubacterium sp.
CCTTCAAGCTATAATGAAATAAAATATAGTTTGAAGGTGATTTTATATGGCGAGATACAAGAAAAAATTAGAGGATGATATACGGTGTCCTCTTGAATATGGACTGGCAATCTTTGGCGGCAAATGGAAGTCACGCATTATATGTGTGCTATCTGCCAATGAAAAATTGCGATATAGCGAACTTCGCAGAGAAATGTACAATATTACGGATGCTGTGCTGGCTGCAACATTGAAAGACTTGATAGAAGATGGAATTATTGACAGAAAATCTTATGATGAAATTCCACCAAGGGTCGAGTATATGCTGACACAAAAGGGGAAATCGGTTGTGCCTATTTTGCAGAACATTTGCCAATGGTCAGGCATTTTTTATAAAAAAGATACTGAAAATGAAATGGTGCAATGCCAGAAATGTGATCATCACAGATAGGAGAGAAACAGATTATGCTTATATATACAGAAGAAAAAAAGTTTACGAAAGAACAGGTACAACAGTTGTTTTTGTCAGTTAATTGGATTTCAGGAAATTATCCGGAACGTTTATATAAGGCGCTTATGAATTCCTCAACTGTGCTTACTGTTTGGGATGATGAAAAACTTGTTGGACTGACAAGAGTACTGGATGATACTGAAATGTTAGCACAGATACATTATGTGCTCGTCCATCCTGACTATCAGGGAAAAGGTATTGCTGGCAAAATGATTGAATATATAAAGGAAAAATATAAAAATTTTATGTATATTGAAGGAATGCCTGAAGATAAAAATAATGTGCCATTTTACACAAAACATGGTTTTTCGGTTATGGAGAATGGAGCAGCAATCCAGATTTGCAATTATGACAACAAATTATAACTGTACAGGGAAAAACTCTCATCAGCATGTGTAATGTAGCTGTTGGAGCTGTAACTAATTTTACGGAGGTAATAACATTGATTATTAAAGATAAAACAATTGATGGTGGCAAAGGGTTTGACTGGGGAAGAGTTTCCTCTGAGTATGCAAAATATCGTGATATTTATCCTAAGATATTTTTTCAGAAAATTTTGGATTTAGGTTTATGCAAAGATGGTCAGAAGATATTGGATTTAGGAACCGGAACCGGTGTTTTACCAAGAAATATGTATTGCTATGGTGGGATTTGGACCGGAACAGATATTTCGGAAGAACAAATTGAACAGGCGAAACATTTGTCTGCTGGCATGAATATTGATTACAAAGCAGTTGCAACGGAAAAGATAGATTTCCCGGCAGAATCCTTTGATGTCATTACTGCTTGAAAGTATTACAGTGGGTGGTAGTAATTTTCATTATATTTTAAGTGGAAAAAAAGAAAGCAAAACACTGGTAATGTTAAATGGGGGAATGAACACCTCGGAAATGTGGATGAGGTATGTGGATGCTTTGTCTGAGGATTATCAGGTTTTGCTTTTTGAGTATCCTAGAGAACTTAAAACTAATCAGGAATTAGTAGTGGGCATGCATGCTTTTTTTTAAAAATAGGAGTAACAAAGCCGATTTTTGTCGGTGCCAGTGATGGCGGTATGGTTGCACAGATTTATACACAGAAATATCACGGAGAGGTTGGCGGACTTATTCTTGTTTCCACCGGCGGCATGGATGCAGCAACGCTGAAAAGTCTTAAGAAAAAATATTTCTTGGCACCGCTTATGCTGTTTTACATGAAGCATTGCAATTATGAAAAATTAAAGCCAAGGCTTATCAAAATGTCAATGGGACACATCCGCAATGAGAGCGAAGAACAGATTGCTTATGCGAAAGATATGTTTGAAACTATTTTTAAGGATTTCTTTTCGGAAAAGATGCAGAAAGACCTTATTGCATTGATGCATGACCCGGAAATCCAATATGTTTCGGGCGGGCATCTTTCAACCATTTTAAGAGCGGATGATTATGTAAAAACCATTCGTGAATTTCTGCCAAAAATATAAAAGAGAGGGGCTAAAGTGATGACAGATGAAGAATATAAAAATATGTCGGTGAAAGAATTTACAAAAGCGGCTAAGAATTATGAAAGCGTCCATGCGGGGATTTATAAGATGTGTAAAAAAGATTACCCGGATATTTTGGAGGAACTGGAAAAGGAAGAATTTTCAGACCTTTTGGACGCCGGATGTGGACCCGCGCCAATGATTTCTCTGCTTGCGGAAAAATATCCGGATCGTCATTATACAGGACTTGATTTGACACCGGCAATGATTGAACAGGCAAAAAAGAAAAATATTCCGAATGCTGATTTTGTAGTTGGTGATTGCGAGAATTTTCCGTTTGAGGACAATGCGTTTGATGCCATTATCTGCTCGAATAGCTTTCATCATTATCCGAATCCACAGGCATTTTTTGACAGCGTAAAGAGGTGTCTTCGCCCCGGTGGAAGGCTTGTACTTCGGGATGTAACCAGTGATAATAAATTGTTATTATGGTTTATGGATAAGATAGAGCTTCCCCTGGCAAATTTATGTGGGCACGGAGACGTGACAATCGCTACAAGAGAAGTGGTTACGGACTGCTGTAAAAAGGCAGGTTTAAAGGTAGAAAAACTGGAGATTCGAAAGGGAATGCGCATGCATTGTGTGGTGAGAAAATAATCGGAAAGTACAGTCATAATTTTGTAAGAAATTATGAAGAAAGATATCAGAAAGTTGTGATAGGAACTATAAAAATAGCCTTTTTTGTTCTGCTATGATGTTATCAGAAACTGACAAAGGAGGCTATTTTTATGGAAAGAATAAACAGTCAGACAATCCCTTCTAAGAGGAGAAGCAAACGAAGAAAACAAAAATTAGTAAGAGGTCTTGCAATTGTTTTGTCGTTGATGGTGATATGGAAATTTTTTGGAAGTGCAGTAACATGGATTAGACAGTGGCAATCTGACGAAGTATATGATGTGTCTGCTAAGAATATGTCCGTTCATAGTGAAAAGGAGAAAGTACCCAAAAAGTTTAGCGAAGCACAGATTACAAATGAATTAAGCCGTTTGTCCAAGAAAAATCAAACATATGAAAGTATTTATAACAATCGGGCGAAATATCCGACTGTATTATTACGTTCTCTTTGTAATAATTCAGAGATGTTGAATTTTGTGGCTGGATATTTGACAGCAGATAAATCTGCGCACGGTGAATTAACAAAAAAAGAATGTAAGGGAAAGATACCTCTTTTGCTGCAATGGGATAGAAGATGGGGATATGTATCCTATGGAAGCAGTGATATTGGTTTATCGGGCTGTGCTCCGACTTGTTTGTCAATGGTGATCGTGGGGCTGACCGGCAATCGAAATGCAACGCCGGATAAGATTGCAGAATATGCACAGGAAAATGGCTATTATCTAAAAGGGACGGGAACGAGCTGGAGTCTGCTTACCGAAGGTGCTTCATATCTTGGCGTTGAGGGACGTGAAATTAGCTTGAGTAAGAAAACCGTTCAAACCGCATTGCAGCAGGGACAGCCGATTATTTGCAGTGTGGGACCGGGAGATTTTACAACAGAGGGGCATTTTATTGTGTTGACCGGGATGAAGTATGGAAAGATTAAGGTAAACGATCCCAATTGTATTCGCAGGAGTTGCTTATGGGATTATGAGGTGCTTGAGCCACAGATAAAAAATTTGTGGGCATATTGCCGGTGAGGACATTTGCAGAAGCTATTTGTTTGTAGTACAATGACCTCAAATGAGTAAATGGAAGAGGTGAATACGCAGATGGCTGAGAATATTCTGGTGGTAGATGATGAAAGGGAAATTGCAGATTTAGTAGAGGTGTATTTACAAAATGAGGGATATACGGTGTACAAGTTTTATAATGCAGGGGATGCTCTTAATTGTTTGGAGACAACACCAATTAGTCTCGCCGTATTGGATATTATGCTTCCTGACATGGATGGATTTGCACTTTGCAGAAGGATTCGCCAGAAGTTTTATTTTCCCATTATTATGCTGACGGCGAAGGTAGAGGACTTAGATAAAATTATGGGATTGACGGTGGGAGCAGATGATTATATTACAAAACCATTTAACCCGTTGGAACTTACCGCTCGTGTGAAAACGCAGTTACGACGTTATACACGATATAATACAGTAGGTTTTGCAGGGGAGCAGGATGAAGAGATTGATATACGGGGTATGCATATTTCTAAGGCTAGCCATAAATGTACGTTGAATGGACAGGAAGTTGCATTTACGCCTTTGGAGTTTGATATAGTCTGGTATTTGGCGAAGCGGCAGGGGAATGTTGTGTCTTCTGAGGAGTTGTTTGAAGCGGTATGGAAAGAAAAATATTTGGACAACAACAATACGGTAATGGCACACATTGCCAGAATACGGGATAAAATGCATGAGATGCCACGAAAACCAAAGTTTATAAAAACAGTCTGGGGGGTAGGTTATACCATTGAGTAAGAATGCAAAGTTAGAGAAAAAACAAGGGGAAAAGCATAATCATAAGGCAAGACAGCTTATGATGCAGTATGTCATTACACTGGGGGTATGTATCGGTAGTCTGGCATTATTTGTTATATTATCAAAACTTGTTTTGTCAGTCAGAGTATGGTATCCGTCGGATTCGTACTGGCCGTTATTACATTGGCTTAATCTGCATATCATTACTGTTTGTGCAGCAATTGGCGGAGCAATCTGGTTGATTGTGACAATCTATTATTTGTATCGTGTATTCCGGCAAATAGATGAGATTGTGGATGCCGCAGGGAAAATGGTGTCCTGGCCGGAAAAGCCATTGGAAATGCCACGTTCTTTGGAGGGCGTGCAAAATGAGTTGAATCTTGTGCGGGAGCAGGCGCTGCGAAATGAGATGGCTGCGAAGGAGGCAGAGCAGAAAAAGAATGATTTGATTGTATATCTGGCTCATGACCTAAAAACACCTCTTACCAGTGTGATAGGATATTTGTCATTGCTTCGGGATGAGCCGCAAATATCGGAAAAATTACGTGAACGTTATACAGAAATTGCACTCAATAAGGCAGAAAGACTGGAAGAATTAATAAATGAATTTTTTGATATTACGCGTTTTAATCTTTCTGTTATGACGCTGGAAAAAGAGACAATCCATTTCAGCCGTATGCTGGAGCAGATTGTTAGTGAGTTTGAACCAATTTTGCAGGAAAAGAGATTATCTGTAGAATCTGTGATTGAGAAAGACATTATTTTGTCCGGAGATGCTGATAAATTAGAACGCGTCTTTGATAATCTGCTTCGCAATACTGTCAATTATAGTTATCCGGATACTGTCATACATTTGTCAATGAAGAGGATGACGAAAGAGCATAAAGTTTTGATTCGTGTACAGAATCATGGGCGGACGATTGCTAAAGAAAAATTGGAACATATTTTTGAGCAGTTTTTCCGTGTGGACGCATCAAGGTCTTCTGCAACGGGTGGTTCAGGACTTGGCTTAGCGATTGCCAGACAGATTGTGGAGATGCATCACGGACAGATACGGGCAGAGAGTGCGGATGAGACAATTGTGTTTGAAGTAGAACTTCCATGTGAATAAAAATGTGTCGATAAACACTTGATACAAACAACTTTGTAGTTAGTGTATAATTTTCATTGGCAAAAATAAAGGGAAGAAGGAAATCCCCTCTTCCCAATCATACAGTTTTTCTTT
>CAKRGF010000054.1 GCA_934322085.1 uncultured Eubacterium sp.
TCCAGTTTCAGATTATCCAATGAGAAACGGATGCGGAGCTTGACCTTATCAGGGAACAGTTCCTTGAACTTCTTCATGCTCTTGCTAGTTGTGTTGGCTTCGGATTTGACCTCAACGGGGAAGATGTCGTTTTCCCGCTGAATGAGGAAATCCACTTCATAGGGTGGGTTGTTTTGGCTCCAATAACGGGGCATGACTTCAAACTGAGTAATTAAAGTCTGCAGCACAAAGTTTTCGGTTAATGCACCTTTGAATTCAGTAAAAAGGCGGTTGCCTTCCCCAAAGGCTGTAGGTGCCAACTGCGCCAGACGGCGGAGCAAACCAACATCCACCAAATAAATCTTAAAGGCTGAGAGGTCATCGTAAGCAGCTACCGGAAGGCCAGGAGCGGAGCTGCGGTAGATCTTATGCACCAGTCGGGCATCCACCAGCCACTGTAATGCATCTTCATACTCACGGGCTCTGGCCCCTTCCTTGACTACCTTGTAAATGAACTTCTTGTTTTCCCTCGCAAGTTGAGAAGGAATCGATTTCCAGATCATTGAAATCTTCGGGAATTCGCTGATATTAGGATGCTTTGCAAAATCACGCTCATAAGCACCGATAATACCGGATAGTGCTTCCTGCATAGCTACTACGTCCCTTGCCTCCGTCCACATCTTAACGGATTCCGGCATACCACCGGTGACATAGTACATCTTGAGCTTTTCGTAAAGCGGATTGAAGAATGCATCGGGGATCGGCTCAAGGTTATCTACTGTTTCCAGATACTTAGCCAGATTCTCATCACCATTTGCCAGCAGGAACTCGGTAAAGGTCATAGGGTCAATCTGCATGAAGTTGACTTTGCCCACCGGGAAAGAAGACGGCTTCGCCAAGGCAATGCCCAGCAGAGAACCGGCGCAGGCAATATGATACCGTGGTGCGTTCTCGCAGAAATATTTCATGGAGTTAATAACTTTGGGGCAGTCCTGCACCTCATCAAAGATAATGAGAGTCTTTTCCGGTACTATCTTCTGACCGCTTGCCAGCATCAGATTTTGCAGAATACGGTCAACATCTTTTGTAGTTTCAAAGAATTGCTTGTATTCTTCGTTCTCGTCAAAGTTGAAATAGGCGGTATTTTCATAATAGCGTCTGCCGAACTCCTTCAGAATCCAAGTCTTACCCACCTGGCGCACACCCTTCAAAATCAGGGGCTTGCGATAGGGAGAATTCTTCCAGGCCAGCAGCTTATTCAAAATCAATCGTTCCATAGACACACTCCTTCACACTTTTATTGGAGGTTTTGTGTTTCTTAATCACATTTTTATTATATGCGGAGAAGTCAAAAAATACAACCCCAATCACAAAAATATACGGATTTCAATACAGGGTTATCACGCTTGTGATAGACATTTTGGTATTATTAACTGCCATGCTGTTGGAGAAAAAACAATATAGTAGAAAAACATTTAATATATATCGGGGATATGCTTTCCTTCTGACAGCTACTGCTTTACTGGATTATTTTATGGATACCTGGTATCTACAGAATATAGTGATTTTCTTTTCGTCCATGATTATTTCTATAGATCATATGACACAGGTTTCAGATCAGTGGATGGATACAAAAAAAGAATTATTGCTTTCTGAATACAGAGCCAGCCACGATATTATGACGAGACTGTGGAATAAAACCAGTGGGATGGCAATAAAGCTGTCTGAAGATATGAAATTTTATTGGGTAGTTTTATGTTTGCTTTATACAGTGCTATTTCTGCTTGCACTGATTTTTTCGATATAGAAGAAACAGCATAAATAATAGAATTAACGGAAAAATAAGTCCGCATCCCATGCCAATCCGAATGTTATTTCCCGCATACTGGGTAATACGACCAACGATTCCGGGTCCAATGCTGCCGCCTAAATCTCCCGCCATGGCAAGGAGAGAGAACATAGCTGTTCCACCTTTTGGAAAAGTTTTTGAAGAGATACTGATGGTTCCCGGCCACATAATGCCAACTGAAAATCCACATAAAATACAACCTATAAGTCCCATAATTGGATTAGGTGACAAGGCAGAAAGAAGATAGCATATAACACATAATATGCCGGAACAACTCATAAACTTCATTAAATCCAGTCGTTCTCCATATTTTCCAAAAATCATACGACTGATTCCCATTGTGATTGCGAACATACATGGACCTGCTAAGTCCCCCAGTGTTTTTGATAATCCAAGTGCAGATTCCGCATAAGCAGAGGCCCATTGAGCCATTGCAAGTTCAGAAGCTCCGGAACAGATCATCAGACAAATCGCAACCCAGAAAAACGGTTTGGAAAATAGCTTCTTGATTCCCATACCGGTGCCATTGTCAACCAGGTGTTCAATCGGACAGGTAATGAAGTTATAAGTATTAACTGCCGGAATGAGTGCCCATATCACGGCAAGCCATTTCCAACTGGTTATTCCAAATATCAGAAAAAACAGGCTGGAAATTATAATTGTCCCAACAGCTCCCCAACAGTAAAATGAATGGAGCAGGCTCATGGTTGCTTCTTTGTTTTCAAATGGACAGGCTTCAATGATAGGGCTGCAAAGCACTTCGATTAAGCCGCTTCCTATAGCATATATAATGACACTGCATATAATTCCAATGAAAGGCTCAGGTAAAAGCTCAGGTAAAAATGCCAGTCCTACCAGACCAAGTGAAGAAAATATTTCTGATGCAACAATGCAAACACGATATCCTATATAATCTACAAATTTAGCACAAAACAGATCAACCAGAAGCTGTGTGAAAAAGAAAAAAGTGGATATCAAAGCAATATTGCCGAGAGAAATATGATAGTCATTATGAAATTTTAAAAAAAGTAGCGGTGCGAAATTTGCCGCAATAGCCTGTGTGATTAAACCCATATAACAGGCTGCTTTTGTTTTATTGTAGTCATTTTTCTTTACAGTACTCATTCTCTATTCTCCACTCCCAATGTTTTTTGCAGTTTTATGTTCAATAGGATTCCGGTGTCAAAACATGCGGATCTGATTTTATGTGTATATCATGTTATATTTATGCATATCAACTCTGTTGTACGAAGCAGCCATTTGGATACTTTTGCTTTAAGAATGCTTCGTTTCTTTTTTGCTTGATTATATAACAAATATTAGATATATACATTGAATTAAATCATATAAATACTGTATAATATCGTAAAAAAAGAAAGAATGAGATACGGGGATGGATTACAATAAAACATATAATAAAATACTTACAGACGAGGAATTCATGGAAATCAAACCGCACGGAAGCAGTGCTTATCCATTCCAGTATTATTATGATAATCTGGAGCTGTTTGATTTTCATTGTATTGAATGGCACTGGCACAGGGAATTTGAGTTTTTATATGTCGAGTCCGGACAAGTTACATGTGGGATAGGCGAAGAACAGATTATATTGTCAGAAGGAGAAGCGGTTTTTATAAATTCTAAAATATTGCATCAGTTTTATGCATCATCTGGTGGTGTTATTCCTAACTTTGTATGTATGCCTGAATTTATTGCGCCGGAGAACAGTTTAATCTATAAAAAATATGTTTTGCCAATCCTTTCATCGAATATATCCTTTCAATGTTTTCGAACTGATGAATCATGGCAGGTAGAAATTATACAAATTATGATAAAAATAATTGAAATACAGGAGAATGAGAAAATAAGGGAGCTTGCTACTTTTGCATTGCTGCAGAATTTATGGTTGATTTTTTATGAAAATGTAAAGATATCCGGTAAAAAAGAGGCGCAGACAGTCGATGAGGCTGCACAGAAAAGAGTACAGTTAATGATGCAATATATACATGAAAATTATAACCATGGGCTGTCGCTGAATGAAATAGCTTCACATATAGGAGTCAGCAAAAGTACAGCACTCAATTTGTTCCGACGATTTTTACATACTACGCCGGTTGATTATCTGATAGGGTATCGTTTACAGACAGCTTCCTGGTTATTGAAAAATACGAATAAAAAAGTAAAAACAATTGCTTATGAAAGCGGATTCCATAATGTGGATTATTTTTGTAGATTGTTTAAAAAGCGTTATCATTTAACACCATCAGAATATCGCTGTGTATGCTTAAAATAGTATAATTTACGAATAATAAAAAGATTATGAAAATACAAAGAAAATTGTTGAAGAGATAGCAAAAAGTAACTCCCTTTTTACAAATGTGTGTCTAATGCATAAACCCTTATAATTATTCGTTTTTGCTGCTTTTATACATTTTCAATTCATTTTTTCATAATGGGGAGTTCGTTTTACACTAAGTTGTCGTGCAATTTATTAGAATAGAATTTTTGAAAGAGCCAGCACCTTGAATGGGCTGGCTCTTTCAATGTCACCTGTAATTGACAAACTGGAATTTTCAGAGTTGGTTATGACTTCCTCTTTACCATGCTTTGCGACAGATATAGGAGTCGCACACGGATTTTCCTATGAAGATCGTATTTTAATTCCAATTAAAGATGCAGAAGCAACGGTAACATTTTACATAAATATTAGACTTTAGAAATCTATAAACCTACCTTAGTTTGTAAAAATTTTTCTTAATGGCTCAGTGTCTATTACAATATACATCTTATCTTCTTTGTATGCCACATACAAAGAAGCCTTCTATCACTTTTTATTCTTTACACTGACGAAAATAAGTAAGAATATTTTCGCATCTGTGCAAATATAATCGTTTCTACCCTGTTTCTGATTTCTTGCGGATATATCTCTGCATTTTTAAGTAGTTCTGTTACATCTTTTTTCGTAAAGTTGAATTTTAAGTTTGTTTTATATAAGGCTTCCGAAATGTCAAGTTGCTCATCAAATTCGTCACATATTGTTTTCGCCCGAACATTATCCATAAGCATATGAACGTCTCCCGACAATGGATAATCCATGGTTGTATCCGCCAGTAATCCCGCCCCATTATCAAAAATCGGACAATATGCATAGTCCCCTTTCCCATTCATCAGAACCGCAATATTGTGTGTATGACG
>CAKRGF010000055.1 GCA_934322085.1 uncultured Eubacterium sp.
TTATTGACTCTCTCCAAGGTCTGTCTGTTTAAAGCTCAACATTTTTCGATTGTTATTTTTCCTATCATTTATCAAAAATGCAAATAACAAGGAAGCGCTTTGTACATAGACTACATAACATAAAACTCCTGCCAGTCGAAAAATATTAAAATAAACAAACAGTACAAAAAGCACCAGTATTATAAACAAAATTTCTCGGATTATTTTTTTATAATAGACGATTTCTTTCCCAGACAGTCTTTTTGCTTCGCTGTCCATAGGTGCCAGAAACCATATGATCAAACAAGATATTCCCATAAAAATCATCCACAAATTTGTACCATATTGAAATAATTGGTCTTTCCCAACAAACACCGAAAACAATAAAACAATTGCAGATGTCATGGTACACAGCCATGACTTTCCAGCATGCCATCCTCCGCAGAATCCCCGTAATGGTATAAATATCAGATTAAACAATATTACAATACCAATCTCCCCCAAGGCGAAACCGATTAAAAGTGACAAAATTACATTTATCGTCACTTCTATCAATAGGGTATAACCGTAGCGGTAAATTGGTATTGTTTCATCTTTCAGTAAACCACTCTTAATTTGAGTATCCAAAAGTTTATTAACAATTTTTTCAATCATTGTAATGCTTTCTCAGTGCATCTGCTTCTTTCGGAAACTCTGGCTGGTGAAAATACCAGATACATGCTGCATTCGCTGTTGCTGTTACTAAAAGTAGTGCTAAACAGTTCAAAATACCAAATTTACTTTTACCAATTCTTTTTTTCATAACTATCATTCTCCTTTTTTTCCGAAACACATGTCAGCCCACATATTTCTTTTTTGCCTTCTACTATACATATTTCAACAAAATATTCAATAAAAATGACAATTTTAGCAGAATGAGGGGCCACTTTTGCAAAAAACAAAAAAATCTGATAGACCACTCTAAGCAGTACTATCAGATTCCTGTTATATTTCTTCATCAGTAGAGATTAGCAACACCGTTTCAAATGTTTTATCCGCTGCCGTACACATCAAACATCCACCATATTTTTCTGCAATCCGCCTCACAGAATGAAGTCCGATTCCATGCATGCCATCATCTTTTTTTGTAGTAGCAAAGTCTCCATCCTGCGTATGCTTTATATTTTCAAATGGGTTTGTGATTTTTATGACGCAGAAACCGCCTACTTCCTTCATATAAATGTAACTCTTAATATACTTTTCCCCGTATGTCTCTGCAGTTGCACGAATCGCATTATCCAAAAGATTGCCAAGCATAGAAATCAAATCCATCGGCGCCACATGTTGTAACAGAACTCCGGGTTCTACATAAAATTCTGTACGAATCCCCTGCTTCCATGCTTCCTGTCTCTTTTCATTCAACAATGAATTTAATACCGGATTGTCGCAGTACACCATCCTGGAATCCTTTTCCATTTCTTCACCAATACTATCCGTCAACTCTAAAATTGCTTTCGTATTTCCATCCTTTGCAAAGACATGAATCATTTTTACCTGATTCGTAATATTATGAATCAGTTCCTTTTGTTTCTTGTCAATTTCCGATATTTGCATATAATATTCCAAGTCTTTTTTCTGCTTTATAATTACGATATTTTGTTCCATCGTCTCATATAAGCGCTCCGAATACCGTTCAAATGCATAAAAGCTCATTACATTCCCCAAAAACAAGACCGCAAAACTGCACCCAAGGAATGCACTCGCATACCCTGCCATATGATGAACTGCTCCCGAATAGAATACAATTATCATAACAAATAAACTGGCAGCCGGAATCATCATATACATAATAAATATTTGGGAATCCTGTATTCTCTTTCGTTTGCCTATTGCTTGATTCATAATCAGAACCAGTATATAGGTGAGGAATTTAATGGCAAGCATCAAAATCATGACCAATGTGGAATTTTTGTAATCCGATGCGTTTGGATGTACCAAAAGCATAAACAAGAACTCACACCCACACAAAACGCAAAATACCGTAGCAAAACATAGCAACCGATAGCATACTTTTCCCTGGAATTCTAAAACCGTATACAAGAAAAATAATGCAGGCGTAATTAAAATATTAACATCCCCATTCCCCAAAAGGTTGCATATGGTTAATAGAATAACGATGCCGATTTGACAGCTCTTTTCTTTTAATACTGAATCAGCAAAGAACTTTCTCTTGCTAAAATAATTTTGAAAAAACAAATGGAACAAATACACATCAATGATGCAGCTTATTACAACGCTTAATACCTTCAATTTATCCTCCGTTCTTATTTATATTTCTCACTCATTACCGCAGCCAGTGCCCGCCTGAACTCTGGCATTCTGGAACGTGAAATATTCAATTCTTCCCCATTTGATAGTTTTATCACACCCTCTGATTTTAATTTAACGACATGATTTAAGTTTACAATATAACTATTATGGGCATATTCAAAACCGTATTCCTTCAAATCCGTATACAGCTCTGCCAGCTTCTTTTTTGTCGTAATCCTATCCTCAAATGAGTAGTCTTTATAATTCTCCTGCACATGGATTTCGCTTCCGCGCTTATAATTATCTATGTATAAAATATCATCCGGATACACCTTCACTATATTCATATGATTTTTCCCCATTACATAGGTTCTTTTTTTCATTTGCTTCATTTTCTCTACTACTGCGGTCAACTCCAATAACATTTTGTCATCTCCATAATTTTTCCGCAAATATCGAAAAGGCGTGGTTTTAAATGATTCATCTGTAGGTTTTGATACACCAGAACAAAATACTAATAAAGAATCCGGAAATAATTTTCTGAAATGCTTTGCTGTGGCATGTCCGTCCATTCCACTCATCTGCATATCAAGAATGATCAAGTCACAAGATGTCATCGTCTTTACTGTAAGAAGACATTCTTCCCCCGATGTAACTTCATAAAAAGTGACTTGACGCTCGCTCAAGTCGCATCGCAAAAGCATTTCTTTCATATAAGAAATAAAATTTTTATCATCGTCACAAATAACAATTTTATACATAACGTCCTCCCCTATTTTTTTGTTCAGTATAGTATATGTGTCTGTCCTTGTCAATTTTAGTTATATAGCAAAGAATACATTTTAAAATTTTTCAAATAATGCAGTTCTTTCCACAAATGACCCTGTTCTAAATATTTACTTTTTACATAATCTAAAAGATTATTAAAAGGTTTTCGATTCCGGGAGTTTGACACATTGAAATCAAAAAAAGTACTGCAAAGCCTTGAAACAGGCTTATTTTTTTGTCAAATTTTTAT
>CAKRGF010000056.1 GCA_934322085.1 uncultured Eubacterium sp.
AAGTTCTACACAGAAACGATGAGAATTTCGCAAACAACACTTGCCGCACATACTCAACAATATGCAAAAACAAGCCCATTGAAACTAATCAACGACCGTATTATCTTGGAAGCCAAGCGTATGATCCGCTACAGCGATTTGAGAATAAAAGAGATCGCTTTCGACTTAGGATTCAAGGATGACTCTTACTTCGCAAAACTTTTCAAACGAAACGTAGGAATGTCTCCTGTTGAGTTTCGGCAAAAAGAGAGATAGCCGCTACTTTTTGCTGACGGCGGAGTTTTTTTATTGACAAAGCTGCAAGTTGGGTGCCCCTGTGTCAATGTGGACAACGGACAATACGTTATACAAAAGAGATCATGGAAATATGCAATTAGCCTTAGCATTATGGCAGAAGTTAGCAAAGGGTGACAGTATTCAATTCCCTACGACTTAATAGCTTTTGGCTTTATTTAACAACGTGATAGTGCAAACTTACGAAAACATATAGTAACTTTGTAAACCAAGAGAGCAAAACTATGTATAGCGTCAAGGATATATCGGAGTATATTGTGGCACTTATTGCTGCTTTTGCCAGTCGTTATGATATGACCGACATGGAAGCATATAAGTACCTAAGCAGGTATGGGGCTATCAAAGTGGCGCACGACTTCTATGACGTGATGCACACGCAGCCAATGGACGACATGGTTCAAAGCATGTCGAGTTATTGCAATCGGAAAGGAGGCTCGTTATGATACATCTATATCATGGTTCCACTGTGAACATAAAGCAGATCGACTTGCGGAAATCACGACCCAACAAGGATTTTGGTCGTGGGTTTTATCTTTCTGCAGATCGTGATCAAGCGTGGCGTATGGGTGAGTTCAAGGCTCTGACAGAGGGTGGAAATCCCGTGATGAATGAGTATGTTTTTGACGAGACCATTCTGTCTTCCGATGAACTGCGAATTCTCACTTTTGCAGGGTATTCCCGCCAGTGGGCTGAATTTATCTTTCTCAACCGAAATAATAAAACGGATGAGCCGGCGCATACCTACGACATTGTATATGGTCCGATAGCCAATGACCGCGTGGGGGTCCAAATAGGCAAATATGAGGCCGGTGATATCACTCTCGATCAGTTTCTCAACAATTTGAAATACATGAAGGGCGTGACTTTCCAATATTTCTTTGGAACGAAGCGCGCGATCTCAAAACTACAAAAGGTATGACAGATCTGAATATTTCACAACAAGACTTCAGGTATCTCAAAGAGCATCTTACGGCTCGCATGATCCAGATACTCGCAGAAGAACAGGGCTACTCCTTGGAAGAAGCCTTTGAACGCATCTACACCTCACCGATATATGGCAAATTGAGCGATGCGCGAACGGGACTTTTCTATCAGTCGCCTCGTTATGTGTTGTCCTACATTTAAACCACGGAACTATCCTTTGCAGCAGAAGTTAGCAAAGGGTGACATCTGACATCATTCAAACCACCGTCTTCTCTACCCCCTCGAATTCGTGGGGGTTAGAAAAGAGGGTCATGCGGAGCTCAGCCTTTACTTCGCCACAAACTTCTTGCCGTTTTGGATATAGACGCCCTGCTTGGGAGGCTGCTGCAGGCGAACGCCCTGGAGGGTATAGACACGGTTGTCGGTAGCGAGGCGGTGGTCGGTGTGAGCCTTTACGCTATGCTCTATGGAGCAGGCTCCCGATATTTTCTTTCCTCGGAAAGTGACCTCGACGCCCCGGAATTGTCCTGGAAGCAAAGTGGAATTGAGCACACTTGTGCCACTGCCAATCAACTCATCGTAGCGTCCTTCCATGCCATCCACAGAATAGTGGACCACGCGATAATAGGTGTCATCAAAGCACAAGGAGTCCACCTTCGTCACTTCGGCACGAGCCTCCCTTTCGGAATCGACATGGACGAGGTCGCCGACTTGGCAGTCAAACTCATACATGATTCTCGGTTCTGCGTCGTCGGGGTAGTAAAAATAAATGTTGCGTCCCTCCTGGTAGGCGGGGACTGTCCCTATCTCGGTCTCTACGAGCTTGCAGGTTCTGCCCCCTACGATGGTGTCGCCCAGGACGCTATACCGTGCCGAATCCTTGACGACCAGCGCGCCTTCATATCGAGCATCATAGTTGAACACCGTCCATGTTTTGCCCTCCGCCAAAAACGGGATGCGTTCCTGCGCCTGTGCCTTCTGAGGCATTAGCGCGGCCATTGCCAAAGCCAAAAGAGCAATGGCTGGCATGTTCTTTCTCACGTTTTTCATCACTTCATGTTTTTAATTGTTCCTTTGTTTTAAATTATGGCCTTAAGCCGATTAATGCCGCAAAGATACGCATAACAAAGCAGTAGCTTATAATAAAAAATAACGGAAATATGGTACTTTTTAACGCACCAATAAAATACGCCATGTTTTCCTTTGTTTTTACCACAAAAGTTTATAACTTCGCACCATTAAAATAATAATCGAAAAAATGGACCAGCATACATTTGAAAAAAGAGCCATTTCGTCCAAGAAGTACACATATTTGCAGTATAGCGTGGCTTCAGCGCTATCTAAATCCTCGTTCTTTTGCATCACGAACATTCAATACGCAAAAGAGTTGTACCCGGATACTTGGTACGAAATGCACTCACATCGTTTTTACAGCATTATCTGGTTTCACTCGGGAGAGGGCACCCATATCGTAGATTTTGACGAGTATAATATAGAAAAAGACTCCATCTTCTTCTTGTCTCCGAAACACCTCCATACCTTCCGTCACCACAAAGACATCAATGGGATAGCTATTATTTTCACGGAAGACTTGTTATTGCATTTAGGCACCGAACTGCTCAATTGCATAAAAGCGAAACTATTCTACCCCATCCATGGCGTATCACATTGTACTCTTCAGGAAAATGCAAAAAAGAAAATAGAACGTTACACCAAACTTCTACAAGAAGAGTCTGAATCAAACACAAAGGACACTTCGCTAAAAGACAACTTCTTAGCCTCGGCTCTGTCATTATTTCTCATTGACATCATCAGATTGGGAGATTGGGAAGAGGCCGACAAATTAGATGTAAACTCAGACCCTCATCGAACCTATTGGCTTTTTGTCGATTTGATCGCCTGACTTCGTCATTGCGTCACCCAAAAATCCTCATCAAAGAGTTTAGCTATTTTCTGATGCCTTGCCATCAGC
>CAKRGF010000057.1 GCA_934322085.1 uncultured Eubacterium sp.
TTATCCTGTTCGATTACTGTTGTTTCGTTCGAAACGAATTGAATCGGGTTTTGGTTTCATTCTTATCGAATGTCCTTTTCCGAAAAATTATTTTATAATTTTTCAAGGTTGTTTCACTGTTCAATTATCAAGGTTCTTGCAATCTGTTTTCGTCTCGAAAGCCTTATCTTTCCGCACAAAACCGATTGTTTTCTTTGCTTTCGCTTTGTTGTTTCCCTATCGCGTCAGCAAATACTATCTTATCAGATAATCTCTTGCTTGTCAACACTTTTTTCAACTTTTTTTATTTTGTTATTCAAAGTCTTTATCGCGTCAACGAGTTATATCTTATCAAACGGTTCGAGTTTTGTCAACACTTTTTTCCATGTTTTTTGTATTTTTTAGTTTACCCATTTTCCCAACTTAAATTACGGCTAAAAAAAGCAAAAAAACAGGTGCTCTGCCATATAGCAAAACACCTGTTTCAAATTTTGTTAATTACTCTTCAATTGTTACCACATCATCATCTGGTTCTGTCATAGCAATTTCTTCGTCTTCTGCAATATCCAGTTCAACATCTGGCTCTTTTACGAGAATCTTTACTTCTTTCTCTTTCTCGTCTTCTACCACTTCCAAAACCTCTTCTTCTGGTTCTGGCGGCTCAAGACTGTCTACCAGGTCACTGTGCAGCTTGATATTACGATAACGCTTCATACCGGTTCCAGCCGGAATCAGCTTACCAATAATAACGTTCTCTTTCAAACCAATCAACGGATCCACTTTGCCCTTAATTGCTGCATCGGTCAATACCTTTGTTGTCTCCTGGAAAGACGCCGCTGACAAGAAGGAATTCGTTGCCAGAGATGCCTTTGTAATACCAAGGATAACCTGCTTGCCTTCTGGTGGCTGTTTGCCCTCAGCTTCAAGCTGCTCTTTTACATCCTCGTAATCCAATGCATCTACCATAACACCAGGCTGGAAATCAGAATCCCCATTGTTCTCAATGCGAATCTTCTTCAGCATCTGACGTACAATAACCTCGATATGCTTATCATTAATTTCTACACCTTGCAGACGGTATACACGCTGTACTTCACGAAGCATATAATCCTGAACTGCACGAACACCTTTGATCTTCAAGATGTCATGTGGATTTACACTACCTTCTGTCAGCTCGTCACCAGCCTCTAATTCCTGTCCTTCCAATACTTTAATACGGGAACCATATGGAATCAGATAAGCTTTGCTCTGTCCGGTTTCTTCATTTGTAATAACCACTTCACGTTTCTTCTTGGTGTCACGAAGCTGGACTTTTCCTGCAAATTCGGAAATAATAGCAAGTCCCTTTGGCTTTCTTGCCTCGAAAAGCTCCTCGACACGAGGAAGACCCTGTGTGATATCATCACCGGCCACACCACCGGTATGGAACGTACGCATGGTAAGCTGTGTACCCGGTTCACCGATGGACTGGGCAGCGATAATACCAACTGCTTCACCAACCTGTACCGGTTCTTTTGTTGCCATGTTCGAACCATAACATTTCGCACAAATACCAATGTGTGATTTACAAGTAAGAATCGTACGAATCTTAACCTGTGCCTTATCACCGGCATCGATAATTTTCTTTGTATTTACAATGCGTGCTGCACGTTTTGGCGTAATCATATGATTTGCCTTAACGATTACTTCACCATCGTCATCAAGAATTGTTTCACAGGAATAACGTCCTGTAATTCTCTCCTCAAGTGTCTCAATTACTTCTTTTCCATCCATGAATGCGCTAATCCACATACCTGGAATCTCTGCACGGTTGCGGCTCTCACAGCAATCCGTCTCACGAATAATTAATTCCTGGGATACATCAACAAGACGTCTTGTCAAATATCCGGAATCGGCTGTACGAAGCGCTGTATCGGAAAGACCTTTACGAGCACCATGCGCGGAAATAAAGTACTCCAATACGTCAAGACCTTCACGGAAGTTTGACTTGATTGGAAGTTCGATGGTACGACCGGATGTATCTGCCATCAAACCACGCATTCCGGCAAGCTGTTTAATCTGCTTATCCGAACCACGGGCTCCAGAGTCCGCCATCATGTAGATGTTATTCAATTCATCCAAACCACTCAGCAAGTCATGTGTAATCTGATCATCGGCAGTTTTCCATGTCTCAACAACAGATTTGTAACGCTCTTCCTCAGTCAACAGACCACGGCGGTATTTCTGAGAAATAACCTCAACCGTATTTTCTGCCTGCTTAAGCAAATCTTTCTTCGTTGCCGGCACTTCCATATCAGAAATCGAAACAGTCATTGCTGCCTTTGTCGAATATTTATAACCAAGTGCTTTAATTGCATCAAGCGTTTCCGCTGTCTTTGTCGCACCTTCATTGTTAATACATTTTTCCAGAATCTGTTTCAACTGCTTTTTGCCAACGTGGAAATCCACTTCCAGCTTCAAGTAGTTATCCGGATCGCTTCGATCAACAAAGCCAAGGTTCTGGCTGATAATCTCATTGAAAATAAATCTTCCCAATGTCGATTCAATAATACGAGATTCTTCTTCGCCTGCATCATTTACGCCAAAACGACGGATTTTAATTTTGGCATGAAGTGTAATCTCATGGTTTTCATAGGCAATAATTGCCTCATTCATATCTTTAAAGAAACGTCCCGTTCCTTTTGCGCCCTGCTCCGGAGTTCTCTCCTGTGTCAGATAATAAATACCAAGGACCATATCCTGAGAAGGTACGGCTACGGCACCACCATCGGATGGTTTCAACAAGTTGTTTGGAGACAACAGAAGGAAACGGCACTCTGCCTGTGCTTCCACGGAAAGTGGCAAATGCACAGCCATCTGGTCTCCATCGAAGTCGGCGTTGAACGCTGTACATACGAGTGGATGAAGTTTGATTGCCTTACCTTCGACAAGGATTGGTTCAAATGCCTGAATACCCAGACGGTGAAGTGTAGGGGCACGGTTTAACATAACCGGATGCTCGCGAATTACTTCTTCGAGGATATCCCATACAGCAGGCTCTAACTTCTCTACCATTTTCTTTGCATTTTTAATATTATGAGCAGTTCCATTTGCAACCAGTTCTTTCATAACAAATGGTTTGAAAAGCTCAATTGCCATCTCTTTTGGCAGACCGCACTGATAAATCTTAAGTTCAGGTCCTACGACGA
>CAKRGF010000058.1 GCA_934322085.1 uncultured Eubacterium sp.
AGTTCGGTCCCTATCCGGCGCGGGCGTAGGATATTTGAGAGGAGCTGCCCTTAGTACGAGAGGACCGGGGTGGACTGGCCTCTGGTGTACCGGTTGTATTACCAAATGCATAGCCGGGTAGCCAAGCCGGGACGGGATAAACGCTGAAGGCATCTAAGCGTGAAGCCCCCCTCAAGATAAGATATCCCTGACAATAAGTCAATAAGACCCCTTGAAGACGACGAGGTAGATAGGTCCGAGGTGGAAGTGCAGTAATGTATGTAGCTGACGGATACTAATAGGTCGAAGGCTTGACCTTGTTGGTTCAAAGAGAGAAACATCAATGTGTAGTTTTGAAGGTACTATCTAGTATCTTTTACGAATATATTTCGTGGATGGCCTAGTGGCTCAGTTGGTTAGAGCGCCGCCCTGTCACGGCGGAGGTCGTGGGTTCGAGTCCCATCTGGGTCGTTGAAGCAAATGCTTCATTAGAATTTCATATAGGGATTCACAAAGTACGGGGTCTTAGCTCAGCTGGGAGAGCATCTGCCTTACAAGCAGAGGGTCACAGGTTCGAGCCCTGTAGGCCCCATTCATGCCGACGTGGCTCAATTGGCAGAGCAGCTGATTTGTAATCAGCAGGTTACCGGTTCAAGTCCGGTCGTCGGCTTTATGGGCGGATTCCCGAGTGGCCAAAGGGGGCAGACTGTAAATCTGTTAGCTACGCTTTCGAAGGTTCGAATCCTTCTCCGCCCACTTCCATAGATAATATTTCTGTGGATTGGGAAAGTGATTTGATATAATTACGAAAGATTATGGATTATCATTATTGATTATCGCGGGGTAGAGCAGTCAGGCAGCTCGTCGGGCTCATAACCCGAAGGTCGTAGGTTCAAATCCTGCCCCCGCAATTATCCGCCTGGATAGCTCAGTTGGTAGAGCAGAGGACTGAAAATCCTTGTGTCGCTGGTTCGATTCCGGCTCTAGGCATTATGGGGCATTAGCTCAGGTGGTAGAGCACTTGACTTTTAATCAAGTTGTCCGGGGTTCGAGTCCCCGATGCCTCACTAGAGATCAGAGTAGTCTGGTCTCTTTTTTGTTTCTTAAGGATTATAAAAAACAAATTCTTTATATATTTGTCATTTAGTAGTTGTCAGAAAAGTTGTCAAAAACATTATATCTGATGAGGAGGAAAACAAGTAGAGTTACAGAATGAGGACTATACTTGATGTTTTTAAAATAATTTGTTATACTTGATTCCAATGGGTGAGCACCTACCAACAGTCAGGCTAATTTTAGTTTGACTGTATTTTTTTTAAGGAGGTGATAAAAATGTCAATGATATGGCCAATAGCACTGGTGATATTCTCAAACATTATTTATCAGATTTGTGCAAAAGGAGTTCCAAAGAATATGGATGTTATGGCATCTATGACAATAACGTATCTTGTAGGAGCAGTTTGTTCTGCTATTATGTATTTTGTGATGAATAAGAATGGCAATTTATTACAAGAGTATATGAAAACAAACTGGGCACCAATTTTTCTTGGTATATCTGTTGTTGGATTGGAAGTCGGTTTTATTTATGCGTATAAAAATGGGTGGGCAGTAAGTACAGCATCAATTGTGCAGAGTGCATTTTTAGCAATTGCATTAATTATTGTTGGGGCAATTCTGTATCATGAAACGATAACGGTGAACAAAATAATTGGTATAGTTATATGCCTTATTGGACTGTATTTTATAAAAAAATAAAGGGAGAAGAAGGAATGAATGGAAAATTTAGTGTAAGAAAAGCAAATGAAAATGATATACCAGAGATACAAAAAATGATAAAAGGTTTGGCTGTATATGAAAAAAGACCTCAGGATATGACAGCTTCCCAAGAAGATTTGTGTTATTGGATATTTGAAAAGAAAGTAGCAACAGTATTGATTGCTGAATACAATAATGAGTCCATCGGATATGCTATTTATTATCCGATGTTTGGCTCATTTGCCGCAGAAGCAGGGGTTCATTTGGAAGATATGTTTTTGAATGAAAAATACCGTCATTGTGGATTAGGAAGACTGTTTTTTTCAAAAATAGAAGAATTTGTTAAGCAAGATGGTTATTTAAAAATAGAATGGAGTTGTCTTGAATGGAACACACCGTCAATTCATTTTTATAATAAAATTGGTGCTACTCAGGAACAAGGAAGAAAATATTTTTTTTTACATTTGTAAATAAATTCCGATAAATGAATTTTATAGAGAAGTAAATTTTAGTTGTGCCTGCGAAAAGGAACTGATATAATCAAGATGTGAAAATAGAAATGTAAATCGGAAATTTGGAGGTGACAGAAATGATGATGTTTTTACGTTTAAGAAATATCTAAATACATAGGACTATGTTAAATAGTTTTATGTATAGACAAAACGCAAAAACTATTTAATAAAGGAGATTTTGTAATGATATTTCAAGATAATGTAATGAAAGAGTACTTAAAAAATGTTTATTTTATAGCGGGAACACCATGTGGTGGGAAAACAACCATTTCACGCGCATTAGCGAAAAAGTATGGATTCGAAATATATGATATTGATGAGCGATTTGATGATCACAGAAAAATATCAGATCCATTATATCAGCCTGCTATGAATACTTCTTTTAAAAGTGCAGATGATTTTTTTGGAAGAACAGTAGAAGAATATAAGAATTGGCTGTTGAATAATACTCGTGAACAGTTAGAGTTTGTTCTTCTTGATTTGATTCGTTTATC